>NZ_JAGTUT010000001.1:3383351-4060021 GCF_025685605.1 Granulicella arctica
CTCGCACGAGCAGAAGGCCGAGCTGATCGCCATGGTGCGCAAGGTTGCGCGCGAAGAGGGCAAGCCGATCTGCATCCTCGCCGACCTGCAGGGTCCGAAGATCCGCACCAGCAAGCTCGTCGATGGCAAGCCTGTTCTACTGACGGCTGGCCACCGGATCACGATCGTACCGCGTGAGGTCGATAACGGCACGGCGGAGTTCGTCGGCACCAGCTTTACGACGCTCGCCGAGAACCTTGTTCCGGGCTCGCGCATCCTGCTCTCGGATGGTCTGATTGAGCTGAGCGTGGTTGAGTGCACCGCCTCCGGCGACGTGATCTGCGACATCATCAATGGCGGCATGCTGGGCGAGAAGAAGGGCATCAACCTTCCGGGTATCGCCGTAAACGTTCCCTCACTTACTGAGAAGGATGAGATCGATCTGATCTTTGCGATCGGCCAGAATGTCGATACGGTCGCTGTCTCGTTCGTCCGCACCGCTGACGATGTGCGCCACGTCAAGCAGAGGCTGGCTGCGCTGAACTCCGATGCCTGGGTGATTGCGAAGCTGGAGAAGCCGCAGGCGATTGAGCATCTTGATTCGATCCTTGAAGTTGCGGATGGCATCATGGTTGCGCGCGGCGATCTCGGCGTGGAGGTTCCGCCCGAGAAGGTACCGGCGATCCAGAAGCACATCATTCGCCGTGCAGCGGAGTACCGTAAGCCGGTTATTACGGCGACGCAGATGCTTGAGTCGATGATCGACAATCCGCGGCCTACACGCGCCGAGGTCTCAGACGTGGCGAACGCGATCTATGACGGATCAGACTCCGTGATGCTCTCGGCTGAATCAGCCGCGGGCAAGTACCCCGTCCACGCCGTTGCGATGATGGCGAAGATTGTGGTGGAGACGGAGCACCAGATGCGCACCGATCCGCAGCCCGGCGAGCCGCGTCCGCGCAGCGTCAGCCTGTCGGTCGCCGAGACGATCTGCGAGTGCATGGCTCATGCTGCAGATGATCTCGACGTCGCGGCTATCGCCATCTTTACAGAGACCGGCGGCACCGCGCGGTTGCTCTCAAAGTACCGTCCGTCGCCGCCGATCTATGCGCTTTCTCCGTTCGAGAAGGTCATCAATCGGTCGATGCTGCTCTGGGGAACGTATCCCATCCTCTGCGACCGTTTCGACGATACGGACATGCTCGTCGGCATGGCCGAGACGATTCTCGAGAAGCTTGGCTATGTTCGCCAGAGCCAGGTGCTCGGGATCGTGGCTGGAACGCGTACCCGCTCCGGCGCGACCAACTTCATGCGCCTCCACATGGTCGGCGACCGCGAGGCAGAGATCGGCAAGACCAAGCCCGCGACCAGCTAAACTTTCGCAGATGATGCGCATCCCACTCCTGACGATGAAACGTGCTGTCGGAGTGAAGGATGGCCTTTGTTAGCCTGACGCGTCTGAGGATTCGGTCGATCCGGTTCCTGCCCCGCTTTGTTGTGCACACGCTGGCCTCGCTCCGGCAGGTGAAGAAGGCACCCGGCTTTCTTGTCGGTGCGTTGCTGCCAGATCGAAGCTGGACCTTCTGGACGCTGACCGCCTGGGAGAGTCAGGAGAGCATGCGTGCCTACATAGTCTCGGGCTCTCACAAGGAGGCGATGCGCCATCTGCTGGAGTGGTGCGACGAGGCCTCCGTGGCGCACTGGGACCAGCCGGACAGCACCCTTCCCGCGTGGCTCGAAGCCGACCGGCGCATGCGCGAGAGTGGACGGCCTTCGAAGGTGCTCCACCCAAGTCCGCATCATGCCGACCTAAGCTACCGGACGCCGCGTGTGACAGGAGGCGGCACGATCCATCGTGCGTGACCTACCTATAGCCATGTGCTTTGCGACGCGGCCAAGGCTTGTCCGACCATCAGAAATTTGGTTTACTTCAGTGGCGATGAAGTCTCAGCGTGAAAGTTCCCTATGAATGAAGCTCTCCACAGCACGGTCTGCATCGTTGGCGGCGGACCTGCAGGCATCGTCATGGCGCTGCTTCTCGCTCGTCAGGGCATTGATGTAACCGTGCTTGAGAAGCATAAGGACTTCAATCGGGACTTTCGTGGGGACACCATCCATGGTGCGACCCTTCGCGTCATGCAGGAACTTGGCCTGCTTGACGCGCTCCTGAAGGTTCCGCATCAGCAGTTCGATCATGCGGTCGCCTCGCTTGGCGGTTGTAATTACCTCATCGCAGACTTTACGACGCTGCCGTCACCAACCAACCTGATCGCGCTGATGCCTCAATGGGACCTCCTCGATTTCCTGTCTGCGGAGGTGCGAAAGTACCGAAACGCCCGCATCCTCATGGAGCATAAGGTTGCAGGGCTGATGAAGGACCAGAAGACAGGCCGGATCCTCGGTGCCTATGTTGAAGGCGATACGGGTACGACCGAGGTTCACGCCGCGCTCACGGTTGGATGTGATGGCCGGCACGCGATTACGACTGATTCTGCTGACCTGCAGCGCATTGAGCATGGTGCGCCCATCGATGTTCTCTGGCTGCGACTCTCACGCAGAGATAGCGATCCAGAGACTGCGCTGGGTAACCTGAACTATGGTCGCATGATCGTCATGATTAATCGGAAGGATTATTTTCAGTGCGGTTACCTCATTGCGAAGGACAGCTTCGAGACATCGATCAAGCCCGCTGGCTTAGAGAAGTTTCGCCAGCATCTAGTCAGCCTTGTCCCGTTCCTCGGTGCGCCAGGCCCGGACGGCAGATCCCGCGCCGAAGAGATCCAGTCGTGGGACGAGGTGTCCCTTCTCCCGGTGCAGGTCAATCGCCTGCGCCGCTGGCACATTCCGGGCTTGCTCTGCATTGGTGATGCCGCCCACGCGATGTCCCCGGTCGGCGGCATCGGGATCAACCTGGCCATTCAGGATGCGGTGGCTGCGGCGCGCATCCTGGCTCCGGTGCTTCGCTCAGCGCAGGAGCGCGGCAGCCCGATCACCGAGCACTCGCTCGCCCACGTCCAGCATCGCCGCCAACTGCCGACGCGCATCACCCAGACCTTTCAGACCACCATCCATGGATTTTTGAAGAGTTACCTGGGACGACCTGGCCCGCTCCGGGCTCCCCTGGTACTCCGCATGCTCAGCCGCAGCCAACTGTTTCATCGATTGACGGCACGCTTCATCGGCCTGGGCGTACGTCCTGAACACGTCCGTTAGGGGTAAACGGCTAGCCGGTTCAGCCTGCGTCGGGAGGCTCGCCTTGACTCTGCCCGCGTGGGATGGCATCGTACTCCTGCCAGCCCAAGGAGAGTTTCATGTCCCTGACCCGCAGAGATCTGACCCGTAGAGACTTCGGTCGTCTTGCCGCCGCTTCCGCCGCTTTTGCAACCGTGCCCCGTGCCATTGCTCAGGCTGCCGCGCCAAAGAAGATTCGTTACGCCATCATCGGTCTCGGACGCATCTCGCTCCAGCACTTTATGCCCGGCACGAAGATGTCGGCCATGTCCGAGGTGACGGCGTTCGTCAGCGGTCATCCCGACAAGGCGAAGCAGCATGCGGCTGAGTACAACATTCCCGACAGCTCCATCTATACCTACGAGAACTTCGACCGCATTCGCGACAATCCGAACGTTGACGCGGTTTATATTGCGCTGCCCAACAGCATGCACGCCGAGTACACCATCCGGTCTGCGCAGGCGGGCAAGCACGTCCTCTGCGAGAAGCCCATGGCGACCAGCGTGGCCGACTCCGAGGCCATGATCGCGGCCTGCAAGAAGGCCAATCGCAAGCTGATGATCGCGTACCGATGCCAGCTTGAGCCGACGACACTTCGCGCCCGCGAGTTCATCCGCAACGGCACCATCGGCGCGGTCCAGGCCATCGAGAGCGCGAACGGTTTCAACATCGGTCCGGACTGGCGCACCAATGGCAAGCTCGCCGGTGGTGGCCCGCTGATGGATGTCGGCATCTACTCGCTCAACGCCTGCCGCTTCATGCTTGGCGAAGAGCCCACCGTCATCGCTGCCAATGCCTCCACCATCGACCACGACGGCCGCTTCAACGATGTCGAAGAGAATGTCTCGTGGACGATGAAGTTTCCTTCAGGCGTCCTCGCAAGCTGCAACACGACGTACGGCGCCAACATGGAAGGCTACTACCGCATCCACGGCTCGAAGGGCACGCTCAACGTCGAACCCGCCTTCGGCTATGAGGGCATCCATCTGACTGGCCGCGTTCGTGGAGCACAGGGTCCGCCAACGGTCATCGATCTTCTTGAGCAGGAGAAGGACCCCGCCCAATTTGCTCGCGAGGCTGACCACTTCTCAGGCTGCATCCTGAATAACACGCCCGTCGGCCCGTCCGGCGAAGAGGGGTTGCGGGATATGCGGCATATTCAGACGATCTACAAAGCGGCGGGGATCAAGTTTTAGGAAGACCGCGGTCGTCCTCGTTACAATCGAACGATGGGCCGTATCCGCATCCTCTCCGACCAGGTGGCGAACCAGATTGCCGCGGGCGAGGTGGTCGAACGGCCTGCGTCGGTCGTCAAAGAGCTGCTTGAGAACTCGATTGACGCCGGTGCCACCCGCATTCGGATCGAGATCGAAGCGGGTGGCCGCAAGCTCATCCGGATCATCGATAACGGCCACGGCATGGTCCGCGACGACGCGCTGCTCGCCTTCGAGCGACACGCCACCTCGAAGCTTCGCACCTCGGACGATCTGCTTTCGATTGCGACGCTTGGCTTTCGCGGCGAGGCGCTGCCGTCCATCGCCTCAGTTGCTCGCGTGCATCTCCACACCCGCGCGGAGCAGGACGATTCCGGCACCGAGATCGAGATTGCCGGTGGCAACATCCTGCGCGTCGAGGATGCGGGTATGCCGCATGGCACGACCATCGAGATTCGCGACTTGTTCTTCAACACCCCGGCTCGGCGCAAGTTCCTCAAGACCGAGCAGACAGAGCTTTCGCACATCGCCGCGCTGGTAACTCACTACGCGCTGGCGCATCCCACGAAGCACATCGAACTGCATTCGGCCACACAGGCCCTGCTGGTTGCGCCATCGGTTGCGAATGCGGGGGACAGGCTCTTCCAGATCTTCGGTCGCGATACCTCCACGCTGATGATTCCTACCGCCTCCGAGATGGACTTCGCCCGTGCGGGACTGCCGGAGCCGCCGCCGTGGAAGCGCGAGTCTGACTACGCGCCGCCCGATCCGGGCTACATCCGCATCAGCGGCTTCGTCTCGAAGCCCGAGTTGCAGAAGCTGAATCGCAACTCGGTGTATGTGTTTGTGAATAACCGGCTGATTCGCGACCGCCTTGTTATCCATGCGCTCATCGAGGCCTACCGCAACGTCATTCCGCCGACGAGCTTCCCGGTCGTCTTGCTCTTCCTCGAGATGCCGCCGCAGGAGGTTGACGTCAATGTCCATCCGGCGAAGACCGAGGTGCGCTTCCGCCAGCCAAGCTTCGTTCACGACTTTATCCGCGACACCGTTCGCACGACCCTGATGGCGGCGCGACCGGCGACGAGCTTCACGATGGCGCTCAATCCGCAGCAGAATACGGCGCATAGCTCGCTGCTGCTCGATGTGAGCCCAATGCCCGGCGCGCCCGACCCGCCTGTCTTTACGCCGCGGCCGCAGTCCGAGAACGACCCGACGTTCAACGATGCGGAGCCGTTCACGCTCGCGCCACCCGTCGTTCCCGAGTCGCCGGGCCGCCTCGACTTCTCCGGCGCGAGCATCCCTGTGGGCTATGAGACAGAGGCCGACCCTGGTCCCACCTTGAACGCCCTTGCCACGCTGAAACCCCTCGGCCAGCTTCGCGATTCGTTTATCCTCGCCGTCAACGACGAAGGCCTGTGGATCGTCGACCAGCATGTCGCCCACGAGCGGGTGCTCTTTGAGAAGATCCTCCGCGAGCGCGAGACCGAGAAGGTGCAGCGGCAGCGCCTCCTCATGCCGGTGTTGATCGACCTGCTGCCCGCGCAATTGATCCGCTTTGCCGAGCTTGCCCATGAACTCGATCTGAACGGCTTCGAGGCCGAGCCGTTTGGTCCGCGCACCCTGGCGATCAAGGCTGCGCCGGTAGGTCTCGAGGGCAGGGAACTGGAGCGGATGCTGGAAGAAGTCCTCGGCGTACCCGAGCGCGAACAGCAGACGGAAAACGCCGAAACGCGCCGCCGCCGCATCGCCGCCAGTATCGCCTGCCATGCAGCTATCAAGATTAATACGCCGCTTGACTCGGTGAAGATCGACTGGCTGCTCGCCGAACTGGCGAAGACGGAGCACCCAACGAGCTGTCCGCACGGCAGACCCATCGCTTTGCGGTATTCTTATAAGGACGTACAGAAAGCGTTCCAGAGAATCTAGCCAGAAGCCTGGCGGTGCGAACCTGGTTCAGCGCTCGTCCCTTGAAAATTTGAATACATCCCCAGCCCCGGCGAAGGATTGCTGTTCCGCGCTTGCTTCAGCACAGAAGCGCCCAGCAGGAAGGCACCACCCCTTGAGCACTTCGAGCACGAACCTCCCCACGGCTGAACAACTCGCCACCTCCCGACTCCTTCAGTGGCACCAGCAGGGTGAAGCCCTTCTTACCTTTGAGAACCTGCGAAGCTGGATCAATGTGACCGGCCTGGTCCTCTTCTCCTCGCGTTCGCAGCAGCTTCCCGCACCCGCACCAACATTGGTCGAAGCCGTGATCGGAGCGCCGAACGAGAATCCCGTTCTGGCCGATACCGAGCAGGCTAAATCACTGCTCGCCCGTATGATCAGCGAAGGCATCGCGGTGCCGTTGAACCTGCTTGGCACCCCCGGCGAGACGCCTGACTTCATCGCCTCTGCAGCAGTCTTCTCCTACATCTTCACCCTGCGCGGCGACAAAGCCTGGAAGCTGCCACCCACGACCAGCGGCGCAGTAAAGGTCTCCCCACTCGCACTGGCGACGTACACCCTGCTCGGCGAGCGCGTCACCCTGAGCGCCTACGATCTTGCAACGCAGCTTGGCAAAGAGGTTACGGAGTCGGCGGTGCTTCGCGCCCTGAACGAGCTTTGGGTGCATCTCCGCGTGCTGCCGATCCCGCAGCCCGACGGCGCCGCCACCCTCTGGGAGCTGACGACCGCACGATTCACCAAGCTGATGAAGGCTGGCTCGAACGCCGGTCAGCCCAGCGCTCTCTCTGCGTTGATCAGCCTCTACCTCAATACGGCCATCGTCGCGACGGAGGAGGAGATCGAGACCTTCCTCTCGCCGCTCGCCGCCCGTAGCCGCATCCGCGACGTCGTCCACGCGCTCATGTCCGCACGCCAGCTGGAGACGATTGCGATTGAAGGCAAGACCGTCCTCCATGTTGCGGGCGAACTTCCTGCCTTCCTCATCCCGGAGGGCAGCGTCGTGATCGACACCGATGCCGCCGAGGGGATCTCGGATGACGCTTCCGGCGAAGCGACTGCCGATGGCGAGCCCGTCGAAGGCGCTCCGCGTATCAGCAAGTTCGTCGCTAAGCCACGCAAGATCGGAACGGGCTACGTCAGCAAGCCCGTGTTTGGCTCGCGTCCCGCATCAAGCGGCGACCGCGAACGCCGCCCGTTCAAGAGCGATTCCGGACCAGGTCCGCGCAAGCCGAGCTTTGGTAAACCTGGCTTCAGCAAGCCCAGCTTCAGCAAACCATGGGAGGAGCGTGCACCGCGTCCCGCCGCCGCAGAGGGTTCTGCTGAAGGAGCAGAGCAGGCTGGTGAGCAGTCCACGCCGCGCTTTGATTCGCCGAAGCCGCGCTTTGACCGTGGCGACCGTGGCGGAGATCGTCCCGCATACGGCCGCAAGCCAGCGTTCGGAGCCCGTCCCAGCTTCGGTGGGGATCGTGGCAGCCGTCCGGCGGGTGGTGGATTCGCAGGCCGCAGCCGCGACGGTGGAGACAGCCGTCCGCCGCGCCGAGAGTTCACGCCGCGTCCCGATGGAGCCTCCGGCGACTCGCGCCCACCGCGCAGAACCTTCAGCCCTTCGGCTGGCGGCGATCGCCCCCGCAGCGGTGGCTACGCAGGCAAGCCATCGTTCAGCCGCGATTCCAATGACAGCCGGCCACCTCGTCGCGACTTCGGCGACAGCCGTCCTCCACGCCGTGACTTCGGCAGCGACTCCCGTCCGCCGCGCCGCGACTTTGCGCCGCGCCCCAATCAGGAAGGTGGCGATTCTCGACCACCACGCCGCGAGTTCAGTCCACGTCCTTCGGGCGATCGACCATCGTTTGGCGGACCGCGCAAGCCCGGCTCCTTCAGCGCACGTCCGCAGGGCGGCGGCTTCGGCGGCGAGCGTAAGCCGTTCACGCCTCGCGAGGGTGGCGCACCCCGCTTTGGCGGAGAGCGCTCCGGCGGCAGCCCCGATCGTCGCGCCCGTACCGACGGGCCACCGTTCCGCAAGTTCGACGCACCCCGCGGCGATCGTCCGTCTCGACCTTCCTTCGGCGGAGATCGCCCTGCACGCCCATCGTTCGGTGGAGATCGTCCATCCCGTCCCGAGGGATCTGGCGGCTACGCCGGCAAGTCCGGCGGTGGCTATGCCGGTAAGCCTAGCGGCGGTTATGCTGGGAAACCAGCCGGTGGCGGCTATGCCGGTAAGTCGAGCGGCGGCTTTGCAGGCAAGAAGCCGTTCAGCAAGTCCGGCCCGGGCGGCAAGCCAGCGGGAACCTTCGACAAGTTCAAAAACAACGCGAAGCCCTTTGGCAATCGGCCTCCCGCGCGGAAGTATCGCCCCGAGGAAGGTGAGTCCAAGGGATGACGCTCGACGCTCCAGCATCGTCAGCAGCTCCGAAGCGCCAGCGGCCGGTCATCGCCATCGATGGACCGGCCGGCGCAGGCAAGTCGACGCTCGCGGCTCATCTCGCTCGACGCTTCGGCTTCCTGAACCTCGAGACGGGAGCGATGTACCGCGCCCTCGCGCTCAAGGCGATCGAGAACGACTTCGCCTTCGACGAAGAGGCGCCGCTGCTGACCCTGGCTTCAAACACCCGCATCACGCTCGAACCGCAGCTTGATGGCAATCGCGTCCGCCTCGATGGCATGGACGTAAGCCGCCGGATTCGTGACCAGGATGTCACCTCCGCTGCCTCGCAGATCTCGATTCATCCACAACTGCGCGCCTGGATGGTGCAGCAGCAGCGCGTGCTTGGACAGGCTGGCGGCGTGGTGATGGAGGGGAGGGACATCGGCACCGCCGTCTTCCCGGACGCCGAGGTCAAGATCTTTCTGGATGCGGCTCCCGAGGTTCGCGGCAATCGCCGGTACCGGCAAGCTGCTCCAGCAAGTCCCATGACTGCGGGGCAAAGTGCCCAGCGCCAGGCTCCCGACGCGCAGACCGCAGAAGAGCAGCGATCCGCCGAGCAGGCCATTATCGCGGAGTTGAAGGAGCGGGACCATCGCGACCGCACACGTGCGGAGTCTCCGCTGCAACCTGCAGAAGATGCCATTATCCTTGACTCGACGGCGATGTCGCTGGACGAGGTTCTGGCTGCTGCTGAAGAGATCGTTCGTTCCCACCTCCAGGGATAGCGGTAATTTTCTTCGATTCACGAAGCTTTGTATGGTCGGGTACTTTAGTTTTTTCTTAATTTCTTTCCAATGTCGTGCTAACCTCTCCACATCGTTTGAGTCAACGTCGGATTTTTCAAGGATTCTGCGGATTCGATTTGAATACGGGCGGTAAATTCATCAGTGGCAAGGGACGCGACATGGAACAGGGAACAGTGAAGTGGTTCAACGATGCCAAGGGGTTTGGCTTCATTAGTCGTCAGAATGGTGAGGATGTGTTCGTACACTACTCCGCAATCAATTCAAATGGCTTCAAAAGCCTTCAAGAGGGTCAGGCTGTCCAGTTCAATGTCGTCAAGGGTCCCAAAGGCTGGCAGGCCTCAGACGTACAGCCGCTGTAAGCAGAACGCTGCGTAACTTTCCACAGGTTCGCGAGAGGGATAGCTTCGGCTATCCCTTTTCGCCGTTTGGAGCGCAGGATCGGCGAAATAAGCGCGTGAAGGGTTGTGTGGTCTTGCCGACATGTCTCAACGTCGTGATTTGCCCCGGTCTTTTCGGCTTTTATACCGCTCTTCTTGGGGAGCGCCGTTACGTACGCCGCACCTGTTTTGTTGCTGCGTAGATACCGCGACGGTACAAACCCCAGATAGTCATAGGGGACTCTACGATTTTGGTTGCATCCTTGCCAATCGTGTTACCATTAGGTTGTCGTTGGAAACAGATTGGATTTCTGCAGTGGCTGTAGTGTACGAACCCCGATTTGGATATAGCGTCAATTTTGATCTAAAGGAATTAACAATATGGAGCAGGGAACAGTAAAGTGGTTTAACGACGCCAAGGGGTTTGGTTTCATCAGCCGTCAGAACGGCGAGGATGTTTTCGCGCACTACTCGGCGATCGTTTCAAGCGGTTTCAAGAGCCTTCAAGAAGGCCAGGCAGTTCAGTTCAATGTGGTCAAGGGACCCAAGGGCTGGCAGGCTTCGGACATCCAGCCTCTGTAGGCTGTAACCGCATCACCCAGATTCAGGAAGGGACGGCTTCGGCTGTCCCTTTCCATGTTTAACCACATATTTACTGCGGTGTAGCTGGTGCAGGTGTCTGCGGATCAGGCTCGACCGTACTCAATCCGGGCAAAATCGTCGCCGTCGCCTTGAACTTGCGGTAGTTCGAGTTCACCACGCGCAGATTGCCGTGGAAGTTCAACAAAAGAAGGACACGGATCGCACCCTGGCCGCTGGCGGATGAAGGCAGCCAGACCTCACCATTAACCTTCGTCCACTCCGCCTCAAAGCTCGAATCCTTCTTCACATCGGCAAGAAGACCACCACCAACCTTGAATGGATTGACGAAATGCCCCTGGATCTTGCGCAGGGAGCGATCTTGCTCGTCCACCCAGACCGTACCCTCCATCTCGCGAATCGCGCCCTCGAAGCGACTGCGCGTCTTGGCCTTTGGATTCCCCGTGAAGTCGACGGCGACCGTATCGCGCCCGTTGAGAGCGATTCTGCGTGCATTGCCGAAGCTGCCGAGTTCTAGAAAGCGGGAAACGGTAACCACATCGCGCTCCTCGTCGGTGGGTTTGCCCTGCCTCTCCTTGGCCTTGGCGATCTCCTTGTCGATCCGCTCCGTCTCCTTCTTCTGCTCGTCGGGGCTGAGGTCTTTGCCATCCTTCTTTGTGACTCGCCGGATACGTGCGCCTGCGACGTAAAAGATGTCAGACTCTTCCGTCTCCGTCTTTTTGACGCCGCCGTGGCTATCCTGTTCCTGCTCAGTCGCAAAGGAATGGTAGAGATAGTCCTTCACCATCGACTCCGAGGCCTTCTGATGGATCTCGACCTCGTGCATCAACGCGGGAATGTCGGGCAAGGGCTTATCCGTAGGCTCCGCAGCCTGCCCGAGGCAAACGGCACAGCCGAGTAGAAGCAGGCAGCCGAGATTCCGCAGAACGTGCTTCATCTTCCTACTATAGCCATGCGATCTAACGAATCCGGACATACCTGTCAGACGTAGGAGTATCAGCGCGGGAACGCCGAACGCACATATTGATCGATAACCGCACAAATCGCAGCGTTCTCATTACGAAGGGAATAGCATAAAAGATGAACGGATTGACCGCTCATCCGCACATTTCTACTCGAACCGAGGAAGCAATGGCTACAAAGACCTCCCCCCGTACAAGCTCAGCTCCAGCAGCCACACTGGAAAACCGCATCTCCGAACGTGAGTATGTCTTCGATATCTTTCGTCGTTGGGGCTACCTGCAATCCTGGCTTGATCCGCTCGGCCAGTACCTTCCGCCCGAGCCGTTTCCTGTCGCCGTTCCCGAGGGCGATTTCGCCGCCGAGGCGCGCAGCTACTACAGCGGAACCTTTGGCATCGAGTTCACCCACATCGTCAATCCAGAGCAGCGACAGTGGCTCCAGGAGCAGGTCGAGCAGCCAACGCAGCGGCCAGATCAGGCCCACGTCCTGACGCAGCTTATCCGTGCCGACATCTTCGAGCAGGTCATCCAATCGCGCTATCTCGGCACGAAACGCTTCTCCCTTGAAGGACTGACGGTCTTGATCCCATTCCTCGATCAGGTTTTGGCGACTGGCTCGGCTTCGGGTGTCGTGAAGGCATTGATTGCGATGAGTCATCGCGGCCGCCTGAGCGTTATGACCAACACGATTGGCCGTTCCCCATCGGAGATCTTCGCGAAGTTTGAGGATGTTGACCCGCGCAGCACACTTGGCGGCGGCGACGTGAAGTATCACGTCGGCGCAACCGGCGAATATCACGCGGTCGATGGTGGCGCGATCGCTCTCCATCTCGCCTCGAATCCCAGCCACCTTGAGGCTGTCAATCCCGTTGTCATGGGACGTTCGCGCGCCAAGCAGATTCGCATGGGCGAAGGCTCCCGCAACAAGGTGCTGCCGATCATCATCCACGGCGACGCCGCGTTTGCAGGCCAGGGCATCACGGCGGAGTCGCTCAACATGGCCTCGCTCGGCGGCTACAACATCGGCGGAACGATTCACATCATCGTCAATAATCTCCTTGGCTTTACGGCGTTGCCGGAGGAGTCGAACTCCTCTCGCTTCTCGACCGATATGGCGAAGCGGCTGCCGATCCCGATCTTCCATGTGAACGCGGAAGATCCTGATGCGGTGATGCGCATTGCGAAGATCGCCACCGAGTATCGTCAGCGTTTCCACTCCGATGTGGTGATTGACCTGATCGGCTACCGGCGCTACGGCCACAACGAGGCGGACGATCCCACCGTTACGCAGCCCCGTCGTTACGCGCTCATCAAGGATCGCAAACCGCTCTATCAGCTCTACGCGGAGCAGATCGGCGTCGACCCGACCGAGGAAGCGAAGGCGATCCAAAACGGGTTCTTTGACGAGCAGAAGGCAGCCACGAAGGTGGAGCGCAAGCCGCGTCTCGCGCAGCTCCCTGACTACTGGAGCAGCTATCGCGGCGGCGAGTTGACCGAGGCGGACGCTCAGATCATGACCGGCGTCGCTGCCGATCGCGTCCTCGAACTCTCGCGCCAGCTCACCAGCTATCCGGCCAACTTCCACATTCATCCCAAGGTGCAGAAGCTCTACGAGCAGCGCGTGGAGATGGCAGAAGGCAAGCGCGCCTTCGACTATGGCTCAGCCGAACTGCTCGCCTACGCATCGCTGCTGACCCAAGGAACCCCGGTACGGCTCACCGGCCAGGATACGCAGCGCGGTACGTTCAACCAGCGCCATTCCGTTCTCGTCGACATGGAGACTGAGGTCCGGTATACGCCGCTTGAGCACCTGACCCCAACGCAGGCTCGCTTTGAGGTGCATAACTCGCTGCTATCCGAAGCAGCGGCGCTCGGCTATGAGTACGGCTACTCACGCGACTACCCCGAGGCACTCGTGCTTTGGGAGGCGCAGTTCGGCGACTTCGTCAACGGCGCGCAGATCATCATCGATCAGTTCATTTCGTCCGGCGAGGCGAAATGGGGCCTGCTCTCCGGCCTCGTGATGCTCCTGCCCCATGGCTACGATGGCCAGGGCCCCGAGCATTCTTCCGCTCGCATGGAGCGCTTCCTGCAGCTTGCCGCTCACGACAACATGGTCATCGCGCAGCCGTCGAACGCCTCACAATACTTCCACCTGCTGCGACGACAGGCAATGCGCTCTTGGCGCAAGCCGCTCATCGTCTTCACGCCGAAGAGCATGCTGCGTCACCCCGATGCTGCCTCGACCCTCGCCGAACTGGCGAAGCCGCAGTTCGAGAATGTACTGCCGGATAACGATGTGACCAACCCGCGTCGGCTGCTTGTCTGCAGCGGCAAGATCGGCCATAACCTCCGCGTGGAACGTGCCAAGCGCAACGACATGAGCGTGGGCATCATCTTCGTCGAACAGCTCTATCCCTGGCCCGAGCAGGAGTTGCAAGCCGCGCTCGACCAGCATCCCGATGCACCCGAGATCGTCTGGGTCCAGGAGGAGCCGGCCAACATGGGAGCGCATACCTTTGTCATGCCGCTCCTCCGCCGCATGGTTGGCGACCGCGCGCTGACAAGCGTCAAGCGAACCGCCAGTGCCAGCCCGGCGACTGGTTCCGCCAAGGCGCATGAGATGGAAGAGAAGACCCTGATCAATCTCGCGCTCGGCGCGCTGCACGGCTAATCGGCAGCCCGGCTCCTAGCTGGAGGAGCCGGGCTCCGTAATCTCTTTCGCATAGATCTGGTGAGTCGTAATCGGCGGTGTGTCCGCTCGATGGAGCGCCCACACGCCTTCTCGAATCAGGGCATCGCTCGCAGTAACGCGTTCGCGGGAGCGCAGGTAGTCCAGCCACGACTCCATCACGAACGTCTCGTTCAGGTTCTCCGGCTCGTTCACGTCGCGGAAGACTCCCCAACGAATCGCTCCGTCCCGCAACCGTACGCCGCGCATCTGGTGGATCGCCCTCGTGAACGCCGGATAGTTCTCCAGCGGGACCCGGTAGGTGATCGAGATCCGCACCGGTCCTGCCGTTGGTTCAGAGTCCAGATAGTCCAGCACAAACTGTGGCGCAGGGCGCTTCCACTGGTACGGCGTAAAGTCCGGCCTGGCCCCACGCAGGATGTGGAAGCGCCGCGCTAGCGGGTAGCTGATCGAGAGACCGACAGCGGCGGTGACCAGCGCCTTGGTCGTCGAAGTGTGCTCGGCGATATATCCCCACAAAACACTGCCGAGAGCAAGCCCGCCTTGGAAGGTCATCAGGTACGCTCCGAGCACGCGAGCCTGCACCCATGCTGGTACTGAGAGTTGCACCGATGTGTTGAGCGTCGCCATGGTGCTCGTCCACGCGAAACCTGCCACGATCAACGTCGCGATGATGATCGCGGGCAGTTTGATGAACGCAAGGATCAGCAGCGTGACGATGTACACGCCGGTCGAAGCCGCGATGATTGAATCCGCGCTGAAGCGGCTGCGCAGCCGATGGAGCGTACTCGCGGCGATCACGGCGCCCAGCCCCATGCTGCCGTTCAGGATGCCGTATCCCATCGCACCCTGGTGCAGATCGCGCTGGGCCACGACCGCCAGCAGCGACCACACCGCCGAGACGAAGAACGTAAAGACAAACGCTCGCAGCAGGGAAGCCTGAATATCCGGAGCATAGCGAATGTAGCGCAGCCCCGCCCGCATCGACCCGGCCATACGTTCTGCCGGCAGCGTGCTCTTGAAGAGCGGAATGCGCTTCCAGTTCACCAACACCCAGATCACCGCGCCAAACGAGATGGCGTTGAGGAAGAAGACGGCACCTGCACCGTTGTCCGTCTTCTTGAAGGCAGCGACCATCAGGCCGCCGAGCGCCGGGCCCACCGCACGCGCAAGATTGTTGCTCGCCGAGCTGAGCGACACGGCGTCTGGAATCAGTTCGCGTGGGATCAGCTCCGGGACGATCGCCTGCCACGCTGGGTTGTTCATCGCGGAGCCGATGTTCAGCAGAAAGGTGAACGCCAGCAGTGCCCAGGGCGAGATGTGTCCGAAGAAGGTCAGCACGGCCAGGATGGCGACCGAGGCCAGCATCCAGACCTGCCAGAAGATCAGCAGCTTTCTCCGGTCGAATACGTCCGCAGTCGCACCCGCCAACAGTCCAAGGAAGAGCACGGGCAGACTCGCCGCCGTCTGCATCAGGGCAATCAGCAGGGGCGACGACGTGAGCGAGGTCATCAGCCACGTGCCCGCCGTATCCTGCATCCACGTACCCACACTGGAGATGGTCGAGGCGATCCACCGGTCGCGGAAGAGCGCGATGCGCAGCGGGCCAAAGCCCCCGGCTGAGGGTAGAGGTATTACTTCGGGAGTGATCTCAGGTGTGTCCAACGACCTCGTCTCTGCTTCTGAATACGATGTGCCGACACTCCATAGCGACTACGGGGCGCATGCAGACTCTACTCAAATTATGCACGAGGGACCGTTGAAGAACGTTAGTACGACATAAGCTTCACGCGAATCATCTTGCCCTCCGCAGGCAGACGAATGCCGAAGAAGGTTTCATCGCCGTTCAGAAGGTGGGTCGTCTTCCACTGCCCATCCACGAAGGTCCCTTCCTCAGCCCGCAGGAATTGGGCGCTCTGATCCTTCGCGCCGACCAGTGGCCGGAAGTCCGCACGCGCGTCGAAGCCGATGATGATGAACTCGTCCGGCGCAAGCTCCGCAACCAGCGCCCTGCCACTCATCTTCGGCGTCTGCGTACCGAAGATGCCGCCGTACTCAGGATGCGGATTGCCAAACTGAATCAGCACATCGAAGCGCGAGGAGCGGACGAGATGCTCCGTCAGGTACTGCTCTTCGACCGCCGCGTGGAGTTTGCCCGTCCCCTGCATCGTCGCAATGAAAGGCAGCGCAGGCGTCAGCAGGCGGAGATCGTCTGCGAGGGGCTGCACCGCCTCCTTCACCTTCGCTCCATCCAGCATCTTGTCGAGGCCGAAGGGCGCGTAACCGAGCGCATCATAGTCGCCCAACGCATAAAAGATGTTCGAGGCGAAGCGCGGCCCACCGGTCTCCGGCACAAGCAGCGGATTGTCAGCGCGATGATAGCCCGCAAGGATCGCCCGATAGTTCACATAGTCCAGCAGGTAGTTATCCGGCGCAACTGCATCGAGCGAAGGCGTCATCGCCTTCCACAACGGAAGCATGTTGAGCGTCCCGCCGCCACTCGGATACGCCTCACCCGGCCGCATGAAGTTCTTCATCTCGCGCAGCCAGACGTTCGCGTAGAAGGGCAGCGGATACTCCTTCTTGCCAGCCTCGGCGACCGAGTTTACATAGCGCGAGACATAGTAGGCGGCGAAGGTCTCACTCGCTTCAGCACCGAAGACCTCCGTCCACGTCCCAGGCTTTTTGTGCAGCGCTGTCAAGACCTCAGCCGGCACCTGCGCAGCAAACTTCGCTTCAGCATCAGGCGAGTGATCACGATCCGTAAAGAGGGAGCCGGACTCATTCTCAACCTGCACCATGATCACCGTGTGCTGGTCGCCGTCGACCTGCTTCAGGTGCTTCATCAGCGCAGCGAACGCTGTGCGATCGGCCACGCGATTGTGGTCGCTCAACGGCGTTAGCACGCGTACAGGCGAATGACCCTGATCGAGCATGCGGGGAAACCGCACCGGATCAGCCTTCACCCAGGCGGGCGCATAGTCCATCGCGCCGTTCTTCCATGTGCCGAACCAGAGCAGGACCAGCCGGAAGTTGTGGGCACGGGCAGACTCAATAATCTTGTCGAACGTATCGAAGTGAAACTCACCTTCACGCGGCTCAATGTCCTCCCAATACGCCGGAACCTCAAGGGTGTTCAAACCCATCGCCGTAGCGCCGGGCAGCAGCGCCTCAAACGGGGCAGGCCAGCCGCTCGAATTGTCGACCTGCGCTCCAAGAACGATGTACGGTTTGCCGTCGACCATCAGCGTGTATTTATCCGCCGTATGGACGATCTGGGGCATCGAAGAAGCAAACATGGCGGTAGAGGCAAGCAGCAGGCAGGGAAGTAGCTTCATAGGTTCAGTCTCAGATCGTGCACGAAGGTGATTGCCCGGTGCAGCGAAGCATACCGGTGCACACGATCCTGACGCAAGTGATGAGGGCTCAGTGACTTAAAATGGAAACCCACGCAGCGCGGTGGGGGCTGATGCGTGGGTGTTCCAGTAAAGCAACGAAGTGGGTGGACTTCGTTGTGGCTAACTCGACCCGAAGGGAGTTCCGCCACTTACTTAAAATAGTGGCTTTTTACCGTCCTGTCAAGCAAGATTCAAGCTCTACAAGCGGCAGATAAGCAACTCCCGCTCGTAAATCATCTCCGCCGGTAGGTGATCGTGGAGAGCCAGAAATAGCTCCTCATGGCCCATCACCTCCTGCTTCCATTGACTCCGATCCACAGTCTGGAGGGTATCAAAGGTCGTTCGCGGAAAGTCGAGACCCTTCCAGTTCATGTCCTCGAAATGCGGCGTCCAGCCGATTGGCGTCTCCTTACCGCGCACCTTGCCGCGCACCCGATCGACGATCCACTTCAGCACGCGCATGTTCTCGGAGTAGCCGGGCCAGAGAAACTTGCCATCATCATCCTTGCGGAACCAGTTCACATGGAAGACCCGCGGCGTAGCCGAAAGGCTGCGCTGCATGCGGAGCCAATGCCGGAAGTAGTCGCCCATGTGATACCCGCAAAAGGGCAGCATCGCCATCGGATCGCGTCGAACCTTGCCCGTCGCTCCGGCTGAGGCAGCGGTTGTCTCCGAGCCCATGGTCGCGCCGATGTACACACCTGCCGACCAGTTGAACGCCTGATAGACAAGCGGCATGGTCGTCGGTCGTCGACCGCCAAAGATGAACGCCGAAATTGGCACGCCCTCAGGATTCTCCCAATCCGGATCGATGGTAGGACATTGGCTGGCCGGGGCCGTAAACCGCCCATTGGGATGCGCGGCCGGAGTCTTCGACGCGGGCGTCCAGTGATTGCCGCGCCAGTCGAGACACTCCGCTGGCGGCGTATCCGTCATCCCCTCCCACCACACGCCGCCGTCAGGAGTCAGTGCAACATTCGTGAAGATCGTGTTCTTCGCCAGTGTCGCCATGGCATTCGGATTGGTCTTTGCCGACGTCCCCGGCGCAACGCCAAAGAATCCAGCCTCAGGGTTAATCGCACGAAGCTGTCCCGTCGCATCAGGCTTGATCCAGGCGATATCGTCGCCGACCGTGTGGATCTTCCAGCCCTCAAACCCATCCGGTGGAATCATCATCGCGAAGTTCGTCTTGCCGCAGGCCGAAGGGAACGCTGCGGCGACATACGTCTTTTCGCCCTCAGGCGATTCGGCCCCGAGGATGAGCATGTGCTCCGCCATCCATCCCTCGTCGCGGGCGATGTTGGAAGCGATGCGCAACGCAAAGCACTTCTTGCCCAGCAGCGCATTCCCGCCGTAGCCCGACCCATAGCTCCAGATCTCGCGCGTCTCCGGGAAGTGGACGATGTACTTCTGCTCGTTGCACGGCCACGACACATCCTGCTGACCGGGAGCAAGCGGTGCACCGACCGTGTGCATGCACGGCACAACACGCTTCTCATCCTTGTCGATCTCGCGAAAGACCGGCGCGCCGATCCGCGCCATGATGCGCATGTTCACCACGGCATACGCGGAGTCCGTAAGCTGCACCCCGATCTGCGACATGGGCGAACCGATCGGCCCCATGCTGTACGGCAGGACATACATCACGCGCCCGCGCATCGAACCCTTGAAGAGTCCCTTCAACTTCTTGCGCATCACGAACGGATCTTCCCAATTATTCGTCGGTCCTGCATTGTCCTTCGAGAGCGAGCAGATGAAGGTCCTGTCCTCAACGCGAGCTACATCATTGGATGCAGAGCGGGCGTAGAAGCAACCGGGCCACAGATCTTCATTCAGCGGGAAGAAGGTCCCAGCCTCGACGAGCACATCGCAGAGCCGGTCATACTCCTCCTGCGAGCCGTCGATCCAGTGCACCGAGCTTGGCTGCGTCAGGTCGGCCATCTTCTCGACCCAGCGGATAAGGTGCTTGTTCGTCGTAGGCGGTGCGCTGATCTCGGTTTTCATAGGTATCGCTCCCTATAAGAATTAGCGATACACGGGCGAGTGTCAACTCGCAACGAAAAACAAGCGCTTCATCCCGATTATTGGCCTGACAGCCAAACCAATACTGGAGAAGCGACCCGCATAAGGTTGCTCATCCAGTATTGGTTCATGGTGCGATCACAACGTGTTGGGTCAGCTTTGTACGCGTTGTTGAAAGATCCCTGCAAACGCAGACCGAACACTGAGGAACGTCAGTATCCACAACACCGTGACGACCAGCGCAAGCGGGAGCCCGCTCGGTGCCATCAACGCATGAAAGAGGAAGATGTTGACGATCACCGGCGCAAGCAGCGCCAATGCCAACGGCACATACCGACCCGCAAGCAGCAGGATAGCTGGTACCAGTTGCAGCAGAAAGATCGGTACTAGGTAGTGTGAGATGAAGAGCGCCCCCATAAACTGCCCGGCAGGTCCAGGCGGCGGAGGCGGCATCGGAATGAAGTGCAGAAAGCCGTTGAGTCCGAAGACGAGGA
Source organism: Granulicella arctica (assembly GCF_025685605.1). NCBI lineage: Bacteria > Pseudomonadati > Acidobacteriota > Terriglobia > Terriglobales > Acidobacteriaceae > Granulicella > Granulicella arctica. The sequence goes on from NZ_JAGTUT010000001.1 coordinate 3,403,442, forward strand.
AGATAAAACCGAGCAGATACCGGGCAATCGTGGAGGCGATCTTCATGCGGGTGTTTCTCCTTCAACTCAGAGGATTAAGCAGCCTTGAAGCTGGAGCGGATAGCCGTAACGTGAGGCGTCAGGAACGTCTCGCGATCGACCTTGCCCTGCATGATGGCAGAGACTCCACCAGCGGCGAGGACCGTCACGTCGGTAACGCCCAGAAAGCCCAGAACGGTCCGAAGATACGGATCGGCAAAGTTGTACGAAGCCATCGCCGTGCCCGCATCGTAGACGCCACCTGCAGCGATAAGAATGGTAGCCTTCTTGCCGGTAAGCAGGCCCTTCGGCACGCCAGTCGCATACGAGAAGGTCTTGTTGACACGCGCAATCTGGTCGATCCAGAGTTTCAGCGTCGAGGGGATGCTGAAGTTATGCATCGGTACGCCAAAGACGTACTCATCCGCAGTTTGCAGCTCACCGATCAGGGTGTCCGAGAGGGCAGTGATCTGCTTCTGCTCAGGCGTAAGCGCTTCAGCAGGCGTGTAGACCGCACCAACCCAGGCGGCGTTGACCGGCAGAATCACAGTAGACGAGACGTCGCGGGTAATGACCTGTCCCTGGGGATTTGCGGTCTTCCAACCCTGAACGAATTCGCTGGTGAGGTGACGCGAGACCGAGGCCTCGCCGAGAGGGCTTGAATCGATGTGCAGAAGAGTGGGCATGGTTTGAATCTCCTTTACGACAGTAGATGTCTAAACAACAGGTGTCGACTCAGGAAAACACAACAGTCGTTGTTTAGGCAATTTCTCCGTAGTCAGATATTCTGAAATCAGGTCCCTCATGGCTGAAAGCTGTAACGAGATCGTCGATCCACGCATCCGGCGGACGCGCCTCCTGCTCCAGCACGCGCTCGGCACGCTGCTCGAGACGATGGAGTTCGACAAGATCTCTGTGCAGGAGATCGCCGAAGCCGCCACGGTAAACCGCGCCACCTTCTACGATCACTATCCCGACAAGTTCGCTCTGCTCGAGTGCATGGTCGGCACGCGATTCCACGAACTCCTCGTCCAGCGAGGAGTCCATTTCAGCGGCGGCTGCTCCTCCGCGCTCACCGGCATCGTCCTCGGCGTCTGCGACTATCTCGCCGAGATCCCCGGCCTCGCCTGCGGTCGCCAGCGCCAACTGGAGCCACATCTGGAATCGGCAGTCATCACCGTCGTCCGATCCATCATCCTCGAAGGCCTGCGAAGGCACGACGACGGCAGTAGCCCGGCTTCCCCTGAGATGCGCGCCACCACCGTCAGCTGGGCAATCTACGGAGCAGCCAAGGAATGGGTTCGCACTCCAAATCGCGTGCCGTCGGAGGAGATCGTGCAAACCGTCATGCTGCTCGTCGCGCCCATCGCGCACCCGGCACCCGCCTCAATACCTATCTCTGCTGAGCCTCTACTTACCCGATAGCCGCGTTCACCAGCGCCTGCGCCTCCGTCTGTATCTGCTTCAAATGCTCCAAGCCCTTGAACGACTCCGCATAGATCTTGTACACGTCCTCCGTACCCGAGGGCCGCGCGGCAAACCAGCCCTCATCCGTCGTCACCTTCAGCCCTCCGATGCTCGCATGGTTTCCCGGAGCCTCCGTAAGGATCGCCGTAATCGCATCACCCGCAAGCTCCTTCGCCGTCACCTCCGTGGGTGAAAGCTTCCCAAGCTTGGCCTTCTGCTCCTTGCTCGCCGCCGCATCAATCCGCTGATACACAGGGTCGCCATACTTCGCCGTCAGCTCGCCATACAGCAGCCCTGGGTCCTTACCCGTCCGGGCCGTCATCTCCGCAGCCAGCAGGCCCGGTATCAGCCCATCCTTATCCGTAGTCCACACCTTGCCGTTGCGCCGCAGGAAGGTCGCCCCGGCAGACTCCTCCCCCACAAAGCCCAGCGTCCCATCGATCAGCCCATCGACAAACCACTTGAAGCCGACCGGCACCTCAAGCATCGGCCGCCCAAGCCCCTTCGCCACGCGGTCGATGATGCTCGACGACACCAGCGTCTTCCCAATCCCTACATTCGCAGCCCAGTCAGGCCGATGTGTAAAGAGGTACTGAATGCACACAGCCAGGTAGTGGTTCGGATTCAGCAGCCCCGTCGTGCGAGTCACAACACCATGCCGATCATGGTCCGTATCGCAAGCCCACGCCACGTCGAACTTGTCCTTATTGGCGATCATCGAAGCCATTGCAAACGGACTCGAGCAATCCATCCGCACCTTGCCATCCCAGTCGCACGTCATAAACCGAAACGTCGGATCGACATACGGGTTCAGGATCGTCAGCGGCAACTTATACTGCTCGGCGATCCTCGGCCAATAGAAGACGCCCGCCCCGCCCAGCGGATCGACGCCCAGCGTCAGCCCACTCGACCGAATCACGTCAAAGTCGATCACGTTCGCAAGGTCGTTGATGTAGTTGGTCGTGTAGTCATATCGATGCGTCGTGTTCGCGCGCAGAGCCGCAGTGTACGGCATGCGGCGAACCTCCTTCAGGCCGCCCACAATGATCTCGTTCGCCCGGTTCTCGATCCACTTCGTAGCGGACGTATCCGCCGGGCCGCCATTCGGCGGGTTGTACTTGAAGCCCCCATCATCCGGCGGATTGTGCGAAGGCGTAATCACGATGCCGTCGGCAAGATCACTCTTGCGCCCATCGTTATAGGTCAGAATGGCATGCGAAAGCGCCGGCGTCGGCGTGTACGCAAGCTCCTGGTCGATCATCACCTCAATGCCATTACCCGCCAGCACCTCGAGCGCCGCAGCAAACGCCGGCTCCGAAAGCGCATGCGTATCCTGCGCCAGAAAGAGTGGCCCGGTAATCCCCTGGGCCTGCCGGTACTCGCAGATCGCCTGCGTAATCGCGAGGATATGGTCCTCATTAAAAGCAGTATGCAAGGAGCTGCCGCGATGCCCCGACGTACCGAACGCAACCCTCTGGGCCGCCACCGACGCATCCGGATGCAGCGCGTAGAAGGCGGTCACAAGGCGGGGAATATTGACGAGCAGGGCGGGATTCGGTTGCTGGCCGGGTGTGTTCGCGGGCGCGGAAGCTGGCATGAGTCAGAGACCTTTCGAGGCAGAGTGCCGATTGACTGCACTATAAGGGATGCCGATGGAGAAGGGAATGTCGGCCAATCTTCTACTGAAAACCTGACACACGACAATAGTCCTTGCTATACCAATTTGGGAACGGTAGAACCAAGGTATTCCCACGGGCCAGATTCAACGCATCCGCAGGGCCAGGCGTATGGCCAGCGGCAACGTGCACTGCTGAGTTTTGATCGTTGAGACGGGTCGATTTCTCGTTGCGCACCTTTCAGGTGTCGTACCGGAGATCCTCCCGGGAGCTTGAATGCGCCTGCAAGTAAGAAGATCGTGCAGGATTGGAGGGCTGTGGCTGGCGTTCACGGGGGCGATCCTCGGTGTGCCGCTCCGCGCCCAACAAGCAACATTAGTAGCTGACGCCCACGTCAACAGCGCCCTCCCTGCAGTCAACAGCGGAGCCATCTCCAACCTCAACGTCGGCAACGGCTATACGACCCTCCTGCAGTTCGACCTCGGCCTCCTGCCTAGCGGAACCACCGCTACCCAGGTCACCCGTGCCATCCTCCTCCTCTACTGCAACCGGATCAACACCGCAGGCCCCGTCTCGCTCAGCGCCGTCAACGCCGCATGGGGCGAGTACAGCGTCACCTGGCAGACCCTCCCCACTCTCGCAGCCTCCGCCCAGACCGTCTCCGTCAGCCAAGCCGGAGCCTATGTCGCCATCGATGTCACGGCACAGGTCAAAGGCTGGATCACGACCCCAACCTCGAACAACGGCGTCGCCCTTACTGCCACAACCGCTGACCTCCAGTTCGACAGCAAAGAAAATGACCAGACGGCCCACGCACCCGTCCTCCAGATCGCGCTCGCAAGCAGCGGAGCCACAGGCGCAACCGGCCTCACCGGGCTAACCGGCCCAGCAGGCGCAGCCGGTCCCGCCGGGGCCAACGGAACAACCGGCTCAAGCGGAGCAGCCGGCGTACAAGGTCTAAAAGGCGATGCAGGCTCAGCAGGGTCAACCGGCCCCGCAGGACTCACCGGTCCCGCAGGTTCCGCCGGTGCATCTGGTCCAGTCGGGAGCGCAGGCCTCGTCGGTCCAGCCGGGGCACCCGGACTGGTCTATCAAGGTACCTACACCTCAACCACAAACTACACCCTGGGCGATGTTGTTCTCTGGCAAGGGGCAAGCTACGCCTCACTCGCCGCAGCAAACCACGGCAACACACCCAGCCTTGTCACGTCCGCATGGGGTGTCCTTACGGCAGTTGGACCCGCAGGCATAGCAGGCCCGCAGGGAGTCGTCGGCTCTACTGGTTCGCAAGGGCTCCCCGGCTTTGTCGGACCCGCCGGCCCACTCGGCACCCAGGGCGTCGCCGGTCCGCAAGGTCCCTCAGGCGCTCAAGGCCTTACCGGCCCCGCTGGCTCCACCGGCGACCACGGCGCTCAAGGTCTGCAGGGAATCGCCGGACAGGCAGGCGCGCAGGGCATCCCAGGCTCCACCGGCGCACAGGGACTCTCCGGCCCGATCGGCCTGCAGGGAATCGCCGGTCCCGTCGGGATGAGCTTTCAAGGCGCGTACTCCTCGATAACGAACTACGGCTTAGGCGAAGGCGTCCTGTACGGAGGCGCTGGCTACGTCTCCCTCACCGCCAGCAACCACGGCAACACGCCCGATCTCAGCCCCGCGCAATGGGCGGAGTTCGCCTCAGGAGGCGCTGGCCCCGCCGGTCCAACAGGCCCAATCGGCATCACCGGAGCCAGCGGCGCTTCAGGGCTGAACGGCGCAACCGGCATCGCTGGCCCACAAGGAGCCATCGGCCCACAGGGACCTGCCGTGGCGAACTACACCGGAGCATACCTCTCCGCGACCAACTACGCGCTACACGACGCCGTCAGCTACAACGGCTCAACCTATGTCTCGCTTACCGCCACCAATCACGGCAACACGCCCGACCAGAGTCCTCAGCAATGGGCAGTCCTGGCCGCGCAGGGAATCGCGGGACCAATCGGCTCAGCCGGGATCGCCGGACCTGCAGGTGCTGCCGGAACGTCTGGAGTCGCCGGAGCCGCAGGCCCACAAGGACCTCCCGTCCAGTTCTCAGGCGGCTGGATCATCAGCACCACCTACACCATTGGCCAGGCGATCTCCTACGCCGGTTCAAGCTACATTGCCCTGACAGCAAACACAGGCCGCCAACCCGATCTCAGCCCACAATACTGGGGTCTCCTCGCGCAGGCGGGCGTTGGCTCGGCTGGGGCAACCGGCCCCACCGGCCCACAAGGAAGCCTCGGTTTCCCCGGCCCTATCGGTGTCACGGGCACCTCCGGCCCGCAAGGGATTCAAGGGCTCGTCGGCGCCCTCGGGCCCTCCGGAGCAACAGGCCCAGCCGGTTCAGCGGGACCGACCGGAGCCACAGGCATCGCCGGGCTGGCCTATCGCGGCACCTACGTCTCGAACACCAACTACGGCCTCAACGATGCCGTCACGTTTCAGGGCGCAAGCTACATCTCCCTCACCACAACCAACGTAGGCCAGACCCCAGGCCTGAGCGCGAACTGGAGCCTGTTAGCCGCGCAAGGTGCAGCCGGAGCCGTCGGAGCCCGTTTCCGAGGCCCCTGGGGCTCAGGCGTTCCGTACGCGCTTAGCGATGCCGTCTCCTTTGCCGGGTCAACCTACCTGGCGCAGGCAGCCAACTCCGCGCTCGAACCGGATACCAACCCAGCAATATGGTCGGTCATGGCCAGCATCGGAGCCACCGGTCCCACAGGCCCATCCGGCCCCTCAGGGCAAGCCGCAACCATCACCGTCGGTTCGGTAGCCACTGGCTTAGCAGGCTCACCAGCCTCCGTCACCAACAGCGGCTCATCCGCCGCCGCAGTCCTCAACTTCATCATCCCACAGGGCGCTGCCGGTTCTTCAGGCGGTGGCAGCAGCGGCTCCGGCATCTCCGCAGCCTCGGTCTACCACCCCATCTCGAACAGCTTCCTCTTCTACTCCGTAACGACAGCCAACTCCGGCATCACCGACACGGCCCCCGTCCTTACCTGGGTCCCCAACGGCTGCACCGCTACCAGCCTCATGGTCTACTCCGAGCAGGGAAACCAGATCACGGTACGCCTACGGCAAGGTTCGCCCACCGCCCTGAACGACACCGCCCTCACCTGCACAGCCTCAGCCAACATCCCCTGCACCGCTACCGGCAGCGTCCCTGTACCACCCGGCAGCTTCATCGACCTCAGTGTCCTCGGAGCCAACGGCACCGCCTCACCCGTATGGACAGCCCTCGTCTGTAACTAAGCAAAATCGTCAATGATGACGCACGCTTGAGGCCCACGACCCTCGGAAGCGTTCCACCGAAATGTATATCTCGAATCGTTTTCAAAAGACCAAACCGTACAAAATCATACAAAATTGAAGTCCAGACTTAACCCGCCTGTTATGAACACTTTGGACCTAAAACGAAAAAAGAATGCCCCACCCCTCGCCACAATCGGCAAAGGGTGGGGCATCGACCTACGGTAAAAACTAAGCCGTGACAGCAACCCGATCAAGGATCGTCGCGAAGTTCTTACCCGTCCGCGCCGCCTGAGCATCCTTGTGGAAGGCGTAGCCCGCGATCAGCGGCAGCGCCATCGTCGCCTCGGCAAAGACCATCTGCTCATAGGTCAGGTCGACCTTACCCCAGGAGCTAGCCTCCTTCAGGGTCGATCCCGAAAGCGCCCCATCGCGAGCATCCGCCACCGTGATCTGGATCGCGTACTTGTGCATCGAAGCCTCGGTGCCCAGAATGTCAGCGGCCACAACAATATCCTGCGCGAAGTTCTTGGGAACACCGCCGCCGATCATCAGCAGACCGGTCGTTGGATTCTCGATCTTCAGCTTCGTGATCTCGTAGAAGTCCTTGGCCGAGTCGATCGAGACCATCGGCTTACCCTGCCGTGCATGCTGATGAGCAACCAGCCCAAAGCCCGCCGAGCAGTCCGAGAAGGCCGGGCAGAAGATCGGAACATTCTTCTCATACGCCGCCAGAACGATCGAGTCGCGACCGCCATCCTGCGGAGTCTTCTGGTTGTCGACAAGGTACTTGCCCATCGCCTGGATGAACTCGCGCGAGCTGTAAGGACGCGGCTCAAGCGAGTTCGTGATCTGGTGAGTCGCCTCGTCGCAGATACGAAGCTCTTCCTCATCGATGAAGGTGTCGTAGATGCGATCGATCATCAACTCGCGAAGCGTCGCGTCTTCAGCGCCGTACTTATACTCATCGCCGGCGATGTAGTGGTTGAAGCCAAGTGCCTCGAAGAAATCCTGGTCAACGATGTTGGCGCCGGTCGAAACAATGGCGTCCACCATGTTGTTGCGCACGAGGTCGACGATGATCTTTTGCAGACCGGCGGAGATCAGCGACCCAGCCAGGCAGAGGATGACGCCGCACTCGGTATCGCGCAGCATCATGTCGTAGATGGAAGCGGCGCGGGCGGTGTCACGCGAGCTGTAAGCCATCTTGCTCATCGCTTCGACGAGGGGGACGACGTTGTGCTGCTTGATGTCGATGTGCTGAATGGGGCGGGAGAGAAGCTCTTTTTTCGTAGGCATGTCGTTATATAGGATACCAAGTCGAAGTGCTGATCCGACGCGGGGTTCTATGAATTTTGAAGCATAACAAAGGTAGAGAGCCTGCGGTCCGACCCTTCCAGAAGCGCCAAACGCTCAACGCTGGCCTTTGCGAACGTCGCTTGGCTGGTAAATTGGTGGCTTAGTTCGGAGGGTGCTGTGCTGCGATGGCTGCCGCTGCTTTTGACCGTAATCTCTGTTTCAGCAGTGCCTGCAATCTCCCCACCGCAGGCCGAGGCAGAGTCAGGAATTCTTCAAAGAAGGTATGCCGAAGGGTCTGTTCTGCACTATCTGATGACAGGCAATAATGACGGTCGGCAGTACACGATTCTAGCTACGGACATCGTCAAGCGTGATGCCAACCGTCGCTACTACGAAGAAGTCGCATGGTCCGGCCTCACATCTAACGAGCAGCAGGCGCTCACTCTCGTCAGCCTTGCCATGCGCCAGACTCTCTCTTTGGATGACCCTGCTACCTATCTGAAGGTGCCAGACCTGTCTAACGTTCAGCCGCTCATGATTGGACCTATCACCGATACGCTGACCTTCTATAGCGATCTCCTTCTCGCCACGAAGGCGCAGCTTGTGCAGCCAGGGCAGAGCACCTATGTGGCGCGTACCGCTCCCAACTCCTGGGCTGATGGACAACGCGTCTTACTCGGCCAGGACGTCGTTGATTTTTCACTCAAAGTCGATGCGGTTGATCCGGTTGAACATACGGAAACTCTGCTCATCCAGCACCTGCCCCCTCCCGCACTCCACGTGCAGCTCCCTGCAAAGTGGATGGAAGAACCAACGTCGGTGAAGCCCAACAACTTCGTCCAGATCTCCAGGCAGAACGATGAGTTTGTTGCCGAAACCGGAAAGGAGACGTTTGACGTGCGGCTTACCGTGGATACCCGTGATGGCCACATCGTTTCGGCAGCGATGCACAACCCTGTTGTTCTAAGGGTACGTACCTGTAAAGACAGGCAACTGACGCAATGCGATCCAGAAACTTCGAAGACTATTCTTCGTGAGATCACCTGGAAACTCGTACCGTAACGCACCTGCCTACGTCCTCTCTCGAGGGTCTAGTCTTGCCGGGTCAAACCTATTGCGGCGCAAGGCGGAGTTACAAAACTCCAACACGCCACCACCGATGGGCGAATAAGATTGCGAAACACTACTTCTCATCTGGAGCAACTCATGCAAGAGCAAATCCGGGAAGCCCTGAACGCGCATTGGCATGCCTCGGCAGTAGGCGATGCAAACGCGGAACACGATATCTACGACGACGATGCCATCTGTGATTATCCCCAGTCCGGCGAGCGGATCTTCGGTCGAAGCAATCTGCAGGCCTTGCGGAGTCATCATCCTGGTAAGCCATCAGGATTCAACGTCAGGCGGATCTCCGGAAAGGGTGATCTCTGGATCACGGAGTACACCATCACCTATCAAGGCCGACCGGCATACACAGTCAGCATCATGGAGTTCCGCAACGGTAAGGTCGTGCACGAGACGCAGTATTTCGCAGACCCTTTCGAGGCTCCGGCCTGGCGGAGCGAGTGGGTTCAGCGCATCGGATAACGCCTCATCCAGTCGCATGTGATGAGGGTTCGCCTTCGTGGAGTACTGCCAGCGTAAGCATCGACTCCTACCGGACCTTGCAGCGGGATAGTCCGATGTCTATTTTGGTTTGAGAAAGTCATCCTGTACGTCTGGAGGAGTTATGAAGATGCAACGCCGCGAAGTGCTTGCAGTACTCACCGCCGCTGCCGGATCGGCACTGCTGCCTGGATCATTTTTGGGCGCAGAGACAGCGCCAGTACCCAACGCTTTGCCAAAGGAGAGAGTGACTGGTATCGGTGGCCTGTTTTTTCGTGCGCAGGATCCCAAGGCTTTGGCGCAGTGGTATCAAGACCATCTCGGTGTCTTCGTCACTCCGCAGAGTAGTGACGATCCTGTTTGGAATCAGCAGGCAGGACCGACGAGCTTTACACCCTTCCCCGAGAAGACCAAATACATTGGCGATGCGACCAAGCAGTGGATGATCAACTTTCGTGTGGTCGATCTGGACAAGATGGTCGCGCAGCTGGAGTCGGCAGGTGTCACAGTGAAGTTGGATCCTACAGCGTACCCCTATGGTCGCTTTGCACACACTCATGACCCGGAAGGCAATTCAATCGAGCTATGGCAGCCTCAAACTTCGGCAGCCGTGAAGTAAGGATTGAGTTTGGCAACTAGGCTTCGCTCCGGACCGCTGCGAAGCCTGAACCTGACGAGACACTGGCTCTCAAGCATGCTCTTTACAGGTAGCAAGCACTTTGGCCTGCTTCAGCGTGCCCGCTCCTCTCGTAGAGGCTGCTGCAAGCGATCTACAGCAGCATCTTGTTGGCAAAGCTATCGTGGACGAGTTCCGACGCCATCTCCGCGTGCCTTGATGACGCATTCGATGGCGAGATAGAGATCAGGTCAACCAGCGCGGCACCTGACAAGCCCTGGTCCGCGAAAAACGGGGGTTTTCGGAAACAACAGGTTTTGCACTCAAGATTTGGATAAGCCCATGGAAGCACCCTCGGGGTACCCGACCGCGATCGGGGCAAGTACGATAGAGAGATGCCTGCTATCGCTTACCTCGAGTGTGTTCGTTGCCATCACCACGTCTCTGCTGAGACCCCGCAGACCCTCTGCCCACTCTGCGCAGGGTCGCTCTACGTCCGCTACGATATGGAGTCGCTGAAGAAGACCGCAAAGCGCGAGGAGATCGTTCCCCGCGCCGCCGCCAGTCCGGCGAGCCTTGGCATGTGGCGCTACGCAAGCGTCCTGCCCGACGTAACCCCCGTGACCCTCGGCGAAGGCTGGACGCCGATGATCCAAAGCAAACGGTACGCCGGGCTGTTCGTTAAGGAAGAGGGCGCGAACCCCACAGGCACCTTCAAGGCGCGCGGCCTCGGGCTCGCCGTCACGATGGCGAAGCACTATGGCCTGCAGCATCTCGCCGTGCCAAGCGCCGGTAATGCAGCCGGAGCACTAGCCGCCTACGCCGCAGCGGCGGGCATTGCGGCACACATCTTCATGCCGCAGGACGTTCCCTTCGCGAACTATCTGGAAGGCATCATCTATGGCGCGGACGTCACGATGGTCGACGGCCTCATCTCCGACTGCGCCCGCATGGTCGGCGAGAACATCAAGGCCCAAAAGGAAGCAGGCACTCCAGCGAACGAGGTCTGGTTCGACATCTCAACCTTGAAGGAGCCCTTCCGCGTCGAGGGTAAGAAGACCATGGGCTATGAACTGGTCGAGCAGCTCGGCTGGACCTACCCGGATGCAGTCTTCTATCCAACCGGCGGTGGCGTAGGCCTGATCGGTATGTGGAAGGCCTTCGAGGAGATGGAAGCACTAGGCTGGGTATCAGGAAAACGTCCAAAGATGTACGCACTCCAGGCGAGTGGCTGTGCGCCCGTTGTCAAGGCGTTCGATGAGGGCAAGGAAGCCAGCGAGTTCTACCAGAACGCAGCAACATTTGCGGCAGGCCTGCGCGTGCCTAAACCCTACGGCGACGCCATCATTCTCGACATCCTACGACAGTCAGGCGGCGAAGCCATCGCGTCGACCGACGAAGAAATTCTGGCAAGTATCCTCGATTGGGCCAAAAACGAAGGCCTCTTCCTCTCACCCGAGGGCGCAGCCGCAACGGCAGCCTACGACAAACTGCTGGCAAGCGGCGACTTGAAGGCTTCAGACAAGGTCGTCCTCTTCAACACCGGCGCAGGTCTCAAATACACCGACATGACCGCCGAGGCCATGCACCTCAAGCGCCCGGGCAGCCTGCCCACCTCCATCAAGATGGGCGGCATCATCTATCCGCAATGAAGCGGCCGCTCTTAGTTCTCTCTCTATCCACAGAACTGTCATCCTGATCGGAGTCGAAGGACCTGCGGTTTGCCCTCGCCTCTCCCTGTCAGTCCCGTCGGTGTCATCTGCACTGATCGGCGCCAGGCCGTTCCCCATCCCCAAAACCTCTCATTTTTGAGAGTCGGATAGACTCTGAGTACCGCCTGGCCCAGTAATCCAACCTGCCCATGAAACACATACGCCGTGAAATCCCGCTCATGTTCCGCCTCGCTCTGCCCCTCATCCTGGCGGAGATCGGCTGGATGTCGATGGGCATCGTCGACACAGTGATGGTCGGGCATCTGCCGAACTCGGCGGTCTCACTCGGAGCCGCAGCGCTCGGACAGGTGCTGTACCACACGCTGGCCTTCGGAGTGGGCGGCGTACTCATCGGTCTGGACACGGTCCTGTCCCAGGCCTTCGGCGCAAAGCGGATCGACGACGCAAACCGCTCGCTGCAACATGGCCTGCTCCTGGCTGCCGGACTGACCGTGATCCTGATGTTGATGGTGGCAGCCATGGGGCCGGGAATCGCGATGCTCCACACCGACCCAGTCATCCTGCGTATGGCGCTGCCGTTTCTGAACGCGCTCAACTGGGGCACGCCCGCACTCTTCCTGTGGATGGTCCTGCGGCGCTACCTTCAGGCATTCAACCATGTGCGGTCGATCGCGGTGACGCTCATCTCGGCGAACCTGATCAATGTGCTCTTCAACTGGCTGTTTATATACGAGCATCACTGGCGCTACCTGTCGATCCCGGCGTATGGCGTCACCGGTTCAGGCTGGTCGACCATGCTCTCGCGCTGCTATCAGGCGGCGCTCATGTTCGGCTATCTCGTCTGGTACCAGCGAAAATGCGGCTACGGTCTATTCCAGACGAAATGGCGCTTTGAGGGAAGCCGCCTGCGAGAGTTGATCGTGCTCGGCGCACCCGTAGGCGCACAGATTTTTGTAGAGGTGGCAATCTTCGGAGCCGTAACGGCGATCATCTCCACCTTCGGGGCGCTGCCCTTGTCGGGTCACCAGATCGCCCTGGATTGCGCCAGCTTCACCTTCATGGTGCCGATGGCCATCGCGACCGCCGCTTCCGTGCGGGTGGGCCAGGCGATCGGGCGTCGAGATGTCGAGGGAGCACGGGCAGCGGGATGGTCCGGCATCCTGCTCGGCGCAGTCTTCATGCTCACGGCCTCGTGTATCTTCCTCATCTTTCCAAAACTCATCGCGCGCGGCTTCTCGCCCGACCCGCACGTCATCGCAGCGACGACGCCAATCCTGATGATCGTAGCCGTATTCCAGCTCTTTGACGGCCTCCAGATGACCGCGACCGGAGCACTGCGCGGAGCGGGGAACACGCGGGTCGGCCTCTACGTGCACTTCTCAAGCTACTGGCTTGTAGGCCTCCCGGTGGGATGGTTCTTCGGCTTCCACATGCACCTCGGCGCCGTAGGGCTATGGCTCGGATTGTGCCTTGGGCTGATTCTGGCAGGCGTAGCGCTCACCTTGATCTGGTGGCGAACAACTGGCGAGATGGTCGGAATTATTGCGCGGAGCCGGCAGGCGGTTCCCTCGACTCTCTGAGAGGGCATCCTCAATTAAAGTGGGCTACTTGACAAATTCACCCCCAAAACAACCCCGGAATGGCCACACGCTGACACCCAGGTATACCGCAGGGAGACTTGGTCCCCACCTAAGTCTCCTGTTTTGTTAGACCTTGGACTTTTGAAAAAACATTTCGCAACCTAAGTCTTCGATAGACGGTACATCAGCAGCGCCATGCGCTTCGCCTCTCTGGGTATCGAGTCCAGAAAAACAGTCTCGCCCTCCGCATGAGCACCCTCGCCCATCGCTCCCGTTCCAACAAGGCCAGCAGGAACGTAAGGAGCCACAAAGGCGATGTCACCCGCGCCACCAAGCATCGGGTCCATGATCTCCTGCGGCGCAAGTCCAAGTGCCGCATTGACCTCGTTGAGCTGCCCGACGAGCGCATGCGCTGCATCCGTCTCGGCCATCGCAGGATAGCCCTCGTTGAAGGTGATCGTCGCTCCGGTCTTGGGAAGATGGTCGCGAACGATCACGCGCATCCTGGCCTCAGTCCGCTCGGTCTGATCGTTGGAGAGCGTGCGAATGTCCCCGCTGGCAAGCGCCGTCGGCGGAATGACGTTGCTCTTCCCAGTGGCTGAACCGCCTGTGTTCGTAGGGTTAACGGTCGCGGTCGCTCCGCCAAGGACCATGCCCACGTTGTAGGTAAGACCATGCTCCGGAAGTTGCGTCCGGAACTGGTCGAGGATGCGCGTGAGTTCGTAAATGGCTCCATAGCCGAAGTGGTCATTGAAGATCTGCGAGGAGTGGCCAGAGACGCCCGTAGTCTCAATCCGCCAGCTCAGCGAACTTCGCCGGCTGATGCGGATCATGTCCTTCCCGCCAATCCGCGAGTTGTTCTCAAACTCCAGCGCCACGTCGGCTCGCTTGCCAGCCTCAATCATGTCGCGGCGGCTTAGGTCCGTCGGCTCTCCGTGAGCCTCTTCGTCCCCACTCAGCACAATCGTGATCTCGGCCATATCGAGCGCGCCTGCAGCCTTCATAGCCTTGAGCGCGGAGAGCATGACAACAAGTCCGCCCTTCATGTCGTTGACGCCCGGACCAGTAGCGACATTGCCGTTGGTGCCGGGCACGATCGTGTACTTCTGGAAGCTGCTGGAAGGCTCGAATACGGTGTCCATGTGGCCGATCAGGAGCAGCCGTTTACCGCATTTACCCGCGCCTGCCGGACAGGCGTGTTCAGCGACGAGGTCGCCAGCGCGCTTGTCGAAGGCTTCCATCGGGTTCCAGCGAACCTTGAAGCCGAGCGCTTCCAGCTGTGGAGAAATGACATCTTTTACAGCCACGACTCCCGGAAGATTCATCGTGCCGCTGTTGATGTCGACGATCCTCTCGAGCAGAGCAAGGGAGGCTGACTTCTCAGCATCCACAGCGCGGACCATCGTGGCTTCGACCGCGGTCAGCTTAGGCCCAGCAGTCTGGGCGGAGCAAGCGGCTGCGAGGGCCAGCAGGGGTGCGAGAACCAGCTTTGTCATGATGCCGGAGGATAGCACGACCAGATCTAGATACTGACAGGCTCGCGGACCTGCGTCTTGCTGTGAGTCGTAAGCGTAACGGCTGCGGCAAGAATGAGGGCTCCACCAACCCATGCGCCGGGACCGAGACGGTCGCCGAGAACGAAGATGCCGAGGAGGGAGCCTAGAAGCGGCTCCATGTTGAGAAGAACGCCAGCCTGAGAAGCGGGAACCTGGGTCATGCCCCAGTTCCAGAGGAGGGTCGTGGTGGCCGTGCAAAGGATGCCGCTCGCCGCTAAGGCAACCCAGGCTTTGGGCGAAACATGATGGATCGGCGGAGCACCGTAACGAAGCGGTACCCAGGCGAGCAGCATGAGGGTGCCGAGGACAATTCCGTAAGCGGTGACGGCAATGTGGCTGTGACGCTCCATCAGGCGCTTGTTGATGAGGAGCCAGAAGAGCGCGATAGCAAGCGAGAAGACAACAAGCAGGTCTCCCTGCAGCGAAGCATCGCCTGGATGGCCATGTTTGCCGCTAAGGGCGATGAGGGCTGCCCCGCAGGTTGAAGTTCCCAGGGCAAGCCAGCCGATCGCGTCCATGCGCTCGTGCGCAAAGATGGCAGCGCCCACCGCGAGGATGACGGGCATGGTGCCCACCATCAGCGACGCGTGGCTAACGGTGGTAAGCGAAAGCCCGAGGAACTGGATCATGAATTGAAGAGGAACGCCGAGGAACGATGCCAGAAGGAGAAGGCCCCACTCGTTGCGATTGAAGGTCGGCAGATGCGTGAGCAGCAGCGGGAGCATCACCACCGCTCCGAAGAGGAAGCGATAGAGAACCATGTGGCCGACAGACATCTCGGCGAGAGCAATCTTTCCGAAGAAGAAGCCGCAACCCCAAAGTGAGCTTGCAAGCGCGCAGGCGCCGAAGCCAAGAAGGCGGTTTTTTTCGTGGGGCATAGTTTCAGGGTCGCATAAAACAGAGGGTGTCGGGCGGTGGCAGGTCCTAAAACAGATCGCCCATCCCCACAGGATACCGCTGCGAGAGGATGGGCTTCTGGTTGGCGATCAGCGGTGAGCTACCAGACCCGACAGCTGTTCGTTGGGACCATTGCGGTGCCTTTCTTACATCCGAAGGCTTCGGAGAATCCCGGCTGGTTGACGATCGCTCCATTGGCACGGAAGTGATCGGGCGAGTGGGGATCGGTAAGAACCCGGGCGCGGACCGACTCGGGTCGAGTGTTCTCGCACCAGTTTTGAGCCCAGCCGATGTAAAAGCGTTGTGGCGAGGTAAAGCCGTCCACCTTGGCGGCGAGGTCGACATGGTTGGTCTTAGCGCGCTCAAGATATGCCATGTAGGCGAGCACCAGCCCGCCGTTGTCGGCAGTGTTCTCGCCGAGAGTCAGCTTGCCGTTGACCTTGATATCGTCAACTGCCGTAAAGCCGCCGTACTCGTTGACGAGGCAATCCGTGCGAGCTTCGAAGTTCTTCGTATCCTCGGGGCTCCACCAGTCACTTAGATTGCCGTGACCGTCAAACTTTTTGCCCTCGTCGTCAAAGCCGTGGGTGAGTTCGTGGCCGATCACTGCGCCGATGTGGCCGTAGTTCACGGCATCGTCAGCCTTGGGGTCATAGAAGGAGGGCTGCAGGATGCCAGCGGGAAAGTTGATGTCGTTCATGCTGGGATCGTAGTAGGCGTTCACGGTAGGAGGCGTCATACCCCATTCCGTGTGGTCGACCGGCTTGCCGATCTTTGCCAGCTGGCGGTCGTTCTCGAAGATGTTGGCGCGCTCCGTGTTGCCGACAGCGTCATCCGGCTTGATCTCAAGCGTTGAATAGTCGCGCCATTTGTCGGGATAGCCAATCTTGTTGGCAACGAGGTGCAGCTTCTCCTTGGCGCGCACCTTGGTGGGCGCGGACATCCAGGTGAGTTGATCGATGTCGTGGTCCATCGCACCTTCGATGTCGTGGACCATCTCGAGCATCTTTGTCTTGCTGTCGCCGGCGAAGTACTGTTCAACGTAGACCTTGCCAAGAGCTTCGCCGAGTGCGGCGTTGACGGAGTTCGAGCAGCGCTTCCATTGTGCCTGCTGCTCTGGCTGACCGTTCAGGATGCGGCTGTAGAAGTCGAAGTTTTCGGCGTCGATTCGCTTGGGTAGGTGGGTGGCGAAGGCGGTGAGCAGGTGATAGCGCATGTAGGCCTTGAGGGTCGGCATGTCGGTCGCCCGGACCTCGCGATAGAGGGCAGGGAAGAAGTCGGGCGTGGCGTTGTTGATCTCAGTGACATGGGGCGAATGAATAGCTTCCTGAAACTGGGCAAAGTTGACGCCAGACATGCTGGCTTCGAAGGTGGCGAGTGGTTGCAGGTGGTAGGTCTTCTCCGGGTCGCGCATCTCGGTGACACCCATGGAGGCCTTGGCGAGGGCAGTTTCAAGGACCATGATGGCCGTGGCATCCCTCTGAGCCTGATCGGGAGCGGAGCCGGCAAGGGTAAGCATCTTGGCAACGTGGGCTACGTACTGCTCGCGGAGCTTGATGTCTTTCTCACCAGTGCGGAGATAGTAGTCTTTTTCGGGCATACCGAGACCCGCCTGGGAGGCGATGGCGATCTGCTTGGTGGAGTCCTTCAAGTCCTGCTGTTCGCCGTAGCCAAAGAAGACGTCGACGCCCATGCGCTGTAGTTTGCCGATGAGGGTGGGCAGGCCAAGCTTGCCGCGCGTACCGTCATTGAGGCCGTTGATCTCCGTGAGGAGCGGCTGGATCGGTGCAAGGTCCTTCTGCTCGATCAGCGAGGTGTCGACGCATGCCTTGTAATAATCGCCGATCTTTTGCTCATCCGGGGAGCGGCTCGCACCGCCCGCTGCCTCTTTGGTAAGAATGCCGTTGAGGGACTGGGTGTTGACGTTGAAGAGGGCGTAGAACTGGTCAACACCGGCCTGATCGGCTGGAATGGGATGGTTCGCGGCGAACTTGCCACAGGCGAACTTGTAGAAGTCGTTGCAGGGGTCGGCGGTGGTATCGAGGCTTGAGGTGTCAAAAGCAGGAACCGGGAGGTAGACCTGGGTGGCTCCGGGTGTGGGCGCAGGAGTTTGCTGAGCGAAGAGCGACGCACCTATTCCCGATACAAGTACTGCTGCTACTCCGAGCGCCAGTCGCTTGCCTGCACCACGGTTCGTTGAACATCTGTCCTCACGCTTCATTTGTCCGTCTCCTCCAGATTTCATTTCAGTTTGGTCTTGCGTCAAACTCGGTGCGGGACGCTTTGCGAGACTTCACCGTCTGTGAAAGAGTGGAGGCTAGCAAATCGCAATTCCGTAACTTTGTACGATACGCGCATCAGACCATGTCTGTTCCAAGCATTCTTCCGGCGTTTCGTCACATCCTCCTCGCGCTGATGTTTGTGCCTGTGAGCACCTTCTCCCATGCGAAGGCACCGGAGCCGCCGCAGCGCCTCGCACTGCAGGCGATGGGCTTTCAGCCGCCCGGAGCGGGAGCGATGGCGACGAGCGGAAATAGCATAACGGTCCATTTCATCGACGATCAGCACCTTCTGGTGACCTTTGCCGTACGTCGGCTGATGAAACGGCTGCCCGATGATCCGCCGGACGATCAGGATCGGACGATCGAAGCGGTTGTGGTGCATCTGCCATCGGGCAAGGTGCTGGCCCGCACAAGTTGGCGGCTGCATGACAACGCACAGTACCTCTGGAACCTGGGGCATGGGCGCTTCCTGCTGCGGATGCGGGATACCCTCACAACCTTTGTACCGCTCGAAAACCTGGAGCATGAGGAGGCGTTTGTAGAGCAGCCATTCCTTGCGTCGAGCCGGAGGTTGGCAGCCATTATCCTGTCGCCGGATCGGGATTTGATCACGGTCGAAACGATCGAGAAGCCTGCAGTCACGGCAGGGGATTCGTCAGCAACTGTACTGAATTCACCTGACTCGGGCAGGGCGCAGCTAAACTTTTACAGGATTGTCGAGCCAGTTCAGCCGGTGGACAGGGTGATCGTCCAGAGTGCCGGAGTAGCCACGGCGGCGGGATTGGTGAACCTATCCATTACGTCGGCTGGCTATATTGAGGTGCTGAAGGAGAGTGCGACGCGGTGGCTGTTCGACTTTGATCCCTACGTCGGCAAGTATGTGGAGCTTTCGCCAGTGGATTCAAGCTGCCGCCCACGTCCAGTCTTTGTGAGTGCGAGCGAATTTGTGGCGTTTGGCTGCAGGGGCGGAGACGACAAGCTGATGCTCGGCGGATTCAATATGCGCGGCGAACAGATGTGGCAACAGAACTTCACGGAGACTCACGCCTTCCCGAACTTTGCGTTAGCGCCAAAGGCCGGACGATTCGCATTGAGCCGGAATCTTGTCGCGTCCGGGTCGGGAATCACGGCGGACTTTGCCCCGTCCGCCTTCACGACGCAGGAGATCCGTGTCTACCAGACCTATAACGGGAAACAACTGCTCCAATTGCAGACGACGCCAGTGCAGCGCGCCGGGCAGAACTACGACCTGTCGCCGGATGGCTTGCGGCTGGCCGTGATTCGGGATCGTGCGGTCGAGATCTATCACTTGCCTCCACTGGTCGGAGCGGACGAGGCGGCTATCCGGGCAGCGAAGGCGCTTGAGCCTGCCGACGTGAGTGCCAGCGTCAACCTGATGTCTCACGCGAAAGGTCCGGCCGCAGGAAAGACGGTTGCTACAGAGCCTGCAGCCTCGGTTCCACCGCCTCCAACGTTTGCTGCACCCCAGCCAACAGCGGCTGCTCCGATAGTGAACGGCGACGAGCCTGCAACAGAGCGACGCAAACCGCCTACTCTGTATACTCTGCCGACGGACAAGCCGGAAGAGAGGCCGCACTAAAAAGCCGACCCAGGTGTCCGGGTCGGCCTTTGAAGCTTTGTTCGAATGAGGCGAAGACCTAGGCGGCCTTGGCGACGACAACGGCCTTGACGCGAGCGTTAAGGCGGGACTTGTAACGGCTGGCGGTGTTTTTGTGGAGAATGCCCTTCTGGACGCTCTTATCGAGAACGGAGACGGTCGCGCGGTACTGCTCAGTGACAACTTTGCTGTCACCCTTGGCAATGGCCTCACGCAGAGTGCGAAGAATGCCGCGCAGCTTGCTCTTGTTGGCGCGATTTACCGCGGTCTTTACCACTGTCTGACGTGCGCGCTTCAACGAGGAAACATGATTTGCCATTGCTGAACTCTCTTCTCTAAGCCGGTTGTGCCGGGAATTGGATGCAGGCCAGAAAGCTGGTTCAGACACAGCCCAACTGAACTAAGACATAAAAGTCGAGGTCACAGCCCGCCGCATACCCTGCAACCTCAAGTGTACGGAAGCTCCGGGGATGGGTCAACTGTAATGTCGCAGACCTGTTGCAATCCCGTCGCATTCCGTTTGCCAAAAATTCGCTTGACGCTGGTCCTTTGACGTTCTAACCTTCGCTCATCTTCGACACCTTGGCACGACTCGCCAACCCGGTCGCAGTCACCCAACGCCTCCCGGCGCTGCGGTCCAGTCTCCCTCGCCACATCCTGATCGACAACCCCACAAGCGACACTCACATCGCACTATCAGCTTTCCCTGACGGAGGTCAGATCCTTACTTGATCAAAAAATCGCTCGAAATCACCACCGGTATTGAGCCCCTGTACGGGACCCGCGACGAAAATCTCCGCTTGATGGAAGACAGCCTCAAGGTCACCATCGATCTCCGTTCCGATTCCATACAGGTCACCGGTCAGCCCGAGGCGGTCGCCCGCGTCGAGCGAATCTTTGGCGACTTCGAAGCGCTCCGCAAAGGCGGGGTTCATCCCCACAACGGCGAATTGAACGCCATGCTGAAGCTGGTGGTTGCTGACCCTGCCGTCAGCCTTAAGTCGCTGATGGATTCAGGTAAGCAGCGTTCGGTCGGCGTAAAGCGGGTTGTGCAGCCGCGCTCGCCAAACCAACGGAAGTATGTCGAGGCGATCGAGCAAAACGACATGGTCTTCGGGCTCGGGCCAGCAGGAACAGGTAAGACCTACCTTGCTGTAGCCATGGCAGTCTCCGCGCTGATGGCAAAGAAGGTAAGCCGCATTATCCTCGTTCGTCCAGCCGTAGAAGCTGGTGAGCGGCTTGGCTTCCTGCCGGGCTCGTTGCAGGAGAAGGTCGATCCGTATCTGCGGCCTCTCTACGACGCGCTCTACGACCTGATGGACCAGGAAAAGGTCGACAAACTCCTGGAACGTAACGTGATCGAGGTTGCGCCACTGGCGTTCATGCGTGGCCGAACGCTCTCTGACGCCTTCATCATCATGGACGAGGCGCAGAACACGACGAACGAGCAGATGAAGATGTTCGTGACGCGGCTCGGAAACAACTCGCGGGCGGTGATCACGGGCGATCTGACGCAGATCGATCTGCCTAACCCGAAGAAGTCTGGACTGTTCGAAGCGCTGAACGTTCTGGATGGCGTCGAGGGAATCAAGTTTTGTCACTTCGACGATGTGGATGTCGTCCGACATCATCTTGTCCAGCGAATTGTTCGCGCCTACGACAGCTATGGGCGTGCCCAGCATCAGCAACAGTTGCCACTGGCGATTGGAGAAACAGAGCTTCCCGGAGTAGCACCCTCAGTCAAGCCGGTAGCGAAAACTCAATAGGCGCGGCAATGATGCGATATCATGGCAACAGAGGGCTCCACGGCCCTCTGTTGCTTTTGCCGTCACGTTCTTATCCACGATGATCACCATCGAACCCCCAAGTACATCCACCATCCCGGCGTCTGCGCTCTCTAAGTCGGGGCTCACGCGCTTCCTGAATCGTGCTCGTTTGGCGATAGGCCTGGTGGGTGACGTCGAGGTGCTGCTTGCCGACGACGCGACGCTGAAGCGCCTGAACCGGGCATATCGCGGGAAGAACAAGGCTACCGATGTTCTGAGCTTTCCTGCAGCTTACAACGAGTTTGGAGGCGAAGAGCAGACAGCAGGTGACCTGGCGATCTCACTTGAAACAGCGGCCAGGCAGGCTGAGGCGTACGGGCACAGTCTGCGCGATGAGGTGCGAATTCTGCTGCTGCACGGTCTGCTGCATCTGCATGGTCTGGATCACGAAGTAGATCAGGGTGAGATGGCCGCGCGTGAGGCGCTTCTGCGAAAAGAACTTCGATTACCCGATGGTTTGATCGGCAGGGTGTCCGATACACCGAAACCATCGCGTAGGACGAAGGCATGATTCCGGTCTTTGGCTTATCACTGGTTGCGTTGCTTGCCATTCTGACCCTGGCTGCATACGTCGATCGCGTGTACTCCGAGATGGGCAAGTTTCTCGCCCGCGAATACCAGGACAATATCGATGCCTGGGAGCAGGTGGTGGAGCCTCGGCTCAGGCTTGGGCGAGAGTCGGTTGCCCTATCCGCTTCGGTGCTGCGGCAACTCTCACTCGCTGCAATTGCGCTTCTTTCCGGGTTGAGGCTCTATAGCTACCCCGTGCTCGCTCCGGGGCTGGCAGTCGCGCCGAGTGTATCGGAGGTCCTGCGAACAGCATTCGAGCTGATCCTCCTGATCCTGCTGTTTGACCGGCTGGTGCCACAGATTCTCTTCACGCGGACACGTGGTTTGTGGATCGCCAAGATTCTGTACCTGCTCGAGGCGTTGTTCTACCTCATTCTTCCGGTCACGCTGCTGCTTGGCCTGCTTCTTTCAATCGCCGCTCTGGCCGAGCCTGAAGATGCTGAGGAAGAGGAGCATCCTTCAGAGGCGATGGATGCGCTGCTTGAGGCAGGGGAAGAAGAGGGCATTCTCGAGGAGTCGGATCGTGAACTTGTACGGTCGGTTGTGGAGTTCGGCGACAAGGTGGTGCGTGAGGTGATGACTCCGCGACCAGAGATCTTCGCTGTAGCCGGCACCATGACGCTGCAGGAGTTCACGGCGCAGTTGGACGAGCACCCCTTCTCGCGCGTCCCGGTCTATTCGGATTCGCTCGATCACATTACTGGTATCGCCTTCGCACACGATCTGCTTCAGATCCTCGATACGGATGCGATGACCGTCACTGTAGCTGAGTTGCAACGCCCCGCGGCGTTCGTACCTGAGCCTAAAAAAGTGGCGGAGCTGTTGCGCGAGATGCAGCGCGAGAAGCAGCACATGCGCGTCGTCATCGACGAGTATGGTGGAGTCGCAGGGCTTGTCACCATCGAGGATTTGATCGAGGCAATAGTCGGTAACATTGCGGACGAGCATGACGACGGCGAGGAAGATGACACTCCGGCACGCGAAGCAGATGGAGCCTACACTGTCTCGGGTGGATTCGAAATCTCCCGGCTTCGTGACTTGTTTGCCGATCAGTTCGAAACGCATCGCCAAACGCGTCCTGCGGAAGATGGCGAGCCCCATCCGGACGACGATGATGCCGACGAGCGGGATACACGCGATGACCCGACGGCATTACGCCTGCCGGAGCACTACGAGTCGACGACGCTGGGCGGGTTGGTCTCAGAGATCGCCGGGCACATTCCGCTGCCGGGTGAAGTGGTCGAAGAGGATGGGCTGCGGATGGAGGTGCTGGCGTCTACGGACCGCCGCATCGACCGAATTCGCGTAAGCCTTTCCACTCATCCTTCGGCTGCCTGAAGCTTCTACGAACCCCCGACAGCGCATAATGGAGGAGATGCCCTTTCGCTCCGGATTCGTCTCTATCATCGGCCGCCCTAATGCGGGCAAGTCAACCTTGCTCAATGCTCTGCTCGGCCAGAAGCTCGCTATCGTCACACATAAACCCCAGACCACGCGGACTCGCATCCATGGTGTGCTTGAAGTTCCGCTCAAGAAGAAGGGCAAGGGTGAGCCGGGACATCCTGCGGCGCAAGTGGTGCTTGTCGATACTCCGGGCGTGCACAAGCCGGATACACAGCTCGATCGGCGGATGATGCAGGAGGTCCACGACGCTCTTGAATCGCGCGATGCCGTGCTCTTTATCGTAGATGTGACGCACCGGCTGCCACAGGCGGAGAAGCCTAAAGAGCAGGGTGCCCTGAAGCCCTTCACGAAGACGCGAGTCGAGCTTTCGAAGGCTGAGGACGATTTCGCGCTGTCGCTAATTAAAAAGCTGGAATGCCCGGTCATCCTGGTGTTGAACAAGATGGATGCGATTCCCCGAGCGGACCTCCTGCCCCTCATGGCTCACTGGTCGGCCCTGCACACGTTTGCGGATGTCATTCCAATCTCGGCGCGCAAGAAAGAGAATCTGGAGCTGCTCCTGGATAAGGTCGTCGGACAGTTGAAAGAAGGGCAGCGATACTTCCCGAAGCATCAGCTCACCGATCAGCCGGAGCGCTTCCTTGTTGCGGAACTCATTCGCGAAAAGATTCTGATGCTTACAGGCGAAGAGGTTCCCTACGCGACGGCGGTAGTTATCGAGAAGTTCGAAGAGCCTGTGCCAGAGTTGACCGAGACAGGCAAGGTAAAGAAGCGAGCCGTCGGTGCGAAGTTGCCGCTAACGAAAATTTCGGCGGCCATCTATTGCGAGCGGACAGGGCAGAAGGCGATCCTGATCGGCAAGCAGGGAACGATGCTGAAGCAGATCGGCACGGCGGCACGGAAGGATATCGAGTCGCTGCTGGGAACGCGGGTCTTCCTCGAATTGTTCGTGAAGGTGCAGGAGGAGTGGCGCAGTTCGCGAGGCTTCGTCGAAGACCTGGACTGGCGTCGTCAGCTTGAAGAAATAGCAGCCCGGCAGGCTTCGGAAGAGGGTTCTTCCGAGTAAGCTTGGAGGACATGAAAATCCTCCTTGGCCTCCTGCTTGCGCTAGCTCCCGTGGTGTCTTCTGGCCAGACCGCCGAAAAGCTGACGCCAGTCCGCCATGACTTTGTGATCAAGAACTTTCGCACCGAAAGCGGCGTGACGCTGCCCGAGGTGCACGTGATCTATGGCACGTATGGACACCTGAACGCAGCCAAGGATAATGTCGTGTTGCTGCCATCGCACTACATGGCCAAGTTCAAGGGCTACGAATGGCTGATGGGACCGGGTAAGGCTCTCGATCCTGACAAGCTCTTTCTGGTGTGTACAGAACTTTTTGCGAATGGCAGCTCTTCATCGCCAAGCAATACAGCGGAGCCATTTCATGGATCACATTTCCCGCTCATGACGATTCGCGACAACGTAAACGCGGGCCATCAGTTGCTGATCGAAGAGCTAAAGGTCCAGCATTTGAAGGCCGTCATCGGCTTTTCAATGGGGGCGCAGCAGGCATTCCAATGGGCGGTGAGCTACCCGACCTTTATGGATCGCGCGGTGGCGACCTCGGGAACCTCGAAGACCTATCCGCATGGTATCGTGCGCCTCGAAGGACAGATCGCAGCGATTACGACAGATCCGGTCTATAACAACGGGGACTACACGGCCGAGCCCTTGAAGGGAATTGAAGACTTTGGGACGATGTGGATGGGATGGCTTTATTCGCAGGAATGGTGGCACGAGGAGCTTTGGCGGGCTACGGCCAAGCCAGGAACGACCTTCGCTCAATACTTTGAGCAGCGCCGAACGCACTTCATCACAGGCGACGCGAACGACATTATTGCGCAGATGAGGACGTGGGAATCAAACGATGTCGGTGCCTCGCCGGGCTTCGGCAAGCTCGACTTTTCGAGCAAGTATGGTGGGAACATCGGTGAGGCCAGCACAAATCCTGCGACGGAGCGCGCCCTCGGTTCGATCAAGGTGCCATTTCTCTATATGCCGTCGGCTACGGACATGTACTTCCCAATCACGGACGCGACGTACGAGGCAAAGTTCATTCCCGGCGTGACCTTCATGCCGATTCCGTCGCTCTGGGGTCATCCGGCTGGAGCAGCCGCCGATCCCGCAGACGCGAAGTTTCTGAACGAAAATATAGCCAGATTCCTTTCGGGTCAGCTTGCCCCTACCAGCCTCACCAAGTAACGGGACGAGGTTTCGGGCATCGTAGTACAACGGTAGGTGATTTTCTGGAGGCAGTCGATGCGTGTAGGTTTGATGACCCGCGAGTATCCGCCAAATGTGTATGGCGGGGCCGGTGTGCATGTCGAGTATCTGAGCCTGGAGTTAGCGAAGAAGATTGAGGTTGAAGTGCACTGTTGGGGGACCCAGCAGGAGGATCGCGGCGATCTGCAGGTACGCGGGTTGGAGCCGCCGCCAGAGGTTACAGGCGACACCAAGGCCAAGTTCAAGGCTGCTGTTGACGCTTTTGCGCTGAATCTTTCGCAGATGAAGCAGCTTGCCGAGATCGACATTGTCCACACCCATACGTGGTACGTCTCGATGGCTGGCTTCCTCGCGAAGAAGCTATACAACATCCCGTTCGTGTTGACGACCCATTCACTCGAGCCACTGCGTGCATGGAAGGCGGAGCAGTTGGGCTCCGGCTATGCCATGTCATCGTGGATGGAGCGCACAGCCATTCTCGATGCCGACGCCATCATCGCTGTATCGAACGGCACGAAGGCGGATATTCTGCGGGCCTATCCCGAAGTGTCGCCTGACGTAATCCATGTGATCTACAACGGTATTGACCTGAACGAGTATCAGAAGACGGACGATACGTCGGCGCTGCTCAAATACGGGGTCGATCCAAGCAAGCCTTACGTGCTCTTCGTGGGGCGAATCACGCGCCAGAAGGGCGTCACGCATCTGGTCGAGGCAATTCCGTACATGCCACCCGGAACCCAGGTAGTGCTATGCGCCGGTGCACCCGACACGCCCGAGATTGCTGCAGAGATGCGGGAGAAGATCGAAGCACTGCGCAAGCTGACGCCCGGCAGTCGACCAGCTGCGGTCGAGAACTTTACGGACGATGGCGGCCACTCCATCGCGACGGGCGACCCGACTGATACGGGTCACAACATCGTATGGATCGAGCAGATGGTCACGAAGCAGGAGGCTATTCAGCTTTATTCGCACTGTGCGGTCTTCTGCTGTCCTTCAGTATATGAGCCCTTCGGCATCATCAACCTGGAGGCAATGGCCTGCAAAGCTCCCGTTGTAGCCTCGGCGGTTGGTGGCATTCTTGAAGTCGTCGTAGAGGGTGAGACCGGACATCTGGTGCCGTTTGAGGCTGATCCGGTGACAACCTTTCCTCTGGACGCGGATCGGTTTGCCCGGGACCTCGCGGAAAAGGTAAATGCGTTGCTGGCCGACCCTGCGAAGGCAAAGGCGTTCGGTGAGGCAGGCCGCAGGAGGGTTGAGGAAAAGTTCGCATGGTCAGCCATAGCCGACCAGACCATTGAACTCTATGCAAAGCTGATCGCCGCTCGAAAGTAAGTCGTGGGTCAAAGAAAAGCGGGCCTCCTGATCAGAGGCCCGCTTTTCTTCATTGAAATAGGTCTAAGCGCGGGACATGTAAGCGCCCTCGGTTGTGTCGACGCGGATCTTTTCGCCTTCATTGATGAATGGAGGGACCTGCACGACGAGGCCGGTCTCCGTCTTGGCTGGCTTGGTCACGGAGGATGCGGTTGCGGACTTGATGCCCGGCTCGGTCTCCATCACGGTCATCTCGACCACACCCGGAAGCTCGATACCAACCGCCTTGCCGTCGTGAAAGCTGACGCTGATGGAAAGATTGGGCGTGAGGTACTGCACCGCGTCGCCCAGCGTCTCGTACTTCAGCATGGTCTGCTCGTACTTCTCATCCATGAAGTAGTAATCTTCGCCTTCGTTGTAGAGGAACTCCATCTTGATCTCGTCGACATAGACCCGTTCGACAGGGTCAGGAGAGCGGAAACGCTCAGTAAACATGGCACCTGTGCGGACGTTGCGGAGCTTCGCCTGGATAAACGCGCGCAGGTTGCCGGGGGTGCGGTGTTCGACCGAAAAGACAAGGTGAAGATCGTCTTTGTACTTGATGATCATGCCCGGGCGCATCTGCGTTGCTGGGATCGACATAACAATTAACCTCTGATCTATGGTGCGTGTGATGGTGGAGGGCGGCTATAGGCGCAGCGGTTCGCCAGGTCCTCAACCCATCAATTGTAGCGTGTATGGCGGCAGGATTTAGTTGCCGCCGAAGAGGTGTTTGAAGAAGTGACCGAGGCGGTGACCGAAGCCTGAAGGTTGTGCCGATGGCTGGGTTGCTGCCACCGCAGGGGCTGTGGCCACGGCCGCCGGATTGCCGGAGATGGAGCCTGCCCCGTCGCCGGTGTAGCCAAGGGTCGTGACCACCTGGGCGTGTGCGACCCCGGGTGCGGCCTGGGGAACAGGTGCAGGCGGAGCCAGCCCCTCACTGATGGCAGAAGGAAAGGGGTGCTGCGCCGCCGCCTCATCGCTGGGAGTGGACGTATGAGTGGGAGCTGCGAGTAGGGCATCGGCGATTGACATCCCCGGCGCCGCGGTCGGACAGCCGCACGGAGAGGTCTCATTATCGACCACCTCCTTCAGACTGCCGTGTTCGAAGAGGACGTGCTGGTTGGGGCGTAGCTCGTAGGACGCCTCGCCAAACTGATCGGTGATCCCGAGCGTGGGAGCCGTCGCCCCATGGTTCTCAACGCAGGTATCGCCATTCTTCGTCACGCGAAGGCGAAGATCAAGAGGGCCAGCGGAGCGGAGGGCAAAGCGCAGATCGGGCGTCATCACGATGTCCGTAGCAAGGGCAGCCGTCTGGAGTTCAATGGCGCCGCGGTCAAGCGCGAGCATCAGCGGTTGCGGCCCTGCACTCTGCGACTGCGTAAGGTGGAGGCCGCTGGTCGCGCAGACCCGGACGGTGCCCCCACGGTTTAGCGCGATCTCGGCAGTGTGGTCTTTCGCGATGACAGTACTGCTGCCGATCAGGATGGCCCGGCCGTTGGTGATCGAGAGATCGCCAGACACGGTCGCATCCTGCACACCTACCGTGCCGATCGATTGCTGGGCATGAAGGGACGACGCGATGGCGAGTATCGGGATCAGCCGGAGAGCTCTCATGCGTCCAGCCTAACTCTTAAGGTTCATGAAGTTCTGGATGATCTGCTTGCCGTGCGTCGTCAGCACGCTTTCAGGGTGAAACTGGACGCCTTCAATCGGAAGCTCACGGTGGCGGAGAGCCATGATGGTCTCGCCATCGGACGTGCGTGCGGACACCTCAAGCTCGTCCGGAAAATCCTGATCCTCGACGATAAGCGAATGGTAGCGGGTGCAGGTCATTGTCAGCGGAATGCCATCGAAGATGGTTTTGCCGTCGTGGTCGACCTCGCTTGTCTTGCCATGCATCAGCTTGGGAGCACGAACGACGTTGCCACCGAAAGCCGCGCCAATCGATTGGTGACCGAGGCAGACGCCGAGGATAGGGACCTTGGTGCCACCACTCGAACCAAGCGCTGCGAAGTGCTTGATGAGGTCGATACTGATGCCGGCGTCCTGTGGAGTGCATGGACCGGGCGAGATCAGGATGCGTTCAGGGCGGAGCGCCTCGACCTCAGCGGGAGTGAGTTCGTCGTTGCGGCGAATGACCATCTCGGCACCCAGTTCGCCCATGTACTGGACAAGGTTATAGGTGAAAGAGTCGTAATTATCGAGAACGAAGATCATACTCAACCAGTTTACGCCCGCGCTCACCGGTTGATCGTGCGGCGAATACAACGGCAAGCGGGATGGCGGCGCTCTAAGGTACAAGGTGACGCGACGATGTTCTTAACACAGAAGCGCTGGAAGCATTTTGCAGCCATGGCCTTGATCGGTGATGGCGTGATGGCTGTTGTTCGCCCCGAGCACGACGCGATGGCCTGGAAGCAAGGACCCGCCCCATGGAAGAAGCTGATGCACGAACTTCATGACCGCCCTGCCCTCACGCGGCTGATTGGGATTACCCAGATCGTCGGCGGAATCTGGTGGGCGCTCCAGCAGGAAAAGGTCGACGACTAATCCGCACGCTCTGCGTAACCTTTCTGGCAGATCTACGTCGGACAAGAAGCAAATTACGCGAGGTATTGGCAATGTTTGAGTCCGAGGTGAGTCAAGATGTGCAGTCGAAGAAGATGACGCGCCGAATGTTCGTTTTGGGTGGAACTGCGGCTGCAGCAGCGACCGCCGTGCTTGGGTTGCGTCGCTCCTCCATCGTCGAGGCAGCAGTACACGGTACGCCGGGTGAGGTTACCATCGTCAACTTCTCTAATGATGGAAAGAATCTTGGCAAAGAAACTGTCGCAAAAGTGGTGAAGACAGACGGTGAGTGGCGGCAGCAGCTAGGAGCGAACTCATTCGGCATTGCACGGCAGGCGGACACCGAGATGCCCTACTCCGGCGTCAGTTGGAAGGAGCATGGCAAGGGAATCTTCCGCTGCATCTGCTGCGACACGGCGCTTTTCAGTTCGCAGACAAAGTTTGAGTCAGGAACAGGATGGCCGAGCTTTTGGGCTCCTCTGTCCAAAGAAAACATAGTTGAGAAGACGGACCGCTCGATGGGTATGGCGCGAACCGAAGTCTCTTGCGTCCGGTGCGAAGGGCATCTGGGACACGTCTTCGACGACGGCCCCGAGCCGACGGGGATGCGGTATTGCATGAACTCGGCTTCGATGCGCTTTGTGAAAACTTAGGCTCTCACTGCTGACGTGCACGTTCGATCGCCCGAACCACGGCACGGGCCTTGTTGCCGCACTCTTCGAACTCTTTCTCTGGCACCGAATCCGCCACGATTCCTGCACCCGCCTGAATGTGTCCCTGATCGCCGTTCATAAAGAGGGTGCGGATGGCAATGCAGGAGTCCAGGTTACCCGAGAAGTCAGCGTACAAAATGCTGCCTCCGTAAACGCCCCGGCGGGCAGGTTCCATCTCTTCAATAATCTCCATGGCGCGAATCTTCGGAGCGCCTGAGAGCGTTCCTGCAGGGAAGCATGCTTTGAAGGCGTCGATCGCCGAAAGCTCCGGCTTGAGCTTTCCAGTGAGCGCACTGACAAGGTGCATAACGTGGCTGTAGCGCTCTACGAACATCAGGTCCTTCACCTTCACCGACCCAAACTCACTCACGCGACCTACATCGTTGCGGCCCAGATCGACGAGCATGATGTGCTCAGCCACTTCTTTTTCATCAGCGCGGAGGTCGGCTTCCATGGCGCGATCCGTGATCTCGTCAGCGCCGCGCGGGCGCGTTCCGGCGATAGGCCGATACTCGACGGCGCGGCCATGCACGCGGACCAGCAGTTCAGGTGAGGAGCCGACGATGTGAGCCGGGGTGAGGGCCCTGCCGTTCTCGATACCAAAGCGCAAAAAGTACATATACGGTGACGGGTTGACGATGCGCAGCGCACGATAGATATCGAACGCAGGCACACCAGGGGTACAGTCGAAGCGCTGCGAGAGAACACATTGGAAGACGTCCCCTGAGCCAATGTAGTCCTTGGTACGATGGACGGCTTTGAGGAAGGCTGCCTTCGACGTGCGGGCGGTGAGTTTGAGCTTGCCTGCGATAGAGCGGTGCTTCTGCTTTGGAAGAGCCTGCGCAAGGCGGCGTTCCAGCTTGTTAAGGCGACGAACGCTGCGGGCATAAGCCGTGCCGCGGGCCTCGCGGGTTAGATCCGCCGTGACGATGAGATGGATCTCCTTCTTGACGTGGTCGAACGCAAGCACCTGGTCGAAGAACATAAGGCACGCATCCGGAACGCCAAGCTCGTCCTTCGCGGTCGCCGGCAGCCGTTCGATCTGCCGAACAACATCGTAGGAGAAGAAGCCCACGGCTCCTGCGGTAAAGGGTGGCAGACCTTCGAGGCGTGCGGGTGTGTGGCCGCTGAGGGCTGATTTCAACTCCTCGAAAACATCGCCTTCAAACGTGCGGCGCTTCCTGCCCTCGTCGATGACAATGTGTCGGCCACGAGAGACGATCTTCTTGTATGGCTGAATGCCGATAAACGTATAACGGCCGACATGCTCGCCACCCTCGACAGACTCGAGCAGGAACGCTTCCGGTTCTTCGCTGGCGATGCGAAGAAAGGCCGAGACAGGCGTTTCGAGATCTGCGGTAACGGTGCGGTAGACCGGGACGAGGGTGTGGTGCTTCGCCAGTTTGTCGAAGTCGCGGGGTGTTGGGGTATTGACTGCTTTCGTTGGCACAGGAGCTCCGTTGCCATGGTAAATGCAAGGCGACTATCAGACGGCGCAGGCAGCGAAGAACCAGAAAGAACCGTGTTCATGGAGAATTGACGGCACCTTTCCGGGTTGCGGGTCATCCTTAGTAGAGTGGCTTGTTTGCAGGTCGTCTTCTGAGCGGCCTATACTCCCCAGTTTGGGCGTATACCGGTGTTCCCAAGCTGTATGCTCGTCGCAAGCTGTAGGCGCGAGGGCATCCACGATGGCCGGAGAATCGTTAATACCAGCAGGACTTGAAAAGGATTGTAAAACCATGGCAACACTCGCTCCTCCCCTCCCCCCACAACTTTCCTTTGAACAGGAGACCAACCCCTGGGAAGCCCAGGCGGCCCGCTTCGACTTTGCAGCCAGGAAACTCAACCTCGATCCGGGCATCTGGAAGGTGCTTCGCTACCCGGCCCGCGAGCTGATCGTGCACATTCCGGTCGGCATGGATGACGGAACGATCGAGGTATTTACCGGCTATCGGGTGCAGCACTCGGTTGCGCGTGGACCGGCTAAAGGCGGCATCCGCTATTCGCCGGATGTGTCGCTCGACGAGGTTCGCGCGCTCGCAAGCTGGATGACGTGGAAGTGCGCGGTCGTCAACATCCCGTTCGGCGGCGCAAAGGGCGGCGTAATCTGCGATCCGAAGAAGATGTCGCAGGGTGAGTTGGAACGCATGACACGGCGGTATACGGCCGAGTTGATCGAGTTCATCGGACCTGAGAAGGACGTTCCCGCTCCCGATATGGGAACCGACGAGCAGACCATGGCGTGGATCATGGACACCTATTCCATGCACATGCGGCAGACGGTGACGGCAGTTGTGACGGGCAAGCCGGTCAACATCGGCGGCTCGCGGGGCCGTCGCGAGGCGACAGGACGCGGAATCTCCGTCGTCTGCGATCAGGCTTTGCGCTATCTCGGCATGCCGGTTGAAGGCTGCCGGGTTATTGTTCAGGGATTCGGCAATGTCGGCTCAAATGCCGCCAAGCTTCTCAGCGAGAAGGGTTACACGATCATCGGCATCGCCGAGTACGACGGCGGAATCTATAACGCGTCGGGCATCGACATCGCGGCGCTCACCGAGCATCGGCGTGTTGCGGGGACCATCGTCGGCTTCAAGGGTGCCGAGGTGGCTGACAAACATGAGTTGCTCACGCGCTCGTGCGAGATCCTGATTCCGGCGGCCACCGAGAATGTGATTACTAGCTTGAATGCGGCGGATCTAAACTGCCGGATTCTTTGCGAGGGCGCAAATGGGCCGACGACGATTGTTGCGGATGACATCCTTGCAGAGAAGGGCATCTTCGTCATTCCAGACATTCTTGCAAATGCGGGCGGTGTGACAACGAGCTACTTCGAATGGGTGCAGGATCGCATGGGCTATTTCTGGACCGAGGCCGAGGTGAATCAGCGGTTGGACAGCATCATGATTCAGAGCTTCGTCGATGTGATTCGCTATGCTGAGTCGCACGCGGTAAATAATCGAATCGCCGCTTATATGCTGGCGATCGATCGCGTGGCGTATACGACGAAGCAGCGCGGCTTCTACGCTTGACGGGCTGCCCCGTTTCTCTGAAACGTACTCAGTACTGGACTTGAACGGTGACCGGTACGGTGACGAGATCGCCCAACGCGAGAGCCTGGGTTCCGACTGCGGTTCCATTGAGCTGGAAGGTGTAGGTTCCCGGCTTGGTGCCGAGGTCGGTGCAGTGGCCGCAGCCGGCGAGTCCGATGGTTGTGGAGATCGCGATGAGGCCGAGCAGGCCGCGAAGCCAGATGCGACGGCGTGGAAGCCAGAGCAGGAGCAGGCCTGCAAGTACCGGGCCGATGTAGTTGAGGCTCGCGCTGTTTCCGTAGAAGTAAGGCGTTGTTGATCCGCAATCGTGGGGCGCGGCGGTGGTGAAGGCGAGTGCCGTGTTGCCGCCGCCACCAGGAATGGTATCAATCGCGAAGGTACAGGAAGCCTCAACCGGCAGGTCGGCGCAGGTGAGTTTGACCGGCGTGTTGTAAGCACCAACAGGTGAGACGGTCACCAGAAGTGACGTTGAGAGGCCGATGCCAGCCAACGCGGGGCCGGACGCCAGATCAGTGACCGTGATCGTATAAGCGTTGGTCCCGCTGGAGAACACAACTTTTGGCGCCACGTTTGCAGCAGGTTTGCTGGTTTGTGCGGAGATGCAGGGCACAAAAAGACCAAGGGCGATAAGGACGAGGAGCCGAGGCAGAGGCATAAGGGACCATCAGTTTTCCAGTGAGGATGAGTCGACTCTACCATGTCAATGTGAACAGCTGTCCTGATACGGCACTGTTGTTGCTGTGACTGACGTTTCGCGAGCAGGTGCGCGATGTGGCAGAATGCTAGCATCTGCCGTGTGTGACGGCCTCCATGCTGCGCTATGCGTTGGCCTACCTTCATGAACCTGCCTAACTCCATCACGCTGAGTCGCATCGCGAGCATCCCGCTTCTAGTCTGGGTGCTCTCGTCTGCCTTCCCATGGCATGGCGGGCACGGTTTGACGGGTCTTGCTGGCGGTCAGCAGGAGCTTGTGGCGTCGGTACTGTTTATTGCTGCGAGCATCACCGATGGACTTGACGGCTACCTTGCTCGGCGTCGCGGCCAGATCACGACGATGGGCATTCTGCTTGATCCGCTGGCGGATAAGCTCCTGGTCTCTACGGCGTTCATCATTCTGGTGGCGTATACGCCGCAGATTGTTCCGCCCTGGGTAGCGACCGTGGTGATCGGTCGGGAGTTCCTTGTGTCAGGGCTGCGTTCGATTGCCTCAGCGGAGGGCTTTACGATCGAGGCGAGCGAGATCGGCAAGCTGAAGACTGTGATCCAGATCGTCTCGGTGGTGGCGGCGATCCTGGCACATCGATGGCTCTACTGGAACTGGTTCGGGTTCATCGTCGGCGTTCACCTGATTGCGGTTACGGCCATCTACTGGATGATTGTGGTTTCTATCATCTCGGCTGTGGACTACTTTGTCGGCTTCTGGAAGAAGATCGACCATGCGTCGAACACGCAGCGGAAGAGTGCGGTGCTCAGCCGGCGCAAGCCGAAGGTTCCGGTTGGTGGCCCGGAACAGTCTACCCGTGCGCTGTAGGACACTCTTCCCTCTGCCTGATATTTTTCAGTTTCGGGGTGGAGTTTAAGTCGCTTGTTTGCAAGTACTTAGGTCGCGAGGTCCAGCTAAAGTATTCTATCCATTGCGTTTAGAGGCAAACTACTCATTCTGAAAGGCTTGAGAGTGTGCGTTCAAAGCCCCGGCTTGTGGCTGGGGCTTGATTTGCCTCTGTTCTCAGTATATTGGATAGGGTGGAACTAACCGGCCAACTTTCTTTCACTCTTTTCTTCATGTAAGTTGTTCTTTTCAGGCGAGTTGCGCTTTGTGCGGTAAAGGGTGGGCTTGACAGTTCTTTTGGAAGGTTAGATCGAGGGACCAGAAGCGATGACGACGATGATGCGGGAGCGGATGTTACTCGGGCTGGCGTTGGTGATGCTGGCGGCGGGAGCGGTGTTGCCGATGATGCATCAGGTGGCTGCGGGATCGGTAGTGCGATGGATTGCGGTGGTGCTGCTGTGTGGTTTTGCCATGGGACGTCGTTCGCTGACGCCCTGGATCTTTGTAGCTATGGTGGCGGGTGCGGAGATCGGCTTCGATGCGCCGGGCTTTGCGGTGCAGTTGCGCGTGTTGAGCGATATCTTCCTGCGACTGATCAAGACGATTGTGGCCCCGCTGATCCTCGCGACGCTGATTACGGGAATCGCCGGGCATGGGGATATGAAGAGCGTGGGGCGGATGGCGTGGAAGAGCCTGGTCTACTTTGAGGTGATTACGACGCTGGCGCTGGTGATCGGGCTGGTGGCGATCCGTGTGACCCAGGCCGGGGTTGGTCTGAGCGTTCCTATCGCGGCTGGGGCGACGGGGTTAGCTGCACCTCCGGTACAGCACTGGCAGGACTTTATCCTGCATACCTTTCCCGAAAACATTGTGAAGGCGATCTACGAGGGGCAGATTCTGCAGGTGTCGGTGTTTGCGGTGTTCTTTGGGATTGCGCTGGCGCTGCTGCCGGAGTCGAAGCGCGCTCCTGTGCTGCGGCTTACGGAGAGTCTGAGCGAGGTGATGTTCGGGTTCACCAATCTCGTGATGTACTTTGCGCCGGTAGCGGTGGGGGCGGCGCTGGCTTATACGGTGGGGCAGATGGGCGCGGGGGTTCTGGTCAACCTTGGCAAGCTGGTGCTGACGTATTACGGCGCGCTGATCGCGCTGGCGGTACTGGTGATGCTGCCGGTCATGCTGCTGTTCCGGATCCCGGTGCTGGGGTTTGTGCGGGCGGTGGCGGAGCCAGCTTCGATTGCGTTTGCGACGAGTGCGAGCGAGGCGGGGCTGCCACGCGCGATGGAGGCCATGGAGGCGTTCGGGGTGCCGCGTAAGGTGGTGGCGTTCGTGATTCCAGCCGGGTACAGCTTCAATATGGATGGCGCGGCAGTCTATCTGACGCTGGCGTCAATGTTTGTGGTGCAGGCTGCGGGAATGCATCTTTCGCTGGGCGCGCAGATTGGCATGGTGCTGATGTTGATGCTGGCGAGCAAGGGCGTGAGCGGCGTTCCGCGAGCGACGCTGATGGTGTTGATGGCGGCTGCGGCGTCGCTACAGCTGCCGCCGGAGCCAATCTTCGTGATTCTTGGAAT
This sequence comes from Granulicella arctica, assembly GCF_025685605.1. Taxonomy (NCBI): domain Bacteria; kingdom Pseudomonadati; phylum Acidobacteriota; class Terriglobia; order Terriglobales; family Acidobacteriaceae; genus Granulicella; species Granulicella arctica. The sequence goes on from NZ_JAGTUT010000001.1 coordinate 3,439,805, forward strand.
CGATGCAGTGATGGATATGGGGCGGTCGACGGCGAACTTAGTGGGGAACTGCCTGGCAAGTGCGGTGGTTGCGCGGTGGGAAGGAACGTTTGGCATGGAGCTTCCGAGTGCGGTGGTGGTGGAGGGAATGGCGGAGTAGAAATTCACTTGCCGGATTCAGTTTTTTTGTCATGATCACTTCATCCCGGCTTCATGATCGCGGGCTATGCTGGCCACCACATCTTGTGAGGAGTTGTGCGATGAAGAAGCTGCTTGACGACGACGTTACGCCTGACACGAAGAAGAAGCCCAAGCCGACGACACCGCCGTTGCCAACGTCCACCCCAGCCCCTACAGGCGGAGGCGGGCAGCCGGTGTTCTCTCAGCCTCTTCCGTCGCCTGATCCAACCGGGTTCAAGAATCCTGTGACGGACCAGAAAGATATTGAACTGAAGAGCCTTGGCGCGGTGCCTATGCCGCGAGGTGGTGCGGTGGAGCCGGTGCTGACGCTGGCTGCAGTGTACGGAAGCGCCGGAGCGGCGAAGGTGGCGGCGCTTACGGCGGCGGGGCAGATCGTCTTCCACTCGGTCGGGGATACGGGAAATGTACAGGGACCGCAGATGCAGTCGCTGGTGGCGGACAAGATGGTGTCGGATTTTGTGGAGGCGAAGGCGGCCGATGTGCCATCGTTCTTCTTCAATCTCGGGGACATTGTTTATTACTTTGGCGAAGCGACGTATTACTACGACCAGTTTTACGAACCTTATCGCGAGTATCCTGCGCCGATCCTCGCCATTGCGGGCAACCATGACGGCGTGGTGTATGCGAAGGATCCGGAGGCAACGCTGGCCGCCTTTCTGGCAAACTTCTGCGCACCTGCGGCGGTGCAGTCGGGAGACTCGGGTGGCTTGTTGCGGACGACGATGATCCAGCCGGGTGTTTACTTCACGTTCGAGGCCCCGTTTGTGCGGGTGCTGGCGCTGTATAGCAATGTGCTGGAAGACCCGGGCATGATCTCGAACCAGGGCGCGACCGGATCGGTGCTGGATGGGCGGCAGGTGGCGTTTCTGACGGCGGCTTTGAAGCGCATCAAGAGCGAGAAGTTTACGGGTGCGGTGATTATCGCGGTACACCATCCGCCGTTCACGGGTGGTTCGACGCATGGCGGGAGTCCGCTGATGCTGGCGGATATCGACAGCGCGTGTACGGCTGCAGGGGTATGGCCGCATGCGGTCTTCTCGGGACATTCGCACAACTATCAGCGGTTTACGCGGACGGTGGATGGACTACAGATTCCGTTTATTGTGGCGGGGTGTGGGGGACATTCGCCTCTCTCGAAGATGAGCGGGACATACCGGACGCCCTACGTGGTCGACAGCACGCTGACGCTGGAGAACTACGATGCGACGGACTTCGGCTATCTGCGGGTGATCGTGACTGCGACGACGATGACGGTGGAGTTTCATCCGCAGAGCGATGGCAGCACGACGAAGACGCCGAACGACGTGGTGACGATTACGCTGGCGACCCACACGGTGGTGTAGGTCAGTAGCGCTGGATGTCGTTGTAGAGGACGACGTAAGTCTCGATATACCAGGAGACGGCGAAGAGGATAATCATGGCGGCGGTGGCCCAGCAGAAGACCCGGACGGGGAGGGTCTTGGCTAGGGATGGCGCGGGCGCGGGTGCGGTGGTGGTGCCGAAGAAGGCGTTGAACTCGGCGTCGAAGCGCGCTTCGTAGTCGCGCTCGGCTTCGCGGAAGAGCAGGCCGCTGATGATGGCGATGCCGGCGGCGAAGGCGAGGCGGAAGAGGCTGTCGTCGATGCGGTCGTTGACGGTGGTGGCCGTGACGAGGAAGGCGGCGTGGAAGACGCTGAAGAGCGAGAGGATGGAGAGGAGCAGGGCTACGGGTTTGGCAATGTCCAGAACCATGGTCGGCCTCGTGCTGTGCCAGTTTACGGCTTTCTGAGGATGAGATGGGGCCAGAGTAGTATTCGGTTGACGGTGGAGGCTGGATTGCGGCGAGTGGTGGTGGGGCTGATGGTGGGACTGCTGGCGCACGCTGCGTCTGGAGCAAGCTTCGATTGTAAGAAGGCGGTGCGGCCTAAGGAGAAGGCGATCTGCGCCGATGCGGACCTCGGCAAGGTCGATGAGGAGGTTGCGGCGGCGTACCGGGTGGCCCGGCGGAAGGTGTCGCCTGCGGCTGCGGCGCTGATGCTGGGGGATCAGCGGGAGTGGCTGCGATGGCTGAGTACGGTGTGCGATGCGGCACGGTCGGTTGATGCGAAGAAGCTGGCGGGGTGCCTGGTGGGGCCGTATCGGGAGCGGGCGGAGGTGCTGGAGAAGGCGGTTTTGAAGCGCGGGGAGACGATGTTCTTCACGCGGACGATGTACCTGGCAGGGGCGGACATGTCGGGTGAGGAGAGTGGCGCGCCGGCGTTTCCGGGCTTCGGAACGATGGAGGCCGATTGGGTGCAGGCGGATTCTGCCGAGGCAGGATGGGGCGTGTGGAACGCGGCGGTGGAGCGGTGGGCGCATGAAGCCTTCGGTGATAAGGGACAACCGTGGCGGAACGAGCAGGCTGCGGGGGCGGACGGGAGCGTCTCGGTGACGCTGGCGCAGATGACGCCTGATCGGGTTTCGGTGCTGGTGGTACAGGACTCCATGGGGCATGGGGCGGCGCATCCGATGGAGTATGCGGAGGAGATTCACTGGCTGTGGAAGGAGCAGCGGGAGCTGCGGGCGGATGATGTCTTTCGAGCGGGGTCAGGATGGAGGCAGGTGATTGCGCGTCGGTGCTGGGCTGCGTTGCAGGAGGAGCCGGGTGCTGATGAACTGCTCATCAAGAGTTCGCATGAGAAGAGTTTTTTGACGCAGGTTGGATCTCCAAGGAACTGGACGCTTGATCGGAAGGGCCTGACGGTGAGCTTTCAGGAGTACTCGGTGTCGCCGCGTGCGGCGCCTGCGCCGGATGTTCTGGTGCCCTGGGCGGCGCTGAAGCCATACGTTGTTCCAGCATTTTTTCCGGTTCGATGACTGCAGGGGACGCGATGGCGTCTTACTTTGTGGAAGTGCGTGGAACGTCCATTGATATACTTGGTGGTTAGGTTTGCCGAGTACGGAAGTTTCGGTGTTTAGCTGCTGAGCATAAGAAGTGAAACGGGTCTTCGATGAGCAATTTTCTTGAGACGATACACTCGCCGGCCGATGTAAAGAAGCTCTCGCTGACGGAGCTCGAGGGTCTTGCTGCGGAGATTCGCGAACGGCTGATCGTGAGTGTAGCGAAGACCGGCGGGCATATTGGGCCAAATCTTGGCGTGGTTGAGCTGACGATTGCGATGCATTACGTGTTCGACACACCTACGGACAGTTTTGTCTTCGATGTGAGCCACCAGGCGTACGTGCATAAGTTGCTGACGGGGCGCGAGAGCCAGTTTCATACGATTCGGCAGCCGGGTGGGTTGAACGGCTTTATGCTGCGGACTGAATCGGAGCATGACAGCTATGGCGCGGGGCATGCCGGGACAGCGTTGAGTGCGGCGCTGGGGATGGCCGTGGCGCGGGATATGTCGGGCGGTAGCGAGCATATCGTGGCGCTGGCGGGGGATGCGGCGTTTACGAACGGGATCTCATTTGAGGCGCTGAACAATATTGCCGCGCAGACGAAGCGTCTGATCGTGGTGCTGAACGACAATGCGTGGTCGATCGACAAGAACGTTGGGGCAATTGCGGAGTACTTCCACAAGATTGTGACGAACCCTACGCTGAACAGCCTGCATGATCGCGCGGCTGGGTTGCTGGAGCGATTTGGCGGCAAGACGGTGCGGCATGTGGCGCGCAAGGCGGAAGAGGCGGCAAAGGGCTTGATCGGTCCGGGCATGTTGTTCGAGGAGTTTGGGCTGAGCTACTTCGGGCCACTCGATGGGCATAATCTGCCGCTGCTGATTGAGACGTTCAAGTTCCTGAAACAGCAGAATAAGCCGGTCGTGCTGCACGCGATTACTCAGAAGGGCAAGGGGTTTGAACCGGCGATCACGATGCAAAAGAAGTTTCACGGGCTGGGGCCTTACGACGCTCAGACCGGTGAGACGAAGCCTGCGGGGCAGAAGACCTATTCAGAGGTCTTTGCGGAGTCGTTGACGAAGCTGGCGAACGGCAACGACAAGGTCGTGGCGATTACGGCGGCGATGCCGAACGGGACCGCGCTTGATCTGTTCCGGCCGCATCATCCAAAGCGGTACTTCGATGTGGGGATTGCGGAAGAGCATGCGGTGATCTTCGCGGCGGGGATGGCAACGAAGGGGTACAAGCCTTTCTGTGCGATCTACTCCACGTTTTTGCAGCGAGCGTTCGATCAGATTGTGCATGATGTTTGTTTGCAGAATCTGCCTGTGGTGTTTTGCATGGATCGCGGTGGGCTGAGTGGCGATGATGGGCCAACACATCATGGGCTATTCGATATCAGCTATCTGCGGAGCGTGCCGAACCTGATCCACATGGTGCCGAAGGACGAGGATGAGTTAGCGGACATGATGTACACGGCGATGCTCCATGAGGGGCCGAGTGCGATTCGGTATCCGCGTGGCGTTGGTCCAGGGACGGTAGTGAAGGCTCAACCGGTGGCGCTGGCGATCGGCAGAGCCGAGGTGATCGCGGAGCCGGAGCATGTTGAGGTAGCTATCTTTGGTCTTGGCGCGATGCTGCCGGAGGCGGTGCGGCTTGCCGCGATGCTCGAGCGTGAGGGGTTCGCGGCGGCGGTGATCAATCCGCGATTTGCGAAGCCAGTTGACCGGGAGTGCGTTGGGGATTTTGGTGGGCGATGTGGGCTGGTCGTGACGCTTGAGGATCATGTGCTCGCTGGAGGTTTTGGGTCTGCGGTATTAGAGACGCTGAACGCTTTGGAGCTTACGGTACCTGTAGTGCGGGTGGGCTGGCCAGATGAGTTTATCGAGCACGGCAAGGTGGAGATACTGCGGGAGAAGTATGGCCTCACGGCTGAGGCGGCGCTTGCAAAGGCGCGGCCTTATCTAGCGGCGATGGAAAGCCGCAAGCTGGCTGTGCGGTAGAGCTTTCCAAAGGCTCAATGCCGATCAATGTGGATCACGCTGATATTTCTTGCAGGAGTTCGGCAGTCCGGCGGTGGCGGAAGGCGAAGGCGCTACGGATCTGACCGCTGACGGCTAACCAGTTGGCGAAGACGCCGAGTGGACCTAGCGGAACCTCGTAGTGAAGATCATCGCGGAGGAGGGTGCCGACTATGTTGTCGCGGGTCTCTGCGGAGACGTGATGGCAGTGATGCCAGTAGGCGAAGGGGCCGGTGAGCTGCAGGTCGCAGAAATGATCGTTCCAGGCGAACTCGTCTATCTCAGCGTCCCACTTGAGGCGGATGGGCGCGAAGGGAACGGGGTGGAAGCTGAGGAGTATCCGGCTGCCTTTGCCCGCGACCGGAGTTCCCGGAATATTTGAAGGGTGTGCGGGGGCGGGTGTCAGCGTGGCTTTGTCGATGCGGGCTTTCTGCCAGTCGGGCATGAGGCGCGGGAGGTTTGCCGGGTCGGAGAAGAAGCGGAAGACGTGTTCGACCGGGTAGGGCAGCCACTGCTCGGATTGGAAGTGATAGCGCATCTTGCTGGTTGGATGCGAATGGTGGCGTGGGGAAGGAAGGCCTGACGCGGATCAGTTCGGATGAACGGATCAAGGCGCGGGATGAGGCAATTGCAGGTGCGACAAAGAAAGCAACGACAACCGCAGGTCCTTCGGCTTCGCTCAGGATGACAGTTTTTTGGGTTGTAAGAAAGATACGGTGATCAGGACTCTTGCGCGACGTGAAACAGGCGCCTCCATAGAGGCGCCTGCGAGAGTACGTAAGGCTGGGGAGGTGTTGCAATTAGGGCATGAGAACGGTGTCGATGATGTGCGCGACGCCGTTCGACTGGAAAACATCTGCAGTGGTGATGGTGGACATACCGCCCTTGGCGTCGGTCAACATGATCGAGGAGCCGGACATGGTAGCGGTGAGATCCTCGCCCTGAACGGTCTTGAGGGTGGCCTTGCCGCCGCCCTTCTTGATCATCTTCATAAGCTGCTTGGAGCTGATCTTGCCCGCTACAACATGGTAGGTGAGGATCTTGGTGAGGGTGTCCTTGCTCTCAGGCTTGACGAGGGTATCGACAGTGCCGGCAGGGAGCTTGGCGAAGGCATCGTTGGTCGGTGCGAAGACGGTGAAGGGGCCGGGGCCGCTGAGCGTCTCAACCAGACCGGCAGCCTTGACGGCGGCAACGAGGGTGGTGAGGTTCGGAGCGGTGGAGGCGTTCTCAACAACAGTCTTGTTGGAGTACATGGGTGCGCCGCCAACCATCGGATCCTTCTGAGCCGAGGCGGACAGGGTTGTGATGGCGAGGGCTGCTACGGCAACTGAGGCGAGAAGCGACTTCTTCATATGGTTTCCTTTTACTTCGGTCGATCTTGGGTCTTGCAAGCTTGGTGATCGCTACCTAACTCGGTCCCCTCTCGGGGCGTTCAGTTCTCTTACGAGACGGAACAGCGACTGGATTGCTTCTACTTACGTGGGATGCGGACGATCTATTTGAGTACTTGGTAGTTCCTCGTTGTGCGGCTGCACAGACAACCATTGCCGATCTGTTGACAGAGTGCACATCGTCTCGGCGTTGACAATTGGGCATGTTCCCCGTCAACTGAAGAGGAATGGATGCCGCAGATAAGCTCGAAGTGCCGAAGCACGATGCAGACTTGCCAACAAGTGACACCCCTCCAACGGCGCATGGTCCTCGTGATCGTGGACTTTGGCTGATCGGCCTCTTCAAGCTGAGCAAGTCAGTATTTTTCTTCGGCCTGGGCATGGGTGCGTTGCACTTCCTGCACAAGGACCTGGGCGATGAGGTGGTGCGACTTGCCGCTGCGTTGAAGTTCGATCCGGAGAGCCGGTTTGTTTCGGTGATGTTGGATAAGGTCGACCTGATCGATGCGCATCGACTGCGGCAGATCAGCCTGGCAACCTTCTCCTATTCGGGACTGGCGCTGACCGAAGGGATTGGGTTGATGCTGGAGAAGGTATGGGCGGAGTACCTGACGCTCATCTTAACGATCTCGTTCCTGCCGTGGGAGCTCTACGAGCTGGCTCGCCGGCCCGACTGGTTTCGCCTCGGACTGCTCGTGATCAACCTCGCGGTGCTGGCGTATATCATCTGGCTGTTGCAGAGAAAGAAGCTGCTGAACGCGACGACTTCCTCGGCTGTGAAATAGCGTTTTCGCTTTTTATTTGCTTTACCAGAGAAGGCTCGTTTTCCACAAGCCCCTGGACCAGCCGAGATAACACTAGATGTAGTGGTCGCCCTAGCGTTCCCCGCAAGTTGACCGGATTTCCACATTTCATTCTGGGAAACTCACAAAGCTTAGCTATTTTTTTCTTTACATGATGGGCGGCAGTCAGGCAGTCTTGGTTTCAGAAGTGGTCTAAAGTGGAGTGAAGCGGTCCAAATCTCTCAAGAACTGCCTGAAGTGTAACCGCACTGAAGGATTTTGAGAGGACTGTAAACCGAACTTGGTACCGAGGTAGCAAATGTTTCGTGGAAATCACCCGACGCGCGTGGACGAGAAGGGCCGGCTGAAGCTGCCGGCTGCGTTCAAGCACCGTGTGGACGAGTTCTACAAGGCGAACGACTTCTTCATTACGAGCAAGGATGGAAAGCGTGCCGAACTCTGGCCGCTGCAGGAGTGGGAAAAGATCGAAGCGAAGGTGGCGTTGATCCCGCAGATGAATCCGCTGCGAAAGCGGTTCCTGGAGCTAACCAGCTACTGGGGCCAGATGGCGGAGATGGACGGGCAGGGCAGGTTGTTGATTCATCCACGGCTGCGGGAGTCGGCGCGGACGATTGGCGAGGTAGAGGTGGTCGGGATGCAGGTGTATCTCGATGTGGTCAACAGTGAAGGATTCAAGTCGGAGCTGGCACCGATGTCGGAAGCGGAGCAGATGGCGCTCTCCGAGTTTGGACTGTAGTTGGACGAGGATGATTTTCAAGAAGGTGCGAAGTTTACTCCCCAGGGAGAGCGCGTGGTGCAGAAATCGCAGCATGTGCCGGTTCTTTTAGAAGACGCATTGGAGTATCTGAATGTGCGGCCGGGCGGCGTGGTGGTTGACGCGACGCTGGGGCTGGCGGGGCACTCTTCGGCAATTGCGAGGAGGCTGGGCGGTAAGGGCAGGTTGATCTGCTTTGACCGTGACCCGCAGGCAATGGAGTTGGCCAGGGCAAAGCTCGATGAGTTGAAGGACGAGCTTGGCGACGAGATGCCAGAGGTGGTGTATGAGCCACGGGCGTTCTCGGAGGCAGCGAGCCAGATCAAGGCAGGAAGCCTGGATGGTTTGCTGGCGGACTTCGGGGTGAGCAGCCTGCAGCTGGATGAGGCGCACAGAGGATTCAGTTTTCGGCACGAAGGTCCACTTGATATGCGGATGGATACGCGCAGTGGAGAGACGGCCGAGCAAGTGGTAAATCAGGAAGACGAAAACGAACTCGCCGACCTGATTTACGAATTTGGAGACGAAAGGAGATCGCGGAGAATCGCCAGAGCCATTGTGCGGGCCCGGCCTATATCGACGACAGCGGAACTAGCTCGAGTGATATCGGCCGCGGCCCCATCAATGAAAGGTGACAAGATCCATCCGGCGACGAAGACCTTTCAGGCACTCCGAATTCGAGTGAATGATGAATTGGGAGAGATACAGCGGCTGCTTGAGAGCGCCCCCTCCCTGCTGAAACGAGGGGGACGGCTGGTGTTGATCAGCTTCCATTCGCTGGAGGACAGATTGGTGAAAGATTCGTTTCGTGAGGCTGGTCGGAACAAGGTGTTTGAGGTGTTGACGAAGAAGCCGGTGGTGGCTGAGGAGCAAGAGGCTATGCGGAATCCTCGATCGCGCAGTGCTAAGTTGAGGGCGGCGGAGAAGCTTTAGAGTTTTGTAACTGACGAAGTGCCAAGTTTAGCGGTACAAGTGATCGGGCCGGGATTGTCCCACCTTCTTTCAGGCGAAAGACAATCAGATTCAAAAAGTCCCTTCCTCATTAGCGATCCCGGTCCGATCGTACTTTGAGGAACGGCAAGTTTCAGCAGGGCAGCCCGGGGCGACGGGTGACAGGAGCAGACAATGGCGACGATGGCGATAGCGACGGGGATGATGGCGGGACAGGCGGCGAGCAGTTCGCGTGCTGTTCGAGGACGTGCGGAGACCCTGGCAGAGCGGAATCGTCGTCTGTACGACGAGCAACGCAAGGCTCGCCGCGGGCCGGCGCTCGAAGTCTTCTTTGCAAAGCACATCGACAACAGCCGCATTGTGAAGGCGAACGATCCGGAGCGGCAGCGCGAGATGCGCAGCTTCACGATGGCGATGAGTGTGTTGTTCATGCTGGTGATGGTCTATGTGTGGCAGCACTTCACGGCGATTGAGGTTGGGTATCACGTTGAGTCGCAGAAGGTGCAGGTAGAGCAGTTGCGGGAGCAGAATCGCGAGCTTCGGCTGAGCGAGGCACAGTTGACTGATCCGGGCCGGATCGATCGCATGGCGAAGCAGCTTGGGCTTGATGCTCCTGAACCGGGCCAGGTGGTTCGACCGGATGGCAGCGACGGCAGCGCACCGGTGATGGCGCAGGCTTCCGCACCAACGGTACCGACGTACTAGTTTCTCAACGACAACGACAGCAGGAAGATAGCAGGAAGCAGCGATGAAGCAGGCGCCACCACGGCAGAATCTGACCGCTCCGATACGGAGGATCCGCTTCGCCTACGTGGCGCTTTTCTTCTGTTTCTGGACGGGCATTATCGGCTTGCGGCTGGTGTGGCTGCAGGTGGTTCGACACGGACACTATGTCCATACAGCGGCGCTGCAGCAGCAGAGCGGCTTCCTGGTTGCGCCTCGGCGTGGACTGCTGTACGACCGCAACCTCCGCGAATTGGCGATGACGGTTTCGGTGGATAGCGTCTTTGCGATTCCGTCGGAGTTGGGGGACAACAAGGAGAGTGCGGCGGAGCTGCTGGCGGAGATCGTGCATGCGGATCCAGCTGACAGCTTTACGTCGAAGCAGCAGATGCTGGCGCGGTTCAATGCGTCGCACGGCTTTGCGTGGGTGGCGCGCAAGCTTGATCCGGAGACGATCACGCGTGTCCGCGAATTGAATCTGAAGGGCGTTTACTTTCAGAAGGAGTTCAAGCGGTTTTACCCGAACGGCGATCTCGCGGCGCAGGTGCTGGGGTATGTTGGCACGGATGATAATGGGCTCGGCGGCCTTGAGTTGCGGTTCGATGACGAGATGCATGGTGCGCCGGGGCACATGATTACGGCGCTCGACGCGAAGCGGCATGTGCTCGGGAGCGATGAGATTCAGCCGATGCCGGGCGAAAACCTTGTGCTGTCGATCGACGCTAATATTCAGTACATCGCCGAGCGTGCGCTTGACGCGCAGGTCGAGAAGATGAAGGCGCTGCACGGGACGGTCGTTGTTCAGGACCCGCATACCGGGCAGATTCTGGCGCTGGCTATCTCGCCTCGATTCAATCCAAATGACCAGCGGCACATGGATGCGAGTGTCTTGACGAACCTGGCCGTGAGCGATGTGTATGAGCCAGGATCGACCTTTAAACTGGTCACGTATTCTGCGGCGCTCGATGGTGCAGGTGTCGAACCTACGGACATTGTTGATTGCCAGGGCGGCGCAATGACGATGTACGGCAGGACGTTGCATGACGATCATAGTGATCACTTTGGCCGCGTCACGGTGCAGTATGCGCTCGAGCACTCAAGTGATGTGGGAGCGGCCAAGATGGCGCTCAAGCTGGGGAGCCAGAAGTTCTACGATTATGTAAAAGGCTTTGGATTCGGGGATCGGTCGGGCATCGAGTTGCCGAGCGAGACACGGGGCCTGCTAAGGACGCCAAAGAGGTGGGGTGCTACGAGCATCTTATCGATCGCCATCGGGCAGGAGATCGGCGTCACTCCAGTGCAGCTGGTTACGATGGTGAGCGCCATTGCGAACGGCGGGGTGTATATGCCACCGCATGTGTTGCTTGAATCCACGGACCAGATGAAGGGTGATCCGCGTTTGTTGCCAACAGCATTTCGGCCATCGAACCAGCTTCCGGAGAAGCTGCCCGAGGGAGCACACCGGGTGATCTCGGAGCTGACTTCAGCGAAGATGCGGGCTATGATGCAGGGCATTATCGTGGAGGGGACGGGCAGTAAGGCGGCCCTGAACGGCTACAGTGCGGCAGGAAAAACGGGGACCGCGAACAAGGTGGACCAGGCGACGCACACCTACTCGCACACGAAGCTGGTGGCGAGCTTCGCCGGTTTTGCGCCGGTAAGCAATCCAGCTATTTCCGTCGCAGTGGTGATCGACAATCCGACAGCAGGAGGCGCTGCCTCGCACTATGGCGGTACAACAAGCGCCCCGGTCTTTGCAGATGTAGCGCAGCAGGTGCTTGAATATCTTGGTGTTCCGCACGACCAGCCGTTGAAGGCGAAGAAAGGACTCCAGGTTGCGGTGAAGGATGCGGGCGCTGGCGATGCTCCGAGCGATAGCGGGGCGGATGTCGGTGCGATGCTGGCGGACGTAAGCAATTTACCGTCGGACGATCCGTTGCGGTCTGTTGCGGGTCCGAGCGTTGCGGCCACTGAGCCTGTCTCCCAGGTTCACAAGGTGGTCGCGAAGCCGCAGGGCGTCATGGCGTTGTTCCCAGCGAAGGTTTTGGCGGCGTTCCACGCTGGTGGTGGTTCGAACTCAATCCTGAACGATGGTGAATCGGCGAAGGCGGATGCGCCTCGGGCAGTTTCTCCGGTGCAGCGCAGCGATAGCGGCGGGTATGTTGTGGATGCCGGGCAGCAGGTTGCGGTGCCGTCATTTGCGGGGGCGGGTCTGCGGGCGGTCGTCGTGCAGGCAGGACAGGCGGGATTGCGGATACAGCCAATGGGAAGCGGGCTGGCGCGGGAGCAGGCTCCTGCAGCTGGAACGATGGTCCCTACGGGGACCGAAGTGGTTGTGCATTTCAGCCGGTGATGTCGGGATTTTATTACATCGTCCAACAGTAGAATGCAGCTTATGACTAGTCATGAGGCGATGCTCGGCGTTGACTCTCTTGCGCGAGGGACGGGCGTTGCTGCGGTAGAGGGTGTTGAGTACGATTCGCGCAAGGTGAAGCCGGGCAGTATCTTCGTTGCGATGCGCGGCGAGGCTACGGATGGGAACCGGTTTATTGCGAACGCGGTGAGTTGTGGTGCTCGCGTGGTGGTCACAGATTCGCGTGAAATGTGGGAGCGTGCGGGCGAGTTTCCGGAAGCCGAGTTCTATTTCTCAGAACACGGGCGGCAAGCGTTGGCGACAGTATCGGCGAATGTGTTTGGGCATCCCGAAAAGTCGCTGGCGCTGAGTGCCGTGACGGGTACGAACGGGAAGACGACTACATCCTACTTATTAGAGTCGATGCTGCGGAGTTTGGGGCGGACGTGTGTACTGATCGGGACTATCGAGTATCACGTCGGCGATGCGGTGCGTGTTTCGCCTCATACAACGCCCGAGAGCCGCGACGTATTGGAGCTTTTTGCAGATGGTGTGACGGTGGGCGCGACCGAGGCAGTGATGGAGATGTCGAGCCATGCACTGGAGCAGGAGCGTGTGTGGGGCCTGCCTGTGGACGTGGCGATCTTCACGAACCTCACGCAGGATCACCTGGACTATCACGGGACGATGGAAGCTTACTTCGCCGCGAAGGCGCGATTAATTGAGGGCGTGGGCACGGAAGCACCGCGGGTCGCCGTGCTCAATGCAGATGATGTTTACGGTGAACGCCTTATCAGGACGGCCGGCAAGTCGCAGGTGGTGAGCTACGGTATGGAACGCGGCGACTTCCGGGCAGGGCAGGTGCGGATGCGGGCGGGTAAGACGACGTTTATGATGACGACGCCACATGGCTCCGTCGAGATGCAGTCGCCCCTGACGGGCCGAGTAAATGTCTACAACCTGCTGGCGGCCAGCGCGGCTGCTATGGCTCGTGGTTTGACGCTGGAGCAGGTCGTTGCGGGTGCGGCGGCGGGGGCACAGGTTCCGGGACGATTCCAGGTAGTGCCTTCGACCAACGGAGTGACGGTCGTTGTGGATTATGCGCACACGGATGACGCGCTGCGGAATCTAATCGCGCTGGGGCGTGAGTTGGTGGCGGGGCGCGGCGGGCGGGTGATTACTCTTTTTGGGTGCGGTGGTGATCGAGATCGAACGAAGCGGCCACGTATGGGAAGAGCGGCGGGTGAGGGCAGCGACCTGGTGGTGCTGACGAGCGATAATCCCCGAAGAGAGGAGCCGATGACGATTATCGAGGAGGCTCTTGCCGGGGTGAACGAGACGGCGACGACGTGCATTGTTGAAGAGGATCGGGCGGGTGCGATTGAGATTGCGATTCGTGCGGCAAGGCCGGGAGACATCGTGCTGATTGCAGGTAAGGGACATGAGAAGGTGCAGATTTTGAGTGATGGGAAGATTCCGTTTGATGACGTGGCTGTGGCTGCGGGAGTGTTGCAGGAGATGACGCAGTGAAGCTGACGTTGGGAGAGATTGCAGACTTTATTCACGCTGAAGGAGACTTCACGACGAATACCGAGGTTGTGGGCTATTCGATCGACTCGCGGACGATCGGCGCAGGGGAGCTTTATTTTGCGGTAAAGGGCGAGCGGCTTGATGGACATGACTTTGTTGAGGCTGCATTGGCGAACGGTGCGGCTGCGGCGGTTGTGAGCATGCGCTGGCTGGCTCCCCCGGAGATGGATTCGTGCAAACTGCTGAGGGTTCCGGATGGCGATACCTGTGGCGTGTTGATTTCGTTACAGACGCTTGCTCATGCGGTGCGAAGGGCCTGGGGCGGACGCGTGGTCGGGGTGACCGGGTCAGCAGGAAAGACGACCACCAAGGAGGCCGTCGCAGCGGTGTTGGAGGCGAAGTTCCGCGTGCTGAAGTCCAAGGGAAATCTGAACAACGGGTTTGGCGTCCCACTGCAATTGTTGAGGCTTGAGCGAGAGCATGAGGTTGCGGTAATCGAGATGGGCATGAATCATGCGGGCGAGATCGCGGCGCTGGCGAAGATCGCGGAGCCGAACTGGGCCGTGGTCAGCAATGTTGCGGCAGTGCATCTGGAGCATTTTCCGGAAGGAATCGCAGGTATTGCTGCGGCCAAGTTTGAGTTGGTTGCAGCGCTGCCGGATGATGGCATCGCGGTCTTGAACGCGGATGACCACTATGTCGCGAGCTTTGCGCGCGGCATGGGCGAGCGGGCGATTTTGTTTGGGATGGGTGAGGGTGCGGCGGTGCGTGCCGTCCTCGTGACGGAGCTTGGCACGGACGGGGTGGTGTTTACGGTTGAGGCTCGGGGGGAACGGGCAAGCGTGCAGTTGCGCCTGCTTGGCCGGCATAACGTCTATAACGCGCTGGCCGCGATCGCCGTGGGACTGCAAAGCGGCATTGGGTTGGCGGAGTGTTGTGCGGCACTGGGTAATCTAACCGCTGGAGACAAACGCGGAGAGGTTCTAGCGTGGCGCGAGGCTACGTTGATCAATGATTGCTATAACTCAAATCCAACAGCACTGGACTCCATGGTCGATGCGCTGCTGGCGATGCCTGCGGAGCGGCACGTTGTGATTGCGGGCGAGATGCTGGAGCTGGGGCCGGATGCGGCTGCTCTGCACGCGTCATGTGGGCTGCGGATGGCAGAGCGTGGAATCAATGTGGTGATCGGGGTTCGTGGTGCGGCGGAGTCGCTGGTGGATGCAGCTCGGCTGGCGGGAGTAGAAGCTCTCTTTTTTGCGACACCCGAAGAGGCTGGTGGATGGATGCAGGCAAATCTGATGCCGGGCGATGCAGTGCTCCTCAAAGGGTCGCGCGGTGTTCGTCTGGAGCGGGCGCTGGCAGTTCTTACGACAGACGCAGAATGACGCGGAACATGCTGGGAGGCATCTAAGAAATTATGGCTAAAGAATTGGCGAAAAACGGCACGAAGGCTTTGGCGGCGAAGAAGTTTAGTGTAGTGGCCAAGCACGCGAAGAAGGCGGCGAAACATGCTGCTAAGAAACATGCGAAAAAAGCGGCGAAGCATGCAACCAAACATGCGAGTGAGAAGACTGCAGGATTGAAACACTCAGGAGCGCATGGGGGCATTCGGACTGCATTCCACCATATGCAGCGTGCATCGGTGGTGATCTCCCTGATGGAAAAGGGAACGGGTGAGGATCTGCGCGACCTGCTGGACCGGGGCGTTAAGCTGTATGAGCACGCGATTGAAGGGAAAGGTGGAGATGTGACCATCCTGAGAGCCGTGGGCGTGCTGCGCGCGGCGGAGCACCTGTCGATGGCGGGACTCTATGCGGCTCGTCATAAGCACCGGCAGAAGGTCGAGGCGCCGTCGGGTCCGTGGTTGAAGGGCTTTATGGCCGAGACCTCGGAACGCCTGAAGCAGGTGGAAGACGGAGAGCGCAGTAAGGGGCCAGACTTATTTCCTGTTGCCGAGGAGTTAGTGCGGCAGGCCGAGGATGCGGATCACGACACCCATCTTGCGTTCGAGCTGGTGATGGCTGCGGATGCGCTCTGCTTTGCGCTGGAGAATGGTCTATAGGGTGGTACATCCTGTTTCTCTGATGGATAGAGCAAGCGGCTGGACGCGACGACTGTTAAGATAGCCCTGACCCCTGCGGCGCATCGAGGAAGGCCGCGGGTCCTGAGGCGGACGTTTTGCTCTATTGGCTGCTGTACCAGAAGCTCTTTCCTTACTTTCGGCTGTTCCGCATCTTTCGCTATCTCACGTTTCGCACGGTCTTTGCAAGCCTGACGGCGTTGCTGATTGGCTTGCTGATCGGGCCGTTCGTCATCGAGCGGCTACGCGAGTTTCAGATCGGCCAGTACATTCGCGAAGATGGTCCGCAGTCCCATCAGAAAAAAGGCGGCACCCCGACGATGGGCGGGGTATTGATCTGCATCTCGATCCTGGTGCCGACGCTGCTGTGGTCGGACCTGTCGAACCCGTTTGTGTGGCTGATTGTGCTTTCGACGACGGCGTTCGGAGCGATCGGATTTACGGATGACTACATTAAAACCGTTCGACGGAACAACAAAGGACTTTCTGCCCGGCAGAAGCTTGGACTGCAGTTCTTAGCGAGCGCTGCGGTCGCGGTCGCCCTTACCGTGATGGACATGCATGGGGAGTATTCGACGCGGCTGGTCGTGCCATTTTCAAAGCGGTTTCGGCCGGACCTGGTCTGGCAATGGTTGGGTCATATTCCCCACATGGGGTGGCTTGCGTTCCTGCCGTTTGTCATATTCGTGATGCTGGTCATCACCTTCTCGAGCAACGCCGTGAACCTTACGGACGGGTTGGACGGGCTCGCGATCGGATGCACGATCATTGCGGCGGGTGCGCTAACGGTGCTGACTTATGTGAGCGGGCATGTTGTCTTCTCGGACTATCTCGAGCTGCAGCGGATGCCAATGGTGAGCGAGCTAACGATCTTCTGCGGGTCGATGGTGGGAGCCAGTATTGGTTTCCTTTGGTACAACGCCCATCCGGCTGAGGTATTTATGGGCGATGTCGGGAGCCTGGCGCTTGGTGGCGCGATCGGGACCGTAGCGGTGATCATCAAGCAGGAGTTGCTGCTGCCTTTTATTGGCGGTGTGTTCATCATGGAGGCGGTCAGCGTGATGCTGCAGGTAGGGAGTTACAAGCTGCGGGGCGGAAAGCGTATCTTTCGAATGGCCCCGCTGCATCATCATTTTGAGTTGGGTGGATGGTCGGAGTCGAAGGTGATTGCGCGGTTCTGGATTTTGGCGCTGGTGTTTGCGCTGCTGGCACTGACTACATTGAAGCTGCGCTGAGTCTCGTGGCGGTCGCAAAGAATAAGCAGGACCGATTTAGGAGAGACATGGAACTGAAGGGTAAGCGGGTGTTGGTAGTGGGACTGGGGAAGTCGGGGCTGGCGGCGGCCCTGTTTCTTCGGGAGCAGGGGGCGCGGGTTACGGTGAGCGACACGCGAAGCTCGGTGGCCCTGGCGGGAGAAATCCCAGCGCTGCTGGAGGCGGGGATCATGGTGGAGGCGGGCGGCCATGGGCTGTTGACCTTTCGGCGGCAGGATTTGATTGTGGTCTCTCCGGGGGTGCCGCTGGATACGCCTGAGGTGAAGCAAGTGATGGCGTTTGGGCTACCGGTGATTGGGGAATTGGAGCTGGCAAGTCGGTATCTGCATGGACAGGTGGTGGCGATTACAGGGTCGAATGGAAAGACGACGACGACGAGCCTGGTCGGAAAGATCTTTGCGGATGCCGGGCGATCTACACAGGTAGGCGGCAACATTGGGCTGCCCGTAATCGAGTTGATCGAGAAGAGTACGGCGGAGACGGTGAATGTGCTCGAGGTTTCTAGCTTCCAACTCGAGACCGTGGTGGACTTTCATCCGCAGATCGCGGCGATCCTGAACCTGACGCCGGATCATCTGGACCGGCATGGGAGCTTTGAGAAGTATGCCGCGGCGAAGGAGAAGATCTTTGCTCGGCAGACCACTGAGGACGCGCTGATCCTGAATGCGGATGATCGTGCGGTACAGATGTGTGCGGGTAAGACGAAGTCGCGGGTCTTCTGGTTCAGCGGAACGAAGGTCGTGCGGCAGGGCGCGTTTGTGCGTGACGGCGTAGTCGCGTTTATCGGGAAGGAGGCTGGGACTACCGAGCCGGTCATGCCTGTTTCGGAGATTGCTTTGAAGGGCGCGCATAACATCGAAAATGTGCTGGCGGCGGTGTGTATGGCTCGTGTGGCCGGGATCTCGGCGGACAGCATACGGTCCTCGGTGGCGAGCTTTAAGGCCGTCGAGCATCGGCTGGAGTTCGTGGCGAAGGTCTCAGGGGTTGCGTATTTCAATGATTCAAAGGCGACCAATGTCGATGCGGCGATGAAGGCCGTAGCTTCGTTTGAAGGTGGGGTTCACCTGATCCTTGGGGGCAAGGACAAGAACTCTGACTACGCTCAACTGGCTCCGCTGCTGCGGGAACGAGTGAAGGCTGTTTATACCATTGGTTCGGCGAGCGAAAAGATTGTGCGGCAGCTTGAAGGAGTCGTGAAGATGGTGACAGCCGAAACATTGGAGAACGCCGTCGCGGCTGCTGCGGAAGCGGCTGAGCAGGGCGATACGGTACTGCTGGCACCGGCCTGTTCGAGCTTCGATCAATTTGAGAACTACGAGCATCGCGGCCGCGTGTTTCGCGAGCTTGTGCATGGATTATCGACGTAAGGGTGTGGCGTAGATGGCGAAGCGGGTTGGCGTCGATAAGTGGCTCTTCGGAACGGTGCTGCTGCTGGTGTTGTTTGGGCTTGTCATGGTCTTCTCCGCTTCGGCGGTGATGGCGCAGGCAAAGTACGGCTCGCCGTATCGATTTGTAACGTGGCAGGCGATCTGGGCGCTGCTGGGCCTGATTGCGATGGCAGTATTAATGCGGGTGGACTATCGACGATTCAACAGTCCCCGTGTGGTGTTTCCTGCAGTCGCCGTGACGACGTTACTGCTGCTTGGCGTGTTCGCGATGGGTGGAATGAACGGAGCGCATCGCTGGATTCGGTTTGCAGGCGTGACGCTGCAGCCGTCGGAACTGGCCAAGCCGGTGATTGTGCTATTTCTCGCGTATTTTCTGCAGACGCGGATTCACCAGATGGATGACTTGAAGGGTACGATTCTGCGGGCTGTGGCAGCGCCGCTCTTCTTCGTCGTGTTGATTTTGAAAGAGCCAGACCTCGGCACCGCGATGGTGTGCGTTGCGGTGATGGCGCTGATGCTGTATCTGGCAGGAGTACAGACGCGCTATTTTGCAATTGGTGCCGTGATGGCGACGCCTGTGCTGTATTTCATGCTGTTTCATGTGGCGTGGCGGCGTGCCCGCATGCTGGCGTTCATCGATCCTGAGGCCGATCCTCGCGGGACAGGATTCCATATCCTGCAATCGCTGATCGCGGTGGGAACGGGCGGCTTTCATGGATTGGGTTTGATGGAGGGACGGCAGAAGCTGTTCTATCTACCAGAACCGTTTACGGATTTTATCTTTGCAAACGTATGCGAGGAGCTTGGGCTGATCGGCGCGGTGCTGGTGGTCGGTTTGTTTGTGGTCCTGGGATATCGCGGGCTGCGGGCGGCGTTCCTGTCGACTGATCCATTTGCGCGATTCCTGGCGTTTGGAATTACTACGGCGGTGTTGATCCAGGCGTTCTTCAATATGAGCGTGGTCCTGGCGCTGCTGCCGACAAAGGGAATTACATTGCCGTTTATCTCGGACGGCGGCACTTCGGTATTTATCACGCTTGCCAGCATGGGCGTTCTGCTGAACGTGACGCGCGAGATCGATTAGTTGGCGAGTGACAGGGAATTGCGGGTTCTGATCGCTGGTGGTGGCACAGGTGGGCATGTGATCCCCGCACTGGCGATTGGACGCGAGTTGCGCGATGTTGCAGGGGCCGAGGTGCGCTTTGTGGGTACGGCGCGCGGCCTCGAGACGAGGCTGGTTCCCGAGGCTGGATTCCCACTCGAATTGATCCACGTAGGGCAGCTCAAGAATGTTAGCGTTATGACGCGGCTGCGGACGCTTACAGATCTGCCAAGGGGCTTGCTGCGGTGCGTCGCGCTGCTGCGAAGCTATCGGCCACAGGTGGTCGTGGGCGTAGGAGGGTATGCCTCCGGGCCGGCAATGATGGCCGCCATTCTGCTTGGAATTCCAACACTGGCTTTTGAGCCGAATGCGGTACCTGGGCTGGCGAACCGTCTTGTGGGAAGGTTTGTTACAGCGGCAGCAGTCAACTTCGCTCTGACTCAGCGGTATTTTCGGGGCGCGGTCGTGACGGGGATCCCGGTGCGGCGCGCCTTCTTTGACATTCAGCAGAAAGCAGAGGGTGAGGCTCCACGGCTGCTGGTCTTCGGTGGCAGCCAGGGGGCTCGCGTGCTGAACCAGGTGATGCCGAAGATCGCAGCGCGGCTGCTGGTGAACGTTCCCGGCCTTACGATCGTGCACCAAACCGGACCCCATGGCGAGGCGTCGACCCGCGAGGCTTACGAGGCAAGCGGTGCAGACCCGGCGTGCTGGCAGGTAAGCGCTTATCTGAACGAGATGCCAAAGCAGTTTGCGGAAGCCGACCTGATCTTTTGCCGAAGTGGAGCGAGCACGATGGCGGAGCTGGGAGCGGCGGGAAAGGCCTCGATCCTGGTTCCGTTTCCACAGGCTGCGGACGACCACCAACGAAAGAATGCCGAGGTCTTTGCTGGAGCTGCTGCGGCATTAGTGGTGCTTGAGTCTGACCTGGAGCCGGAAATGCTCTTTACCCACCTGCGGAACCTGCTGGGAAATCCAACGGAGTTGCACCGGATGGGACAGAGAGCGAGGGCGCTGGCCCTGCCGGATGCGCTCGGAGTCATCGGGCGACTGGTCGTCTCGATCGCACGGCGGAGTTAGGCCGCGATACCCCGGCTGCGGCGCCCTGTCACATGCCAGAAATATCCTTTGGCGATTCCTTGTAACATCGAAGGTGAAGTGAGAGGTGTATGAGCGAAGGCCGTTGGGTGCTGTTGATTGCAAGTGAGGTGGGTGGTACGGATTCAGTATCGGACCGGGCGATGGAACGCCTTGTCGATGCGATAGGCGAAGAGGGCTACGAGGTCGTCAGGACCTCGACGCCGGAGGACGGCTTGTCGCTCGTCACCTCCGATCCTTCGCACAGTGCCATTCTGCTGGACTGGGACCTTGAAGGAGAGAATCAGTTTGATGAGCCTGCCGCGCTGAAGATCCTGCGCGCGGTTCGTCGCCGCAACAAAAAGATTCCGATCTTTCTGATTGCTGACCGCACGCTGGTGAGCGAGCTTCCGCTGGAAGTGGTGAAGCAGGTTCACGAATATATCCACCTCTTTGGCGACACACCAGCCTTTATCGCCAATCGTGTTGACTTCGCCATTGAGCGCTATCACGAGCAGTTGCTGCCGCCGTACTTCCGCGAGTTGAAGAAGTACAACGACCAGGGAGCATATTCGTGGGACGCACCCGGTCACATGGGTGGTGTGGCATTCCTAAAGCACCCGATTGGCATGGAGTTCCACAAGTTCTTCGGCGAGAACATCATGCGGTCGGATCTTGGGATTTCGACGGCTCCGCTGGGCTCATGGCTCGACCACATTGGACCTCCGGGCGAATCGGAGCGCAATGCTGCGCGGATTTTTGGCGCGGACTGGACCTTCTATGTGCTGGGCGGTTCGTCGACCTCGAACCAGATTATCGGCCATGGCGTGATCGCACAGGACGACATCGTCCTGGCGGATGCGAACTGCCACAAATCCATCTGTCACTCGCTGACGGTGACGGGCGCGCGGCCGGTCTACATGAAGCCAACGCGCAACGGCTACGGCATGATCGGCCTGGTCCCGTTGAAGCGGTTTCATCCCGACTTCATCAAGGGATTGATTGAGAAGAGCCCCCTGACGGTTGGAGCACGGTCGCAGGTGCCGACGTACGCCGTGGTAACAAATTCGACCTACGACGGACTCTGCTATGACGTGAATCGGGTGGTGACGGAGCTGGCGAAGTCGGTCCCGCGAATTCACTTCGATGAGGCGTGGTACGCCTACGCGAAGTTTCACGAGATCTACCAGGGTCGGTTTGCGATGGGCGTACCGGACGACATGCCGGAACGACCGGCGATCTTTGCGGTGCAATCGACACACAAGATGTTGGCGGCGTTCTCCATGGGTTCGATGATCCATGTGAAGCTTAGCCCGCGCGCTCAACTCGACTTCGATCAGTTCAACGAAGCGTTCATGATGCACGGGACAACCTCACCCTTCTACCCGCTCATCGCGTCCCTTGATGTAGCAGCGGCGATGATGGATGACCCCGCCGGACCGACGCTGATGAGCGAGACGCTGCAGGATGCGATCAGCTTCCGCAAGGCGATGTCTTCGATTGCGCACAGGCTGCGCGAGGCTGAGGAGGGCTGGTTCTTCCGGCTCTATCAGCCCGAACACGTCTTCGATCCGCTCGATGGAAAGACCTACCTGATTGAAGAGGCTGCGGACGGCCTGCTCACAAATCGTTCGAGTGCCTGGACGCTGAAGGCTGGCGAAGAGTGGCATGGCTTTCTGGACGAAGACATCGCAGATGACTACTGCATGCTCGACCCGACCAAGGTAACAATCCTGACGCCCGGTGTAAATGCGCAGGGTGTGGTCAGCGAGTGGGGAATCCCTGCGGCGATACTCACTGAGTTCCTGGATGGTCGACGAGTCGAAATCGCGCGCACAGGCGACTACACCGTCCTTGTGCTCTTTTCGGTTGGAACCTCGAAGGGTAAATGGGGCGCGTTGCTTGAGAACTTGTTCGAGTTCAAGCGCCTTTACGACTCTGAGGCGCCGCTTGAAGAGGCGATGCCGGAGCTTGTGTCGCGCTTCCCGCATCGGTATCGAAACGTGAGCCTCAAGGAGCTGTCGGACGAGATGCACCTCGTCATGGGTCAGTTGAATCTGTCCGGGCTGGTCAATGAAGCGTGCGATGAAGATTTTGACCCAGTCTTAACGCCGGCGCAGACGTACCAGAAGCTGCTCCGGAACGAGACCGAGAAGATCCGCTTCAGCGATATGGCCGGGCGAATCGCCGCGGTGATGTTGGTGCCGTATCCTCCGGGCATTCCGATGAGTATGCCGGGCGAGCGCCTAGGTGGTCCGGACAGCCCGGTCATCAAGCTGATCCTCGCGATGGAAGAGTTCAGCAAGCGGTTCCCTGGATTTGAGCGCGAAGTGCACGGCATCGAGGTGGATGCCGAGGGCAATTACTGGATGCGCAGCGTCATCGAAGCCCAGGGTAAACGCCGGAATGGTAACGGCAAGCACCGGCCGCCAAGCTCGGCTCCGCCAGTGAAGAAGCGGAAGCGTGCGGTGACGCCGCCCCTGAGTGAACCGCCGCACGGTCCGAATACAGAGCGGTAAGTCTGCTCCGGCGCACAAGCCACACTGATAGAGTGGAAGGCTATGTGCCGGAGCGACTCCGCGCCTCTGAAAGCGAGATGTTGCCCCATGTTTGTGCCTGGTCATTTTCTCTTAGCTTCCTCGCAGCGCGTCCACTTCATTGGGATCGGCGGCATTGGAATGAGCGGTATCGCGGAGATACTCCTCACGATGGGTTACCCGGTGTCGGGTTCCGATCTGCGTCGCTCGACGGTTACGGACCGGCTTGAGAGCATGGGCGCGCGCATCTTTGAGGGCCATGTCGCCCTGAATGCTGCGGCGAGCGATGTCGTGGTGACCAGTTCTGCTGTCTCCACAACAAATCCCGAGGTCGTGGAGGCACGTGCGCGCAAGATTCCTGTGATCCAGCGTGCGGAGATGCTCGCCGAATTGATGCGGTTGAAGTACGGAATTGCCGTGGCGGGCATGCACGGCAAAACAACAACCACGTCGATGATCGCGGCTGTGCTGGCAGGCGGGGGGCTTGATCCCACCGTGGTGGTCGGCGGCCGAGTCAATGCACTCGGCTCGAATGCGCGCCTGGGGAACTCGCAGTATCTTGTCGCGGAGGCGGACGAGAGCGATCGATCCTTTCTCAAGCTATCGCCAATCCTGGCGGTCATCACCAATCTGGATCGCGAGCACATGGATTGCTATCGCGATATGGATGATGTCGAGGCGGCCTTTGTTGAGTTTATGGACAAGGTTCCGTTCTATGGAGCGACGACGGCTTGCGTCGACAATGCGATGCTGCGTGCCGTGCTGCCGCGAATCAAGCGGAAGGTCTACACCTATGGTGAGAGTGCGGATGCCGATTTCCGCCTGCAACTCCTCGCCAAAGAGCCGCACTGCCATGCCACCTTTGAAATGAACTACAAAGGGCTCGTGCTTGGGCCGTTTCATCTCCATGTGCCCGGGCGGCATAACGTGATGAACGCTGCGGCTGCAGTGGCGATTGGCATTCAGCTGGGCGTGCCGCCTGACCAGATCGCTGCCGGACTGGAGACGTTCCGCGGAGTCGATCGCAGATTTCAGCAGAAGGGAATCGTTCGGGGAGTCGCTGTGGTCGACGACTACGGCCATCATCCAACCGAGGTTCTGGCGACCCTGCAGGCCGCTCGGGAGTGCGGGTACAAGCGCGTCCATGTGCTCTTCCAGCCTCACCGGTACACCCGAACGCGGGACCTGATGCCGGAGTTTGCGGCGGCCTTCAAGGATGCTGACACGGTGCAGGTCCTCGATATTTATGCAGCCAGTGAGTCGCCGATTCCCGGGGTCGACGCACCTGCACTGGTAACGGCAATCGCTGCTACCGGCTCGACAAAGGTCGCCTACGCCCCGGGCGTCGGCGATGCGGTGGCGGCGCTTGTAGCTCAGGCACAAGTCGGCGACGTGATCCTGACCCTTGGTGCGGGGAGCGTCTCCCATGCCGGAGGGCTGCTGCTTTCCGAGTTGGGGAAGTCCTGACGAGTTCCTGAGTCGATACTCCCCAAAGAAGGTGGCCGCGCTTGAAAGCCAGCAGGATATAGTCAGGGTGGCGATTCTTCGCGGCCTTGCTCAGGCGTGCGATCAGGAAACCTCATACCGAAGCGCGGAACGGCAATGCTGGATGAGCCGGAGCAGGACTACGCTCCATCATCCTCGCGGTCCGGCGCTCCCCGGCGGGCCTCATCGAGGACGCCAGCGAATCCGCGCCACGACTATGGTGAGGACTTCGCAGGCGAGTATGACGGTGCTCGTCCGCCGGACGAGAGTCGCCCACGCCAGCGAAGCCTGAAGCTGAAGGTACGTACGCGTGTGCCCCAGAGCCTTGCTGGCCGCATCGCCACAGGTCTGGCTCTCCTGCTCATTCTGGGGACCGGGATCGCGCTGCTGATGCTGACCCGCACCTTCCTGCTCCACGACAGCCGCTTCATGATTCACTCGCGCTCGGCCATCGAGATTCAGGGCAACAAGCACCTGACGCAGGCCCAACTGCTCGATATCTTTGGCGATGATATTGATCGAAACATCTTTCGTGTCTCCCTCACAGATCGGCAGGCAGAGCTGGAAGCTTTGCCGTGGGTGCAGCACGCGACGTTGATGCGGCTACTTCCAGGCCGTCTTCGTGTTTCGGTTGTTGAGCGCATTCCGGTAGCTTTTGTCCGGCAGGGCAGCCACATTGGCCTGGTGGATGGGAATGGTGTGCTGCTCGACATGGCACCCTCCGGGACAGCGGCCCAGACCGAACCCCACTACTCGTTTCCGGTTGTGAGCGGCTTGTCCGCCAACGACCCGGCGTCTACACGCGCGGCGAGGATGAAGATCTACGAGCGGTTCCGGTCAGACCTGGATTCGTCGGGCGAGAAGGTCTCCGAAGTGTTGAGCGATGTTGACCTCTCGAATCCTGAAGATGTGAAGGCACTGATCCCGGCAAACTCTTCCGAGATCCTGGTGCACTTCGGTGACGATCACTTCCTTGAGCGCTATCGTCGCTTTCAGGAACATCTGCCTACATGGCATACACAGTATCCAAATCTTGCCTCCGTGGATATGCGCTACGAGCGAGAGGTGGTGCTGGACATGGCAGGCTCCGCCGCCGCAAAGGCTGATGTGGTAACTAACGTGAAACCGGCGACGCCAACGGTAAAACCGGTCGCCGCAGTACCTCATCCTGCTATCGTGCGCGGGATTAAAAAAGCGCCAGTGAAGCCGACGGTTCATCCTCTGGTGAAAGCATCGTCGCACAAGCCGGTAGGAGCGCCCAAAGCAAAGCCTCATGCGGCTGCACCGGTCAGCAAGCCTGTCGTGAAGCCCGCCACACCGGCAGCGGCCATCCCAGTGGCGAGTGCGCCTCAACCTGCGGCTTCGTCTGCCAGCGCTGCAGCCCGCAGCGGTTATCTTGCAAAGCCGGCGGCAGGTAAGCCAGCGATTTCGACTGTTCCATCTCATGCTCCCCAGGTACCCTCGCGATGAATCAGAAGCAGACCAACTTAATAACCGTTCTCGATGCCGGCAGCCAGAAGAGCATCGTCCTCGTCGCGGAGTTGCAGGATGGCGTCCTTCGCTATCGCGGCCACGGCATCGAGCCGTCGCTCGGGATGCGCAAGGGACTGATCGCCGAGCTTGGCCCTGCTGCCGAGGCGATCAATCGCGCCGCGCTGACTGCAGAGCGCATCGCCAAAGAGGGAATCGAGACGGCGGTAGTCGGCATTGGCGGCACGCATGTTCGGGGTGTCAACAGCCGGGGCGGCATCAGCATGGGTAGCCGCATGCGCGAGATTACGCGCGAAGAGGTGAAAGCAGCCGTCGACCGCGCGCGGTCCGTTGCCCTGCCTCCTGATCGCGAGGTGCTGCATCTCCTGCCGCAGGAGTTCATTCTTGACGACCAGGCCGGTATTCACGATCCGATGGGCATGGTGGGGAACAAGTTAGAGGTCAATCTGCATCTTTCGACCTGCTCGGGTGGTATTGCCCAGAGTGTGGTGACATGCGCGAATCGAGCCGGGCTCGAAGTCGAAGATACCGTCTACGAAGGGCTGGCCGCAGCCGAGGCAGTTCTTTCGCCCGACGAGCGCGAGCTTGGTGTCTGCGTCATGGACATCGGGGCAAGCACGACGGAGCTAGCAGTTTTCTTCGAAGGATCGATCGCTCATACCGCTGTACTTCCGATTGGTGGCGATCATTTTACGAATGACCTTGCTGTCGGCCTGCATGTAAGCGTGCAGGAGGCCGAGCAGTTGAAGCATGTCTATGGAAACTGCGTTGTCACCTCCGTGCCGCAGCTAAACGAGATTGAGATTGGTGGTGATCTGTCTGTCTCGGGCGGTCAACCGGCACGCATGGTGCGGCAGCGGTTCCTTGCAGAGATTCTTGAGCCACGTGCGCGTGAATTGTTTACCCTGCTCCGCAATAACCTGCGTGATGGTGGGGTTCTCGAAGCGCTGGGTGCTGGTTGCGTGCTTACAGGCGGCGGAGCCAACCTTGCCGGTCTGCTCGACAATGCTGAGAGTCTGCTGCGGGTTCCCGCTCGGATTGGATATCCCGTACCCCTCTCGCGCATGCCGCCTGAGCTTGCAAAGCCGGAGTATTCGGCAGCCATCGGGATGCTGCTATATACCCACCGGACACAGATCCGGCGGGCCAGCGAGGAGCAGGGACTTCGAGCGAAGCTGAAGGCAATCTTTGCCGGCAGCTTCTAGTCGAAGGATGGGATGATGCGGTCGCGCCTGAGCCGGTCGAAGAGGCTGGTAAAGGATGTCGGCGTGTCCTGATAGATCTCAAATCCGAGCTTTCTGCTCTTGCTCATATCGTTCACGCATTCAAGCTCGCGCCCCAGATCTCCGTCGGTATGCCACCACGATGCAAGCTTGTCGACATTCGGCTCGGCAAGACCATACTTCGCTGCCATCGTCTTCCAGATAGAACCTGCACCGGCCATACGCGGGGCGAGCGGTGAGATGGGTTCCGGTGGCCCTGACGCCTCCACCCCAAAGTAAGCGGCAAGCTGCGGCCACAGCCAGCGCCAGCGGAATATGTCGCCGTTGACCACATTGAAAGCCTGATCGCGGGCCTGCGGAGCGGTCGAAGCCCACTCAAGATGCTGCGCAAGCAGTAGTGCGTCCGTGACGTCGGTCAACGCGTTCCATTGCAGATGAGAGCCGGGGAAGATGAAGGGCTGACCAGTCTCGCGGCAGATCGACGCATACACTGCAAGTGTGACACCCATGTTCATCGCATTGCCGAGTGCATAGCCGATCATGCTGTGCGGCCGGTGAACGCTCCATCCAAACCCGCCGCGCTTTGCAGCCGCGAAGAGGACATCTTCCTGGGTGTAATAAAAGTTCTCACCGGGCAGACGCGGCGTGTCTTCGCGGAAAGGCGTCTCCGCTGACGTTTGCCCGTAGGCCTCGAAGGGTCCGCGATACTGTTTCGTCCCTGTGACGAGAGCCGCATGGGTAAGCTGGCTTGTACCTTCCAGTGCAGCGAAGAGGTTCTCGATCATTGCGCCGTTTACCTTAACGTTCTCCGTTTCGGTCTCCTGCCGCAGCCAGGTACAAAAGAAGACGTGCGACACCTTGATGCCGCTTAGCGCGTCACGAAGAGAACTCGGCTTCAGCAGGTCAGCGGCTACGGGGAGAATATCGGGGGATGTGCCGGGGTTACGGGCAAGCCCGTAGACCTTCCAGCCGTTGGACGAAAGATGTGCAGCAAGGTTTCTGCCAGTAATGCCAGTCGATCCGACGACTAAGGCGGTGCGTTGCTCCGTACCCGAGATGCTGGTTGATGCGGTATCCATCTACATACAGATGCTGTAGGAGCTGAGAAGACGCTGGTGAGAAGCCTACTTTACGCGCACAAAGAACATCCGCTCATCACCGTCGCCGTGTTCGATGGCGATTTCTCCATCGGCTCTGGCGACGATGCTTGGGAACTTCTCGCCCCACTCGACGAGGACGAGTGCATCAGGTTCGGCGGCCATCTCATCGATGCCAAGCGTCAGAAGCTCGCGCTCGGTTTCGAGACGATACAGATCCAGATGATAGAGGCGAATTGTTTTGCCCTGATAGGAATGAACGAGCGTAAACGTCGGACTGGTGACATCCTCTGGCTCGGCCGCACCAAGGAAAGTGGCGATTCCTTTCACCAGCGTGGTCTTGCCGGCACCCAACTCCCCGCGAAGCACGATCAGCTTTGGGGCAGGAAGCATAAGCTCGGCGACATTCTGACCGATGGCCAGCGTGCCGTTGACGGAGCGCGTCTTGAATCTGCGTTCGATCATGTGTGAAGGCCAGTCAGCCACGTAAAGCCGTTTGCGTCTTTAACTCGATAGCGAAAGGCATCGGTTAGATGAGCAAGCGTATCGGTTGCGAGAACAGTGTGCTCGTCCATAGCGTGCGCGGCAAAGTCGGCGGCGAGTCCATGGAGGTAGACCGCAGCCTCAACAGCACGCGCGACATCGGTGGGGAACTGGCCAAGCATCGCGGCGACAATGCCTGTGAGGATATCCCCGCTACCACCCTTGGCCATCGCCGGATTGCCCGTGGTGTTGACGGCAATCGCCCCATCAGGGTGGGCTATCATGGTGCGCCACCCTTTCAGAATCAACGTCACCTGGTGCTTCGTTGC
This sequence comes from Granulicella arctica, assembly GCF_025685605.1. Classification (NCBI taxonomy): domain Bacteria; kingdom Pseudomonadati; phylum Acidobacteriota; class Terriglobia; order Terriglobales; family Acidobacteriaceae; genus Granulicella; species Granulicella arctica. The sequence goes on from NZ_JAGTUT010000001.1 coordinate 3,468,939, forward strand.
AAACTCGCGGGCAAGGTTGATCCGGTCAGACTCGACCTCTTTCACCGTCTTGCCGAGCAGTCGCGCCATCTCGCCGGGATGAGGTGTCAGCACAACGGTTCGGCCGTTGCCGTCGAGTAGCTCGGTGCGGCCTGCAAATGCGTTGAGTGCATCGGCATCAATGACGAGGGGCAGCGTCGTCTTAGCGACCAACTGTCGTGCAAATTCAGAGGCCTCGCCATCGGTCGAGAGCCCGGGACCTATTGCCAGAACCTTGATACCCTTCAGTAATTTCTCGAGCTTCGTATCTTCGAGATTGGAGAGAGAAGCCGCACCTGCAACCTCCTCAAGCGGAGTCACCATGAGTTCGGGAGTGATGAGGGCTACCGTGTTCATGATCGAGATCGGTACCGCAGTCGTCACAAGGCCCGCGCCGGTGCGAAGCGCGGCTAAGGAAGACATCGAAGGTGCGCCCGCTTTCCCGTAGCTTCCGCCGATCAGCAGGATATGACCGAACTTACCCTTGTTCGAATTGACGTCGCGCGGAGCCTCGGCAATTGCCTTCGAGCTTCCGGCCCAGCTAAGGCCAGAGGTGGATTGAATTGCTTCTGCAGGAGAACCGATCGCAGCGACGACGACGGGGCCGAAGGTGCGCTCCGTAAGGTGACCAAAGACGTGCGCCATCTTCGACGTCGTAAACGTCACCACGGCGTCTGCGCGGAAGGCGCCCTCGGCGTTCTGTGAGGTGGAGTCGGCATCCCATCCGGACGGCAGATCGACAGCGACAACCGGGGTCTTCCGTTTGGTTAAGAGATCTCGTGCTGTGACGGCCAGACCGCGCAGTGGAGGCTTGAATCCCGTGCCAACCACGGCATCGATAAAAAGGTCAGTGTCCTCAAAAGCAATGAGCAACGCGGCTTCATTGGGGATCTCGATGATCTCTGCATGAGGGGTGGAATGCTGAAGCTGTGCAAACGCGGATGCTGCTTCACCCTTCAGCTCACCGGGGCTACCCAGCAGAAGAACGCGCATCTGGCGTCCCGCCTGGGCTAGAGCGTGCGCTGCAACAAAGCCATCGCCCCCGTTGTTACCCTTGCCGCACAGAATCGATATACGAGAGGCGTCTGGATACTGGCTGAGGCAGAACGTGGCTACAGCACCTCCAGCAGCAGCCATAAGGTCGGACAGAGGGATGGCGAACTCCTCCGCAGAGCGCCGGTCGATGGCGCCCATCTCTTCTGCGGTGACTATCTTCATGATCTCTCCAGACGATTGGTGCCAGTGCTGCTTAGCGCGTGCCGTTCAGTGCGACTGTCTGAACCTTGGGCGTGAAGTAGCTCTTATCGTAGAGAGCGCGATAGAACTGCCCAGTCAGTTCAGCGGCTTTTGGTCCAAAGGTTGGTCGTCCACCTTCGAGAAAAATCACCGTAACGATACGACCAGTCGGCGTCTCGGCATAGGAACCGAACCAGCCGAACCGGGTCCCGTTGTTCGAGCATGTACCCGTCTTCCCCATCACGGGAAATTCGCTGAAGTTGGCTTTGAGGGAACGGGCCGTTCCATTATTTACGGCGCCAGCCATGCCAGGGATGATCTCCGGGAGGATCGGCGCAATGTTCAGGATGCGCTTTACCTTCGGGTTGAAGCTTGCAACCTGCTCCTGCGTCTCAGGATGCTGCAGATAGTACAACGTGCCACCGTTCGCGATGGCCGAGACGATTGCGCCGAGTTGCAGAGGCGTCATCGAGATGCTCTCGCCAAATGAGCACATCCGTCCTACGCCGCCCATCTTCTGCGGTAGTTCCTGGTCGGGATAAATGCCGAGTTGTTCGCCCTGAATCTGATAGCCGGCGAGTTCGCCGAGGCCAAACTCATTCGCGTAGTGCTTCACGCGCTCGAAGCCAAGCGTACGGCCCAGGACCTCAAAGAAAGGATTGATCGATTTAGCAAGTGCGTAAGTCAGGTCGACCCGATATCCGCCACCAAGGCTTACTGGAGTGTCCCTCTTGATCAGGCCTTCTTCAAGCGCAGCCAAAGCGACGGTCAGCTTGATAGTCGAGCAAGGTTCTGCCCCGCTTGAGAGTGCGAGCTTCTGATTTACCATCGCGAGAATGCGCCCGCTCGATGGATCGATTGCGAGAGCCGTGCCGTTCATGTTTCCGAGAGCCTGAATGGCTGCTGCACGTACGGTCGGATCTTCTCCAGCGGTAACATCGCCCAGTGTCAGGTTGTCCGCGTTCTCTGCGAAGGAGCTTGCTGAAAAGCGTTCCGAATAGCGTGTACGGCGAACCGCAAGAACAGCTCGTCCGCCCCGTCTGCCCCGCGCACCGCGTACCGTGACCACGACCTTCGAGCCTCGGGCGCGGCTTACTTTCCCATGCGCTGCCGTGGCCTTTGTTCGTCCCACAGGTCTGGCGGCAGCATGTACTGACTTCGCCCGCACGGGAGCCCGATGAGTCGAAGCAAACAACGGTGTACCCATCGTGCATGCCAGGATGGTACACAGCAGTACGTTGCAAGCCCGGCCCATCATCTGCTTTGATCCCACGTTGCTCTCCCGAGACGACACTCGTTCAGCGTCTGCCCTGCTCTAACTTTACTTGAATGCAGGCTTTGCCGTGTCCGCGGGTCGGTGTGACCTGTCAAACCTAGTTGCCGCGACGTAAGAAAGCGGGTATATCGAGTTCGTCGGACTCCCGCTGGTCCACCTCGACGGTGTTCGCGGTAACAAACGACGGATTCCTCACAACCGGCTCTGCCACAAGGGGCTCCCAGGGAGCGGTGCTCTTTGGCACTCCGGGCTGGAGATCGACCGACAGGCGGAAGTCGTGTTCGCTGACCCGCCGCGGTTCCGAACTTCTTTCGGGAGGAACTGATGAGAATGTCTCCCGTATCCGCGGCGGTTCGAGCTCGTGGGAGGAGCGAAAGAAGTCGTCGTCGAAGACAGAAGCACGTACCGGGATCAGGGCGTCCGTCACTGGCGGTGCGACGCGCTGCTGCTGTTCTTCAGGTTGGGCCGGAGCTTCGGGAGCAGCCGGCTCAGGATCCGGAGAGCCTGCGGGCTTCACGTCCAACTCATTGGCGGTCTCGCTGGCAAACCGCGCGATGGGTGGCTGCGGGATCGAATACCGCTTGATGGGCACATCCTGACGGCTGCCAGGAAACGCTGGCTCGGCGTGCATGCGATCGCGACGAATCGGCAGCTCTTCCTGACGGAAACCCGTCGCGATCACGGTGATCTTCACCTCGTCACCCATGTTCTCGTCCAGCACCGCGCCGAAGATGATGTTTGCATCCTCGTGGGCGGCGTTCTGGATGATGCTCGAGGCTTCATTCACTTCGCTGAGCTTGAGGCTGCTCGAGCCGGTGATGTTGATCAGGATTCCGCGTGCACCATCGATAGCGCCCGCCTCAAGCAGAGGAGAAGCCATGGCCGCAACCGCAGCGTCGACCGCACGGTTGCTCCCAGCCCGCGAGGCCGTGCCCATCACGGCGTAGCCCATGCCAGCCATTGTGGTCTTCACGTCGGCGAAGTCACGGTTGATGACGCCAGGAATGGTGATGATGTCCGAAATACCTTGAACGCCCTGCCGCAGCACGTCATCGGCAATCCGAAATGACTCGAAGAAGCCCGCATCCTTTGCAACCGCAAGCAGTTTCTCATTGGGGATCACGATGAGCGTGTCGACAGACTCGAGCAACTCCTGCATGCCTCGCTCAGCCTGCATCATGCGGCGCTTACCTTCGAATGCGAACGGTCGGGTGACGACGGCGACGGTGAGTGCGCCCATCTCGCTGGCAAGCGAGGCGATCACGGGAGCGGCTCCTGTGCCTGTCCCTCCGCCGAGACCGGCGGTCACGAAGACCATGTCCGCGCCCTCAAGCGCCTCGATAATCTTGTCTGAATCTTCCAGGGCAGCGCGGCGGCCAATATCAGGATTTGATCCTGCCCCAAGGCCGCTGGTCAGCTTGACACCAAGCTGCAGCTTGACCGATGCGTTCGAGACCTGGAGAGCCTGTGCGTCTGTATTGGCAGCGATAAACTCTACGCCTTCGAGATGGGCCGCGATCATGCGATTGACAGCGTTATTACCGCCACCACCGACGCCAATGACCTTGATGCGCGCTCCATTTGGGACCTCATCCTGATAATGGATGCGAATATCGTCGTTCGGCAGATTGTTCATCGTGTCAGCACTCCTGATGCTTGGTTCTGCTGCGTCTTCCTGGATAGGATGCAGTCGTCCACTCAATTCTCACACCTGAATTGCCGGTGCAAAATTTAGCTTTGCAGAGTGAACCAAGCTTGGTTCGGGTACGGGTCATTGTGGGCAGGAATGTTACCGGCATCCGTGCTTGTGGAGGTTCTAGGAGGTCGTCCCAGACCGCCCGACGTAGCGATAGATCGCGCACTCCTCATCGCCTGTGGAGCCGTACTCCTTCTGCATCGCAATCGCTGCAACATCGGCAGCATGATCCTCCCGCGACATACGGACAGCACCCACCCACAGACGTTTGAAGCCTGGGTTCCGGTCCAGAACGATCGCACACTCCGCATTGACGTAGAGCAGGTCTAACTCGCCAGGACGATTGGCAAACTGCGTCTCGATGCGCCGAAGCAGCGCCCGGAGCACAGGGGCCTCGAAGGGGTGAAAGAGGAAGAGAAGCGTTGGGGTACGCGGAAGCTCGAACTCAAGAGCATCCTGCTCAAGCAGATCGATCGGTGCAAGTTGTGGCGCAGTCGGGTCGGTGACGTGACTCGTAAGCCAATGATCGAGATTCTGTCGTGCAATCGCCGCCATCGCGGGATTCAGTTCGATTCCAACGACCTGCCGAAAGGGCAGTTCACTGGCAACCAGCATGGCGCGGCCCTTGCCCGCGCCAATATCCACAAACGTGTACTTCGCGATCGGCTCAGGTGGCGGCGTCGCGCGCCATTCAGCGACGAGAGCCCGCAAAATGCTCGGCGCAACGCCGTAATAGGCCGTTACATGCTCGTCGTTCGGATGACCCGTCACCAGATTCTTGGCCGGAACAAGGCCGCTTGTGTCGACTCCATGAGCAAGGTCGAAGGGGTGAATCGGCTGGTCGGTAGCGACCAGCAGATCTCTCGGGCGCTGGGCTGATTTGGGCGCGAGACGTGGTCCGCTTTGAGAGGGAGGAGGCATGGCTTAGCGGATTTGCACCAGGGCTGGATTGCCGTCGAGGCCAAGTGTCCGTCGCCCGGTGGGCGTGATGTCCTGCGGAGTCCACTGCGGCGTGTGCACAATGTGGACCGTGGTCCCGCTGATCGTCTCGAAACCAGCAAGACGGTTAGCTATCTGTGCGCGAAGTTGCGCCTCAGCATCCTCGGTTGGATTGCTCGGCGTCAACGTGACCGCAACCCGATGCTTCTCGGGGACGCCGGGAATGCTGGCGCCCGGCGCATTCAGATCGCGCTCGATAAAAATCGTTTGCACAAGGCCGAGATCGACGATGTTGCAGGGGATCTCTGGATCGTAGCAATCGCGTAGCGCGCCTCGAACTTCATCTTCAGTCAGCATGGCTAGTTCTTGCGTTTCGTCAGGTATTGCGCAAGTGTCTTGAGCGGCGTCGCCGCTTCACCAAAAGGAGCGAGCGCCTCAAAGGCATCTGCGATCAGCTGGTCAGCGTCACGAATCGACTGGTCGATACCGAACACGGCCGGCCAGGTGGCCTTGATGCTGGCAGCATCCTTGCCCGCTGTCTTACCGAGTTGAGCAGAATCCTGCGTCATGTCGAGCACGTCGTCGACAATCTGGAAGGCAAGCCCTGCTTTCTCGCCAAAGATACGCAGCCGACTGATCGTGTCGGCGTGTGCCCCCGCAGACCCGGCACCGTAGATGCCTCCTGAGACGATGCTCGTCGTTATGAGGGCGCCCGTCTTCGAGCGATGGATCGATTCGACAAGCTCTGCAGTAGGCGCCTTGCCCTCGGACTCAATATCGACCACCTGGCCGCCAATCATCCCCGGAGCAAGGACGCTCGCTCCGCCAATCCCCGTGCTGACCGCCGTGGATATGTCACGCAGGATGGCCACCGTTGTTTCCGGGGTTGATGCGAGTGCAGCGATGGTCTGGAAGGCGAGCGTCTGCAGCGCGTCACCAGCGAGAATCGCGATCGCTTCACCAAAGACAACGTGGCAGGTCGGTTGACCGCGACGAAGGTCGTCGTTATCGAGCGCGGGAAGGTCGTCGTGAATCAGGGAATAGGTGTGCAACATCTCGAGAGCGGCGCCGAGGTCAGCAGCACCCTCCGGAACCTGGCCCGTTCCTGCCACCATGCGTGCAGCTTCGATGCAGAGGATGGGTCGGAGACGTTTGCCGCCCGCGAACACGCTATGCCGCATCGCCCGGTGAATGGAATGAGGCACCGTCTGAGGACCGGGCAGCAGCCGCTCCAGGGCAGCATCGGTAAGCGCCGCACCCGTAGCAAGTAGTTCTTTTACGTCAGAAGGCATTAAGTTTGATGATAAATCAGCGCAGCCGCCGACGTTGGTAGAGCAGGAGGCCCAACACGCAAAGCGAGGCGGTCGAGATCACCCATCCGGCCGTCTGGTCAGGTCCGCGGACATAGGTCGCGTCCACATGCAACTTTCCGGCGGGTACGGGAATCGCGATCAGCCCGTCCTCCCGTGCAAATCGGGTCGGGACGATCTGCTCGTTGAGGCTTATCTGCCAAGCCGGGAAGTCGCGAAGGTTCAGGATGAGCGTCTGCGGCATGGGCGAGACCAGGTCTATGGGCAGATGGAGAGGTCCGGGAGCGCCCGCCGATGCGGCACCCGACGACCCGTCAGCGAGCCAGAAAGGCGGGTTGGACTTCTTCAGAGCATCGTTGTCGCCGGTGATCGGCGTGTATTCATCGGTAGCGTCGGTGCCCGCTGACGAATGGTAGAGCGCAAGGCGAGCGGCGACGGTATCCTCCGGGTCGCAATCCTGCCGAAAACCTCTGTAGGCGGTAAGTGTCAGCAACGAAGCTGCGGCAAGACTCACGAGAGCGGCGGTGATCCCGGTAAAACGAAGTCCTCGCAACGCGACTGTCACGCTGAGCGCAAGGATCGGCATCAGGATAGCGAGAAACCGCCAGGGAAACTGCAGGAAGGCGAGCTCCGGCGCATGTCGCCAGATAGGAGCTGACAGCGGGGTAAGCAGCAGAACGATGATCGTGGCGAACATCACAAAGGAGCTCAGCATCGGACGGTCCTCTGCGGACTGCCGTTTTCTCAGGAGGGCGACAAGAAGCGCGATGAGCGTCGTCGCTACCAGCCCTACAGCGAGCAGCGAAGCGGTCCGGAGTACAGCATCGTGATCAGGATCAGGTGTGTGATGGAAGAGATAATTGTCCGAAATGCGCATCCCATCCGTAATCGCCATTGCAATCTGGACAGAGCGGCGCTCATACGCTGCGGGAAGAATGTAGAAGGCTCCGAGGCCAAGCCCGAGCAATGTCCCGGTAATCGTCCTGGTCGCTAGTTGTAGCGGCCCCTTGTCTCGCTCACTGAACAGCCGGGCCAACGTAAGCAGTCCAAGACCGTAACAGCCGATGACGGCTGCCGGAGCGTTGGTCAGCCAGAGAAGCGCAACGGGCGCGGCGATTCCGAGGACGGTAACGTTCCTCCGAAGGATGCCGTGCAGCAACAGAGGGAGCCACGCCGCGGCAAGCAGTTCTGCGTAAGCCGTCCGCTCATACGCGGTAAAGAGCATGTAGGGGTTTGCAATATAAAGCGCCGAAATGAAGAGTGACGTCAACGGAGTGGCAAAGCTCCGCAACAGGCGATAGCACCCCAGTCCCGCAGCCGTAAGCGCAAGCCATGTGTAGGCAATGGGCGTTATGGTCCACGGGAGTACGAGGCCCAGAACGGCACCGATCGTCCACGAGAGTGGAGGGTAAAACACGAAGCGAGGTTCCCCCGCGTTGAACGCCGGCGTAAACGCCCATTGCGGGTGCAGGTTGCCATGCTGGAACTGCGTTGCCGCTTCCATCCAGCTCAGGATATGAAAGTCAAAATCGTGACCGCAGGAGCAGCCATTCCAGATCAGAGGAATGATCGCGATTAAGGCGACCAGCGGCAGAATAAGCAGCAATCGCCAACTCGCTCGAACTCCTTCCTCCTCGTTCCTCATCGTGGCATGAGGGTGAGCGTGTGAGCAGTTGCAGCCTGAACGGCATTTGCGGTGTAGGGAAGAGGGAACGTCTTCCCTGTGTACCAGGCTTGGAATTGATCTATGAACCACGGACTTGCCGGGTCACCAGATTGTCCAAGCACCAGGTTCAGCGTCGAATGGTCGAGGTCAGAGAGGTCTGCAGTAAAGCGCTCCGACGGCCCAAAGGTCCTGTAAACCTGTTTGACCGTCGAGGTATCGCCGCTCTGTGGCAACGACCCCGTTCCAGTTGGATAACCCATGAGGCGTTTCAGCAGTGGCGAGGAGGCGAGTACCGGATGCTCAATATCGACCGGATGGGCCTTGCCATATTGCCAGGTTGCCAGGTCCGACGGGGCATGGTCCACGCTCATCCCTTTATCGACGGCATCCGCCAGCAGATCGTCCCATGTGGCATAGCCTGAGGGGAGCCAGCGCGCAGGCGTGTGCATGATGAGCTGCTCTTCTGCGAATGACTTTTCGCCCCACGTATACAGGGCCGCCGATTTTCCCAGTTTCGGCGTCAGGATGAGTACCCACAACTCAGCACGCGCTGCGTCCACGATTGCGGGCGCAGAGGCCTTTGCATCCACGTGTCCGTTCCAATCGCGCAGCAGATCGGCAGCTTGATGGAGCCGCTTCTGCCTGCTCCCACTCAGGCTGGCATGATCGATGGCGTAGGCAAGCCGCTGGGCGATGACGCGATCCAGATCAGAGTACACATCGGTCTGCAATGCGAGCATGTCGGCCGAGGTCATGTGAGGGTTTGCGGCAAGCACCTTCCAGATCCGCTCGTTGCGGTAGGGTGCGGCCCAGTCCAGCGTAATCGGGTAGCTAAAACCATCCGGAACAACACGTGCATTCGCAGTCGCGAGGATGCCGCCCGCAGGGTCCGCGACATGGGGTAGCTGATCGTACGGGACGTATGGAGCCGTCGTGGACCACTCATTTGCGGTCACACTGGCATCTGCAGGGATCGCCGAAGGTGGGGTGGGATGCGAGGGATCGCCGCGTAACGGAATACGGCCGACAGCATGGTAGCCAATATGACCCTGATCGTCAGCGAACACCATATTTTGGGAGGGACCGCCAAATGCTGCGAATGCGGCAGAAAGACTAGCCCCATCACCTGCGCTATTGATGGCAAGAAAGGGAGAGGTGATGTTCGCCGGATCGTAGATTGTCCAGCGAAGTGATATCGGTCGCTTTTCGCCGGGATAAAGGCTGGAGATAATCGGTGTCAGCAACTTGCCATGCATAGTCTCTGGAACGTCGAGCGTGACATCCAGTCCATGGTGAACGCGGATAAGCTCGCTCTGGTGCTGCAACGGCTGCCACCCGCCGTCAGCCGCTTGAAATTCGGCGCTCGAACCGGAACCACGTAGATGCTCGACAGTCAGGTCCTGAACGTCAGCCCCCAGGTTTGTGAAGCCCCAGGCAACGTGATCGTTATGACCGACGATGACGAAGGGTGTTCCGGGCAGAGTGACCCCTGCGGCATGGAAGCTGCCGGCTTGCAGGTCAGCCTCATACCAGATTCCGGGTACGCCGTGGCTGAGATGCATGTCGTTTGAAAGCAGAGGCTTGCCGGAGGCAGATCGCGACCCCGAAACGACCCAGTTATTTGACCCGGCGCGACAGCCTTCACATGTGGCTGAGCCAGCCAGAAGCGCATCTCCGGCGAGAAGATCCTGTGTGTGTTCCGCGCTTCCGAGAGCATGCTTGTCGGGAAGACGGAGCTTCGTCTGAGATTCATCGAGCGGGATCTGCTCTATATCTTCAACAGGAGTGGTCAGGTCGACGACTGGCTGCACAACGGGATGGTCGCGCCATGAACCGACAGGATAAAGATCGGCGACCAGCTCCTGCGGGAGTTTGGCGGCGATCACTTCCCGGTCAAGCTTTTCGGGAAAGGTATTGGTGAGGTCCTGAAACATGGCGAGACCTACGAGGAGCGAATCGCGTGGCACCCAGGGGGCTGGGGAGAAACCCAGGAGGCGGAACTCTACAGGTAGGTGACCCTGCTGGTCAGCCATCGATGCATTGACGCCGCGTGCGTACACCGCAAGCCAGTGAAGTTGATCAGGCGGCAGAACAGCGACAGCTCTATCGGCCGCAGCTCGGATCTGCAGGAGCCGCTGTGCGCGGTCATGTGGCAGGAGATCCTTCCCGAGAATCTCGGCAAGCGTTCCAGAAGCGTGGCGGCGGAGGGTCTCCATCTGCCAGAGCCGATCCTGCGCCGTGACATAACCCTGGGCAAATACCAGGTCATCCAATGACGAGGCGCGAATGTGCGGAACGCCGTGCATATCCCGCAGAACGGTAACGGCCGACGCCGGACCGGAGACAGCTATGGTTCCATCAATCTGCGGAAGCGAGTTACGCGCAGCCGCACGGAGCCAGAAATGCGCTGTTACAAGACCCGCAATCACAGCGAAGCCAACCACAAGCAACACTACGCCGAGAATCGAAAGCATTGAATACCGTCTGCGCACAATCCCCGACAAACGGCCTTGTCGAGACATTGCCGGGAGAATCGGAGACCCGAATGCTGCCTCCGCTGCATGGCGGCGACCGAGCGAGGTAGGATCAGTATCGCTCACCGCTGCATCTTCAGAAGAATCGTAGTCAATAGGGTCGATGTAAGCCATGCGCTAGCAGAAGTCTAAATGCAGATGCGCCATGGTAAGAAGACCCGGAATACTGCAACGCCGCTGCTATGCTTTCGGAAGAGGTAAAGGAGATGGCGGATGTTCGGTAGCGCGGGTGTTCACGCAGCCCAGACAGTCTTCCTGCTCCTTCTGGTCATGGTGGCTGTGTTCGCCATCGTAGCGCGAAGGCTTAACGTGTCGTATCCCATCGTCCTGGTGGTGGCTGGGCTGCTCATCAGCTTCGTCCCTCATGTGCCTCGCATTCCTCTAAACCCTGATCTTGTCTTTCTTATCTTCCTGCCGCCGCTCCTCTACTCGTCTGCATGGGTCACGTCATGGCGTGAATTTCGAGAAAACCTTGTCAGCATCACCATGCTCGCAGTAGGGCTCGTCGCATTCACCGTGTGGGGTGTCGCCGAGTTTGCCGATCGCTTCATTACCTTGCTCGATTGGAAGTCAGGCTTTGTATTGGGTGCTGTTGTAGCTACAACTGATGCAATTGCCGCGACTTCGATTGCCCGGTCGCTTGGTCTTCCACGTCGCATCGTCGATATCCTTGAAGGTGAAAGCCTTGTCAACGATGCAACCGGCCTTTTAGCTCTCGAGTTCGGGTTGCGTATGGTGGTGCAGGGCAATACGCCCACCGCAGGTGAGGCGCTTGCCCGCCTGCTTTACCTCATCGTTGCAGGAATCGGAATAGGGCTCGCCATCGGTGTCATCATGGCGTGGTGTGAGCGCTTTATCGATGACGGACCGATCGAGATCGTTCTGAGTCTAATCGTTCCATATCTAGCCTACCTTGCCGGCGAGGAGGCCCACGCGTCCGGTGTACTGGCAGTCGTCGCCTGCGGCCTGTATATGAGCCGCAAGAGTGTAACGATCTTCTCGCCGACCGTCCGCACACAGGTCTATGGTGTCTGGGGAGCGCTCACGTTTATCCTGAACGGCGTCGTCTTCGTGCTGATCGGGCTACAACTGCCCTACGTGCTTGCCGGCATTCGCGATCTGAGTAGGACAACCCTGCTTGAGTATGGTGCGATCTTCAGCATCATCCTGATTGCCTTACGTCTGCTATGGATTTTCCCGGCAGCACAGATCGCCTACTTGATCCGAACGCGCATCCTTGGGAAGACCGAGCAGCGGCCCGGCGCTCGCAGCGTCTTTGTTGTCGGATGGACTGGAATGCGTGGAGTAATCGCTCTTGCGGCGGCCATCTCGCTTCCTGAGACGCTCGCCAGCGGCGCCCCTTTCGCGGCCCGTAACCTGATTGTGTTTCTCACCTTCAGCGTCATCCTCGTAACGCTCGTTCTACAAGGCCTGACGTTGCCACCGCTTATCCGTGCGTTGGGCCTATCCGGTGCAAGCGGGACGAACGCCGAAGAGTGCGATGCTCGCCGAACCATGTTGGAAGAGGCTCTTGATTATCTGGATACGGAGCGCGCAATGGACGGCGGCAATTTCGCCCACGTCTACGACGACCTCACCCATCGGTATCGTCATCGACTTGCGGCAGTCGGAGGTACCGACGGAGTGAATGATGAGCATGAGCACAGCCCGGCGACCTATAACCGCCTGCGTGCAATCGCCCAGGGAGCAGTCCAGGCCGAGCGCAGGGCGATGATCCGGCTGCGCGACGAGGGACATCTCAGCGACGAAGCGTTGCGATCCATGGAACGCGAACTCGATCTGCAGGAGATTCGCTACGAATCTGCCGCGCTGGATTAGCGCTAGATCGTCTCCAGCAATGGCTCCGCAGATCGCGGTAGCGTAAGAATGATCGCAACCGCAACCGCAGCCATCACCGGCAGTATGTAGATACTGCCCTCAGGTCCAGTCAGGCCGCCGCTCAGCACAGGCCTCCCAACGGCATGCGTTGCGAAGAGATGAAACTGCACCATCGTGCCACTATCTGCTACGCCATAGAGGAAGGACTGGGCCCAATCCCATGAGGTATGAAAGCCGATTGCCCACCAGAGCGAGCCGGTTCGCCACAAGCTCAGGCAGAAGACCAGCCCGGCGACTCCAGCAGAGAGCAGACCAATCGGTGACTCTCCAGGGTTGGAACCATGCCCCAATCCAAACAAGAACGAGAGCAGAAATGCCGCCGCCCAGAAGCCAAGTGCTTTGCTGTTTGTCGGGTGTAGCGCCCTGAAGATTCCAGCGAAGCCACGCGAAAGTGTGAACTGCACATAGCCACGCAGCAGATACTCCTCAAACAATGCAACGAGGAGGAAGCCGCCAAGCCACACAGCCGCGTATCGAAGGATCGTTGCGCCAGAGAGCAGACGGTTGTCGAAGACAAGTAAGCCCGTGCTCCTCAATACGAGAACAAGCAGTGACAGGAAAGCGACTCCCCATCCCAGCCCGGCAAAGAGTCGTGAGACCTTGCGTGTACCGCCAAAGCCATAGGCCCCGACAGGTCTCCGCTCGATGCGCGACATGATCCACGTAGCGAGAACTACAGCAAGCAGAGGAACACCTTCATTCAGATACGAGGAGCGCGGAGCCTGCTCGTGAGGGCCGGAGGTCCTGTGCGCCGCGGCCGGGGCATGATGCACCTTTACCGTAATGAGTCGCGCCACAGAGACAAGCGCAGCGAGTAAGGCCACATAGATCAGCAGACTCCAGCCCGCGCGCAGACCATCAGGCCCGAAGAAAATAGGGTTACGTTCAGGAGGAAGGGGACGACCTGCTGAAAGTATTGGTGCCTCTTCAAACGCAGGCGTGTCATTCGTCAAAGTAGATTCCTCGATGGAAGTCTATACGGAATCCGGAACGGTCATGTTCCTCGCACTCGCGTTTACTTGACACGGCAACTGGTGCGTCTATCCTTAGAGATTCGCTGCTCGCGACTCATAACGCGCAAGCTGCTGTATTGAAGGGATACTCTCTTGGACTGCCGCGTCTTCTATCACGATCATTGTTTTGACGGTGCCTGTTCAGCCTCGCTCTTTACCCGCTTTCACCGCGAGTGCATTGGAACAGCCGATACCTTCTCCTACTACGGCCTCGTCCATCGCGCCGGAGCCCTCTTCGATGACAGCGCCTTCGTCGCCGGTGAGAACGCCATCGTGGACTTCAAGTACCTGGCCTCCCCCAAAATCAACTGGTGGTTCGACCATCACCTCAGTGCATTCCTCACTCCCGAAGACCAGCGCGACTTCGAAGCGCACCAGGCCGACGGCACCGAGACGAGCCGCAAGTTCTACGATGCCTCGTACGTCTCCTGCACCAGTTTGATCGCCGACATAGCGACGGCGAAGTTTGGCTTCAATGCCGCACCCTTGGCCGAGCTGATCCATTGGGCCAACATCGTCGATGGCGCGAAGTACGAGAGCGCACAGGCGGCAGTCGAGATGGGCGAACCCGCCATGAAGCTCACGATGGTCATTGAGAGTAGCCCCGATGAAACACTGGTCCAGAAACTCATCCCGCTGCTCACCGAGATGCGCCTTCAGGAGGTCCTCGACCAGCCATTCGTGCAAGAGCCGCTCGGACCGTTGATGGAGCGCCATCGCCACGCCATCGAACTGATTCGCGAACGCGCCTCACTGCACAAAGGCGTGATCACCTTCGACATTACGGACCACCCCACCGAGGGCTACAACAAGTTCATCCCGTATTATCTGCACCCGCACGGCACCTACAACGTCGGCTTAAGCAAGTCGAGCTTTCGCACAAAGGTCTCTGTAGGAACGAATCCGTGGACACCACTTCCAGCCTCCGAACTCGTCAACCTGGCGGCGATCTGCGAGCGCTACGGTGGTGGCGGCCATGCGCGTGTCGGCGCAATCAGCTTCCCTCCCGATCGCGAAGATCAGGCTCGCGCCGCAGCGAAAGAAATTATCGAAGAGCTTCAGGAAGCATAAGGCTCCGGCAGGTCCCGTCTGAAGATTCGATGCGACCTGCCTACCTGATTTACGGCTTGAGCTTACTGAAGATGGAGAGCTTGGACAGATCGTTGAAGATGACGAGGACGCCAAAGATCAGGATGCAGACGATAGCCACCTGCATCAGGCGCTCCTTGATGTCCTGGTTGATGTCGCGCCGCATCGCGCCTTCGATCCCGAGCATCGTGATCATCCCGCCATCGAGAACAGGGAACGGCAGCAGGTTGAAGATCCCGAGATTGATGCTGATGTAGGCCATCAGGCTGATGATCGGCATCCAGCCGGGCATCTCCACTGCCTGGTGTACCTGCTGGCCGATACCGATTGGGCCGCTCAGGCTGCGCACCGACACATGGCGCGTGAACATGCCTTTAAGCACCTCGACGATCAGGGTCGCATACTTCATGTTGACGGTGTACGAGGCGGCCATGGCCTTGCCAAGGGGCAGCTTCTCAACCTTGACCGGTGGCTGTACCGGCAGGAAGCCGAGCCGATAACGGTCGGTTCCATCCGAAGACTTGGCCAGTTCAGGAGTGATCTTGATTGGCAGCGGCTGTGACCCGCTCCGGAGAATGCTCAAATCGACCGGCTTGCCAGCCTGATCCTGCAGGTAGGCGAGAAGCGCCGGTACCGAATGCAGGGACAAACCATCAATCGTGGCAATCTGATCCTTCGGCTGGAGCCCTGCGCGAGCGGCAGGCATGTTCGATTCCAGCTCAGCGACCTGGACCGGCGTGCTCTGCATCCTCGGAATCAGACCAAGCTTGTCCGGCGAGAAGTTCTCCGCGCCATTCTTCGACTCGACGAACAACGTCGTATCGACCCGCTTGCCATCGTGGATATAGGAGAAGGGAACCGTCTGGTTCAGATTCAGCATGGACCGGATCACGACCTGATCCCAGGTAGGATTCTCGATGGTCGCGTAGTGAACGATCAGATCGCCCGAGTGAATGCCTGTACGCGCGACGGGGGTGTTGAGCGGCACGTAGTCCGTCTGTGCCGGCGCGTCGTGAAACTCCTCAACCTCGTTATGGAGCATCGAGACGCCAGTCATCAGGAGGAAAGCAAGAATAAAGTTGGCGACCGGCCCCGCAAGCGCGATCAGGACGCGCTGCCAGCGTGGGTGAGCATTAAACTCGCCGGGATCGCCAGATGGCGCCTCACCAGGAACATCGCCGGCCATTTTGACGAAGCCACCGAGCGGGAGGAGGGAGAGGCGGTAGTCGGTGTCGCCACGGCGAAAACCAAAGAGCCGCTTGCCGAAGCCGATCGAGAAGACTTCGACCCGCACGCCACACAGCTTGGCAACGGCAAAGTGGCCGAATTCATGCACCAGCACCATGATGCCAAGAACGATGGCGAGTTCGATAATAGTCGACATAAAGCGCGAAAACCTCAGTGCTGCTTGGTGGTGCTCGTAAAGCGCGAACTCGGTACCTTAGCGGATCAAGGCTGACGACCGACGTACGATGACCTCGCGGGCAACTTCCCGGGCCGCCAGATCGGCCTCCAGCACCTGCTGGATAGACGTTGGACGAACACCCGAGGTGTGCGCGAGCACCTCTTCGATTGTACGCGGGATACCCATGAATGGGATTGCCCGGCTCGGGTCCGGGTCCAGAAAGGCCGCTACAGCGATCTCATCCGCAGCGTTCAGGGCAATGCAGGCTTCGCCGCCGACTGCCGCAGCCTCATAGGCCAGTCGCAGGCAGGGAAACTTTGCCAGGTCCGGCTGGGAGAAATCCAGATGACTGAGGGTTGCCAGATCGAAGGTCAGGTCCGATCGCACTCGCTCGGGATACGAAAGCGCGTAAAGGATCGGGAGCCGCATATCCGTCACCGAGATCTGGGCCAAAATACTGCCGTCAACGAACTCAACCAGCGAGTGGACCGTCGACTGCGGATGTACCGTCACCCGCACCCGCGCCGGAGGGAGATCAAAGAGCCGGCAGGCCTCGATCACCTCAAACCCCTTATTCATCATGGTTGCGGAGTCGATGGTGATCCGTTGACCCATCACCCACGTCGGGTGTTTCAGCGCCTGCTGCGGGGTTATATGTTCAAACTCAGGAGCGGGCGTATTCCGAAAGGGGCCACCCGAGGCCGTGAGCCAAACCTGCCGCACCTCGGCCGGAGTTCCCCCACGCATCGCCTGATGGACCGCATTGTGCTCAGAATCGATCGGCAGCAATGCGACGCCATGCTTTTTTGCTGCGGCAATAATCAGCTCGCCTGCAGCGACCAGGCACTCCTTATTGGCAAGCCCAATCGTCTTGCCGGCACAAATGGCCGCATACGTGGCCTCAAGTCCTGCCACTCCCACAATGGCCGACACAACAAAATCTACCTCCGGAAGCGTGGCCGCATGAACTGCTCCTGCCGACCCATGACCGACTTCAATTCCGGTAATGCCCGCCTCGCTTAGCCGTCCCGCGAGCACCAGTGCAGCCTCTTCCGAGGCAAGAGAGATGAACCTGGGTCGCCAGCGCTGGCACTGCGCGAAGGCCGCATCGATGTTTCGTCCTGCAGCGAGAGAGACAACTTCGTAGCGGTCTGGATACGACTCGCAGATCGAAAGTGTGGAGTGTCCGATGGAACCGGTCGAGCCGAGGATCGCTAACTTCTTTACATTCACAACGGCTATTTTCGCAGAGTTGGGCTATCGACGGGAAAGAAGTATCAGCAGCTAAAACCGGCCCAGCCCGAAGTAGTCCTTGATCAACAGGATGTACCAGAGCACTGGAGCGGCGACCAGCAGCGCATCGATGCGGTCGAGGATCCCTCCATGCCCCGGCAGCATCGTCCCCGAGTCCTTAACTCCGGCACCGCGCTTGATAGCCGATTCGAGCAAATCACCCGCCTGCGCAGCAATATTCAACAAAATGGCGAGCGCCACCGACTGCCAGATCGGCTGGGCGATATGCAGAATCATATTGCCGCGCACCGTCAGTGCATCGCCAATCCAGACCACAGCCATCCCCGCCAGAACGCTGCCAACGACCGAAGCAATCGCTCCCTCGATCGTCTTCCCCGGGCTCAGTCGCGGCGCCAGCTTGTGCTTGCCAAAAGCGCGTCCCACATAAAGTGCAGCAATATCGCCAGACCAGACGCACACCATAAGGAAGAGAAGCAGCGCATGCCCGTCTTCCTGGTTCCACATCAGTGGAATCAGGGTCAACGGGTAGGCGATGTAGAGAAGACCAAACAGCCCCTGCGCCGTGTCGGGCAACACTTGAATCAGTGGCGCACGAAATCCATTCCATGCAAAGAGCGCGAGGGTAAGCGCACTGAGAACAGGAAGCTGATCCTCAACCGGAAAATTCTGCAGCGTGACCACGAACGCAAGCGCAGTCCCAAGCGCCATCCACCAGATGGGGATGCGAAGCGTCGCTCCGTGCTTTCGAGCGCCGACCGAAGCAAGCTGTAGATATTCGTAGGCGGCCAGCTCAGCAACGATCGCTGCGCACAGCGTAATCATCCAGAGCTTGCCGAAGAAGATGAGAGCGAAGACAGCAACAATCAGGACAACAGCGGTCAGAATGCGTTTCATAAGGGCTCAGACAGGATATACGGACAAAGGGGTCCACCCGTTCCCACTTCGTCGTAGTACCTCATCCGCCAAGACGCATCAATCAAGGCCGTGTCAGCACTGGGCCTGCGGTAAGGTGATCTTTGATCTCCGCCGCAACCTCTTCTGCCGGTTCGAGATTGCTGAGGTCCTCGTCCGTAAACGCATCGCCGAGGCCACCGAATCGCCGCTCGCGCCGCTGATAGTTGGCGATCGCCTCAAGCAGGTGCAGCCCCCGAAAGTCCGGCCACAGACGATCCGTAATGAAGATCTCCGAATACGCAATCTGCCACAGCAGGAAGTTCGAGATGCGCTGCTCCCCGGACGTCCGAATAACCAGATCCGGATCAGGCATATGCGCCGTGTAAAGTCCCCCGCTAAGGTGGTGCTCGTCGACACGGGATTCAAGCCCATCAACCTGCAGCAGGTCTTCAAGCGAACAGCCGCGCCGGTGCGCCTCTTCAATCAACGAAGTAAGCAGGGCACGCGTCGAGTCGACAATCTCCGAGCGCGAGCCGTAGTTTAACGCCAAAGTCAGGGTCGTGCCGGTATTCTTTGCCGTAGCCTCGGACGCCCACTGCATCGTGTCCTGAACCTCGGTCGGCAGCTCGTGCGTGCGACCGATGTACGCCATGCGAACGTTGTTATCGTTCATTCGCTGCACGTTGCCGGTCAAATAGTTACGAAGCAGCTTCATCAGAAAGCTGACCTCGGACTTCGGCCGCCGCAGGTTGTTCTCAAGCGAGAAGGCATAGAGCGTCAGCCAGGGCAGGTCGATACGCGACGCTGTCTCGACAACAAACTGTACAGACTCCGCACCTTGTTGGTGGCCGAGGAAGCGTTTGAGCATGCGCTTGCCAGCCCAGCGCCCGTTGCCGTCCATGATGATGGCAACGTGCTGCGGAATCTTGGCGGGATCAAGCTGCCGGTAGACACTCTGCTCCTCGGGAGAGAGTTCATGGACGCGGCTCGGGGAGTTTGCGCGCAAAGCGACCTCAAAGACTGAAGAACTGACGCTAGCACACCATTATCCGCTCCGCAATCAATCGGAGGGGACAGTGGCTAGACGCGATCTTCAGTTTACCGCGCGAGAGCTTAATCTTGCGTGAAAGCAGCTTCCGCCGCCCAAACCATTCGTTATGTGTACCTGCACACAGAACGAATGATCTAAGCAGTCCGACGATGACCCGCAGCAAGCTCGCGAACATGGTTCAGGAAGATCGACCGCTGCAGATCGTCAAGCTGCGAGGTATACATCGCAATCTCCGCAAGGAAGGGATCGGCCATCAGAACCGCAGTTTCATCGTGGTGACGCGTGGTCGCATCGCGCAGCAGGGCCGAAATATCCACCTGTAGCGCACGGGCCAGGCGATCAAGCGAGGACAGCGTCGGCATCGCCTTGCCATTCTCAATCTTGGAGATATAGGTGCGGGGAACGCCCATCCGCGCCGCAAGCTGACGCTGTGAAAGATTGCGCACATGGCGCAGATCACGCACAGCAGTCGCCACCTGCAAGCCTTCGACGGCTGCCGGCTGAGCGGGAACAAGCATCAGGGGAGAAGGGGTCGGCTCCGGGACCTCGACCTCGAGGGATTTGTGGCAGCGACGGCACAGTACATTTGCCGTGCGAAACTGCACCAGGTTGCACTTGTCACAACGCAGTACTTCACGTTGCTCGACGGACGCCATCATGGTTGCCATAAGTTGTATGTAGCGGACGGACCCAGAGCAAGGACCGTGTCGCACGTCCGATAACGGACAGATGCGATGTGCCTAGAGTGACACTGGGTAACTGAAGAGTCAAGGGGAAACCCGTTGATTATTATCGAATTGCCTGAGAAACCCGAAGTGGAACCAAGGTAGTAACTTGCTGGAAGGAGTTGTCTATGAGCGAGCAGTTTTCACGGGAGAGGGCATTGAGCCTCCTCGAAGAGTGGACGAAGGGCGAAAGTCTCCGCAAGCACGCCCTTGCCGTCTCGGTATGCACGGAATCCTATGGTGTCCTCGAGGCGAATCAGCTTGGACTCACCAGCCCTCAGGCTGAGGAACTAGCCGACCGGTACGCCGCCGCCGGCCTGCTGCACGATATGGACTACGAGCGGCATCCGTCGCTCGAAGAGCATCCGTTTGTCGGCGTCACCTTCCTGCGGCAGCAGGGCTGGCCCGAGGAGATCCTGCATGCGATCCTCGCCCACGCCGATTACTCGGGCACGCCGCGCGAGTCACACCTCGACAAGGCACTCTTCGCCTGCGACGAACTCGCCGGCTTCCTCACAGCCTGCGCGCTGGTGAAGCCGACAAAGTCCATCATGGACGTCGAGGCGAAGGGCGTCCTCAAGAAGATGAAAGACAAGGCATTCGCCCGCGCGGTCAACCGAGAAGACATCACCGAAGGCGCAGCGCTACTCGGTATTCCGGTCGAGCAGCATATCGACAACTGTCTCCGCGCCATGCAGTCCCACGCCGCCGAACTAGGTCTCAGCGGAGGCACTGCCTAGTTACACCCACGCAGCAGCGCCAGGTAGAGCAGCGAAAGCACAACGCTCCCCGCGATCCCAATGGCGAACAGCGGCATCCCAGTCGTCGGTGTAGCCGCAGACTTCGAATTCTCCTGCGGGTTCAGCGGGTTGTACGAGACCGGAAACGCCGCGCCCTGCTCCATGTACTTCGGAGCAGTAAACGTATCGTTGTAAGTCTTGCCATGCGCATAGTAGCTGAAGCTGATCCGAAATGGCCCGCTGTCCGTCGCGAAGCCAAGCGTCAGTGTGTTCATCCGCGCAAACTGGTACGTGCATGCGGTGACAACCGCCTGCGTCTCCAGCCAGGGAACCTCCGGCGTCTTCACAGGGCAAGCAACTCAGCAGATTTGATCTTCACAATGCCTGCCGACGCTAGAGCTGCATTGGTTTCGTCCACCGATCCCGGTAGATCGACTGCGCGGCAGGCATCCTCAATCACAATCGTCTCAAAGCCAGCCGCCTTCCCATCCATGGCCGAGAACCGCACGCAGAAGTCATAGGCAAGACCGCAGAGGAAGAGTCGTCGTAATCCCCGTTCCTGCAGGTAGCCTGCCAGACCGGTCACCGTACTGTGATCGTTCTCCAGAAACGCGGAGTAAGAATCGATATCCACCCGGAAGCCCTTTCGCAAAATCAGCTCAGCCCTCGTCACGTCGAGAGCAGGGTGAAACGCAGCTCCGGCCGAACCCTGCAAGCAATGATCGGGCCACAGCGCCTGTGGACCATACGGTGCGTCCATCGTCTCGTAAGCCGCGCGTCCGTCATGCGTCGACGCAAAGGAAATATGCCCCGCCGGGTGCCAGTCCTGCGTCAGCAGAACGTGGTCGAACCGCTTCGCCAGCCGGTTGATAATCGGCACGACAGCATCCCCATCGGCAATCGCCAGCGCGCCGCCGGGACAGAAGTCGTTCTGAACGTCGATGATGAGAAGAGCGTCAGTAGCGGCGAGCCGATCCATGCCGCCAGTATGACACTGTATCGTGCTAAGCTGGCGTGCTCTGAGGTACGGATGACCGACGAAACGAAGACGACAACCAGGACGATGCGCTCTGTGATCGAAAGCAGGCTCCAGCTTGACGCGCCAAAGTGTCGAGCGAACCACGACGCTCTCCGCGCCCTGCTCTCGGCAATGCAGCAGGAGCAGGCGGCCATCCAGCTTGGCGGCGGCGCAAAGGCTGCCGATGCGCAGCGGGCGAAGGGAAGGCTTACGGCCCGCGAGCGGCTGGCCTTGTTGCTCGACGAGGGCTCCAGCTTCCTCGAACTTGGTCTATATGCCGCTCATGGCATGTACGCCGAGTGGGGCGGGGCACCGGCAGCGGGAGTTGTCGCGGGGATTGGACGAGTCGGCGGCCGCCTCTGCATGATCGTGGCAAACGACGCCACCGTGAAGGCTGGAGCATTCTTTCCCGCAACCGCCAAGAAGGTGTTGCGCGCGCAGACCATTGCTCTGGAAAACCACATACCAACGCTTTACCTGGTAGATTCGGCAGGCGTCTTCCTTCCGCTCCAGGACGAGGTCTTTCCCGATGCCGACGACTTCGGGCGGGTCTTCCGGAACAACGCCGTCATGAGCGCGCAGGGCATCCCGCAGATCACCGCAATCATGGGCATGTGCGTCGCCGGTGGAGCTTACCTGCCGGTCATGACCGATACGGTGCTCATGACCGAAGGCTCAGGACTCTTCCTCGCCGGGCCAGCCTTGGTGCAGGCGGCCATCGGCCAGAAGACTCCGGCTGAAGATCTGGGCGGCGCCGCGATGCACGCCGAGATCTCGGGCACGGTCGACTTCAAGGAGCCAACCGACCAAGCCTGTCTCGAACGCTTGCGGTCGCTGGTCGGTAAACTAGGCGGCCCGCAAAAGTCTCCCTTCAGCGTGATCCCGTATGACGCGGTCGCAGACGCCCCGAAGTATGACGCAGAGGATCTCTACAGCCTCATCGACCCAATACCCGGCGCAAGCAACATCTACGACATGCACGAAGTGATTGCCCGTCTTGTCGACCGGAGCGAGTTCGATGAGTACAAGGCGGACTTCGGTCGAACGCTACTCTGCGGCTACGCGCGGATCGGCGGCCACGCCGTCGGTATCGTCGCCAACCAGAAGACAAACCAGTCGCAGACCGTCGCCATGGGTCCGCAAGCCGGTACGAAGCGGACAGAGTTCGGCGGTGTCATCTATACCGAAAGTGCCCAGAAGGCCGCCCGTTTCATCATGGACTGCAACCAGGGCCTCATCCCACTGATCTTTCTACACGACGTCAACGGCTTCATGGTCGGTAAGGATGCCGAATGGTCGGGCATCATTCGTGCCGGGGCAAAGATGGTCTCGGCTGTCTCGACCAGCGTCGTGCCGAAGATCACCGTCATCGTCGGCGGCAGCTTCGGTGCCGGACACTATGCCATGTGTGGCAAGGCCTACGATCCCCGTTTCATCTTCGCGTGGCCCACAGCGCGTTACGCGGTCATGAGCGGAGCCAGCGCGGCGAACACGCTTGTCGAGATTCGCGTGAAGCAGATGGAGCGAGGCGGCAAGACCATCTCAGACGACGAGCGCAAAGCTCTTTACGATGAAATTCGCGCAAAGTATGAGGCACAGGCTGACCCACGTTACGGCGCAGCACGCGGCTGGATCGACGCCATGATCGATCCAGCCGAGACCCGCTCGATCCTGATGACGACGCTCGAAGCCTGTGCGCTGAACCCCGAGGTGGCGAAGTTCAACCCAGGCGTTCTGCAAACCTGAGCGTAGGCACCTCCACATTTCCGTCGGCAACTATTTGACAAATCGAGACCCCACCAAGGGCCTCCACTCTCTCAGTGCCCGCTCATGCCTCGTACTTAGCCGTACTTCGGCACACCTAAGTCCGAACCTAACCCACCTGTTTTGAAGACTTTCGTACTTCAGGTACGGGGGGAGGGGGTACCTCGAAGCCAGCCTCAAAGAGGGTGTGCACGGACGAACACGTGACCACAAGAAAGGTCGAAGTTGAATCGCTGCGGCTTTCCCGTCGCCTCATGCGTATTCTTACTTCAGACCCCGATTTGATCTCCAACTATCTGCTCCCTTTCAGGAGGATTATGCGCCGTACTGTTGCTGTGGCTCTTACGCTTGGCCTTTCGTCTCTATTGCTGGCCCAGGAAACCTCGACTCCCGCATTGCTCGGCTTCAGTGCCGCAACCTCAAGTACCGAGCAGCAATGGGAGAAGAAGTTCCGCGCCCTTCCCGAGGCCAAACGGATTCACGACAACATGGAACACCTCGCAGCGCATCCGCATCACGTCGGTTCGCCCTATCAGCGCAAGAACGCAGAATGGGTCATGTCACAGTACAAATCCTGGGGTTGGGACGCGCACATCGAGCAGTTCGACGTGCTCTTTCCCACGCCCAAAGAGCGCGTCATCGAACTACTGGGTCCAACTCCGTACAAGGCAAAGCTCGACGAGCCTCCACTTCCAGGCGATCCCTACACGAAGGATCGCGCCGATCAGCTTCCCGGCTACAACATCTACTCGGCCGATGGCGATGTAACCGCCCCGCTGATCTACGCCAACTTCGGCCTTCCAGCCGATTACGAGGAGCTTCGCCGCAACGGCATCTCCGTCAAAGGAGCCATCGTCATCACGCGTTATGGCGGTGGTTGGCGCGGACTCAAGCCGAAGCTCGCCTACGAACAAGGCGCTGTCGGCTGCATCATCTACTCCGATCCGCTCGACGATGGTTACGGAAAAGGCGATGTGCTGCCAAAAGGCCCGATGCGCAACGCAGACGGTATTCAGCGCGGCAGCGTGAGCGATACGACGATGTTTGCAGGCGATCCGCTAACGCCCGGAATCGGCTCGGTCCCCGGAGCGAAGCGGCTCAAGATCGAGGACTCACCGGTGATCATGAAGATCCCGGTTCTGCCAATCGGCTACGGCGATGCGCTCCCTCTACTCTCGTCGCTCGACGGTCGCGTCGTTCCAGCCGCATGGCGCGGAGCGTTGCCAATCACCTATCACTTCGGTCCAGGTACAGCGAAGGTCCACCTCAAAGCCACATTCAACTGGGACACTCGTCCCGTGCTGGACGTGATCGCGACCATGAAAGGCTCAGAAGAGCCCGATGTATGGATCGTCCGCGGCAACCACTACGACGGTTGGGTAAACGGAGCAGATGATCCAATCTCGGGCCAGGCGGCGCTGCTGGAAGAGGCGAGGTCACTCGGAGAACTGGCGAAGCAGGGCTGGAAGCCGAAGCGAACATTGATCTACGCCGCATGGGACGGTGAAGAGCCAGGTCTCATCGGATCGACCGAATGGGCAGAAACACACGCGGATGAACTGAACAAGCACGCAGCGCTCTACATCAACTCGGACGAGAACAACCGCGGCTTCTTCAACGCAGGTGGATCGCACGCGCTCGAGCAGGTGATCAACGATGTCGCGAAGGACATCACAGATCCAGAGACCAAAACCTCCATCTGGAAGCGCCAGCAAGCGGCCAGGCTGATGGGCGGTCGCGGCGCAGCAACAGAAGGCGGAGCAAGCCGCGCTGACGTGTTGAAGCGCGCAACGCTCTCGCTCGGCGCAATTGGCAGTGGATCAGACTTCGCGACCTTCATCGATCACCTCGGCATCGCTTCGGTCAACCTTGGCTTCGGCGGCGAGGATAGCAGCGGAACCTATCACTCAGCCTACGACACGCCTTGGTTTATCGAGCACTTCGGCGACAAGGACGCACTCTACGGACCAACGATGGCCCAGACAGCAGGCACACTCGTGATGCGAGTAGCCGATGCCGATGTGTTGCCCTATGACTTTACGATCCTGACGGAGACCGTGCGTGGCTACAGCACGGAGCTGAAGGCTTTGATAAAGACGATGCAGCGCGATGCGGCAACCCAGAAGCGCAATATGGATTTGGGCTTGTACGCGCTGATGGCCGATCCTCAGAAGCCGATGGAACTTCCGGTGACGCTGACTTCGCCGCCAGACTATGACTTCACCGCCCTCGATGCTTCGATCGCATCGCTGGACAAAGCTGCGACTCACTTCCACGAGGCAGAAGCAGGCATGATTACGCTTACCCCGGAAGCGCGTAAAAGCCTCAACGCACACCTTGCATTATCAGAGCGGAAGCTCACGAGTGAGGCAGGCTTGCCACGACGTCCGTGGGTGAAGCATGTGCTCTACGCACCGGGAGTCTACACGGGATACGGAGCGAAGACCATGCCAGGTATTCGTGAGGCGATTGAAGAAGGTCGATACGACGAGGCGAAGCAGCAGATGACGATCGTGACGAAGGCTCTGAACGACGAGGCAGCGTACGTGGAAGGAATCGCTTCGAGCGCGAAGTAGCTCACGAATACAATTCTGATTGCCGCAATTGTGATGTCAACTTCAGAGCCTAAGCACGCAGAGCGGCAAGTAGGTTTGTATGCAGCAAAGTTTGTCTGTACAACCCGCCGAATCGAGGCCGTGCCACAAATTCCAGTTTCAAGAGTTTTGAGCCGAGTCCTGCGATGCGGTAAGCTACTTGAGGCACGACTCACGACGAGCCGGGATGGCGGAATCGGCAGACGCAGCGGACTCAAAATCCGCCAAGGGCAACCTTGTGGGGGTTCAAGTCCCCCTCCCGGCACCAAAAATATTAGATTCTAAACATCACAAAATAAACACTTACACGATTGACTTGCGGGTTGACACCTGTCGTCCTGAGGGCGAGTGACGTCCAAAACGGCCTTCGGTACAGTTACGGTACAGCGCAGCGGAGGCACGACAAAGTCTTCGCCCGCTCCAGTCGTCACCGACCCAGGAACATCATCCGGAACAACCAACATCCTCGTCACTGCTACCGCAACGGGGACCATGCACACCGCAACGATCGCTCTGACAGTGCAGTAAAGCAAACCAAGCTAAGCCGCAAACACTAAAGTCGAGGCAAGCAGAGGATGTTTTGACGCAGGTCTTCCGGCATCCCTGTCTTCCTTGCATTGTCGTCTGTGATTCGATTAAGCCCTTTGTATCTGCCGCATCGTTCTGATGAAGTCTCCTGAGGCGAAGAGCCTTGGGAGGTCTTGCTTGCTTCAGCAGCGTAACGATCATGCGCAACGCCTGTAGGCCTGCCGCAAGTCAGCTTTCCGACAACTCCGATATGCATCAGCGCTCGTGCAGGTCCACTCTGGAGAGAGGCGCATCGCCCGTCACCGTTCGAGACCTGCTACCGCTCTGATCTGTCGTTTCTTTGCCATACTTCAGCAGCGTTTGAGAACTGCTTGAGGCGGTGATAGTGCTGACGGATGTATTGGTCATAGGCAAAGAAGTGATTTTCACCGTATCCGCGTTCCTTGGGGAAAGCCTCATAAAACGACAGCGGGCTCAGCACCAGCAGAGGAATTCGATACGTCTCCATCGCCGCGATGGACCGGTCAACGTGCTCCGGACGGTAGTACTCCCATGGTCCCGGCGCCTGGATAGGACCCGGAGTCTGCAGGCCCAGAGGAAGCGACATCGCCGCAATGCCGAGGTAAGGATCACCGGAGTGCGTATGTTCGGCCATCCAGAGATAGAGATCGTATTTGTAACGATCGGAGATCGCGGTACGTCCTGCGGAAAGATCGAGATAGTACCAATGGCTCTCCTGCTGCCTAATCGCCAGTAAGAGGGCGATAGCCAACGATAGTGCCACGGTCGTCTGGCCAAACAGCCGGTACCAGCCGCTGGATTGGGCGATGAGCCACGCGAGAAGAATCGTCGCCGGGAAACATACAGCCGAGGCCCGCATCATGGACAGGCTTGGCACGATGCCGAGGAACATGGCCAGCCCGATAATCGTGATAAGAATGAGCCGATCGCTTACCTGCGGGGGAGCACGCTTCAGCTTCGGAGAGAGCAGCAGGACGGCATAGACCAGGGGCACCACGAGGTAGAGGTAAATTACCACCACCCACTTCAGCAGGCCGGGGTGGCTGCCGAGATCCACCAAAGGCGAGCGCCAGTCCTGCCCTGGGGTGGTGGAGTAAAAGCGCAGCGGAAAGAGGACGACCCATCTCCACCACTCTCGAAGTCCAAGTTGCTGCATGTAGTACCCGTTGATAGCCAGGAAACTAGCCAGCGCCGTTGCGCAGAGGACAGCGCATCCCCTCCATGCTGTGCTTCTTGGCACGCCAGACCGCCGCGAACGCCACACCACGTAGATGAGGAAGCCCGCCGTGACCAGGGCTCCTTTGCTCTGCGTAAAACTGGCAGCGATGCCGCAGAGGAGACCGCCAACGGCCACTCGCGGCAATGCGATCCCACGGAGCAGGACCACAAGAGCGGCAAGGGTGGCCACCGTGCTGAACCAGTGATGAGTAGCATCCAATCCGCCGAAGAGGCCAAGGCCCAGAGCCAAGAGGCCCGGCGCCCATACGAATCTGCTGCGCAGAATACTGCCTGCTGCAAGCGTAGTAAGCAGAACCACGACACCGGCAAGGCAGTCCATCAACAGGTTCGGAATCCAGAGGCGTATGCCGAAAAGATGAAACAGCACAGTGTAGACGAGGTCGGTGCCGGCCGGCATCAGCTCGAAAAAATCCCGATAGGGCATCTGCCCAGAGATCATTCTTGCGCCGTTGGTCGCGTACAGCAGCTGATCTCCCCAAAGCATCACCGGGGTATGGAAGAGGACAAAGTTCCGGAGATAGCAGAGGACGAAGGTCAGGACGGCCAGCGCCGCAGCGATCCCCCATGGACGTGTGGGATCATCGGGTTCGACGAAAGCCGAACTCATCACGCGCATCCTTCGATTAGCTGTCTGCGCCTGTTGATTTGAGGCTCGCCAGCGTCGCGATTGCTGCTATCAGGCAAACGATTGATAGTCCTATACAAAAACCAGTGCCCATGAAGTAAGGCGGGTCACTCAGACGATGTGCCTGCCGCAACGGGAGCAATGCAAGGGTCGGAAAAGTGGCCAGGATTGTTCCACACGCTGCCAACAAAACTGTCCGACGACGTCTCGATGAAAGCGGCTTCCTCATGGCGATACCCTACCACCGAATCCTCGTCAAGGCGAGAAGCTCAAGCTCTCGTTGGGTGAAGTTAACCGCGAATGCGAGTTCAACCCGCGGCCCTTTCGGCGACGCCTGATCCCACTCAGGTGGAGACGACATGTTGCCGTCTCCGCCCGGAAGAACCCAACATGAAACCTGTCACTCCCCATACTGAAACACCTCCTCGATCCGCTTGCCGAACAGCTTTGCAATCCGAAAGGCCAGCGGTAGCGAAGGATCGTACTTTCCCGTCTCAATCGCATTCACGCTCTGCCGCGAAACCTCCAGCTTCTCCGCCAGAAACGCCTGCGACCATCCATGCTCCGCGCGTAGGTCCTTCAGCCGGTTATGCATCGTCCCGCACCCGGTTCCGGATCCACTGCACCATCTTCGTCAGCCCCATCGCCGCACAGAAAATCACAAACGCTACAAATGGTTCCAGCGGACTCGCCTTGGCAAACGCCCGCAGAAAATCGTTGACCAGCAGCGTGATCAACAGGGCAGCCGTGCCAATCAGCAACGACTGCATCGTCATCAGCCGCTGATACTCATCCGTCTCGTCGCTCAGGTACTTCGCCAACCGAGCCACCATCCCCACCAGCGGAATCGTTGGCACCAGGGACCAGAAGTACAACCAGAACACGCCGTCCGGCACATGATGCTTCACGCACCATGCCGAAAGAAAAATGAGCAATCCGTACACAATGCCCAACGCCATTGAATCCCGCCGATACGTCTTATACGCCTTAGTATTTGCCTTGAAGAACAACATGATCACCTCCAATTAGTGACAAGCAAACTTTACGTCAAGCTTCCTTGTCATGTCAAGGGTGCTTTACTAAATATCTGATAAATTTCCTCTGCCCTTCAACTGCGCGACACTTAGTCGTGCAGGATGGAGCCTCCTGGAGTCATGGATTCAGTAACTTTCAACATGTTTCCGAAGACGCAGTTTCGCGGGCACCATTGCCTGACAGGTCGCGATTGGTCACGACTGAAGACCGGCCCGGCTGGATCTGCAGCAGCGTTAAACAGATCAGACAGGGACCCAAGTCAACATCACCGCATCCTCTCTTTTTAGAAGCGGAATGAAGTATGCAGGAGAATGATGCGATTGGCAGCACTCGTGAGGCCGAACAGGTTGTTCGTAGAGATGGAGCGTCCGAAGAATGGAGAACTCAGCACCCCGATTGGAGTTCCCCCATTGGTGGTGTTGAGGACATTGACTGCGTCGAAGCCGAAGCTGAGATTGTAGGCAGGGTCGGGCCTTGCCGGTGCGGGCTGCCCCGCCTTTACTGTGGTGGCAGGCTCAGCAGGACGTGGGCCGAACTTGACCTGGCGGCTGACTCCCATCGCAAGAAAAAGAAGTCGAGGAGCGATGCCATAGTTATGCGGAATAATCGCCTCTCCGGGCTGAGGGTTAGCGTCGAAGGTGCCGAACGGAGTTGCGTAAAGAATGGAAGTAGGTCCTGGATTAGTCGCAAACGCAGGCCGGTCATTGAACTGCGTATCGTTGTTCCGATCCGTTCCAGTGGTGATATCGAAACGAGAGTGTGAAGAGGCGGCCAGGAACATTTCGGAGGAAAAGTTGAAGGGAAGCTTCACATCGGCATCAGCAAAGAGGCGCTGTCCGACGGGTCGGAAGCCGAGGCCCGAGGGGCCATAGTCGGCGGAGACGTTATACGGCTGTGACGGAAAGCTCGCCGCACCAGAGGTATCGGCTGTGTCTCGGCGCGCACTATAGAAGGCAAACACTGACAGTCGTTTGGTGAGCTGCAGGTTGGTATTGAGGTTCAGGCTCTGGGCCTTCTCGATGCCGTCAGACGCAAACTGGTACACGTCAGAGGAACCCCCTAAGGGACGAGCCCCACTGCCACTGATTGCAGCATTGACGTTCTCCGAGTTGTACTGATGCACACCGCGAACGGCATAGTACGTGGCGTTCACGGAGCCAAGCTTGCCATCTTTGCCAAGCGATCGCTCGATAGAGAGGCTGGCGATATTTTCTGAAGCCACACGTAGATGAGGGCTGATGCTATACGGCGTTGGTGCAACACCACTAAGTTGGGCGACAGACGGAATGTTCGGATAGAACGAGGGATTGTTGATCAGAAAAGCCTGCTGACTTATCCCGTTCTGACGGATCGAGGTCAGGATATTTCCGGGTGCGAAGCGTTGGTAGAAGATCCCGGCACTGCCTCGAATCGTAAACAAAGCGGGGTGCTTTTCCGTCTGACCGACGGCCCAGGTTATGCCTGCACGCGGTGCGGGATTGAAGTGATCCGGGATCGCCGTCTGGCTTTCCAGCCGCAGGCCGAATACGGCGGTAATATTCTTTCGGATCTTCCATTCATCTTCAGCGTAGGCACCCAGATCGCCCGTGGTCAGTTCGGCGTTTGCCTTGCCAGCCGTGAGGCTGAAGAGGCTGGGGGTTCCGGCCTGGTATGCGGCGAGCGTCGGGAAGGTGTATTGACCATTAAAGTTGGCGGTAGAGATATTCGTCTCGTGCAGCAGCCGATAGCGCGCACCGGTGCGAAGAAAATGATTGCCAAACGAAAAGGAGAGATATTCCTGAAACTCAAACTGATCCTGACTATCCTGCGAGGCCTGGGTGGGAGCGCCACCACCATTGAAGGCTCCCTGCACCACAATGGTAGGCGCCGTCGAAGCAGGTGTTTGCGAGAGGCGCGTCCGTAGATATTGGAAGCGGGTTTCGGAGACGATCTTGGGGCCGACAAGCTGTGTATTGCCGATTTGGAAGGTCTGCACCGTGGTGCTGGTATTGATCCCTTCAGAAGGGAGAACAAGGAGGCCCACGCCGCTGTTCGTCGCATCCGACTTGCTGTATTCGTACCGGGAGACCAGCGTGTTCTTCGTGTTGAGCTGACGGTCGATGCGGAGGCCGGCCGTAGTATCCGTAGTCGGTGCCGACACGGCGATGGAAAGCTGACTTCCATCAGGATTGAATGCGTTGACGACGGCATTGTTCTGCTGATCGTCACGCATTCCCGACAGGAACGCAGACGTCTTTTTTCCAAGCGGTCCACTGACATCGCCTCGGCTAAAAAGGAGATAGTAGGGTGGCTGCTCGCCGGTATAGGGGTTGAGAGAGTTGAAAGCCTTCGTGCTCCCGGACGAAGAGAAATTGCCGTGCACCTTGTCGCTACCCGGCTTCGTAAAAATTTCAACTCGACCATAGCCAAGGTCTTCATACTGTGAGGAAAAGGGATTCTGATTGATGCGGATCTCGCGAATGGTGTCCTTGGGAGGGAAGCGTCCTCCACTGAAGCCGTCGACGTAGATACTGCCGCCACCCTCCCCACCACCGCCGGCCATGGCGAGCACCTGTTGCTGCATCGTGTTGTCGTTATCCGAAAGGGTGTTGAGTTGATCCCCACGAAAGATCAGCGAGCTCTTGTTATCGGCAGCAGCAGTGCTCGAGGCTGCATTCGATGGAACGTCGATCTCGTCCAACGTCGTGGCGATGGTAAGACGCAGATCGAGGAGTATCGGCCGTGTGCCAAGGGTAATAGTGCGACTCATCCCATCGAAGCCAACGGCGGATACGGCGACGTCATAGGTCCCAGCCGGCAGCGAGATGCTGAAGTGGCCCATTGGATCGGTCGTAATCTGGCTGACGCCGGGCGAAGCACCCAGGGAACCATCCGGACCTGCGCTACCGGCAACTGAGATCGCGAGGACGGCGTGAGGTATAAGAGCACCGGACGGATCTGTAATGGTTCCGCTCAAAGTCGTGACCGCGGCCGGTGCAGCGCTCGAAGCCAGTGGCTGCTGGA
Source organism: Granulicella arctica (assembly GCF_025685605.1). NCBI lineage: Bacteria > Pseudomonadati > Acidobacteriota > Terriglobia > Terriglobales > Acidobacteriaceae > Granulicella > Granulicella arctica. The sequence goes on from NZ_JAGTUT010000001.1 coordinate 3,501,511, forward strand.
GCAAGGACGAGACCTGCGCGAAACCCTGCAAAGGAAGGGCCGGCAAAATTGACGAAGAGACAACCATCCAGCGTAGAAGGAGCTTGCACCAACAAATATTCACGAACACCCGGGGTACCGCATGAAGAGCCATTGATAACTTGGTAGATGTGTACAGCTTAGACGGTCCACACGGATGAATGTAAGAGTGACGTTTACAAATGTTGTCATTCCCATCGATGCTACGCAACAGATCGACGGCAGATAGACCAGGTCGGCGATAGCAATAATGCCGAATATAAAGGCCAAACCGTTAGCCCCGGCTTAGGGTCAACACCATCGACTAGCAAATCCTGCAAAACCAACTTTCGGCAACTTCGGCCGTTATTGCCGAAAACGCCGTTTTCCACGAACGACGCGTCGCCGGTATTCTCAGGGCATGAACTATGCGACTGTGGTGCCCGAGTTGTTCAGCCGGTTTCCTAAACTTGAGGCTACCTATCATGCAGAGTTCGCATATATGGGAGACGACGAAGCCATTCATTACATCGTCTTCGGCTCAATCCTCATACCTGCTTTAACAGCTGCGTTGGAGGAGGGGGATTTGGGGGTTATCCTTCCGATCTGTGCATTCCTAGAGGATGCTTCGGTTGCTGCCCGGCACGACAACTTCTTGGGGGACCTAATGAAGGTCGAAGTGGCCGAGTGGCTTGGATGGGCGCCAAACGAAGAGCGACTCGCTCCTTGGCTCGGTTTAGAGACAAAACGCTTATGTAACTACATTCCCGGTCTTGCTACGCAACGCCTTCAGCTACGCGCTGAAGCCAAAGCAAGCAACATCTCTCGACGGATAGCCGCAACAATCAAGAGCCTATGGCCTACATGAAACGGAGACCTTCCGCAAAGTCGGTGTTTCGTCAACCTGGGGCGGCCGGACTCCGGATTGGGATCTGAACAGGGGGAGGTCGCCTTGAACTTTGCCATAACGCCGTTTTGCAGCAGTGAGATGACTTAGCGCGCTCCCCTTCAGCTGCGGACTGGTCTGTAAGGATTCTCACCCCAACAAGATCAACTTTAGGCCACCGCAGATTAGAAGTAACCCGGCAACGACGAAGACGATCCGTCCAGAACGTTCCGAGACTTTGCGATTGAAAGTTGTCATAGCATCTGGGTCACCCGCAGAAAATTCGCCCCCTCGTATACCTAGAGCTACGCCAGCGATGCCTCCAATGATAAGTATCACTCCCATGAAGTCAGTGTATTCCCGGGGATGGCACCGCATAGGCGCCGTTTCCGCAAAGTCGGTGTTCTCGGCAACTTCGATCGTTATCCCCGCAAACGCCGTCTTCAGGGAACCTGTTCATTGCTGATACGGCTGTGCCCTACGGACTCTATCTCTCCGCCGCCGCTTGACGCCTCAAGTTCAACCACCAGTAGAAGGGAAGACTGAAGGCCATGCCTCCCAGCAGCGATAGCAGAATAAACCAGTACCACCGGATGGGCCCGAGGGGCCGCACGGCAAATAGATACGCAAGAACTCCCATCGCGAGGAAGGCGTCGAGCATGAAGGAGGACGCGAGTAGGTTGTGGGTCACTCCTCCGCAACCGTTTGTTTGATGAAGCGAGGCGTAGAGAAACATGTTGTTCGGAACCACTAGACCGAGAAGAGCGACTACAAATAGAAGCCACCGCTGGTTCATTCGTTTCCCGACCTCCACGTTTTGCGAATGCCCTACGTTCCTGCATTTGGCCTTCGCTGTCAAACCTTTTATCGATGTGAATGGTCGATGAGCTTCTGCTCCCAAAAAGTCAAGGTTTTCGGCAATCACGACGTTTTCGCTCGTCCTAGCCGGTCGAATTTTCCGAAAACGCCGTTTTCCGGGGAATCACCGCTAGACACCATCAGCACTCAGAAGTGTTTGGCATTTCCGATCATGAAGTCCAGGTATCGTCTGCTCGCCTCGTTGTGCTCCAAAGGGATCAGGTATGTTCCATTGGCTAGCGAAATCCATCCATCTCCGCTCTTCTGAGTGATGACGATCTCATCTTGAGTTCGTGGGACCGTTCCAGCGTAAGGAATGAACGGCCCATGCTGACGCACAACTCCATCAACGTTTGCGATTACACATTGGACGGCATTGGGATCGACAGCACAAGACTCCCATAGTCCTCGACCGTTCGGCCCTTGTATGTAAGTCGCGTCAGGAGATATGTTGGCTGGACGTGGCGGAGCGTAAGGACTTCGATGTGTGATGTAGAACCTTGCACCGGCGACGGCAAACCAGCAGACCATGGTGACCGCCGCTACGACTAGCAACCGACGTTTCACTCCCTTGTCTCCTCGGAATGATCGTACATCCTCGAAAGTCGTCTTTTCGGAAACTCGAGTCTCAAGTGTGCAGATCAGCTTCTAGCGGCAGACCACAGTTCGCACATCGAGATCGAAATGGCATGGAAATCGTTGACTTATCGCTTCGGAGGAAGCTTCGTCTGCAACGTGGACAGCGCCAATTCACAAGCAAGCGGCCTTGATTGAGCCACAACGCTCCATATATCAGCAAAACAGGTAGAAACCATCTTTCGCCCAAGAGCTGGGAAGCTCCTCCAACAACAAACGGGAAGGCTATGAACATCAGGGCTGTAGTTACTTGCAGGATATACAAGCCCTGCCATCTTTGCTGTTCCATGTCCTTCATTCACCCTGAAGAAGTGTACTTGCTTGAAAGTCGGTGATTTCGGCAACTTCGGTTGTTATTGCTCAAAACGCCGTTTTGCTTGCCATTGCCGATTGGTATGCTTTCACGATGAGTCGAATGCTGTCTGGATTGGAGTACTTCGCGGCGGGTTTGGTCGGATTGGTAATGGCGTTCGTCCTTACCGGTTGCGTCAGTTACGTCGTCTTTCCCAAGGACGGACCGCTTGGTGAAGGTTTCGCAATCATGCTCATCTACCTCATTGTTGTTTGCGCATGTATTCCCAGTTATGCAATTTTGATGAGCCTTCACCGGAGGGGCCGCAGAGATACCCCGGGCTTGATTGCCTCCGAGGTCATTTTGCGAGCCTCATTCTTTGCCGCAGCATGTATTGTCTGCTTCATGGCGATAAAGCTTCCGACAACTATCGTGACGAAGTGGGTGACCTGTTTGGCAGCCGTACCTCTTGGTGTATGGGCTATCAAACCGATCCCAATTTTTTGAATGTCGGGCTTTCGGCAACTTTGATTTATTGTTTCTGAAAGAACCGTTTTTCATTCCTCACGCCTTGCGGAGGCCTACACTGGTGGAACTACCCAACTGCCTGATTGTTCTGCTAGACCAACCATCTACTAGGCTTCAACACGTTGTCGTGGCTTGCACGGGCCTCGTGGGTATTCTGCAAGGTCTTCTATCTACCAACGCTAAAAACGAAGAGACATACGAAAGTCGTTTTCAGTTCTGGTTGGCTAGTAGGCAGAGACAATTTTACTGCGCGGTTGGAGCGCTGCTTATAGTCTTTGCCCTGTAGAGATTTCTTGGCGGTGGCAGCTGACGGTCGCCGTTGCTCCTCGAAAGTCGGTGTTTTCGGCAACTTCGCTTTTTCTGTGACACATTGGCCTACGAGTTAGCCATTTGTGATACGCTTAGGTTAGTAGGAAATATCACAAGCTCGGCTACCCAGCCGGGCTTGTTGCGTTTAACCAGCACCCCAACCAGAGCAACAAGGGAGATCACCATGTCCGAATCGACGTCTGAAGCCAAAAAGTCCTACCAGTGCCGCCACATCTTCACCGACGGCCACCAGTGCGGCAGCCCTGCCCTCCGCACCCAGAAGCTCTGCTTCTACCACCACGCCAGCCGTCAGCCCGCCGCCCACAAGACCGTCCACGGCATCACCTTCATCGCCCTGCCCGCACCCGACGACTTCCACGCCATCCAGCGCGGCCTCTCCGAAGTCCTGCGCCTGCTCGCCTCGAACGGCATCGACGACCGCCACGCCACCGCCCTCATCAAGGGACTCTCGGTTTGCAGCGCCAACCTCGCCCGCGCCGCACGTCACGCCAGGTCCATGCCCGCCGCCACCGAACTCGTCCAGGACTTCATCCAGGACCCCCTCCTCGGTGTCCTCGCCCCCGGACCGGAACCAGAAGCCTCCATCGAAGATCCCATCCCCGACTACACCCCCGTCCAGACCCCCCGCCCCACCCTCGAATACACCACCACCCACGAAGCCATCGCCCTGGCCAACGCCCAATGGGACGCAGCCCAAAAGCAGCTCGCCGCCCACGCCGCAGCCCGGGCTGCAGGCAAGTCCGAACAAGTCCAGACCTATCCCACCCCGAATCAAGACTTTGGACCTCAGAAAAAAATAATACCGAAGTCCGCCCCCTCGGCCTTCCGCCCCGAATCCCCAGCTCGCCCAATAGCCGTCCAAGCATGACTCCCGTGGTTTCACCGCTGCGCTGAATGCGTTTGACGCTGACGAGCCATCGAGCGTGGCACTGTTCAGTGGCTTGAGAGAATAAGGCAGCGTGCAAGGCGTGATCAGAAGATCGGACCACCTTGAGCGACCCTGAGATAACCTGCCTTATCTCGCCATTGCCATAGACACATATTCGACAGTAGACTGAAAAGGACCGGTCGATTTCTGCTGTTCGCATATGCTCCGCTCAACTCACGTAAGTGCCCTGACAGATAGGTCACACAGAGTGTGAACGGAGCTCGTTGAGCAGCAGGATCTGAGGGCAACTGAACAAAGCAGATGCTTCCAGCTTGTTCAGTTGACCTGACATAACGCGGAGAGTTGGCAGAGCCCGGTTGAATGCACCTGACTCGAAATCAGACATCGTCGTAAGGCGATCGGGGGTTCGAATCCCTCACTCTCCGCCAAACAATCTTGCAAGCTCCCTTGAATCAACATAAGCCCAGCAAAATGAATTGCTTAGCGAAGTGTATGAAGTATGTATTTCCCCGCTGATAGCTGCTAACTCCGGCGGGGCCGTGCAGGTGCCGGACTACGCCCCGGCAGAATCGCACGTCCAACAGCAGACCCGCGCCGAGAAGAGCAGCTTCAACCCGATCGCCTTGTGGCTCATTGAAGGACATCGTCTCCTCTACGCTACCGTGTCGTGGTGCAGAAAACAAAACAAAGAGCGTTGCCAGCCACGTCTCGTTCCCTGTGTGCTCATGTAGGTTGCTTGCGGGAATGACAGAAAAGAAGTGCAGGTGCCTAGGCGATGGCTAGTTCTTTTGGCGTTTCGTGGACTGTGATGGTGGCTGGGGATCGCAGGTGGTCATAAGCAACTGTGGTATCACTCTTGTATCAGCCTGAGGAAACTCATGATTCGGAACGCGCGCGATGCAAGCTGGAGCTGGATCAAGTTTTCTCTCGCGACAGTAGCGATCTATTTTGCCCTCCAGGCCTTGATCATTTTGGCCCATGAGCATGCGCATAGCACCACGGCTTGGCTTCTTGGCTTTTCACGCACCCCGTTCACCGTGATCCAGGGGAATTTCGTAACGATGCGTGGCTGGGACGAAGGGGTTCCCTACGATCAACTGTTTCCTGCATCCGGAAATCCGGCCGAGGCGGCGATCGGCGCTATGCCCCTGTTGATGCATGTAACCTTCGTAGTCGTCAGTCTCTCTCTGCTTGAACTACCTAAAGCAGGTAAGCGAAAGGCACTTTTCTATATTCTTTACTGGTTTGTCGTGATCAACCTCGCTGAACTCGTCGCCTACTTGCTCATGCGTCCTTTTGCTGGCAGCGGAGATACGGGACGTTTCAACCAGGGACTCGCTATTTCTCCGTGGTTTCTCTTTGTGGGCGGCATCTTATTCCTGCTTATCGCATGCTGGGTGCTTCTATTCAGGGTGATGCCGAGACTTGACCGGGTCGTGGGCTTCAGCCAAAGGCTTCACAAGACAGTAGTGTGGATGACAGCGTTTTTCATGTTCCTTTGGGGAAGCGGAATACGGATTTTGTCGCTCTATCCAGACCGGCAGTGGAAATTCGGCCTCATTGGCTTAGCTGGATTTGCTGGCTGGGTTTTGGTGGACCGTCTTCGAAGTTCTCCTAAGCCTGCTTCGCTGTGACGTGCTTCGTCGGTGTCTGACAGAAAACGGCATTCTCGGCACCAACGACCGACGTTGCCGAAAACCATGACTTTGCGGCAGATTCGAATTTGTCAGCTCTTCTCCCGAACCAAGGTGTAGAAAGGCTGTGGAGATGAAATGAAAATCAGTGCGGTTCGGTTCAACTCACTCTCCCTGCTGATATACGTTCGCGTGGTCCAACTGCTTCTAGTAGTGTTTAGCCTTTCGATGTTGCCGCAGAAATCCGAAGGTCTCCTCCCATGGGGCTTCCCGCTCCTCATGATCATTTTCCAGATCGCTGCATTAGGGTTCGTTCAAGCTGAGGTCAACGATCAAGGGATTTCCTATCGCAGGTGGATAGCTTGGAAACTCATCTCCTGGAATGAAGTTGAGGGAATAAGTCAGAACACGCTGACTAAGCAGCTCGTTTTACGAGCCAAGAATAGGCCGGTCTGGCGACGCTATCTCATACTCTGCAGCCCAAGGTGCACTGTCTCCGACACCGCTTCTGAAAGCCTAGGTGTCACCAAGATTCAGGCTCTAATGAGAAGTGAACTTCCCTGAAAACGGCGTTTGCGGCAATGACGAAAATGAATTTGCCGAAAGCGGGCTTTGCGGGACTCCGCTCACCGTCCGGTTGTTCGGTTCAGATCGAGGACCGGGTGTGACAGCCTCAGCGACAAAGAGGCATGTCGCCCTGTACAAACGTCGGGTTCGAGGGCCATCCGATTTTCCGTTCTTAGCTCCTGAAGCAATTCGCCCAGGTGTTTCCACCCGAGCGAATTATCAGTTCAGGGCTGATTTTGTTCAGTGACGAGCGGCGACCATCTTCTGAAGACCTTCGGCGTAGGCGGGGCCGGCTATCTTGTCGAGTTCTGCCAGGATGTGAGCGGGGACGGTGATGTCGGCGATGGCGAGGTTTTGCTTGAGGTGCGCTACCGAGCTGGTGCCAGGGATCAGCAACATATTGGGCGAGCGCTGGAGCAGCCATGCCTGCGCGAGCTGCGTGGGAGTGACGCCAAGCTGTTTTGCCGCGTCGTCAAGTGCAGAGGTCTGCAGCGGGGTGAAGCCGCCTAGTGGGAAGTAAGGGACATAGGCTATCCCCTGCTTCTCGAGCGTATCGAGCAATGTCTCATCGTCGCGGTGTGCGAGGTTGTACATGTTCTGGATGCAGACGATCGGGGCGAAGCGTTGCGCCTGCTCCAGGTGGTCGGCAGTCGCGTGGCTGAGACCGATGTGGCGTATCTTACCCTGACGTTGCAGGTCGGCCAGGGTCTCCATCTGCTCGGTAATGTCGCTCGCGGTGGGTTTGATGAAGTCGCCCATGAGACGCATGTTGGCGATGTCGATCGCTTCGATGCCCAGGTTTCGGAGATTGTCTTCAGTGGCGCTGATGAGGTCTGCACGCGACTGTGCGGGATTCCAGGCGCCCTTGTCATCGCGACGCGCTCCAAGCTTTGTGACCAGCGTGAGATTGGCCGGATAGGGATACAGGGCTTCCTTGATGAGATGGTTGGTGATGTGCGGCCCATAGAAGTCGGAGGTGTCGATGTGGTCGACGCCTGCCTCGACCGCGGCTCGAAGGACGGCAAGCGCGGCGTCCTTATCTTTCGGCGGCCCGAAGACTCCTGGACCAGCGAGTTGCATCGCTCCGTAGCCGATGCGATGAACGGTGATCTCGGTTCCGGGGAAGGTAAAGGTGCCGCCGAGTTGCTGCGTGGTCTGGATGCTCATAGGTGTCGATCCTTTTCTTGGTTGCCTTACGTATGGTTAGATGAAGCAAGCTTCAGATTAGGAGTTCGCATTTGGCGCAACGTGTGGAGATGGTGTTAGAGCCGCGGAAATCGCCTGTGCAGGCGCGGTCGACGGCGAGCGTGGATGCCATTCTGACGGCGACCATTCAGGTTTTGTTGAACATCGGCAAGGAAAGGCTGACGACGACGGCTGTCGCGGCGCGGGCAGGGGTGGCGGTTGGCACCCTCTACCAGTATTTCCCGAATAAGAGCGCGTTGCTGCAGGCGGTGTTGTTGCGCCATATGAATCATGTCGCGGAGACGGTGGAGGCGGCGTGCTCGGCCCAGCATGGCAGACCGGTGGAGGAGATGGCGGAACCCCTGGTTACAGAGTTCCTGAGAGCAAAGATGCAAGACGTGCGGGCGAGCGTCGCCATGTACGCGGTGAGCAATGATGTGGATGGGGCGATGATCGCCAAGCAGACTGGGGTGCGGGTTCTCCGGGCGATGGTGGCCATGCTCAGGACGGCGCGGGAGCCATTGGCAGATCCACTCCTCGCAGCTTCCATGGTGCAGGGAGCGATGGCGGGAGTGAGCCGGCGATTGTTGGAGTCGGATGATCCTGAAGCTCTGCTGCGGCCGATGCGGGCGGAGTTGATTGTGTTTGTGGGTGGGTATTTAGAGAACTGCACAGGACGTTCGGGGCTGCCGCTGTAGGAACGGCGAACTCTCCTTGAGCACCAATCCCCCTTCATAGAGGCAATCAAGTAATCGGCAACTGGAGAGCAAGCACACTTGAGCTGCGGGCTATGACGTTGGTCCGGAACCGCAATTGCGGCAATTTCGGCTCTTGTCAGAAGCCTCCGGAGTTTCGACCTTGCCGATAACACTGACTTCGCGGCAGAGTCTTCGTCTAAGGGGTCAGACTCTATCGATGTGTGACTTGGCGATTTGTCGTTAATTTAGAAAAGTGCTCGTCCCGAAGAGCGCTTTACGAGAACTGAACCGGTCCACGTCAACGGGCGCTCTTCTCCATCTGCCTAATTTTCTTCGCCAACATTTCCTGTTCCCGCAAATTTTGAGTCATGCCAATGGCACTCTGGAGTTCTTCACGGGCCTCGAGGAAGTTGCCCATTTTCATGAGCAGGTCTCCACGAACGCTGCGAAAGAGATGGTAGCCGGCCAGCACTGAGTTGCTAGCAAGGCTGGAGGCTCGATCAAGCGCGTCAAGGCCTGCGGCCGGCCCTTGCGCCATGCCGACGGCTACTGCGCGGTTCAGCGCAACAATGGGTGAGGGGTTGATCTGTAGCAGGGCGTCGTAGAGAGTGACGATCTTGCCCCAGTTTGTATCTTTGTCGGTGTGGGCCTGCATGTGACAAGCGGCAATCGCTGCTTGCAATGCGTATGGTTTTGCGCTTCCTTCAAGATGCTGAGCGCGCTCAAGTGCTGCTATGCCCCGCTGAATTTGCATGCGGTCCCAAAGGGAACGATCCTGATCTGGTAATAGAACTGCCTGGCCGTCTGGTCCTCGTCGAGCCGCGGTACGCGATGCTTGCAACTCCATGAGCGCCATCAGAGCATGGACTTCTGATTCTTCAGGCAAGAAATGCACCAGAATGCGACCGAGACGCAGTGCCTCGTCGGTAAGCGCGGCTCGCATCCATTCATCACCTGATGTCGCTGTATAGCTCTCGTTGAAGATCAGGTAAACGACGGTGAGTACGGAAGCTACCCTGTTTCGCAACTCGTCTCCGGATGGTGTCTCAAAGCGGATGCGAGCTTCAGAGAGGGTTTTCTTTGCGCGAAAGATCCGCTGTCCCATCGTCTTCTCGGGTACGAGGAAGGCGCGGGCAATTTCTTCAGTGGTGAGCCCGCAGATGAGGCGCAGCGTGAGCGCTGTTCGCGCTTCCAGCGTCAGCACTGGATGGCACGCGGTGAAGATGAGGCGCAGAATGTCATCATCGATCACCTGGTCCATGGAGTACTCCAAAGCTTGTCCAAGCTGCTGCTGTTGCCATTCAAGTTCGCGGGTGATCTCCCCGTGTTTCTGTATGAGCATGCGACCACGGCGCAAGGAGTCGATGGCGCGCCGTTTGGCCGCTGTCATGAGCCACGCACCGGGATTATCGGGGATGCCTTCTTTGGGCCAGAGTTCGAGCGCAGTCACGAGTGCATCTTGCGCGATCTCTTCCGCAATGCCCAGATCGTGCGTCACCCTGGCAATGGAGGCGATAAGCCGTGCGGCCTCGATCTTCCACACGGCTTCAATCGTCTTCCGCACATCCGTCATGCCTGATAGCTTACGGGGTTACGTTACCCAATAGCGATGTCGCGTTGTGGACGGTCCCCTCCCAGCCCTTCATGGGTGGACATGAGGGGTTGCTTGAAGAGCTTCCGTTCCGTCTGACCATCGTTGCGTTGTAATGACGAACTGCGTCAGGTGTTCCATGGGGTCTGCCACCGCGGTGATGGGAGAAGCCGACAAATTGGCTCCCCATATCGCGGGGTCGGTATCGGAATAGAAGAACATGAGGTGGGAAGGCCAGTGTGGCACGGCGCTTCCACCGAATCCCTCTTTCGACATCATGTAGCACATGGCTCCGGGTTCCATCGGCGGCAGTTCTTTTGTCTCTACGGCGGAGGCAATCGCCCCTGCCAGTTCCACTTTCGTGCGTCCGGCCAGGATCCATCCGGTTTCTCGGGTCAGGCGCAGCAGGTAAGAACGAGCGGCGGGCGCATTAGCACACATGGGCACGCGCACATTCGGATCCCAGAAGTCCTCATCCGGCGCGGATGTAAAGGAACGTCCGACGATGCAAACGAAGCCATTCCTACCTTTGATCGCCGTTTCAAAACCGTGAAGTCCGAGGACCAACACGTCTGCGTCGCGAGCGATGGCATCCGGTGCGGCGGTTCGCGCAAGCGCGATTTCTGCAGTGCGATCGGCCATGAGGTATTGGTCGGCGGGTGCCATCTTTGAGTAGGTGGTTCTGCTCTGAGTTCTTGCTTGCTGTGTTGTCGCGAGTGCAGCGAGCAACGCGATGGTGAGTAACTTTTTTCGCATGAGGTGTCCTTGGAAGACCTTGGGTAGAGGCCGCCATTCAGCGCTAGTGCGCCGCAGGCGATGGTTTTTGATATATGGTCTAGCTTTTGTCGGGTCTCATTCTGATGAAAGCTCGGACCTCGACGGGGACCCGGCAGGCGACGACGGCTTTGCGTCCCCAGGCCAGCGCTTCGTCCAGGTCAGCGCACTGAAGGATCCAGAAGCCACCTATATATTCCTTCGCTTCGAGGTATGGGCCGTCTGTCATAGAGACGTGGCCGTCGGGCTGCTTGTGCAACGACTTAGCGCGGCCTACAGATTCCAGACCGCCTGCAAAGAGCCGGGCTCCAGCGGCATCCATCTCCTCGTTGAGTGCGCCGATGTCACGAATCATCGCTTCCCCTTCCAGCGATGGGTTGTAGTTCTCGGGGTGTTGAATGGCGATAAGATATTGAGGCATGTCTTCTCCTATAAGAGTCCTTCAGGCGGGTTTCTCTTCCCGGCCTTCACTATAACGACGCATGGTTCAGCTAGAATTCGACAATGTAGACCACAATTGTGATCTTTCTTTATTGGCGACGACGTGCACTCTTCGCACACCTGCCAACTCTGTGCGTTTGAACAGCCGAGGTCGACGGTTTTAGCGCTATGCCCCTACCAAATTTGCCTCCCCCTACACTTGGATCACTGAATCGACTCGACCTGTGTCTGCTCACCTGTATGGCTAAGGATGTCGACTAGCGCCAACAGGCCAACGCACTAACCGAGCAAGGATGACGGGCAAACTCAGGATCGGCGTGCGTGCCTACAGGCTCTATGACCGCTAGAATGGCAACCGTGAAAGAGGATGACCTTCCTGATAAACTCTCGCCAGTCTATGGTCTTGCCGGTCCGCATAACGTTGAAGAGCTCTTCTTTACGTGCCAGATCGGTGCGCGATTGTGGCGTGAGTACCATGCGGCGCACCCTGGCTCGCCTGAGAGGCCACCGTAACACCGGAGAACAATCCAGACGTGGGAGGAGCCTCGGCAGCCTATTGGAACCATGTAGGTGATTGGGATAGTTGCAACGAGGTATGAACTAAAGGCCCGTTATGTGCGATAGCCGACCGATTAACCAAGTAGCCTCCATGCGTCCAGTGGGCCGTGAACAACCAATCAATCCCGCGCCTTATTGCGGCGGAGAGGCTGAACGGCGGCGTCATCATCGCGTTTGATGATGGCAAGTGCGCAGTCTATTCAGCGTCTCTCCTCTATACCACCCTGGGCCAGGCTGAGATCGTGAGCACTGAACTAGAAGACGAAACGCCTGCACGGGAATGAAAGAGAGAAACGTTCAGGAGAATCCCTTCGGGGATATGACCCAGCAGGGCAGCATTCCCTCGATGAGTTCAAGCATCAAAGCTTGAATATGCTTACCCCGCAATGCTCCGGAACATTCAGCGAACAAGTCCAACAACAGCTTCGCGACAACGCAGGCCAAGCCCGTCATTCGGGTCATCTATGCAATGGATGCGGCCTTCCGATGAGTTCCCGCTTGGTCAAAGGGGTGTGGATTCCGGAAGAGCATTGGAAGTCGGTTGCCTATCCGTTGACGAACAGAAGAGAGCTTCGCAAAGAGAAATGGCGAGGCTAATCGAATCTGACTCGGTCCACTGCCAGGCATGCCCAGGATGACTGAAGAATTGTTCCGCGAGATCCTCGCAGCCGCAAAGAGGGACATCGAAACCCTCCAAATAGAAAAGACCCTGATTGACAGCGAAGGCGCGCCCACGTCGGCTGAGTGCTCCTCGATTGAAGGTATTCAGGTGGCGCTGAAGTTCCTGGTGTCATCCTTGCAGGCGGAGTTACCTAAATAGCCATGTGTGGTCGCTACTATCATCGATCCGACAAAACAACGCATCACGGAGGCGTTTCGGGCCGGCCGCTTCCGCCTGACTTTGGATTGCATCCGGACTAAAACATCGCTCCGAGTACCATGCAGCCCGTCATCCGGGCTGACGCTGAAACGGGAGAGCGCGTTCTGGCGCTCAAGCGCTGGGGCTGATCCCGGCGAAGATTGCTGATCCCGACTCTTTCAAGATCTATACGACGAGCAAGACCCGTGCCGAGAGCATTCCTGATAAACCTATCTGGAAGCGGCCATTTCAGCATCGTTGTATCTCGCGCCCAGGTGCGCAATGTTTGTCCAGAGCTTTACTTTCGCTGCAATGTATCCTTTGAGGCGAACGTGGTAAAAGAGCAGTATGTTGAAGGATCTGCGTTTGGCCCGCTTTGTGGCGATAGGGATAACTGTCGGAAGCTGCTCACATTTGTCATACCCAGGACAAGCGCAGACTGCTCCCCCACCAAGTACCTTCCCTATACCTCTCCAGACGAACGTACCTCGCTTGGAAGTCAGGCAGCAGATGAGCATGGATCGAGACCTGCTCGAAGTCACGGTTCCTCAGTTGCATGCTCTATACGCGAAGCACCGCTACACAGTAGAACAAGTCACGCGGTGGAACCTGGATCGAATCGCGCGATACAACGGCATATACCGATCGGTGCAAACCGTCGATGTCGAAGGTGCGCTCGCGACGGCACGTCAGGAGGACGCGGACAAGGAAGAAAGACACGCAGCACTGTGGGGTGTCCCCATGGTCATTAAGGCGAACACAGCTGTCAAAGGCATGCCGGATACGGATGGCTGGGAAGGATTCGCAATTCCTGGCCACGCGTTCATCGCGCCGAAAGATGCAACCGTCGTAAGTCGCCTCCGAGCTGCGGGCGCTGTCATTGTCGGGATAACGAATATGCCGGACTTTGCCGCAAGTGATACGAACCGTTCCACAGCCTTTGGACGCACCGGTAACGCATACGATGTCAGGTTCTCACCCGGTGGTTCGTCGGGCGGCACCGTCACCGCCATTACGTCGAACGAGGCGGTATTGGGCACAGGCACTGACACGGGAAACAGCATACGTATGGTCGCCGGGACCAGTGCCGTCGTCGGTCTGTTTCCAACGCGCGGCCTGGTCTCCATCGCAGGCATCGCGCCATTGGACTGGTTGCTGGACAACACGGGTCCGATCGCACGCGACGTGACGGATGCAGCCATTGCGCTTGATGTCATGGCTGGCGAAGATGTGCAGGACTTCAAAACGGCTGGATCTGCCGCGAAGGCGCAGGCTGGTCCGTATACGAAGTACCTGAAGGCAGATGCGCTGAAGGGAAAGCGCTTCGGTATACCGGCGTTCATCTTTCAAAGTAAGGGAACTCCGTTGCAACCCGAGACGAGAGCGATGCTGCTGCTCACGATCGACTTGGTGCGCAAGGCAGGTGCCGAGGTAGTAATCGAAGAGGACCTACTCCCGCTATCGTTTCTCGAGGCCGAAAAGAAGGTCAACACTGGACTGTACCGGCGGGATGGCGCAATGCAATGGTTGCAAAGCTTCGGACCCGAGGAATACAAAGATGACGTGCAGTACAAGAAAGCCACCGGTCGTAGTTTGCCACCGGTCTTCACGGGGGTGAGTGGGTCCCTTGATGATCTGGTTGAAACTGCGAGTACACCACCTTCGAGCACTGCGTGCATGCCTCCCGACAGCGCGTGCGTCGCATCTGACCGCTCCCACAAGCAGCCAGCGCAGGCTGTTTTGAAGGAAGATCCGAGCGCCCGGCAGAACTACTTCGGCCCCAGGGATGCAATGCTGCAACAGTATGTCGACGCACTGGACCGTTTCCACCTTGACGGCCTGCTCTATCCTACGGCGCAGATGCCGCCACCGGATGAGACCATGCCGCAGGAAGGCAAACTCTCCGGTGGTCCCCACTCAGAGACTGCGTGGGTCAATAAGATCGGTGTGCCGGCAATCGCTCTGCCTGCCGGATATTACCCGAACGGATTACCGTTCGGGCTTGAGATGAGCGCACGTCCATGGCACGATGGTGACCTGCTGGGATGGGCTTACGGCTTCGAACAAGCGACCAGGCTTAGACGTCCGCCTGTGCTGGTCGAAGGTGGTCTGACTACTGCTGGACCATACAGGCAGTGAGCAATGCTCTACAGCTAACGTAGACCGAACAGGGCTGCACGCCCCCGTTCTTGATGGTTGGCCTCTCGCCTGCCTTTACCTGTAACGCCGTAGTGTACTCCGTCAAGCCTTCCTCAAGCGAAGCCAGTGGTCACCACGGCGGTCCTGGATTTTGAACTGCCCTGAGCCAATTCGAGTTTGTGCATAGATACGCTGTGCCATCGAACGGAATGCAGGAGAGGTTTATTCGTGCACATGAAGAGCAATCAATCGTGCTGGTTTGGCGCTCTCGCTAATCGCCCCGACAGTGTCGCTCTCCAGCAGCATCTCAAAGTGCGGCAGCGATCCATTGGGCTTTCGAATTTTGTTGAGAAGCGGCAGCAGTCGGTCGTCATCCATCGCCAGGTCGGCAGCAGCCTCTGTGCCCGGCATCGACAGACCTTCCAGAATAAGTACGTTTCCGGTTCCACTGAGATTTGGCAGAAACGCGAGGACGGCATAGGCCTTCGTCCGCGTTGCAGGGCTGTACGAGTTGTACTCCTGCGACTCCCCAGGTCGAGGCTGCTTGTTAACAAACGTAGAGTGTCGCTCCGGATTATCGATGCTGAACACGAAATCCATGCTCGGCTCAAACAACTCGACCCATGGAACAGCCTCCTGTGCCCCGATGATAATCAGGTTGCTCGACTTGAAGTCCTCCAGGCGCATGTCGCGGGCGTAGTGCACCAGCGTCCGTTCAGGCAGAGCCTCAGGCAATCGGAGCAAATGTGCCAATGTCATAGCATCCACCATCGAGGTATATCTACGGCCGGCCAGAAATTCTGCAAAGTGCGGTTCGACCTGCTCCACAAACGGTAGCTGCTTGCTCAGATCGTGGCTCAAATAGTCATGCAGGCTGACGTAACGCCTCGTCGTCGCATGAAACAGAACCATTCCTGAATCACCGAGGACGATGCGGGTAGGCTGATCGTCGGTAAAGAGCCTGCCCCATAACGGATGATGTCGACTGACAAGAAAATGGGAACGCAGATGGAATCCGAACGCAATGCTCAGAATAATAAGCAGCAGCGCCAACACCGCGATCACGAAGCGATGACGCCACACCGTTACGGGAGTGGTCTTCAGTGCTGTTGTTAAGGCGGAGGGCCCCGGCTCTGCAAGACCTTCGATGTAAGTACTCCCTGGACCTTCCGCAGGAGCTTCGGTTTCCGTTTCACTCAACGCAGCCACGAAGAAAGCGACTGGGTGGTCCTCAGGCGGAGAGCCTGCGGGAACCGCCAGAAAGATTGGCACATAGCCACCGCGGGGCACGATGAGGTGAAGTGGCTCATGCCGTCCCGCCCGTTGAAAATACTGTTCAAGCCGGCGTCGCAGGCGTAGCGCATGGGACCGTACGATCGTATCGGCGGCAGTATCGTAGTCGGGCGCACGTCCGAATACCTCAACCCCAACGTGCTGCTCGCTCAGGATTCGGCTGCGCCCTTCGAAGCTCACCTTACATATATAGAGAAGAAACTTGGAGAGCTGCGGCGAACGGATAAAGTCCGGACTGGCAAGTATGCGCGTTACCAGCGCTCGTGCGGCGTTATCCTTATCGTCCACCGGACCATCAGGCTCCATCGCCATGTCATCGACGGATGCACGTGTACTCAACTTCATGTCCTCATGTGTTCAGCTTTACTCTAGCGGTCCTATCGTTACGTAACGATGAATCACCTCGTTTCACCTCAGCAAATCCAGCTCTTCGACATGCCCTCCGCTCCTTTACTTGCTTCGCGCCCAATGAACATTCCAGGAATCACCGTGAAATCACTGAAGTTCCATAAACACCTTCCACTACGTTCAGCAAGGCGAATAGCAACTGCTTCGCCATTCCCAAGAACAAGTGGCGCTCGTTGACGAGCAGAGGATAGATCAATGAATCAGAAATTTTTCGGGTGGCTTCACCTTGCGAGCCTTCTCATCCTGGTGACACTTTGTCGCCTCGGCATAGGCCAGGATACCGGCGCAAACCTTCTAGGCGTCGTTCACGATGCTGCAGGCGCGACGGTCAGTGAGGCGACTGTCGTTGCGACCAGTGCCGCGACGAATGCACACGTCACAGCAACCTCGAACCTAAAAGGGGAGTACTCCCTCCTGAACCTGACGCCCGGCACCTACTCCTTGAACGTACAGGCTGCAGGCTTCCAGAGCTACAGCCAGACCGGCATCCGGCTCGACCTCGGCCAACACGCCAGTCAGGATGTGACGCTCAGCGTGGGCCAGATCCAGCAGGCAGTCACTGTCAACGCCGATGTCTCGGGCGTCGATACGGTCTCGTCCGTCGTCAGTGATGAAGTGAATGGAACCTCGATCCGAAGCCTGCCGCTCAACAGTCGCAACCCCTACGACCTTCTCGTGCTCGCCCCCGGCTTCTCCGGCTCCATCGGCAACGACTACAACGCCGTCAGCTACTCGGTGAACGGCGGCCGGCAGGGCTACACGGATACCCTCGTCGACGGCACACCCGCAGGCTTCCCCACCGTCAACGGCAACGCCGGCATTGGTATCTTCCCGTCCGTCGACGCCATCGGCGAGTTCCGCCTCCTCGCACAGAACTATCCCGCCGAGTTCGGGCGCAGTCTGGACGGCATCCTCAATGTCGTCTTCAAGTCAGGCACCAACCAGTTCCACGGAACCGCCTTCGAATTTATTCGCAACAACGATCTCGATGCGAACAATTACTTCGCCAAGCTCCATGGAACACCGCTCCCGCCCTTCCGCCGCAATCAATTTGGCGGCATCCTCACCGGACCCATCGTGAAGGATCGCACGTTCTTCCTCATCTCGACGGAACTCCTGCGTGAGAACGACTTCGCCTCGCTTACGACCACCGTTCCAACGCTGGCGCAGCGTAACGGAGACTTTTCCCAGACTCTCGGCGCCAACGGTTCGCTCATCACCATCTACAACCCCTTCTCGACCCGTCCCAATCCTAATGGCTCCGGCTTCATCCGCGACGCCTTCGCAGGCAATAAGGTTCCCGCCTCGATGATGAGCAACGTCGCCAAAAATGCACTCGGTTTCTACCCCCTGCCGAACATCGCCGGCAATTCCATCACCAACGCGAACAACTACTTCGCAACCGGAAGCACCATCAACCAGACCACTGCGTGGGACGTACGCGTCGATCACACCCTAAGCGACAAGCAGAAGATCTTTGCCCGCTATTCCAATCGTTACTTTGACAGCAACCCGCAGCCCCTCTTCCCCAAGGCTGACGCCGTCGCAGAAGGTCTGATCAATGGGGAAGACTTCAGCCGCGGCCTCACCTTCGGCTACACCGCAACACCCAACTCCCGCACCATCGTCGACGTCCGCCTTGGATTCGCCCGTACCCTCTACAACTACTTCAACGACAGCCTCAACTTCCAGGACAGCGCCCTCGGACTGCCCGGCACCCTCGACGCCGCTGGCGGCACAGCCCTCTTCCCCGTCATCTCACCGGCAGGGTATGTGGGCCTCGGCAACAATGGCAATCGGCATAACGCTTTCATGACCTACAGCCTTCTCTCTTCCGTGACCCTCGTTCGCGGGCCGCACACGATCAAGGCAGGCTTCGATGGTCGCCTCATCCGCGTCAATGATCATGAAAGTGCCGACAGCTCCGGCAACTTCTCCTTCGGCACCAACTTCACCCAGGGTCCGAACCCCAACGCCGCCAGCGCCAACACCGGCAACGGACTTGCGTCGCTGCTCCTCGGCACCGGCACCGGCGACCTCATCCAGGCGTACAAGGATGATGCCTCGCAAAGCTACTACTTCGCTGGCTACGCACAGGACGATTGGCGCGTCAGCCCCAAGCTGACCCTCAACCTCGGTCTTCGGTACGATATCGACACCCCGCGCACCGAGCGCTTTAACCGAACCAACTACTTCAATCCGTCCATTGCCTCTCCGCTGTCCTCCGTCGTTCCCGGCCTTCAGGGCGGTCTGGTCTTCGTCGGAGTCAACGGCAACAGCCGCCACCAGTACCACATCGACGCCAACAACTTCGCCCCTCGTGTCGGCTTCGCCTATGCGGCGGAGAAGACCACCGTCATTCATGGTGGCGCAGCCATCGTCTACGGCCCTTCGGCTCAAGCCGCCGCCGGAACCGTCGGACCGTATGGCTTCCGCGTCCAGAACACTTGGGTCAGCACGCTGGACGGCATCACCCCCTTCAACACTCTCGATAATCCCTTTCCGCAGGGTTTTCAGACTCCGCCCGGAGCCTCGCAAGGACTTCTCACCGGTGTAGGAGGCCAGATCGAGGGAGCCATCCAGAACACGCCCACCCCGTACACCATCCAGATGAACCTCGACGTGCAGCAGACGTTGCCTTACGACACGATCGTAGACATCGCCTATGTCGGTAATCGCGGACGCAAGCAGCAGCAGAGCAGGGAAGGCGGTATTGACTTCGACCAAGTTCCTACCTCCGATCTCTCTCTCGGTTCACACCTCAACGATAGCGTCGCCAACCCATACTTCGGTTCCATCACGACTGGTGCCCTGGCTGCCGCTACAACATCACGAGGACAACTGCTTCGGCGCTACTCGCAGTTCACCAGTGTTCTTCCACTCTTCCTCTCCGGCGGCGACGATCAGTACGACGGTCTGCAACTTCGTCTCAGCAAGCGCTTCGAGTCCGGCCTGCAACTCCAGGGCTCCTACGTCTGGGCGAAGAACTTCGACAATGGCACCAATCACCAGGACAGCTTCCGTCCGCTCGCCGACTACGCCGTCAGCTCACAGGACATCCACCAGCGCTTCATCATGAGCTACATCTATCAGCTTCCCTTCGGACGAGGTAAAAAGTTCGGCGGCAGCATGAACGGCTGGGAAGACCTCCTCGCCGGTGGTTGGCAGGTCAACGGCATCACCACCCTCCAGGGCGGCACACCGCTCCAGATCTCTGCCAGCAACTCGCTCTCGGGCTTCGGCTTCCAGACCCTCTATGCCAACACGAACGGTCTCAACCCAAGGCTTACCGGCGACATCCACCAGCGTCTCAGCAAGTACTTCAACATCGCCGATTTCAGCCAGCCCGCACCCTTCACCCTCGGCAACGGACCGGCCTACTACAACACCGTTCGCAACCCCGGCCTCAACAGTACCGACCTATCGCTCCTCAAGGAGATGCATCCTGTGGAGAGGCTACGGGTACAGTTTCGTACAGAGCTCTTCAACGCCTTCAATCACGTTCAGTTCGGCTCACCAGATACCGGCGTCACGGATGCCTCGTTCGGACAGATCACCACGCAGAGTAACTCACCCCGTCAGCTTCAATTTGGCCTGAAGCTGCTGTTCTAAACTCCACCGGGAGGCGGGCTCCCCGCTCGTCTCCCTCACACAAGCAACGGCTCTATCATTCTGCAACGAAGTTTTTCTAAGGACACGAAGCCTTGATCCGACCACTGGCACTCTCCGCCCTTCTTCTCATCGGCACCGCAGGCAACACCATCGCACAGAAAACGCCGGACGCAGCGCATCAGCCCATCGTCGTCCTCATCACAATCGACGGCTTCCCAGCGCGAGCTTTGCTGGACCCGCGCCTTCCCATGCCGACACTCCGCAAACTGGCCGCCGATGGAGTTGCCGCTACCGCAATGCGGCCCATCAACCCGACCGTCACCTGGCCGAACCACACCGCCCTGATCACCGGCGTCAACGCCAGCCAGCACTTCGTCATGGCAAACGGTCGCATCGAGTTCCCCTCCGACGGCGGCGCGCCCGCCGTCAAGCCATGGGTCGATAAGGCTAAGCTCGTTCACGCCCGCACCCTGTACGACGCAGCCGCGGAAAAAGGTATGACGACCGGTCAGGTCGACTGGGTCGCCATCTACGGAGCCAAGGGCGTCAACTGGCAGTTTGGCGAGAAGCCCGACATCCGCGATGCCATCCCGCAGGAACTGATCGCAAGCAACATCCTCACCCGCGACGAGGTCGAGCACTTCGGTGAGAAGAGCACCCCGGCGTGGCGTGACGAGGTCTGGACCGATGCCGCCGTCGACATCCTCGAGAAGCACACCCCCAACCTCCTCCTCTTCCACCTGCTCGAGACCGACTCCATTCAGCATCAGTACGGTCCACTCACACCCGCAGCCTACGCGGCCTATGCCTACGCGGATCATTGCCTCCAGCGCATCGTGGACGCCGCTCGTACTGCCGGCATTCTCGACCGCACTACCTTCATCATCGCCTCCGACCACGGCTTCACCACCGTAACCCATTCCATCAGCCCCAACGCCGCTCTACTCGAGCAGGGCCTGCTCACGAAGCAGGGCGATAAAGTCGCTGGACAGGTCTGGGTCAAAGCAGAAGGAGGTGCAGCCGAGCTCTTCATCCGCGACCCCAGCAAGCGTGCCGAACTCATCCCCAGGCTCAAGGCCTACTTCGCCGCTCTTCCCGGAGTCGCCACCGTCTACACCAACGACGAGGCTCGCGCCATCGGCATACCCGCCGACACTGACACCGACCAGGCACCCCAGCTCTACCTCGCAGCCGCCCCGGACTACGCCTTCACCGATGACACCAACAGTCCGATTACGAAGCCTGTCTCGCCCCGCGGTCAGCACGGCTACATCAACACCATGCCCGACATGCAGGCTCTCTTCGTCGCCTCTGGAGCAGCGATCAAATCGGGCGTCGTCCTCGGCGACATCACCAACCTGCAAGTCGCGCCTACAATCGCAAAGATCCTCGGCCTGCAGCTTCCGGATGCCAGGCAAGTGGCGCTTGACCAAATATTGCGCTAAATCAGAATCATCAAGCAATTTGCGTTGGCGCAGCACGCGATCCCCCGGGGGATGGCTTCATGTCGTCTGTGCGTCGCGGCAGGGAAGTCTCTACCTGGTGCGTGAGATAGCTGAGAATCTTGCGACTACTGGCGGCGATAGGCGCGTCGTGGCTCGCGTCGGGTGATGGCTCCTCCGCAACGTCGAAGTCAGTGCTCAGAGTGTAAGGAGCATCAGAATCGATGAGATCGGATAAGCGCTGCAACGCCGCGAGGTTGTCTTCCTGCAAACGCTCCGCCAATGGCGAAAGCCGGCCGGCCGACGTACTGAGACGCATGTGCGCCAGGGTGATCTGCATGAGAAAGAAGGTTCTGAGCTCGGGCTGCCAGATGTGGATGGCGGCGCGCCATTTGAGCGCTTCTTCGCGACCTTCGTTGAACTCGAAGAGAACTGCGTCGGCGAGGATGCGAACCTGGGAGAAGTTTTCGTTCACGGCATCACGCTGACCACGAACAATCTTGAGATACTCCGCCTTGGACTCGCCGGGGACAGTCCCGAGGTAGTCCATGATGAGGCGAATGGTATGCAGAAAGGTCGTCCGCATGGCCATGGCTGCGGTACCGGACTGTGCCTGGTCAAAGAATATCCACATGGCGAAGAGACCGAGGATGATGCCATCGACGTTGTCGCGTGCGGGAGTAAGTTGGACAGCCGGGCCGAAGGTTCTGAGTTGCACGAGATCGAACGCGAAGGCGATCTGCAGGCCCAGGTAGGAGATGCGCGGGCTTGATGTAGCGATCCAGGCGGAGAAGGCCGTGACGGCTGTGAACATAAGGCAGAACGGGACGATGGAGTCAAAGGCGGGCAGCAAGACGGACTGCGAGAGGATGCCAAAGAGCAGGCCTCCTGTGATGGCGCCTAGGAAGCGGAGAATCTGTTTTTGCCGCGACGAGCCTGCCGTGCTGAGCGCGGTAATCATGCAGGTCGAGATGCCCGAAGAGACACCCTTCCAGTCAAAGAGGTGATAGAGAACGTAGCAGATCATGGCTGCGCCGGCGCCGCGAAGAGCGAAGCGGACATGCTCTGGATTGGTGAAGGCATCGCGTTTGAGGATGGGCGGCTTCGGCGGCTTTTCGAGGATGATGTATTCGTTTTCGGGGTCTTGTTGTTCGATGGCCTGATTGATGAGCTCAATCGTTATCGAGAGCAAAGGCACGAGCTTGGTTGGGGGACCATCGGCTCGATAGCCTTCGGGGAGGGGAGGAGCCGGTGAGGTAAAGTTCGTCGCCCGCAGTCGATCGAGTTGCACGGCGAGCGCGGCGAGCTGCCGCTGTTCCTCATCGGAGGG
Source organism: Granulicella arctica (assembly GCF_025685605.1). Classification (NCBI taxonomy): domain Bacteria; kingdom Pseudomonadati; phylum Acidobacteriota; class Terriglobia; order Terriglobales; family Acidobacteriaceae; genus Granulicella; species Granulicella arctica. The sequence continues at coordinate 3,524,458 of NZ_JAGTUT010000001.1, forward strand.
CTTGTCTGGTGTGACGAGGAGGACAGCCGTGAGATCGACGAGCCGACCCACCAGTCCAATCAGAACTGCCTGCCGCGCGTAGAACTCAGAACCTGATTGAAGGCGAAGGAGATTGCGGCGGAGGAGGCCGGTACCGATGTCGGAGAACTGGCGCACCTGCGCCACGGCGGAGGCCGGTGGATGAGCGGCAGCTGCGAGGACTCGGGACACCGTCTCGATCCTGCCGTTCAAGCCGTCTTCGAGCGGGGAGCTGCGGTGAAAGGCCGCAAATATGAGTTCGATCACGACCGTAATGGTCGCTGCTACGAGAACGGAGAGCGCGGAGTAGAGCGTAAGGCTGAGTTGCAGGTCGACGTTTGCTGGCAGGTCCCACAGTGGGATGGCAGCGGTCATCAGAAAGCCGAAACCGGTGGCTACGCGATACTGCGAGGCCGTGCTGATAAAGAAGAACGTAAGCAGCAGGCAGGCGCCGACCCACAGGAAGTGGAGCAGGGGGGAGCCGGTAAACAGGAAGATGCCGAGCAGGATGATCGCGAGCGCGCCGCCGATGGCACCGATCAGACTGACGGCACTCTCGAGAGTATCGCCCGTGCTTTCGCGCGAGATAAGCAGCGTGTAGTAGACGCCGAGAGCGGCGCTGGGGATACGGAAGACCATGACCCAAAGCATCATGAGCACGGCGGCAAGCGTCATGCGCAGGATCATCCAGTTGCGGCCAGGATACGGCTTCAGCTCCTGCTTCAGGTATCGCCAGCCGGATTCAATCGACAAATCGAGGTCGGATCCGGGGAAGGCCATGGCCTACCTCTTCCGGTGCAGGATGACGTTCGACGATTCGCCGATGCGGAGAAAATCGGCGGGCGGATTCAGGATACGAATGCGGACGGGGTAGCGCGAGGCTAGATGAACCCAGTTGAGGGTTCGCTGCGCATCCGGCAGGCCCTCGGTGAGGCGCCCAACGGTATCGGAGTCCGGGGTGACGCCGAAACCGATGCTTTCAACCACGCCATTGAGCCTCTGGGTGGGATGCGACATCGTGTAGACCTCGACAAGCATGCCGGGTTCGATGTGCTGTAGCTGGGTCTCGCGAAAGTTGGCGACAACCCACCAGACGCGCGTATCGATAAGGGTAAAGACCTGCTGCCCGACGTGGGCGTAGGCCCCTTCAGAGATGCGAAGATTGGTGACGCGCGCGTCGAATGGCGCGTAGACGCTGGAATGATCGAGGTCGTACTGCGCGCGTCGGACCGCTGACGCCCGCGACTCCCGCTGTGCGGTGAGTGGGGCGAGAATATCGACCGCAGCCTGGGACTGGCTGTACTGGGCACCACTCTGGGTAACCGTAGCGATGGAGCCAGTCTGTTGCGCGCGTGCTGCCTCCAGCCGCGCGCGGGCCGATGCAAGTTGAGCCTGCGCGAGCAGAACCGATTGTGCCCGGGAATTATTGAGCGTACGTGCCTGATCGATTTGATCGGCGGTGACGAAGCGTTTCTCAAGCAAAGGCTGGAGTCGCTCAAGGTTGCTCTTGGCATAGCTCGCCTCGAGGGTGCTGCGTTCGACCTCTGCCCCAGCCTGCTGGACTTCAGCTTCGGCTTGCCGCACGCCCGCGACCGAGCGCAGGGAGGCGGCCTCGGAGGAAGCGATATTGGCGTGCGCCGCACGTGCGGCCGACTGCTGCGATTCGATGTGACGGCTCTCGTTGGCGATCTGGCCCCCGAGTGCTTCCTGCTGCGACTGGGTGTTCTGGAGTGCGTATACGTACGGTGCGTCATCTATTTTGAAGAGCAGATCGCCAGCGTGGACCTGCTGGTTGTCCTTCACGCGCAACTCGGTGATAGGGCCTTCGATCACTGGAGCCATTCCTATGAAGTTGGCGAAGACCTCTGCGTCATCGGTACGAGGATCGACCGTCGTGAGATGAATGGTGATGCCAGCGCAGACGATGGCGAGCACCACGACGGACGCGCTGAGGAACTTGCCTGCGAGGGTCTGCTTTTTTACCTGTGGAGTTTCCATCGGCTATCGCACCCCGAAGAGGACGAGCCAGAGTGAGAGACAAAGGAGCAGCGCGAGGCTTGGATAGACCACAACCAGGGGTGCCAGTTGATGCTCCCAATCGAGGCGCCGGAGGATCCAGCGAAGAAGCAGCGTGAGGAACGAGGCGACGACGATACAGAAAGCCCACGAAGGAAAATAAGAACCAAGGATACTGAATGATGGGTTCTGCGCGCAGCCGGTGAGCGCAGGAACGAACATGATGAAGGATGAAAGAGAGAGAGACCGGCGGCTGTGCGCGGAGTGAATCATGGCCTGGGTGTCTCCTGGGTATGCAGCAATGTTCCCGTGCGATAGCTGATCTCTGCGAGGCCGTCGAGTATGGCGACCCGCGAAGCTACATCTTCAAAGCGGGCCGCGGCCAACTGACGCTGCGCGGTAAGGACGTCAACGATATTGCGCACTCCATATTTATAAGATTCGAGTGACTGATTGTACGAATCCTGGGAGGCGCGAAGCAGTGCGGTGGCAGCATCGCGCTGGCGGAATGCAGTATCGGCATCGACAAAGGCCTGCCATACTTCGGCTTCGATACGATCGTGCAGCGCACGCAATGATTCTTTTTCACGCTTCTCAGCGGCCTGTGCCTGTGCCGTTTGCGATCGTCGACGATTCCCGTCAAAGACATTCCAGTTCAAGGAAACCTCTGCATCATAGATTTGCCCTGTAGCGTAGGCTCCGGGCTGTGCGGATTGGAGGCCCCACGCGCGTAGCTCGCCCAGATTACCGGTAAACGTAATGGAAGGATAATAGCGGCTGCGCGCCTCACCGACACCCGCCTTGGCGGCTTCAATCGAAGAGAACTGCCGCAGAAGGTCTGGCCGTTCCTGTAGTGCTGATTCGATAAGCTCATGGCCGCTGGACGAGAGCGTCGTCGGGATCGTCAATTCGTCGATGCTTTGGACGTCGAAGGGTTCATCTGGCGGCGCAGTGACGAGTGCGGCGAGGTTGCCCAGCGCCTTGCGTTCATTGCCGAGTCGAAGTTGCAACTCGTAGTTTGCCTGGGCGGCCGTGCTTTTTGCTTCGGAGAGATCTGGCAGGGTTGCAAGTCCATTGTCGAAGCGAGCCTGGCTTGCGTCCGAGACCGATTGGGCGGAGGTCAGGTTGGCCTCAGCTGCGACCCGCTGGCCCTTGGCATCGAGCAGCAGGTAGTAGGCGTGCATGACGGCAAAGAGGAGTTGGCGATGTGCTTCGTTGAAAGCGAAGGAAGCGGCCCGTAGCAGGTTGCGCTCCTCTCTTACTCGGTTCAGCCGCCCATTGGCGTCAAACAGCGTGTAGTTCAGCTTGGCCTGGACCTCGCCGATGCCAAGTTGCTGGATGACGAAGGCGTTGTACAGCAGCACGCCATTCCGATTGGTGAGCGCCGTAAACCCAACGTCGAGTTCCGGATAAAGTGAGCTTTGCGCCACCTTGAGTGTCGCTGCCTGCTGTCGGGCAGCCTGCCACGCCTCTCGCGTCTCCGGGCTGTGCGCCTCAGCAAGATAGATGAGGTCCGGCAGCGAATACCGACGGTCACGATCCAGACGAAGCTCCTGCCCTGTACTGTGCGCAGCTTGCTGTGATACTGCCGACTCAGACTTGCTGAACCAGGGGAGCTCGGGCGCGGCAGGAAGATCCTGGGCAGCGACCGTTGCGGCGAAGATTAAGGTGCAAATGAGAAGTAACGTTCGTTCCATATCTCTTGTCCCCAAGAACAGCCTGGACCAAAGTCGAGCTCGACTCGGTAGCCAACCATATCTCAAGACTAAATGGACGCACGCGGCGATCGTCGCTGCTGTGCATCTGATAGGGCCAGACTCACGCGCTTCACTGAATCTTGAGCCAGCCAACATCGACAAATGAGTCGTCGTCTGAAACGCGCTCGCATTGATCAGCAATGTTGGAAACGATCAGCCAGAGAACCGACTCGATTACAACCCAGCTTCTCGCAAACTTCAGCTCATCGCCGAAAACGCCGTTTTGCATGAACGAGAATCCAATCAAGTAGGCTAAATGAATGCCCATAGGGTCGCCTACGTTTGTCCGCAGCGTTCCACTGAGACTGCTTCTGCTAGGTCTTGGTTTCGCCTTAGTGGCAGCTCTGACACAGGTATCAGCGAGGAAAGGCTTCCTGCGACTGTCTGCCTCTGTTACGGTCGCCCTGGCATTAGCGGTCGGAGCCGTTTCACAGGTGATCGATGACAGACATTTCCGGTCGTGTTGTCTAGTGCTGGCAGCAGTGTGCTTCCTTATTTGGACGGGAGCCCGGACGTATAAGCGAGATCCCGAAGGACGGTCGCCTGCTACGACCATGATCTAATCCAGCTTATTCCTCGAAGGTTTTCGGCAACTTCGTTTTCTTCTTTCCGCAAACACCGTTCTTCAATAACGGCCAGACCCTAAGGGGCCCAGGGTCTAAGTCTCAAGTGGTGTTGTAGCAGGCTGGAGTCCCAAAGCAAGAACGAAACGACCGTATAGAGATAAAGTGCAAAGAACATGGCCGTGGTCCATGTAATTAAGGAAACTAGCTGGATTATTAGGGGACGGAGGAACATGCCGAAGCGAAGTGCTGGACTTCTCATGTATCGGAACTTGCATGGGAAATTAGAAGTGTTCCTGATTCATCCTGGAGGTCCTTACTTTGCTCATAAAGATCACGGTGTCTGGGCCATACCGAAGGGCGAGTACGGTGGCGACGAGGAACCACTAGCTGCAGCGCAACGTGAGTTTCAGGAGGAAACGGGGTTTGCAGCGTCCTCACCCTTCCACCCGTTGGAGACCATTCGTCAGAATGGGGGGAAGTTGGTCATAGCGTGGGCATTTCGAGGTGACTGCGACCCAACTCAGCTTGTCAGCAACACCTGCTCTATCGAATGGCCACCTCGATCGGGGCGACGCATCGAAATTCCCGAGGTGGATCGAGGCGCGTGGTTCACACTGGCCGATGCACGAAAGCACATCAGAAAAGATCAGGAACCGCTTCTTGATCGGTTAGAAAAAATACTAGAGGCTTAGCCCTGCTCCAAATCCTGACTAGGAGCAGAGCTATGGTTGTGCCCGCGCAAACCAAGAATCAAGGAATTCCTTAAGGGCTAAACGGCTAAACAGCTTTGCGTTGGAAGCTGGTTTTCTTCGTGCCGGTGAATGAATCCTTTGCCTTGAAAGAAGCCATAGATGCTCCAGGCGAGGGTTTTGCACCACTCTTTATATGAGCAGCTTTCTCTTTTGCTGCCTGTAACTTTTGCGCAGCCCGGCCCAGTCCACCAATCTTTACTCCGCCTGCTTTAGGAATGAAATCGCTCATATACGGATTTTCTCATGATCACAAGCGAGTTTCACTATCCATCTTTTGCTGCACGTTGCAGGCATAAAGCTGAACGGCACCCAGAGACGATCTTTGTCGTGACCGACAGCGCTGTCGTGACGTGCAGCTCAATCAGCGCTGGTCCATAGGTATGTAGGTCGCGGGGTACTCGGGGCCGACATAATCGGCGCGGGGCCGGATGAGGCGATTGTCATCGTGCTGCTCGATGACATGGGCGGCCCAGCCTGAGATGCGGCTCACGGCGAAGATAGGGGTAAAGAGATCAATGTCGATGCCGAGTGTGGTGTAGGTAGAGGCGGAGTAGAAGTCAACATTTGCGTTGAGCTTCTTCTCTTCTTTGACGAACAGCTCAATTTTGCGGGAGAGGTCGAACCACTTGGTGCTGCCCGCAGCGCGGCCTAGTTCCTCAGACATGCGGCGGAGGTGGGTGGCTCGGGGATCTTCCGTGTGATAAACGCGGTGGCCGAAGCCAGAGATCTTCTTCTTCTCCGCAAACATTTTCTTCACGTATTCGACCGGGTCTGCACCTTCCTTATCGATGGCGTACAGGAGGCGCATGGTAGCCTCGTTGGCTCCGCCATGGAGAGGGCCTTTGAGGGCGCCGATGGCTCCTGTGATGGCGGAGTGGATGTCAGCGAGGGTCGCGGCGATGACGCGGGCAGCAAAGGTGCTTGCGTTCAACTCGTGGTCGGCGTGGAGGATCAGTGCGATATCAAGAGCGTTCGACGCGGTCTCGGAGGGCTTTTCACCGTTGAGCATCCAGAGGAAGTTGGCAGCGTGCGATAGGGAGTGATCGGCCTCGATGATGGTCTTGCCCTTACGAATGCGATCAAATACGGCGACGATCATGGCAATCTGAGCCGTAAGTCGAAAGCTCTTGCGGACATTCGCGTCATGGGAGCTATCGGCTTCATCGGCATCGTAAATGCTCAGGAGCGAAGTCGCAGTGCGAAGGACCTGCATCGGCGTGGCATACGAGGGAACGCTGCGCAGGAGATCGATGACCTTCGGATCGAGATGACGGGCGTCCGCGAGTGACTTCGAGAAGGAGGCTAGTTCTTTAGCGTTGGGGAGCTTTCCAAACCAAAGAAGGTAGGTAGTCTCTTCGAACGTGGAATGTGTTGCGAGTTCGTGGATGTCGATGCCGCGATAGGAGAGGACGCCTGCGTCGCCGTCGATCCAGCAGATGGCCGAGGTGGTGGCAACAATGCCTTCGAGTCCCTTAGAGCCTTTGGTTGCGACGGAAGTTGACATGACACTCTCTCCTGCCAGGGGGAAATCCTGAGCATCTTCGGTTATAGCGCAGGGGAGAAAGCGTTGTCACGGTTTAGTGGGCGAATATCGGCTCTATTGGGCGATCCCGTCTTTTGCGGGAAAACGCTGGGGTGAAAAGGGGGTGAGATCAACCTCTGATTCTCGGCCAATGATGATCTGAGCCAAAACTTCAGCGGTCGCAGGCGCGAGGAGAATCCCGTTACGGTAATGCCCAACAGCGACAAATTGATTCGAGTCGTCGGTGAGTCGTCCGAGGAGCGGAAGAGCATCTGGTGTGCCCGGGCGAAGTCCGGCCCACCGGTCGACTGTGGGGCAGAGTTTCTCATCGGCCAATTGTGGCAGGAGCCGTGCGGCTTGATTACGGAGGTATACAAGGTCGACGTCGTGGGTTGTGGTATCAAAGCCGACGTCTTCGACGGTCGCTCCTATGAGAGCGTGACCCGCACGAGGGCCTTGTGTTCGCGGGACGATGTAGATGTCTGTTGTTCGGATAACATCACGCAGCTTTAAGGATGAAGGCAGTCCTACGGAAAGCATCTGGCCTTTACGCGGGATAACCGAAGTGAGGCTCCATGCGCCTTGAGTGTGGACCAAATACGGTGTGTCGAGAGAACCGGTTGTGGTATCGAGGCGGATGTTGCGATTTGAGTCGACGGCGGAGCGTAGCGCGGTGTGCTCACGAATCGTAATGGTGGTGTTTCGAACGGCGGCGAGGAGAGCGGCAGCGAGTTGGCGCGGGTCCACACTACGCTCGTCGAGCATTTGGAAGTGGTTTGAACCTGGCGTGAGTGCGGGGAGCATCGCGGAATCAAATGCGTTGGCGTAGCTTGGGTGAGCTTGAAAGGTGCGGCTGGTCTGAAAGGGGACAGCGCATCCTGAGAGGGCTTCGATGGAAGAGAGAAACTGCGGGTAGAGCGCAACACTTCGCTCGGAGAGGGGTTTGAGTTGCGAGGGGTTCTCTGGGTCTTGGGCAGCCAGCATTCCGGCGGCAGCGATGCTGGTATGGGAAAGCGCGGTGTCGCGGTCGAGGACCGTGACACGGGCACCGCAGCGATGAAGCTCGAGGGCCAGCGCGAGACCGATGATACCCGCTCCTGCGATGCAGACATCAGGAGACGCCTCTAAGTTTTGCCTTGCACGCCGCATAGAGAGAGTTTAGATGGACTGTTGAGGGATATAGTTTCTGTGAGCTGTTTTCGTGCGGTGCTTCGAGTAAAGCCGAACGTCCAACGATACGATTGATTACTTAGACTTGAGATCTGCCAAGGAGAGCGTGAATGAGCGAAAGCGAATACGGAACAGAACGATCGGCGTCAGGGGCGTTTATTGCGGTGGTGGCGATTGCCTTGCTGCTTTCGATTGGCGCGCTGGTTTGGTGCTACGGATTGCAGAATCACCTCGGTGTCGCGGAGAAACGTCTGGCGGATGCGGACCAGAAAAATGCACTTCTCTCGGACAAGCTGGATGCGACGAATGCCAAATTGCGCGCGACGAGCGAGACGATGGGTCAGAGCGTTGGCATCACCCAGCGGCAGATCGAAGCAAGGACTGCGAGTATTATCGCTTCGCAGAAGACCGAGACAGCACGCCTGGAACAGCAGCAGGCTGCAACACAGAAGCAGATTGGTGCTGTGTCGACGGATGTGGCGAGTGTGAAGACGGACGTCGGCGGCGTGAAAACGGATGTCGCATCGACTAAGACCGACCTCGAGTCGACGAAGTCGCAACTCAATCGCGTTGTTGGCGATGCCGGCGTGATGAGCGGGCTGATCGCAACAAACCATGGCGAGTTAGAGATCCTGAAGCACAAGGGCGATCGGAACTACTTCGAATTCACCTTGCAAAAGGGCGCTAAGCCGATGCTGGTCTCCTCGATCAAGCTGCAGCTGAAGAAGGTGGACGACAAGCGGTCGCGGTTCACGCTCAATGTAAGCGCGGACGATCGCAACATTGAGAAGAAGGACAAGAGCCTCGATGAGCCAGTACAGTTCTACTCCGGCAAGGACCCGTTGCTGTACGAGATCGTCGTCAACTCAATGGAGAAGAACAAGGTTTCCGGATACCTTTCAACCCCGAAGAATGCACCGCAACCGGCTGCTGCGCCGTAACGAAGACATCACAAACGCAGAAATGGGGACGCTGCCTGCGTCCCCATTTCTGCGTTTGCCTGGTTGGATTACTTCTTCTTTGTGGCTGCCTTTTTAGCTGTCTTCTTTGCTGCCTTTTTGGTTGCCATTTGCCTGTTCTCCCTAACGATCAAGCATCGGTGCCGCAACATGCTGCATTGCAGCTAACGAAGGTATAGTTTTGTGCAAAATAAGTGTCAAGGAAAAAAGTACAACCTCGCAAAGTATTTTTTAGAGGAAGAGATTTTGGGATCACATTCAAGCCATCTCTCGACTCAGAGGTGATGATGAAAGCGTTCCATGTGAGGCAGAAACATGCCGGCAAGACCTGCCAGAAAGTCTTGCAAGGTGTGGGCGATCATGAAAGCGCTAAGTTTGCCGCGCTGCACAGTGAGCAGCGTAAGCGACGACTACAGATAACCCTTCGTACGCTTCAAAGAGCACAAAAAATGGCGGCGATGGCGATACCCGAAACGAAGCAGTCAGTACGGTAAAGGACGATCAGTGTGCTTATGTGCCAAGCAGTAGCGAGGCGCGGTGCAGGTGGTGGTTCGATGTGTGCCTGAGCCATATGAGTGTCAGTCGAGAGGCATGAACCGTATACTACGGCGTTGCTTGCTGTTGCCTGGAGGCTGTGATGAACGATGTGGTGATCGTGTCTGCGGTGCGGACTGCGGTAGGTAAGTTTCAGGGTGCCTTGTCGGAGATGAGCGCGGTGCAGCTTGGTGCGATTGTGGTGCGCGAGGTCGTGTCTCGCGCGGGGATTTCACCGGCAGAGATAGACGAGTGTCTGATGGGATGCGTGCTGCCTGCAGGACTTGGGCAGAATCCAGCTCGTCAGGCTGCGCTGCAGGGTGGACTTGCGGATACGGTCTCGGCGATGACGTTAAACATGGTCTGCGGTTCGGGATTAAAGGCCGTTGCGCTTGCGGTGCAGAGCGTGATGACCGGTTCTGCCAGGATCGTTGTCGCGGGCGGAATGGAATCCATGTCGAATGCACCTTATCTGTTGCCGCTAGGACGCAAGGGCTTTCGGATGGGCGATGCTACGGTGGTCGATTCGATGGTGAAGGATGGATTGTGGTGCGCCTGTGAGGACTTCCACATGGGAATGACTGGCGAGCTCGTGGCCGAGAAGCATGGCATCACGCGCGAGGAGCAGGATGCGTACGCGCTTGCTTCGCACCGGAAGGCTGCTGCAGCTTGGCGCGAAGGGCGATTCGATGCCGAGGTTGTGCCGGTTGCAGTGCCTTCGCGCAAAGGCCCGCCTGTAATGTTTGCGAAGGATGAGAGTGTTCGTGAGGATGCTTCCCTTGAGGCTCTAGCGGCACTGCGGCCTGCGTTCAAGAAGGATGGAACAGTTACGGCGGGAAATGCTCCGGGTGTGAACGATGCCGCGGCTGCGGTTCTCGTGATGTCGGCTGCTCGGGCGAAGGCTTTGGGGTTGAAGGCGATGGTGACGGTTCGTGCGCAGGCGACGAGTGGCGTTGCGCCGAAGTGGGTAATGCTCGCTCCAGTGACTGGTGTGCAGAAAGTGTTAGAGCGAGCGGGTTGGTCGATCGACGAGGTTGACCTGTTTGAACTGAACGAGGCGTTTAGTGTGCAGGCGTTAGGCGTGATGAAGGAGCTTGGGCTTGATGCGTCGCGGGTGAATGTCAACGGAGGTGCTGTGGCGATTGGACATCCGATTGGGGCGAGTGGAGCACGAGTGCTGGTGACGCTGATCCACGAGATGATGCGTCGCGATGTTCGCAAGGGTGTTGCTGCGCTTTGTCTTGGTGGCGGGAATTCAGTGGCTTTGGCGGTGGAGCGATAGGAGGTGAAAGGCTCAACACCGACTATGCTTCGAGTATGACGGTGCATGCGGAGCGGTTTACAGGTCGGGTCGAGGAGTATGAGCGGTATCGTTTGCGCTACTCGCTTGCGGTGTTGACGTTGTTGCGCGAGCGGTGTGGTTTGCGTGAGAGGGATGTTGTCGCCGATGTTGGGGCTGGAACGGGAATGCTGTCCGAGTTGTTCCTGGAGAACGGGAATGCTGTTGTGGCGGTTGAGCCGAATGCTGCGATGCGGGTTGTGTGTGAGCGACTGCGCGAGAAGTATCCTCGGCTTACAGTAGTTGACGCTTCGGCTGAGGTTACTTCGCTAGGTGATGCTTCAGTTGACTTCGTGACTGCGGGGCGAGCGTTCCACTGGTTTGATCCGGCGCTTGCGCTTCCAGAGTTTCGTCGGGTGTTGCGTTCTCGCGGATGGCTTGTTCTGGTTGCGAATGGACGGAGTGTCGGCGACTCGGAGCAGGCTTTGGAGTATGAGCGGATTCTGGCTGAAGAGGATGTCGATCAGAAGGACGTTGCGAGTCGGTACAAGATGCATGACGTTGCAGCTGCTTTGTTTGCTGAGGGCTCGCTGATTCAGGAGCAGTTGCATGGTGAGCAGCGACTGACACTTGAGGAATTTCTTGGACAGACGCAGTCGTATTCTTCGGTTCCGCTTCCTGGAGACGCGAAATATGAAGGCATGCAGCGTGCTCTGCGGGAGCATTTTGCACGGTGGCAGCGAGAGGGTGTGCTCACAATAAGGACCACTTGCCTGCTGACCTGCGGCATCCTGGGAGCCTGAGTACCCCCCGTACCTGGAGTGATAAAGTCTTCAAAACAGGTCAGTTAGGTGCGTACTTGTATGATTTTCAGTACGATTTAGTACGACTTCGGGGAAGTCATACGACTTTATGTACAGTTCGTGCCGAACAAATTGAGGTGGGGCGTGAGGGTTATCACGAATCGGCACGGATGACGCGGCTTTCATTGACACCTCTGGATTGTCTCAGGCGTCGACGATTGAGGCTTGCTGTTGGGCGGCATATGATCACAGCTTGTTTCGGTGTGATCAATGGAGTGTCTATGCGGATGGTTTTGCTTGCTTTGATTGTGGCGTCTGGGGTTGCGGCAGCGAGTGCGCAGCAGGATGCCCCACGTGTCTATGAGGCCACTCGCAGCAGTGAGTCCTATCGCAGGGCGGTGCTGGAAACGTACACGAGTTACGAGACCTCGTTGTCGACACACTGCCCTAAAGTTGACGTAAACATGAACACGAGCGACGCCAAGGTGCTTGGACCTTTTGTGACGGATGCGAACGGTTCCATCGTGTCAGGTCATTGGAGGGAGACTACGGAGGGAACGGCTTGCGGAGAAAAGCGACTCTATAACGCTTCAGTCGTCATTCGCGACGGTAAGTCGCAGGTGCTTTCGCTGTTTCCGGGTCACTCGTATGCAAGTGCGGTTCTACAGCGCGACGGGGTGCAGTATGCGGCCGTTGGCGCTGGCGCGGGACAAGGGTGTATGGCAGAGGTCCTGGATACTGTGCTGCCGGATGGGGAACCGAGTGGACCGAAGCTTCCCTGGGTGGAGAAGTGGACGGTGCGGGCTTGTGGCAAGCGATCTGTGGTGACGATGCACTTTGTGCCGGATGCTACCGGGACGACAATCAACGTTGCGCTGAAGGAGACGGTTGCGCTGCCGTGATGGAGTCTAGCTGTCGATAAGTGAGGTGAACGGCGATTGCAGGTGCAACGAAGATCTCTGCGAGATGACCTGGAACGAGCACACGCAGGTTCCTTTGGGAATGAGAGAAAGAAAGGCAAGGGTAAGCGCAGGTCCTTCGGCTTCGCTCAGGATGACAGCTTTGGGTGGGGTGCACTCGGCTGATTCTTTGCAGCTAGCACTCGATGATGTTGAGGGCGAGGCCGGCTAGTGAGGTTTCTTTATAGCGGGATTGCATGTCAAGGCCGGTCTGGTACATGGTGGCGATGACCTGATCGAGCGAGAGTTTGTGGTCGCCGGTCTCGTGCATGGCCATACGGGAGGCGTTGATGGCTTTGACGGCGCCCATGCCGTTGCGTTCGATGCAGGGGATCTGGACGAGGCCTCCGATGGGATCGCAGGTCATGCCAAGGTTGTGCTCCATGGCGATCTCGGCGGCGTGCTCGATCTGGGCGTTGGTGCCGTTGAGGGCGGCGACCAGCCCTCCTGCGGCCATGCTGCAGGCTACGCCTACTTCGCCCTGGCAGCCCACTTCAGCGCCGGAGATGCTGGCGTTCTCTTTATAGAGGATGCCGATGGCGGCGGCGGTGAGGAAGTAGCGGATGAGGCCTGCTTCCTTCTCTTCGGCGGAGCCTTCGGTGAAGCGTAAGTAATAGTGAGCGATGGCGGGGATGACACCGGCTGCTCCGTTGGTTGGGGCGGTGACGACGCGGCCACCTGCGGCATTTTCTTCGTTGACGGCCATGGCGAAGACGGTGACCCAGTCGATGGGAGCCAGCGGGTCGGTTGAGCCTATGGTGTTGAGACGTTCCGCGAGTCGGTGCGCGCGGCGGCGAACGTTGAGGCCTCCAGGGAGAATGCCCTCGGTGGCGATGCCGCGTTCGGTGCTTTCGCGCATGACCTGCCAGAGAGCCAGGATGCCGGAGCGGATTTTATCTTCGGAGGTTGTGGGTGCGTCTCTTAAACGCAGGTCCCCGTCGGGAATGACAGAAAGAAAGGCAGGGCGTTTGATGTTGAGGGTTGAGTCGCTGAGGAGGGCGCACTCGTTGGCGAGGAGTAGTTCGGCAATGGTGAGACTGTTGGTGGCGGCGGTGGTGAGGAGATCGTGCGCGCTGGCGAAGGGGTAGGGAACTGTGCGGGTGGAGGCTGGAGCGTTAGCGCTTTGCTGGATCTCGTACTCGGCCTGCGAGAGGATGAAGCCGCCGCCGATGGAGTAGAAGATGCCTTCGCTGAGTAAGGTTCCTAAAGAGTCGGAGGCGGAGAACTTCACGCCGTTGGGATGAGTGGTGGCGCCCGGAGTTGGATACATCTGGCTACGGTTGAAGTGCAGGTGTTCGGCCTCGACGAAGCGGATGGGCTGGGTGCCGCCGAGGGTGAGCGTGCCGGTGGTGCGTATGGCGGCGAGCAGCGTTGGGATCGTTGCAGAGTCGATGGTGTCGGGAGCTTCGCCGAGGAGGCCGAGGAGGATAGCTCCGTCGGTGCCGTGGCCGATGCCGGTGAGGGCGAGCGAGCCGTAGAGATCGACCGTGATGGAGCTTGTGCGCTGGAGTAGATCGGCCTCGGTGAGGGTCTGGACGAAGCGCAGGGCGGCTCGCATTGGACCGACGGTGTGGGAGCTGGAAGGGCCGATGCCGATTTTGAAGAGTTCGAAGAGGCTAGTGTTCACGTCAGCTTGATTGTAGGCGTTTGGGCACCGACTATTGCGGAGTCCGCTTCGCTTTGCTGCTGCTCTTCCTGGCTACGACGTTGTGATAGGCGGTGGTCAGTGCGCCGAGCAGGGTTGCTTCATCGACCGCGTCCAGGTGGACAAGCGTGGCGCCGCCGAGACCCCACGCTCCGGGGACAGGCTCGAAGATGCCGGGTAACTCCGCGATGAAGGCGGCCTGCTGCTCAGGCGTCAGTTTCACCATGCCGCAGCCTCGCGCCTGCGCGGCAAGCGTAGCGAAGATGTGATTGTTGATGCGGAAGTCGGGCTGATTGAAGTGAGAGCTCTCGATGGCGTCAGGCAGGCTGAGAGCGAGTTTGCGGAAGAGGGCGATGGCTGCAGGCATAGGTTTGAAGTAACCTCCTGGAGACGTAATGCTACACTTGCGGCACTCTACTGCCTCATCGCATCATCAGGCCAAACCATGCTTTTTAAAGTTCGCAGCGCTGCCGTTTATGGAATCGACGCGCATATTATCGACGTCGAGGTGGACTACTCGGGGATCAAGACGGCCCAGGAGGAGTTTCATACGGTGGGACTGCCGGATGCGGCGGTTCGAGAGAGTCGCGACCGGGTGCGATCGGCGATCAAGAACTCCGGGTTTGACATGCCGCCGACGCGGATCACGATCAACCTTGCTCCAGCGGACCTGAAGAAGGAAGGGTCAGGGTTCGACCTGCCGATTGCGATTGGGATTCTCGGGGCGTATGGGGCGCTTCACATCAAGGACCTAAGTGACTTTTTGCTGGTGGGCGAGCTTGGGCTGGATGGACAGCTGCGGGCGGTGCAGGGGATGCTGCCGATTGCGGTGGCTGCTCGGGCGAAGGGGATCAAGAACCTGGTGATTCCGGCAAGCAATGCTCGGGAGGCTGCTGTTGTGGAGGGTGTGAACGTTTACCCGGTGAGCAGCCTGCTGGAGGTGCGGGAGTTGCTGAACTCGGCAGCGTTTGGGTCGATCACTGCGGTGCCGCTGAAGGTGGAGACGACGGAGCTGCTGAACGAGATGCAGCACTTTCCGTTCGACTTCAAGGATGTGCGTGGGCAGCATGTGGCGAAACGGGCACTCGAGGTGGCGGCTGCGGGTGGGCATAACATTTTGATGATTGGACCACCAGGGTCGGGGAAGACGATGCTGGCAAAGCGGCTGCCGTCGATTCTGGCTCCGCTACGGTTTGAGGAGGCGCTGGAGACGACGAAGATCCATTCGGTGGCGGGAGTGCTGGATGCGGAGCAGGGGCTGGTGACGCATCGGCCGTTCCGGTCACCACACCACACCATCTCGGATGCAGGGTTGATCGGGGGCGGTGCTGTGCCTCGGCCGGGTGAGGTGTCGCTGGCGCACAACGGTTTGCTGTTTCTGGATGAACTGCCGGAGTTTCCGCGCAACGTGCTGGAGGTGCTGCGGCAGCCGCTGGAGGATGGCATGGTGACGATCGCGCGAGCGGCGATGAGCCTGTGCTTCCCGGCGCGATTCATGCTGGCAGCGGCGATGAACCCTTGTCCGTGTGGCTATTTCAACGATAAGAGCAGGGAATGCATGTGTACGCCGCCGATGATTCAGAGGTACGTGTCGAAGGTGTCGGGGCCGCTGCTGGATCGGATCGACATCCACATCGAGGTGCCAGCGGTGCAGTACAAGGAGTTACGGGGCGGGTCGGCGGCTGAGGGATCGGCGGAGATTCGGGCACGGGTGCTGGTGGCGCGGGAGAGGCAGCGGGAGCGGTTCGAGGCGGGGGCTGAACGAACGAAGGGAACACCGCGGACGGCATCGAAGCCGGTGTACGCGAATGCACAGATGAGCACGCAGCAGATTCGGATGTATTGCGAGCTTTCGTCGGATGCGGAGCGGTTACTGGAGCGGGCGATGCAGCAGCAGGGACTCAGCGCGCGGGCGCATGACCGAATCCTGAAGGTGGCGCGAACGATTGCGGATATCGAAGGTGCGGACTCGATTGCGGTAAAGCATATTGCGGAGGCGATTCAGTATCGGACGCTGGATCGGAGTTACTGGTCCTAGGTTGCGGAAGGCCGCTGGTCGATGAACATTCTATTTCTGGAATATCGATAATCGGAAGTTCCCGAAATAAGTATTGACCTTATCTGTCAGACAGGTTACTTTCCAATAGGTCGAGGTTGTTGCACTGAAGTTTGCACAGTCTTAGCCGAGGAGCAGGAATTGCTGCTTTTCCGTCGTCGGGTCTGCATTTTGTTGGTCCGGTCAGGAATTGGAGTCGCCCCGCTAAAAATTGAGTCTAATCGTTATGGTGAGCCTGACGTGAGTTGTCTTCAGGCTGCACCGTATCTGTTGATATTCGAGGTATGCGTGGGCTATCCTGCGCGACCTCTTCGAGGATAGAAAGAGGAGACACTTATGCGCTCAGATCTTATTTTTGGAGCACTCACGCACGTCACGAATCGCTATCAGCTTTGTCAGCTGGCTTCCAAGGCGACCCGTAAGCTGCACAAGCCGAACACCCGTCTTCAGGACACAACGAACGAGGTCCTTGATCGTTTTAAGGACACAGTTCCCATGGACGAGGGCAGCGAAGCACCTGTCGAGAAGGTACAAGTTCAAGAACGCCGCGCGGCTTAGTGCGCGGCTAGTTCTTCCCACCCAAGATTTGTATTGCTCCAGTTACCTATCTGCCGTACACTTCAGATTCATCAGTCAACATTCTGCATTTCACTGAGCTTCGGCCTTCCGCACGACCCCCTCGTCACGCAGATTTCGCCTCCGTTCCAAACACCCTCCCTCCAAAATTCCCAGGTAAAACATGACGATTTCTGAACTGAAAGAGCACAACATCGCGGAGCTGAGCAAGCTTGCGCGTGGACTCGATATTGCGGGCACCAGCGGTCTTCGCAAGCAAGACCTTATCTTCAAGATTCTGCAGGCGCAGAGCGAAAAAGAAGGGCACATCTTTGCTGAGGGCGTCCTTGAGATCCTGCCCGATGGCTATGGCTTTCTTCGCTCCCCTGACTACAACTATCTGCCCGGACCTGACGATATTTACGTCTCGCCATCGCAGATCCGCAAGTTCGACCTGAAGACGGGCGACACCATCAGTGGCAATGTGCGTCCTCCCCACGAGGGCGAGAAATACTTCGCGCTGGTCAAGATCGAGGCGATCAACTTTGAATCGCCAGAAGAGACGCGTAACAAAATTCTGTTCGACAACCTGACACCGCTTTATGCGCAGGAACGAGTGAAGATGGAGACGGTTCGTGAGCACATCTCCGGCCGTGTGATGGACCTGCTTACTCCGGTGGGCAAGGGACAGCGTGGCTTGATTGTTGCTCCGCCGCGCACCGGCAAGACGATGCTGTTGCAGTCGATCGCGAACAGCATTACGGCCAACCACCCCGAAGTGGTGCTGATTGTATTGCTGATTGACGAGCGTCCGGAAGAAGTTACCGATATGCAACGTTCGGTCAAGGGAGAGGTTATCTCTTCGACCTTCGATGAGCCCGCAGCCCGCCACGTACAGGTCGCCGAGATGGTGATCGAGAAGGCGAAGCGTCTCGTAGAGCACAAGCGCGACGTAGTGATCCTGCTTGATTCGATCACCCGCCTGGCTCGCGCGTACAACACGATTGTTCCACCTTCGGGCAAAGTGCTCTCAGGCGGTGTTGATTCGAATGCGCTGCAGCGTCCGAAGCGCTTCTTCGGTGCCGCTCGTAACATCGAGGAGGGCGGATCGCTCACAATTATCGCCACCGCCCTGGTTGACACCGGCTCGCGCATGGATGAAGTGATCTTTGAAGAGTTCAAGGGTACGGGCAACATGGAAGTCATTCTCGACCGGAAGCTGGTCGACAAGCGTGTCTTCCCGGCGATTGACATTCAGCGTTCCGGTACCCGTAAAGAAGAGCTTCTGATCCCCAAGGAAGACCTTCAGCGGACCTGGATACTACGTAAGGTTTTGAATCCACTATCACCTGTCGAGGCAATGGAGTTGTTGACGGACAAACTGGCCAAGACCCGAAATAATCAGGAATTCCTTCACAATATGAGTTCACTGTAAGGTAGCTCGAAAACCTGAAACGAGAGGTGCGGCCTATCTGGCCGCGCCTTTCCTTTTGTGGGTCGGCACGTTTATTCACGAGATTCCTGTAAACATTGAATGTAAGCACTTGCATACAACCAATTAATCCTAGATACTTTCGTAACATAGAGGATTGCTGCCCATACCTTATGGAGCGTGGAAGGGGTCGGCTGGATGCATGGAACTTACAACTACTATTTAGTGCTTCTTTCTTTAGTTGTTGCCGTTCTCGCCTCGTATACATCGCTAGATCTGGCTGCCAGGATCCGACTGATCGACGTGAGCGGCCCGCGGTATCACTGGTTGGTGGGTGGGGCGATTGCACTCGGGCTGGGTATCTGGTCGATGCATTTTGTGGGCATGCTTGCGATGCAGATGCCGATGCGCATAAGTTATGACCCGTGGATTACGGCTTGTTCGCTATTGCTTGCCGTAGTCATTTCCTACTTCGCTTTAGATGTAATGACACGTTCGGAACTGACCATCGGCCGACTTGCACTGGCAGGTCTGCTGATCGGACTCGGAATCGCGGGCATGCACTATGTCGGGATGATGGCGATGCGCTTGCAGCCGTCATTCCACTATCGTCCACTTCTCGTTCTGATTTCAGTCATAATTGCCCTGGTATTTTCGTGGGCCGCTATCTGGATTGCTTTAGCGCTGGATGACGAGCGGCAGCATTACATCCTCTTGAAGCGTTGCATTGGGTCCGTTGCCTTAGGTGTTGCTGTCGCTGGAATGCACTACGTTGGCATGAACGCGGTGGTGTTCCCGGTGGCGGCCACAAGTGATGTCACGAAAGGGCTTAGTACTGATTCTCTGTTTTCGATTGTTTGTGTCTTCTCACTTTGCGGACTTGTGATGACGCTCATCCTCTCTACCCTGGAGACACGGTTCGATCGTCTCCTGATGAGCTCGAATCTCTCCCTCGAAGACGCCAACAAGCGGCTTCAGGTGCTTGCGACTATTGATACCCTTACTGGCATTCCCAATCGAAACTCCTTCATCGAGCTGACGAATGAACGCATTTTGCGCGCAGAGCAGAACTCGCAACCGTTCAGCTTGATGTTTCTCGATCTTGATGGTTTCAAGACGATTAACGACTTTATGGGCCATGCTGCGGGTGATGAGCTGCTGCGGTCGATGGCGTGGGAGTTATTGAATCGGGTCCGCAACGGCGATATTGTGGCCAGGCTTGGGGGAGACGAATTTGTCATTCTGCTGGAAGGGGTCGGCGATCTAAGCGACATAGGGCCCGTGGCTGCAAATGTGTTGGAGCGGATGCAGAAAGACTTTGTGATCCATGGAATGCCGTTGCGCGTGACTGCGTCGATGGGCGTTGCGACCTATCCTAAGGATGGCCTGACCGTATCGGCGCTGCTGAAGAGCGCCGACACGGCGATGTACGACGCGAAGCAGCATGGAAGAAACACGTACCGCCTCTTCAATCCTGAGATGACGGACACCTCGGCGCGAGTACTGCGCATTCACCGAGGCTTGGCGGATGCCCTGGAAAAGGATCAGTTCACGCTGGCCTTTCAGCCCAAGTTTGGTGGTTTACAGAACAAGCTGGTTGGGGCGGAGGCACTGATTCGCTGGAGGCACCCGGAGCTAGGCGATCTTTCGCCAATGGACTTTATTCCGATCGCTGAACAGACCGGCCAAATCGCGCAGATCTCCGAGTGGGTGGTTGGCGAAGCCTGCCGCCAGATGAAGCAGTGGGAACAGCATGGACTTGCTCCGCTGAAGGTTGCAATTAATCTGTCCCCGGAACAATTGCGACAGGCCCACTATGTCGAGCGAATCCTTGAGATTATCGGTAAGTACGGGATCGAATCCCACAGGATCATGTTTGAGGTAACCGAAAGTGTTGCGATGAAGGAGCCTGCGATGGCGGGCGAAGTCATCCGCCAATTCCAAAAGGCAGGGTTCGAGATAGCTCTTGATGATTTTGGCATCGGTTACTCGAGCATGGCGTACCTGCAGCAATTTCGTGTAAAGCAATTGAAGATCGACCGCTTTTTTATCAATGCTCTTGACGATGAAGGTGAAGAAAGTCAGGCAATTGTGTCGGCGATGATCGCCTTGGCTCACTCTCTCCATATGACGGTTGTAGCTGAGGGTGTCGAGACGATGACGCAACTCGAGAAGCTCAACGAGCTCGGCTGTGACGAGCTGCAGGGATATCTCCTGTCAAAGCCACTGAATGCAGCGCTGTTTGAGGCGTTCCTGCGGGAACAGGGAAAGCTGGATAAGAAGTTGTTCGAGGAGACTTTGCTCGGTATAGGTCTCACTTCTATCCCACCGCTGGCTGCGATCGTCCACTAGTAGCCATTGGCGATAAGGTATTGCTCCGTGAGTTTGAAGCCGTCAGGCGCATGGTCGTGTCGCTCGGCATATCGCGCGAGCACATCTGTTTCGATGTTGACGAGGACGCCCGGTGTGAGCGTGTGAAGGCTGGTCGCGACGTAGGTGTGGGGAATAATCGCGATCTCGACAATGTTTTCATCTAGTGAGGCGACCGTCAGCGAGATGCCCTCGACGGTGATGGATCCCTGGGCGACGACGAAGCGGGCGAGATCGCTGGAAAGCTGGAGTCGCATCCGCCAATCGGTGTTGACCGTTCCCGGTGTAATGGGATCGAGCGCCAGC
The DNA here is from genome assembly GCF_025685605.1 of Granulicella arctica. Classification (NCBI taxonomy): domain Bacteria; kingdom Pseudomonadati; phylum Acidobacteriota; class Terriglobia; order Terriglobales; family Acidobacteriaceae; genus Granulicella; species Granulicella arctica. Next base: position 3,545,157 of record NZ_JAGTUT010000001.1, read on the forward strand.
AGGACGGCGGTGCCATCGACATGACCCTGGACGACGTGGCCGCCGAGGGGTGAGCCAGCCGGCGTGGGCAACTCCAGATTGACTGAGTAGCCTTTGCGAAGGTTGCCTAACGTCGTGCGGGCCAGTGTTTCTGCTGCGAGATCTGCGGAGAAGCGTGGTGGGAAGGCATCGGGTTCTATGTTGAGTGCAGTGAGACAAACCCCGCTGACGGCGATGCTGTCGCCGGTGTTGAGGTGCGCGGCGAGAGTAGGTGCGGCAACGGTGATCCGGGTAGCTCCGTCAGTTGGAGTGAGCCCGAGGATGGTGCCTACAGATTGGACGAGGCCGGTGAACATGCTTTCAGCTTAGCGGATTTCTATCGACGGAGTGGAGATCCAGGGATCGTGCAGATAGCCGGTGACGCAGGCGTCGGGACCGAAGCTGGTGCGGTTCACGCGGGTGAGCGACTGCTCGAAGAGAAATGGGGAGGCGATGCCTTGAGCGAACGGGATGGCATGATCACCGAGTTCCGTCTCAGCGTAAAAGAGGACGGCCTTGTCAACGAGGTTTTGGGTAAGGAAGGCTCCGTTGAGGCGAGAGCCGCACTCGAGCAGAAGGCTGAGGAGCTTGCGTTGGCCGAGTAGCTTGAGAACGGCCGGGAGGCTGATCTGGCGGTTGTGTTCGGGAAGGACTTCGACCTGTGCGCCGGCTAACTCAAGGCTGGTAATGCGTTGCGTTGGCACGCCGGTGCCGCAGAGGATGAGGAGGTCCTCCTTGGCGGTGCGGACCAACTGGGAGTGGATTGGCGTTTGCAGGTGGGTGTCGAGGACGATGCGGAGGAGCGGACGGCGGCGGGGAAGGCCGGTGCGGTCGGTGAGAGCTGGATCGTCGGCCAAGACGGTGCCGATACCTGTGAGGATGGCGTCGGTGCTGTGGCGAAGCTGCTGGACCTCGGCGCGAGCAGCAGGGCCGGTGAGCCAGAAGGGTTGGGTGCCCGTGCGGGCGGCGGGTGGGGGAGCGAGCTTGCCGTCGACGGAAAGCGCTGCTTTAAGGGTCACGAATGGAGTGCCGTGCTGGATGAAGTGGGCGAAGGCTTCGATGAGATTCCGAGCGTGCTGTTCGTGCACGCCGATCGTCACCTGAATGCCTGCATCGCGGAGCTTGACGATGCCTTGACCGCTGACGAGGGGGTTTGGGTCTTGCGTCCCGACGACTACGCGCGCGATACCGGCGGCGATGAGGGCATCGGCACAGGGGCCAGTGCGGCCGTGATGGCTGCAGGGCTCGAGGGTGACGTAGGCTGTCGCACCGCCTACGGTGTGGCCCTTGGCAGCGGCATGTTTGAGGGCGGCTATCTCGGCGTGGTCTCGTTGTTCGAAGAGGTGTGCACCTTCGCCGATGACTTTTTCACCACGGACCAAGACACAGCCTACCTGCGGATTAGGCGAAGCAAGGGCGGCGGTCGCGGCGGCTAGGTTGAGGGCCTGCTGCATGAACTGGCGATCGTCACTCATCGGCGGAGAACCTTCAACGAAACACTATCCTGTCTTGCCCAATTGGCCATTTGTGCTATTACGGCCTTCCCCATTCGCAGATGGTAAAGTTTGCCATTGAGGTCAAGGATGAACGGAAGTGATGTCAATAAGAAATTGGAACGTGGACTTTTTCCAGTCTCCATCAAGTTTTTAAAAGCTACACCAGGCTTTAGTGATCTACAAAGGCCATCGGACCTAACCTTTGCAACAGGCGTGTTGGATTCGGTGAGCGAGCAGTCGTATCGCATCGACGCCGCCTGGGACTCCAAGACCGGTACGATGACCCTCAGCAAGAACGCTGCAGGGGAGGGCCTGTGGATACCGTATGTTGGCAACGGAGCATCTGTCTCAGCCGGTATCGCCCAGATGAGCAAGCGTGGACTTGGAACCTATACGCCTACCGTATTGGGCGGTGGTGGAATCAGCTGGGTGGTGACTGGGCCTTTTTCAGGGTGTCATTCTGCTGTCTTCAGCGTAGGCAATGACAAGGTCTTTGCGCATATCGTGACGCAAGCGAGCGGATATACGGCGGATACCGTGGCGAACCAGGTTGCGAACATCGCGCTGCAGCTCGGAATACCTGCGCCTGCTGCGACAGCCTATCCGCAGGTGGCCTCTGGGCTTGGAGAAGGCTTTGTCTTCTGGATGCGGATCGGAGCTACCTGGTATCGGCGCGTGGTGTACGCCTTCGCAGGCAAGGTCACCTCAGTCGAAGCCAAGACAACGATCTAATTCATCGGTCCCGAGTTAGTCGAGGAGGGAATCGATGAAGCTGGTGGAGTCGAAGGGGATGAGATCTTCAATCTTCTCGCCGATGCCCGCATAAACAACCGGGAGCTTGAGTTCGGTCGCGATGGCGAGGACGATGCCGCCCTTTGCGGTGCCGTCGAGCTTCGTGAGAACGATCCCGGTTACGTGCGCGGCCTCGGTGAAGAGGCGGGCCTGCGTGAGACCGTTCTGGCCGGTCGTAGCGTCCATGACGAGGAGAGTCTGATGAGGTGCGCCGGGGATAAGCTTCTCGGCGGTGCGGCGCATCTTGTCCAGCTCCTTCATCAGGTCGGTCTTGGTGTGGAGGCGGCCTGCGGTGTCGACGATGAGAACCTGGGTTCCGCGTGCCTTGGCTGCGGTGCAGGCGTCGTAGAGTGCGGCTGAGGGATCACCGCCCTGCTTGGTCTTGATGAGTGGAACGCCGGAGCGAGTGGCCCAGACTTCGAGCTGCTCGATGGCAGCAGCGCGGAAGGTATCGGCAGCGCAGAGAAGCACTGTGCGGCTATCCAGCCCAGTACTGAGGAGGTTGGCGAGCTTGCCAGTGGTAGTCGTTTTGCCGGTACCGTTGACGCCAACCATCATGATGACCTCAGGCGGCAGGGAGGGGTGAGCAATGGGCTGAACGACGCCATCGAGGATCCGTTTGAGCTCGGCCTTGAGGAGATGCTTGAGCTCGGTGCCGCCTTCAATGCCGACGCGCAGTGCCCGTTCGCGGAGATTGGCGATGATCTGCGTGGAGGTCGCAGCACCTATGTCGGCTGCAAGGAGGAGCGGCTCGAGATCGGAGAGGGTGCTTTCGTCGACCTCTCGGGTGAGGGCGATGAAGCCACCGAGAGAGTCGTTGAGGCTCTCGCGGGTGCGCGTGACCGCCTGCTTCATGCGGTCGAAGAAGCCGCGTCTCTGCTCCGGCTCGGCTGGCTGACTCGGGGTCAATTCGGGTTCGGTGGGCTGGTCGGGTTCTGGTTTGCGTTTGCCGAAGAGGTTGAAGGCCATGGAGCTTCTAGTTTAGCGGATGAGGTTGGCGAGGAACCTCCGAAGCCGGAGTTTGCCGTGGGAGACGCCACGCTACGCCGAATGGGTGCTCGCCTAAGTTTCTATCGTTCCGGACGGTGTCTGAGGAGCGACGAATGAGGTCGGGTGAGACTGGTGAAGTCTTGGGAGGAGCTTTCGGCCGGTGTCGCTCAGGAAGAAGAAAGCTCCGACGCAGAAAACAAGGATCGTCGCAGCGAATAGGATGACGATCAGTAGGAAGTTCGGGCCTTTTGGATATTTGCGGTAGTCGGCGGTGGAGGTAGGTTCGGTCATTCCTGTTTAGATGCGATTGCGCCCGAGCACGAGAGATCGACCTATCCGTCCCGCATCTTCCTGCGTCTTCTAACGTGCTATTCGTCGCGGTTAGGACGGGACATAAGTTCGCGGATAGCTTCGCGGGGGTTCTTGTTGCGATGGAGGATGGCGTCCATCTGGCTGGTAATGGGCATGTCTACAGCGTAGCGGGCGGCCAGGCCGAGCGCTGCGGTGGTGCTGCGGACGCCTTCGGCTACCTTGCCGTGCAGGCCGGCGATGATGTCCGAAAGCTGGCGGCCTCGACCAAGTTCGATGCCTACGGAGCGGTTGCGGGAGAGCGATCCGGTACAGGTGAGGACGAGGTCGCCGACTCCTGAAAGTCCAGCGAGCGTCTGGCGATGGCCTCCGCAGGCGATGGCGAGACGGGTGATCTCGGCAATACCGCGCGTGATGAGGGCTGCGGCGGAGTTATGGCCCAGGTCCAGGCCGTGGACGACTCCGGCGGCGAGGGCGATGACGTTCTTGAGAGATCCGCCGAGTTCTACTCCGGCTACATCGTCGTTGGTGTAGAGACGGAGCGAGGGCGAGGTGAACTCGCGCTGGATGGTCAGGCTGACTGCGGGATCGAGCGAGGCCACGACGACAGCAGTGGGAGCGGCTGCAGCGACCTCCTGGGCGAAGGAAGGTCCGCCGAGAGCGGCGAAGGGATTGTTCGTGATGGAGGCGATTACCTGGGACATGCGGAGGAAGGTCGTCTCCTCGATTCCCTTCGAGGCGCTGACGAGGATCTGGTCGCTGGTGAGGAGTGGGGCGATCTGCGTGATGGTGCTGCGAAGGTGCTGCGAGGGCGTGACGCAGAGGATGATGTCTGCCTCGAAGATGCTGCCGACGAGATCGGAGGTGACACCGATGCCTGCGGGAAGCGTATATCCGGGAAGGTATGGCAGATTCTCGCCGTGTTCGTGGAGTTGTTCGGCTAGAGCTGTGGAATGGGACCAGAGACAGATCTCGTGGTCGCCTCGGCGTGCGAGCGAGATGGCTAGGGCAGTTCCCCAGGCACCTGCTCCGAGGATGGATATGCGACTCATGCTACTGCCTTTCTGGACCCGAAGCGGCTCTCAGTACCTGCGAGGAGACGGCGGATATTGGCGTGATGCTTCACGATGATGATGAGTGGGATCACGAGGAAGCCTGTGATGACGATCGGGGTGCGGTAAGGCACGAAGTAGAAGGCGAACAACGGCAGCGTTGCTGCGGCGATCACAGAGGCGAGCGAGACGTAACGGGTAAGCAAGACGATGATCGCAAAGACGGCGACGATGGCGAGTGCGGTTGGCCAGGTGAGAGCAAGGAAGACGCCGAGAGCGGAAGCAACGCCTTTGCCTCCGTGGAAGCCGAGCCAGACGGGAAAGCAATGGCCAAGGATCGCTGCAATGGCTGCGGCGACTGCGAGATCATAGTTGGAGGGTGCGAGGTGTCTGGCGATTACCACCGCTGCGAAGGCCTTGCCGAGATCGAGCAGGAGCGTTGCGATACCGAGACCCTTTGCGCCGGAGCGTGCAACGTTCGTGGCTCCGATGTTGCCGCTGCCGAAGGTGCGGATGTCCTGCTTGCGGAAGATGCGAACGAGGAGATACCCGAAAGGGATTGATCCAAGCAGGTAGGCGATCGCGATAGAGGTGAGCCAAGGGTTCATTGTGTCGAGTGTCAGTTTAGCAAGTGAAGCATCAGGGTGGCGTTAAGCCGCGGAAAGGAGGTGACGACGGATCAGTTCAAGAGCGTGCTGACTTGCCCACCAGCGGATGCGTTCGCGGTCTCCGGTGAGGTTTAGTTCGGTGACGTTGGTTTGCTGGCCGTCGGCGAGGGCGATGTAGACGAGGCCGATTGGCTTGTCGGCATCAGGTCCTGGAGCTCCTGGACCTGGACCTGCGATGCCTGTGATGGAGATGCCGAGTGATGCTGCGGTTCGGCTGCGGATGCCTTCTGCGAGCGCGATTGCAGTCTCGGCGCTTACTGGACCTTTGGTGGAGATGGTTTCTGCTGGAACGTCGGCGAAGATGGTCTTCAGGTTGTCGGAGTAGACGACAGCTCCTCCCAGGAAGTAGCGCGAGCTTCCGGCGATTGCGGTGAGGCGCTGGGCGAGAAGACCTCCGGTGCAGCTTTCGGCTGTCGCGAGGGTGAGATGTCGCATGCCGAGCATGAGGAGGACGACCTCCTCGAGGCTTTCGCCCTGGGAGGAGAAGATCGCATCGTCCATCTCGTCTTCGATCCTGGCGGTGAGTTCGTTGACGCGGGCTTCGGCCTCTTCGAGTGTCGGCTTGGCGGCGAGGAAGTGAAGCTGGATCTCGGCGGAACCGGCGAGGATGGTCGTCTCGATGTCGGAATATTCTTTGTAGATGGGCGCGGTGCGTGCGTCGACCTGCGACTCGGGGATCAGTGCCATGCGCAGGAGACGTTTGGCGAGATGGCGCGGTGGAAGATTGGCGGCAAGTAACGGCTTGCATGCCTCTTCGAAGAGGCCTTTGAGCTCCTTCGGCGGACCTGGAAGGAGGATGACGATCTTGCGATGGCCGTCGATGATGGTGTCGAGATATTGTCCTGGCGCGCTTCCGTTGCGGTTCTCGAGGATGGTTGCGCCTTCGAGAACGTCGGCCTGGTGAGCGTTGTTTGGCGGCATGATCATGCGACGAGCGGCGAAGCGCTTGTAGAGGGCGGTGAGGATTTCGGGGTCGCGGCGAAGCGTGATGCCGAGAGCTGCGGCTGCAGCTTCGCGGGTGAGATCGTCCTCGGTTGGTCCAAGACCTCCAGAGAAGATGACGATGTCCGCTCGTGCGATGGCGACCTTTGCGGCTCCGGTGAGATGCGCGATGTTGTCGCCGACGATGGTCTTAAAGGCTACGGAGACACCGAGCGTGTTAAGTTCGCCGGTGAGATAGAGCGAGTTCGTGTCCTGCCGAAAGGGTGTCAACATCTCGGAGCCTGCGGCAATAATTTCAGCGATCATGATGTTTGTTTGGATGCGACCTTCGAGCAGATGTGAGACGAGCGTTTGACGCGAGTGTTGTCTGAGTTCGGGGGTACCCCCCTCCCCTGTACCTCAAGCACCAAAGTCTTCAAAACAGGTGGTTTAGGTGGGTACTTAGTCTGGCGAAGCAATAGTACGTTGCGGTGCGATCAGGGGCAAGCATGTGTAGGGGAGCGATGTTTGTCAAGTTCCCTACTCCTGTAGTCTACCGGGCAATTGCGTGTCGAGGGTGGTCACGTTTCGCCAGCCCTTTCACTTCGCCAGAGGCGAGGGCTTCTGCCGTGCTGCGCGTTTCTTGGGAGGGGCCGGAGTCTCCGTGAAGAGAACTTCGAGCGAGGCAACGGTGATGCCGTAGACGGTCCCGTTCGCGGAACGTGCCGGAGCGTAGTTGACCAGCCAGCGACGAGGGGTGTGGGGCGTGGCAATGAGCCTTCCTTCGACGACGTGTTTCTCGATCGTCTCCCCGGCTGCGACTCTTGTGAGGAGGGCGCGAAGCTCCGTGGAGGGGGTCGTGTTGAAAGCCAGGTTCAGGGCCTTTTTGCCGAGGAGCTCCTCGGCGGGCAAGCCCAGGATCTCCGCATGTCTGTCGTTCAGGCGCAGAAATCGAAAGTCTTTAGCATCCAGAAGAGCAAGGCCGATGGGGACATTGCGATAGACGGCGTCGAGCTCAGCCCATTGATCGTAGAGTTGGGCTTCGCGCTTTTCACTGGTCTGACGGCCCAGAACATGGTCGGTGACCTCGGCAGCGAGAACCATGATTCCTGTGACTTTACTTGCTACGCTACGGATGGGGTGATAGATGAGGTCGAAGTAAAGGCTCTCCTCACGTGCTGCGTTTCCTTTAAAAAGAGTGGTCGGGACCTCTTTGCCGACGTACGGCCTGCCTGATGCGTAGACGCTATCCAGCAGTTTGTAGAAGGGTTGACCTTTGAGGTCGGATAAGGCTTCGCGAATGGGCTTGCCCAGAATATCGGAGGCATCCCGGCGGATGAGAGCAACAAAGGGTTGGTTGATGAAGATGCAGTGATGCTGCGGACCGGCAAGCATGAGGAGGGGCATGGGCGCCTGGATCATGAGTTCATAGAGTCCACTGACTTGAAACGGATCGAAGACGGAGGTGGGAGGTGGGGGCAGAACCTCGTCGTTCTCTCGACGACTCATCGACCTGCGTTCGCGAAGACCGAGGAGGGCGAGTTGGTCCGAACTAAAGTTCACGTCCAGCCAGTCAGGCGAGGAAGCCGGATTCCGGACGGTTTCGAGAATTGCGGAGAACAGGCGCGTCGTGTCTTCTACGCCGACGTTTGCAGAGATCAGACGCAGGAGGAAGGCTTCCTCATCTTCATAGGTTCTGATGAGCGCAAGTGGTTCTTTGTGAGAGGGCTTCTGGGAATCCAACTCAGCCTTCACGAAGAATCGTCCGTCCTCGGTGACCCCGAAGGCGACTCTCAAAGCAGCCCTCCTTACCATGCGGTTACGTGCAGTGCTAGTGGAGAAAAAGGGGCAGAGTGCTCTAGCGACTCGGAGGAGGATGTTACTAACGTTTCGCTTTGTCGGCTTGGAGACATAGTACGCCCTAAACGATGGATGAATAATCAATCCACCGCCATAGAATTTGCTGATGGCAGAGGCGGCGTAACTAAGAGAAAAGTCGACTAGATAAGGCGGCGGCCTTCGATGTCGAGGGCTATGTGGAAGAGGGCGTCGCGGGTGGCGAGGGTGGCGTTGCCGTCTTCGAGGAAGGCGAGGCCGATGAGGTTGGGACCGGAGACGGCGAGGGTGGCCTCGCGGGTAGGCGTGACGCGAACGATGCCGCGCTGGCCGTGGAGGCTGGCGGCTACGAAGAGGTTGCCGTCGACATCGAAGGCCATGCCCTGGGCGCGGCCTAGTCCCTGGTAGAAGACGGTGATGTTGCCGTCGCGGTCGATGGAGTGGATGGCCTGGTTGGAGGAGGTAGTGGGTCCGGTGACGAGGAGGTCGCCGGCGTCGTTGAAGGCGAGGTGGTAGGCGACGAAGGAGGGCTCGAGGGTGGCGAAGACGAAGATCTCGCCGCTGGCTCCCATGGAGTCGGGTTTGCCGATCTTGAAGATGGTGCCGGAGCGGTCGCCGACGAAGAGGTTGCCGTCGCGGTCGAAGGCGATGCCGGTGGCGAGGCCGAGGCCCTCGGCGTAGGTGGAGACGGCGCCGCCGGGGGAGACGCGGTAGATGGTGCCTTCGGCGCGGGAGCTGGTGTAGAGGTAGCCGTCGGGGTCGAAGGCGAGGCCGGTGGGGTTGAGGAGGTCGCGGACGAAGGGGCGGAGCTGGAAGTCGCGCTCGATCTTGAAGATGGAGACGGGCATCTGCTGACCGCGCGAGCCGGAGAGGGTGGCGTAGACGTTGCCATCGAGATCGACTGCGGGGTTGGCGACGGGGTGCAGGTTTTCGGCCATGGGGACGGCGACGCGAAGCTGCACAGGATTGCTGGCTTCGCCATTGCGGTGGAGGACGACGTCTCCCGAGATGGAGCCCTCGGGGATGCGGAGGATGGCCTGGGAGCTGCGGCTGAAGGTGGTGCGGGCGGGGGTGTCGCCGATATTGGCGGAGGGGAGTGCGTCGGTGCTGGCATTCGGGGCACCAAGATTTCTACCGTGGAGGGCGACCTCGCCTCCGGGCATGGCGGCGTGCGGGTGGACGTGGTCGATGTGCGGCGCGGTGGGGCTGGGCTCGTGATGGAAGAGCGATGGCATTGGATCTAGTTTACGGCAGGCGAAGAGGCCTACGCGGCTTGCACAGCCTGGCGCGAACGAAACGGATTATTGGTGCGGGGGGTGCAGCGCAAGGTCCGTGGAGCCTGTTTTCCGGATAGGCGGCATCAGGGAAGCTCGTGAAGAGGGTGCTGGTATCCTCGAAGGCGCTCCTACCTTTCAAAATTATTTGAGGCCTAATGTCACGTCTGTTGTCACTATGGCTTCCTTTCTGCCTGTTCTCCGCTCTTCCTCTTACGTCAACTGCGAGTGCCCAGATCTCCGTTTACGGTACCGGCGCGGTCGCCAGATACGGGCTGAAACCTGTCAACTCCTCAACTCTTTCCTTCAAGTCGGGTGCGCCGGGCTTTGTTGTTGGAGCCTTCTACAACTTTCCGATCGAGAGCCGGGTCACGGTGGGTGTTGACGTGCGGCTGGCCGAGAGTCCGGGTGCGAAGGGCGGCATGGCCAGCGCGGTCGCTCTTCGCGTCGGCTTTGTACCCCATCATGTGCCACTCAGGCCTTACTTCGAGATCGGCGGAGGTGTGCTCAGGACCTCTACCAATGCTGAGTTGGTGACCGATGAAGTTCGTCCCGGGACCTATACCAACGGCGCTGCCATCTTTGCATTCGGTCTCGATATTCCCGTCACACTCGATTGACATCCGCGCACTAGATATTGGGTCTGAGGCGAGCGATTCCAGTGGGGTTGGGTATGCGGACAGCGGTATCGTGTTCCATTTCGGCCGACGCTAGAGCGCATCGCGTTTCATGCTCTCGATCGACCTGGAACATACAGTTCTCCGCGTAGGCGACATCCTGTAAGCTTTCCCCGACAACTTCGGTTGTCGGGGCTTCTTTCTGGAATGACGCCGGACTTCGTGTAGTTGATTGATCGGAGGGGTGATGGGGCTGGAGACGATAGGGCAGGTCGGCATTGTGGTGCGGGATCTGGCGCAAGCTAAGGACTTCTACCAGCATGTGCTGGGAATGAAGTTTTTGTTTGATGCCGGAAGCATGGTGTTCTTTCAGTGCGGATCGGTCCGGCTAATGATTGGGACGGCTGAGGCGGGGAAGCCGTTTGTGGCTGCGGGCACGATTCTCTACTTCAAGGTTGCGGACATTCAGGAGTCGCATGGCGCGCTGGCGGCGGGCGGGGTGACGTTTGTTGCGCCGCCGCATCTTGTGGCGAAGATGCCGGGGCATGATCTGTGGATGGCGTTTTTGAAGGATCCGGATGAGAACGTGATTGGGTTGATGAGTGAGGTTGCGCGGGCTGAGGTCTAGGGAATTCGCTTAGAGGAAGAGCAAGGCGATGTGGGCGCAGGCGAGGGCGAGGATGCCTGCGGCTACGTCGTCGAGCATAATGCCGGTGCCGCCGTGGAGGCGCTCGAGCTGGCGGACGGGCGGCGGCTTGAGGATGTCGAAGAGGCGGAAGAGGAGGAGCGAGAGGGCGGCGTGTCGCCAGTCGGCGGGGATGGCGATGAGCGCGATGAGCTGACCGGCTACCTCGTCGATGACGACGTGGCCGGGGTCGTCGCGGCCTGATTCACGGGCGACGATGGTGGCGGCGGGGATGCCAATGAGGGTTGCGGCCAGCGCGGCGATGATGGTGCCGAGGGTGAGTTGGAGCGGCGTGGGGTGGAGGGTGTGGGCTACTCCGAACCAGAGGAGGACGGCGGCTACGGAGCCGTAGGTGCCGGGGCCGGGGCGGAGGAGGCCTGCTCCGAAGAAGGTGCCGACTAGCCAGGCCCAGGTGGTGCGGATTTTGGGGAGGGTTGTTAGGGGTGTCTGTTTGGCCATGAAGCTTTAGTCTACGTGGCGGCGGGTTGTTCTTTGTGGCGGCGGAGGGCGTCGAGGTGGATGGCGAGGGCGATGAGGCCGCCGGTGATGGTGCAGACGGCGCGGCGATGGGCGATGAGGGCTCCGGGAAGCTGGTTGAGGGAGAGCAGGAAGACGATGTACGAGGTGAGGCAGAGGGTAAAGAGACCGTAGTTGACGGTGTTGGTGGCGTAGGCGCAGAAGGCGAAGGCGGCGGCGAGGATGGCGAGGTAGATGGGGTCGGGGTGGATGTGGACGAGGAAGAAGGTGGAGAGGACGGCGCCGACGAGGGTTCCGCCGATGCGGAGGAGGGCGCGAGTGAGGGTCTCGAAGAAGGCGGGCTTCTGGACGAGGAGCGCGGTCATGGGAATCCAGTAGCCGCTCTGAACTCCGGCGCGCCGGTAGACCTCTGCCGCGAGGGTGACGGTGATGGCGAGACGGAGGGCGTAGCCGAAGCTGGTGGCCTGGCTGAGGCGTGGGAGCGCTTTGGGAATGGCGCGGAGTTGGGTGAGGAGGGTGCGGCGGTCGATGCGGTCGGGCTCCTCGATGTGGAGGAGGTGGTTGACGCTGACGCCACCGGCGTAGGGGAGTTGCAGGAGATTGTTCTTCAACTCGGGGAGGAGCTTGAGGAAGAGGCTGGTGACGAGAATCTGGAGGCCTCCGCCGAGGAGGATGAGGAGGCCGCGGATGAAGGCGTGGTAGAGGTCTGCGGGGAAGGCGGAGGTGACGAGGAGGGTGACGACGGCCTGCTGGCCGACCCAACTGATTCCGGCGGCGCGGGCGGTGAGGAGGCCGTAGATGAAGCTCCATGCGGCGGCTGCGGCGAGGAGGGTGAGGCCGCGATGGCCGACGATCATGCCGGCGACGGTCGAGAGAAACATGACGATGGTGGCGGCGATCATGGGCCAGAGGCGGGAGTCGGCAATGCGCTGGTTGATGCCGAAGCCTACGGTCATGGCTCCTCCACCGGCGATGAGGCCTGCGGAGGGATGGCCGACGAGGACGCCTGTGACGAGGCAGAGGGCGATGGAGATGGAGCAGATGAGCGGAACGCGGAGGTAGAGGTGGGTCCAGTCGAAGGTGTACAGGTCGGCGAAGTAGCCGTGATGGGCGACCTGGGCGACGGGCGGGGTGGAAGGTGTGGTGGCCACTGTGTCTATTTTCTATGATGCCTTGGGTTGAGACGGTAAGCGCCGATGCAGGTTCCGTTCGGTGGCGAAGGCAACCGCAGGTCCTTCGACTTCGCTCAGGATGACGGTATGTGGATGCTCGGCAAGAAAGAACGGCGACCCTATGTGGGCCGCCGTTAGAAAGAGATTGCAGGTCGACGTTACTGGTGGAATAGCTTCAGCTTTGCGGGTACGGTTCCGGGGGTGAAGGTGACGCCGCGAAGGACTTCAGCGAAGCCTGCATCCTTGATCTCCATGAAGGGCATAAGGGCTCCGACAGCGGGGCTGGTGTTTGAAATGAGATCAGCGAAGGCTACGAGCTTGTTGGGGTCGGCACCCTGATCACCGCCGCCACTGACGGTTGAGGTAATGGCGTAGATGACAGCGACCGTGCCCTCAACTCCGACAGCACCGGCGATGTTGCGGATGCCGTCAGTGGCCGGGGCCCATGGCAGGTTGGTTGCGGGGTTGTTTCCGGTGGGATAGTTGGCGACGGTGTAGGGGATGCCGAGCTTCAGGCCGGAGTTCAGCGTGTAGGCAAGGCTCCAGAGCTGTGTCTGGGGGTTGAAGACCCACTTCTGGAGGCCAGCGGTGGTCTGTGCGGCGGCAGCAGCGTAGGGGGTGGTTCCGCTGAAAGTACCGTTGCCTTCATCCGCTACGTAGAGGGTGTTTTCGTTGGCGAAGAAAAGGCCGAAGGGGAAGCTCGGGGTCTTGGCCGTCTTGGCTGGGGTGGATGGGAAGCCTGCGAGGATGCACATGTTGCTGGGTAGGCCGGTGGTGGCGAGGGTGGTCGTGCTATACGGGATTGAGGTAGTTGGAAGCGGTGCACCAGGCTTAGGAAGACCGATGCCGTTGGGGCAGGCGCCGCCTACGGTGTCGACGAAGTAGACGGTGTTGACCCCGTTGCTGCCGCTGCCCTTGGTGTAATAGAGGACGTTGTTGAAGACGGTCATGCCGCGGAAGTTATCGTCTTTGCCGATCTTGTCTGCAGCGACGCCGAGCTGGGCGATGCTAAAGCTGGCGACGGGGGTGGGGAGGCCGGGAGCCTGGGGAACTTCGCTGCCCGTGACGGGGGTGATGATCTGCGCGCCTGCTCCGGCGACGACGCCGTAGGGCTGGGGGTTGGCTCCATCGCCAGCGTTGCCGGCGGTGTAGTAGAACTCGTCGCCGCCGTAGTTGTTGAGGATGGCGACGCGGCCGTTGTTGCCGCTGTAGGCGTCAGTTTCAGTGATGGTGAGGTCGCCGGCCTTGTTGATGCGGGCGACGGCGCGGTAGGTGGGAACCTGTCCGTCTGGATTGGTCGGGTCGATCGCGCCGGGGGTGTTGGAGTTGGAGACGTCTACGGTGTTGGGCGCAGCGACGTAGCCCATGAAGGTGATGAACTTGTTGTCGAGGGAGAGATTGAGGCCGATCTCAGACTTGGAGCTGAAGCTGGTGACGAGCTTCTTGTTGCCGGTGCTCGGGATCTCAAGCGTGTTGATAAGGGTGCCCTCGACGGCAAGCTGGTCGAGGTAGATCTTCGAGGTGATGCCGAAGGCCGGGTCATAGAGAACATCGTTGAAGACCTGGGGATAGGTGCCGTTGTAGGGCGCACCGGTCGATGCGGAGCAGGCGCCGAGGGTGGTTGCGCAGTTCGGGGGGAGGATGGTGCCAACTTTGACGGTGTTTGCCTTGCTCTCATAGACGCTGCGGCTGACGACGAGATTGCCGGGCGTGAACTGCTGTGCGAAGGCAGGGAGGCTGGGGATGAGGGCACAGAACGAGAGGGTGGCGATGCCTTTGGCGAGAAGGCGCGACGATACGGAACGACTGGGCTGCATGGGTTCTCCTGGAAAGCGACCTCTCGTCTGAGATGGGCCGCGGAACTTACGCTAGCAGTCGTTTGGGAGGCGATTGTTACAGCAGATTGAATGTGAACGGGAAAGCATTCCGGGTTACCAGAAATCGGCTGGCAGGACGTTATTTTGGGTACTTAAGGCCTGGCTTTGAGTGCCGGTAAGAACTGCACGATCTCCTGCGATTTCAACGACTTAAGCTTATCTTAAGGTTGATGCTGGGGTGCGCTTATTGTCTTCAGGAGGGGTCCTCTAATGAGGTGGTCTGGGTACCAGGGTCTTCCTCGGCAACCCGAGACGATTCGACGTCGATTCCGATGAGGCGGAGGATGGCGAGGGCGTTTGAGGTGGGGTTGACGCCGGGTTTGAGGCGGTAGTCGAAGGCGAGGGGGTCGGCGGGATCGGGGCTTGCCATGTGGAGGTTGACGGCGTGCAACGTGGGCTCGGCAGCCATCTCGGTAAGGGTGAGGTCGTGGGTGGATAGGGCGCCGATGGCGTTGTTGCGGAGGAGGGCGGTGGCGACGGCCTGGGCGGCGATGCGGCGGTCGAGGGAGTTGGTGCCGCTGAAGATCTCGTCGATGAGGAAGAGGATGGGGCGCGGCTGAGCGGACGCCTGGAGGATGGCGTGGAGGCGCTCGACCTCGGCGAGGAACTTGGACTTGCCCTCGGCGAGCGAGTCGGTGAGGGCGATGGAGGCGCCGATAGTGAGGGGCGAGAGGCGAGCGGCGGTGGCGCGAATGGGTGCTCCGGCGGCGGCGAGGACGGCGTTGAGGCCGATGGCGCGGAGGAGTGTGGATTTGCCAGCCATGTTGGAGCCACTGATGAGATAGAGGCTGGTGATTCCGTTGAGGGCTATGTCGTTGGTAACGGCGTCGTGTGGAAGCAGGGGGTGGGCGAGGGCGGTGGCTTCGAAGGTGGCGGTGCCGGTGGGGAGGATCTCCGGGTAGATGTTTTCGGGGTGCTCGTAGGCGTAGGTGGCTAGGGCGTTGAGGGATTCGAACTCGGCCCAGGCCGCGAGCCACTGCTTCATGGCGGCGGCGTTCTGACGCTTCCATTTGGCGATGGAGATGGCGGCGTGGGTGCCGACGGAGAGGAAGAGCGAGAGGACGAGGGAGATGTTCTTGGTGCGCTGCTCAACGACGGTGAACTGGCGCTGCATCTGGGCGAGGAGCGGGACGGCGTTGCTGGGCTCCCGGGAGCGTCGTTGGAGGGCGACGAGGCGTAGGGCGGTGAACGGCTCGGCCTGGAGGAGAGCGAGACCGTCGCGGAACATCTCCATCTGATTTGCAAGGCGCGAGGAGGCATCGAGGACAGGAACGACGCGTTTACGGATGGAGAGGGCGATGGCGGACTGGATGGCTAGGACGGCGAGAATGTTCAGCCGGAGAATGGACCAGGGAGCGAGATTCAGGACGCCTGCGAGGGTGAGGAGGAGGTAGGTGGAGGTGGTCGCGAGGAGAGCGATGCGATAGGCGGGATGGAAGAGGGGCGGCGGCTCGTCGAGCCACTGGTCGAAGAAGTCGGCGGGGACCTGCTGGAACTCCGTAACGCCGAGGAGGTGGATCTGTTCGCGAAGGGTGTTGCGGGGGACTAGCTGCTCGATGGCCTGCTGCCGCTCGATGGTCGCTTCGCGATCTGGTGAGTGGAGGAGGTCGTTCGCGAGTCCACGTTGACCTACTCCGGTGCGAACGGTGGCGAGAAGGCCAAACAGGGAGTCAGGCCCAAGAATGGCAAGGTCATGGTCGTAGAGGTGTGCGGCTGTGCGGAAGATTTCGCCAGTATGTCCGGACTGGGGGTTCTGTCCGGCGACTCGAAGAGATGCCGACCTATATAAGCTAACAAGTCTTCTCTTTTGAGCAATTTGCCGACCTATTAAGAAGTATCGGTATAAGTAAATGGCAATCGCAGAGGTTAGTATTGCCAGGGGCCAGGCTGGAAGAAGGGATCGCAGGTAGAGAACGAAATTTGCCGTCGCCAAACCAACTAGAACGAATAATATGCGCCAAATTAATGATGTTTTAGATTGAGATGTCGCAAGTTCGCTTTCGAGGCTGGCGAGGCGATCGGTATAGAAGATCTCAGCGGGGGCGGTAGGGGTGTGCGTCATGGACTGGAGTTCAGCATACCTGCGATGGTAGACTCAACGAGTGCCGGGTCCTACGCGACGTAATCCCGCCAACCCCGCCAGGTCCGGAAGGAAGCAACGGTAACGGGCTAGTATGGGCGCAGTAGGAGCCCCGGCATTAATCCTTCCTCACGCCAGTTCATTCGCGGTTACGCAATGGCGCAGTAGGAGCCCCGGCGTTAGATCCTTCCTCACGCCGATTTGTTCGCGATTACGCAATGGCGCAGTAGGAGCCCCGGCATTAATCCTTCGCTCACGCCGATTGTTCGCGATTACGCGATGGCGCAGTAGGAGCACCGGCACTAATCCTTCCTCGCGCCGCTTTATTCGCGATTACGCGATGGCGCAGTAGAAGTCCCGGCACTAATCCTTCCTCACGCCGCTTTATTCGCGATGACGCGATGGCGCAGTAGGAGCCCCGGTACTAATCTTTTCTTCAGGGCCACTTCATCCTACAAAGTGATGAGGCATTGCAGTTGACCTGCGAGGCTTTGAGGCGCGGTCACACTCCTCTCTAAATCTATAAGCTGCTGCCGCTGGTGCAGTTTCTAGTGACAGTTTTGCGTCTCCAGACGAGAATGGGCGTCTGTATGTGTGAGCGTTCCTTTGTAATAGTTTTGTATTCTGGTGAGATGTCGGTAGGATTTGGCGTAACGAGGTAATCCTTTGAGTTTGAAGTTGAGACCGCAGATGCGGTCAGGAGCAAAGATAAGTTCGATCGGGGTGTATGTACCGCCGAAACTTTTGACGAATGCCGATCTTGAGAAGATGGTGGCTACGAATGATGAGTGGATCGTTGAACGGACGGGGATTCACCAGCGGCACATTGTCGAACCTGGGGTGGCGACGAGTGACCTGGCGGCAGAGGCGGCGCGCTGTTGCCTGAAGCGGCGTGGGATCGAGGCCAGCGAGGTCGAGATGATCATCGTGGCGACGGTGACGCCGGACATGATGTTTCCGGCTACGGCCTGCCTGGTTCAGGAAAAGATCGGTGCCACCGGCGCGTGGGGATTCGATCTTTCGGCGGCGTGCTCAGGGTTCATCTATGCGCTGCAGCTTGGGGCAAAGCTGATCGAGTCGGGTGTGCATAAGAAGGTGATGGTGATTGGGGCCGATGTGATGAGTTCGATTCTGGACTACACAGACCGGTCGACCTGCATCCTTTTCGGAGATGGGGCCGGGGCTGTTCTGCTTGAACCAACCGAAGAGGGCGAGATCGGCTTTGTGGACTTTGTACACGAGATCGATGGTTCCGGGGGATCTTCGCTGTACATGCCTGGCGGCGGAAGTCTGCACCCTTCGACTGCTGAGACAGTGGCGGCGAAGATGCATTTTGTGCACCAGGAGGGCGGGGCAGTGTTCAAGGTGGCCGTGCGGAAGATGGCGGAGTTGAGCGAGACGCTGCTGACCCGGAACGAGCTTACGGCTGCGGATCTCGACTGCTTTATCCCGCATCAGGCGAATCGGCGGATTATCCAGGCGACGGCGGAACGGCTTGGCTTGCCCGAGGATAAGGTCGTGATCAACATTGGAGAGTACGGCAATACGACGGCGGGAACGATCCCGCTGGCGATGAACACGGCACTTGACCGGGATCGGTTGCACAAGGGCGATACGGTCTTGCTGGCCTCCTTCGGCGGCGGATTTACAGTGGGGACGACGCTTCTGCGCTGGGAGATGTAAGCGGCTTCGCTAAAGGGGAACGGAAGGTAGTTACGCTGCGTAGAGGTGAACACGGGCCAAGTAGATTCGGAGATTTCAGGAGGCGGGCATGGCGCACGATCCGATCTGGATGAGGGTGTTTCTCGGGGTTCATATAGCGGCGGGGGCTTCGTCATTTCTGCTGGCTCCGGTTGCTTTGGCTACGGCAAAGGGTGGCAAGGCGCATCGACGTTGGGGAATGGTCTACCTGTGGTCCATGGGGATCGTCGCGGCGACCGCTCTGCCGATGGCGCTGTATCGACCGGTGCTGTTTCTCGCGCTGGTGGCGGTATTCAGCTTCTACGCAGCGTTCTCCGGGTATCGCGTGACAAAGCTGAAGGCGCTGGTGCGGGGTGGGTCTGCACAGCCAGTCGACTGGATCGCGGGACTTGTGACTCTCTGCTCGAGTGCGGCGCTTGCTGGGCTGGGTGCATTCAAGCCGGCGGCGGTGCAGAACCTGGGGATTGTCGCAATCGTGTTCGGTTTTCTCGGAATGAGGTTAGCGGGGTCGCAACTCTGGTCGTTTGTACGGAAGCCTTCCGAGAAGATGTTCTGGTGGTACTCGCACCTTGGCAACATGATTGGGAGCTATATCGCGGCCTGGACAGCATTCTCTGTGGTGACTCTGCCGCATTTGATCCCGGGCGGGATCTACCTTTGGCTCTGGCCCACGGCGATTGGGGTTCCGGCTATTGTTTTGACGACGGGATACTACAAGCGGAAGTTCGCGCCGAGGGCTGTTGTGGCCTAAAACTGAAGGCTACCGCGGCTTTGCGCGGAGGAACGCGGATTCAGAGACGATCGATCCTTTGGAATTCTTATGGCAGCGGACTGGAAATACTCTCAGTGCGCCGGCAGAATACTGTACTAAGTCACCTGTTTAGTGGACTTTGCCTACAACTCCCCTGTAATGAATACTTTAAGGTGACTTGTAGCGCTAAGTCGCTGACGTTGAAGGGCTTAGGACTTCACCGGATTTGAAAAAGGCGTCATCTTCTCAGGCCTGGGCGGGGTTTTTGCGCTGGATGCCCATCGAGCGCGAGGTCTTGTAGAGCTTGTAGAAGGCGATGGCGCAGCTGATGAGGATGGCCGACCAGAGGACGACGAGGATGGTCGTTGCCCACTTTTCGGTGAAGTGGTTCCAGAAGCGAAGGACCTGTCTGCCGTACTCGACGCCCAGCCATGCCGCGGCGGAGTGACGGAGGCCGCGGCTGATGGTGAAGGTGGTGAGGAACTTGCGCCTGGACATCTTGAGGGCTCCGGCGGCAAGGACGAAGGGGCTGAGCGGCATGGGCGGTGGCAGGATGGCGGGGAGTGCTACGGCGAGGATGGCATGGTTCTCCATCCATCCGCAGACGCGCTTGAAGATGCGGGGTGGCACGTTCTTCTCAAGAAAGGCCATGCCGCCGGAGTGACCCACCTGGTAGCTGAGATAGCCGCCAATGGCGGAGCCGGCTGTCGCGAGCGCCACGAGCAGGATCAGGTTGGAGTGCTGCGCGGCGAGCACGATGATCATGATGTCGGTGATGCCGGGGAGCGGCAGGGGGACGAAGGAGGAGTCCACGACGGAGACGAGGAAGACACCGAAGATGCCGAAGTGGATGAAGAGATGGAGAAGCTTGTTGGGGTGGTGCGCCACGGGAGCGAGAGCCTCAACTGCGCTGGAGGCGATGGATCGTGCAGTAAGGATGAGGCTCATGGTGGATAAGACGTGAGTTAGAGGCTGGAAGTCGCGTTATTTGATTTTATGGCGATCTAGAGGGAGGCCTAATCCCGATAAGAGCGGATAAACCGATCCAATCTTGGATGAGGCTGGTGTATGTCGCCGGGTGCTAGAGGAAGTTCAAGGGGCCTAGCGGGGGCAGCGCGTTGATTTCGGCGGCGTAGGTGCGGAAGAGATTGACGGCTTCGATGCAGGGTTTGGTCAGGGTGTAGTGGATGTTTCGGGTGAGGTAGTGGTGGATAGTCGTTGGGGTCAGGGGTATGCGGGGAGTCCACTCGGCTACGAGAGCTTCGGTGTTGAGGAGACCGGCGTCGCGGGAGTGTTGGAGGTCCTGGACGAGCTGGGTCGGGGTGATGCCTGTTTTGGGCAGGGCCTCGGGGCGGACGGCCCAGACAGCGGCTACCCAAGGGAGTTGGGTGCGGGTGTGCCACTCGTGGGCGAGGTCGAACCATTGGCAGGGTCCGGCGGACTGCTCGATCTCGTCGCGGGCTTCGAGGGCGAGCAAGGCCGGGTCGCCGATGAGGAGGGCGGCGTCGGCTTGCTGAAGCATGGCGATGGGATCGGCAGCGGCGGGAACGAAAGCCGGGTCGGTGCCGAGGAACTTGCGGAAGAGAACCTGGGTGTAGGCGAGGGAGCTGCGGGAGGCGGTGTCAGCGGCTACGGTGCGGACGGTCTCGAGGGTATGTGGAGCCTTAACGATGAGCTGGATGGAACGGACACGGTCGAGTGAGGCGATGGTGCAGCCGGGCACGATGGCGAGTTCGGGCGTGAGAGCGGCGATGGGGATGAGGCCAAGGTCGGCGCGACCGGAGAGTAGCTCGGCTGCACACAAGGAGGGTTGCGTGTAGTGGAGGTCGTACCGCTCGGCGAGGTGGGTGTTCGTCGGTGGGTGCTCGAAGTCCCACATGAGGGGAGCGGGATTGAGGAAGTTGATTGCGGCTACGCGGAGCTTCGGTGAAGAGTGGGACACAGAGGTTAGATGATCCCGGGGCTCGCAGGGTGCGGAACGGCTACATGGTGAAGTGATCGGGTATGTCGACGAGTTGCCACTTCTGGGCGGGGGTCTGCTTCCAGGGAGCTATTACGACGCGGAGGTCGCCGTGGCCGTCGGCGTCGATGGCCGTGAGGACGCCCGACTTGTCGGGTGCCTCGATTTCGTAGAGGCCGTCGGGAAGTGCGATGAAGTGAAGGCTTTCTGCCTGCTGATTGGTTGGTGTTGAGGGCATCTGGACCAGGGGCCGGGTGGGGGCAGCGGGCTGAATCTCAAAAGACTTCGCGGTGAAGTAGTTGACCAGCCGCGTGCCTTCTGGCGTGGGTTCGAAGTGCCAGGCCATACACTTCCAGGTTTGGTAGGGGTAGAGGACGATGGGTTCGCCGTCTTTGTTGCTGGCTTCGCGGGGTCGCAGGAAGAGGCCGTATTGTTGGTTGCGAAGGCCGTGCGAACCTTGCGGCTGCGCGAGGGTGGGTAACGGCTGAGAGTGGAGAACAGGCATCGCGATGAGTAGAAGAAGCGCGGCGATCATGGGTCTGACTATATATCCTGTCTCGCCTGGTTGCGACCCGGCGCGTCAGGAGTGCAGGTGGTACTCAGGGAGTGGATGGTTGTCTTCGGAGGGCGGTGTTTCTGCCGCTTCTACGCGATTACGACCGAGCCGCTTGGCGCGGTAGAGAGCCTGATCGGAGAGTTCGAGCAAGGTCAGGACGGAGACGTCGGTGGTGGGTGTGGTGCTGGCGACTCCGATGCTGACGCTCTGGCGTCCGATGGGGCTGCCGGAGTGTTCGATGGAGGCAGACAGGACGGACCTGCGAATGAGGTCGGCTATCGACAGGGCTTCCTCGGCGCTGACACCGGGCAGGACAGCGGCAAACTCCTCGCCACCGAGACGGAAGAGTTTGGCGGAAGGGCAGCAGAGAAGGGCATCGGCGATGGAGGTAGCGATACGGCGGAGGCAGACGTCCCCGGCGAGGTGGCCGTAGATATCGTTGTAGGTCTTGAAGAGGTCGACGTCAATGGAGAGGATGGCGAGGTGCTGGCTGGTCGCGTTCGAGCGTAACCATTCGGCATTGAGTCGTTCGTCGAAGGCACGGCGGTTGCCTTGACCGGTAAGAGCGTCGATGTTTGCGAGTTCACGGTAACGGGCCTCACTCTTCTCGAGGGAGGCTAGCAGACGCTGGCGCTGTTCCAGGAGGGCGGCTACAGGAAAACTGGTGAAAAGACCCACGGCCAGAAAGATCTGAACGACGACGATGCGGTGGAGCATGGTGGAGTTCGGAATCAGCATCAAGGGACCGTGCCCGGTGACGGTGAGCGAGATAGCGGTGCAGGCCATGACGAAGACGGAGAGGACAGCACCAGGGAAGCCGAGTCGAAAGACGACGAAGAGAAGGGCGGGATATATGGCAAAGATCAGCGGATCGTGGTCGTGGTGGAAGACGACGAAGGTGGCGGTGGCTGGAATAGCGAGGGAGAGGAGGGTTTTTGGTAGTTGTTTCGGCTGCAGCACGGTGAAGAAGCCGGGGCGCTGCAGGATGTAGACGAGTGGAGCAACGATGGCCATGCCAAGGCAGTCGCCGAGATACCAGGTGCGGACCATCTGCCACCAGGGTCCGGTGGTCTGGAAGATCATGAGCCAGAAGGTGCCGAGAAAACTGCAGATGAGGGGACCGACGACTACGGCAACAATCAGAAAGCCGACAAGGGGCCTCAGTCGCGAGAGTTTAAAGGGCTGACCGAACCATTGTGTGAGCAGGAGCGAAGCAAGGATGACCTCGATGGAGTTGGCAACGGAGACGCCGAGTGCCAGTAGGAATCGATCGCCGTAGATCACATCGGCCAAGGTATCGGCGATAAGGCCGATGAGGAAAAACCAGGGCCAGATGGCGCGGGGTCGCCGGATGATGATGGCAAAGAGGAGTCCGTTGCTGAACCAGATGGTGGCGACGCCCTCAGAGTGCCGGGAGAGATCGATGCCAAGCCAGGAGAAGAGGAGCATGACGAGGAAGGTGCCGAGCAACTCGCGCCAGAGGGATAGGGAACGAGCGGGCGGATCGGCATCCGAGGTCGGGCTTGAATCAAACTCCGCGGTCGTTGGTTGTAGTGGAGTCATGAGGGATTATCGTAGTGCAAGTTCGCACGGAAGTAACTCTATTTCATGCGTTCAGCAGAAGCTGATGTTCCGCCTAACTGGCAAATGCTTGACTTGGAACGGAGCGGGGGCTAGGCTCTGCCGTCATCCGGTGAGTATCGGCAGTTCTCCAGAGAAGGTGGCGACGGATGAGTGCAAGTGCACAGAGTTTGAGTACGGCAGGTCTAGAACGAGCACGACTTGGATGGATGGCATTGATCCTGACGCCGGGTATGGGGGCGATCCGTACCCTCAAGGCGATGCAGCGATTAGGGCAGGCAGAGCGGCTGTTTGAGGCTAGTCTGACTGAACTTGAAGGTACTGGTATGCCCGCAGGTTCGGCACAGTTCGTGTTCGATGGACGAGCCCTTGCGGCCGCCGAGGGAGAGGTGAAGCGGGTGCGGGATGCAGGTGGAGATTTCCTTACTCCTGAGGACGAGGCCTACCCGGCACGACTGCGGGAGATCTATGATCCTCCGGCGGTACTTTGGATTCGGGGCGATGCGACGCTACTGGGGCGGGCTGGGATCGCGGTTGTGGGAACAAGGCACCCCACGCCATACGGCGCTGGTATGGCCGAGATGCTGGCGCGGGATCTGGCGAACAGGCGGCTCACGATCTTGAGCGGGATGGCTCGGGGAGTTGATACGGCGGCGCACAAGGGCACGCTGGATGTTGGTGGAAAGACAGTGGCGGTCTGGGGAACGGGGATTGACGTGATCTATCCGAAAGAGAACAAGAAGTTGGCGGAGCGGATTGTGGAGAGTGGCGGAACGATCGTGAGCGAATACCCGATGGGGACCTTTCCGGCTCCGCAGAACTTTCCGATTCGGAACAGGATCTTGAGTGGGATGAGTGTGGGCGTGCTGGTGATCGAGGCGGCGGAGTACTCCGGTACGCGGATCACGGCGCGTTGTGCGATGGAGCAAAATCGCGACGTGTATGCGGTTCCAGGGAACGTGACCAACAAGAACGCGTGGGGACCCAACACCTTAATTAAGCAGGGGGCAAAACTTACAGCAACATGGGAGGATGTGTGGGAGGATCTGCCATCGGAGGTGCGCGTAGAGCTCGAGGGCGAGCTGGCGGCGGGTGGTGGTCCTGAATCGAAAGCGGGCGGGGCAGCATCTTTATTTACCGAGACTGTGATGCCGGCTCATGAGAGGCTGGTCTTCGATCGGCTGCGGCATGACGAGGCAATGCAGTTGGACTCGCTGATTGAGGAGCTCGAGGCTGAGTTGGGGTCAGCTGAAATATTTACGGCGCTGTTTGAGTTGGAGTTGGCCGGACGGGTGAAACAGTTGCCGGGCAAGAATTATGTGCGGTCCTTCTAGGGACAAAACAAGTACATATCGGTGTGGATTGAACAGATTAGGAGTGGTTGGAAGAACGTTCGATCTGTGTCGGACGCCGTCCCCTCGATGGTTATTGGTTTAGTACCAAAGTGACGTTTTGAGGGTGGAACCGTCCCTTGGAGCTACAGGTGGAAGATGACGCGCGGAACAGAAGCGTGTTAGGTTCGCAATGAATCAGGAAGAACGGAACGGATTGCTACGGCGGTGCGTTCTGGTGAGTGAAGGGAACCAATGGGAAAGTCACTTGTGATCGTAGAGTCGCCGGCGAAGGCGAAGACGATCAATAAATATCTCGGCAGCGATTACGTGGTGGAAGCCTCGATTGGGCACATCATGGACCTGCCTAAGAACGATATCGGCGTGGAGCTCTTGAAGCGTACCTTCGAGCCGACGCTGATTGTTTCACCGGGCAAGGAGAAGGTCGTCGACCGAC
The DNA here is from genome assembly GCF_025685605.1 of Granulicella arctica. Taxonomy (NCBI): domain Bacteria; kingdom Pseudomonadati; phylum Acidobacteriota; class Terriglobia; order Terriglobales; family Acidobacteriaceae; genus Granulicella; species Granulicella arctica. Next base: position 3,569,758 of record NZ_JAGTUT010000001.1, read on the forward strand.
TGAAGAAGCTGGCGGCGAAGGCGGACATGGTGTACCTGGCGCCTGACCCGGATCGCGAAGGTGAGGCCATTGCGGCGCATCTCGCGATGCAGTTGCTGCCAGTGATGAAGGACAAGACGAAGATTCGGCGGGTGACCTTTAACGAGATCACGGAGAAGGCTGTGAAGGCGGCGTTCCTGAATGCACGGGACGTGGACGAGAATCTTGTGGATGCGCAGCAGACGCGGCGTGTGCTGGATCGGCTGGTGGGCTACCAGATCTCTCCGCTGCTGTGGGATAAGGTGCGACGTGGGCTTTCGGCTGGACGGGTGCAGACGGTAGCGCTGCGACTGATTGTCGAGCGCGAGTTGGAGATCAATGCGTTTGTGCCGGTGGAGTATTGGACGATCGATGCTCTGCTGAATCCGGCGAAGGGTGTGCAGGACTTTACGGCGCGCATGGTGGGGATTGAGGGTAAGCCGATCCGTGTGGCAAACGGCGTGGACAAGGAAGGCAAGGAAGTATTTCTTGCGAATGCACTGCCCGATAAAGAAGCAGTCGATGAGGTTGTGGCGCAGCTTGAGACTGCGAAGTGGACTGTTCGCGGGGTCGAGAAGAAAGAGCGGCGGCGTAATCCGCAGGCTCCGTATACGACGAGCAAGCTGCAGCAGGATGCGGCGGGGCGGCTTGGCTTCAATGTGCGCCGAACGATGGGTGTTGCGCAAAGGCTCTATGAGGGCGTTGAGATTGGCAAAGAGGGAACTGTCGGTCTGATTACATACATGCGTACTGACTCGACGCGGGTTTCGCCGGATGCGATTCTCGAGGCGCGTGAGTATATCGGCAAGCTGGGCGCGGCGTATCTCCCGAAGACGGCGAACGAGTATGCGGGCAAGAAGAAGGAAGTGCAGGCGCAGGATGCCCATGAGGCCATTCGGCCAACACATGTGAGCTTCACGCCGGAGTCGATTCGGAAGCATCTCTCGGACGAGCAGTTCCGCCTGTATCGGTTGATCTGGCAGCGATTTGTGTCGAGCCAGATGACGCCCGCAGTGTTCGACCAAACGACGGTCGATGTGGCGGCAAAGGCTGACCATACGTACGACTTCCGGGTGAGTGGAAGCGTGCTGAAGTTTGAAGGCTTTCTTAAGTTTGAGGAAGAGGACAAGAAGGCTCGGGCGATCGCGAAAGACAAGGCGAGCAAGGAAGAGCAGGCTCTCGTCGACCGCAAGGAAGAGCAGGTTGCGGCGCAGGAAGGTGACGCGGGCGAGAAGGAAGAAAAGGAAGAGTCAGAACGACGGCTGCCGGAGTTGAACCAAGGGCAGGCGCTTGGGCTGACGAAGCTCGATCCGCTCCAAAAGGCGACGGAGCCGCCGCCGCGGTATAACGAGGCCTCGCTGGTGAAGGTGCTGGAGGAGCGTGGGATCGGGCGACCGTCGACGTATGCTTCGATCATCAACACGATTCAGGACCGCGATTATGTGAAGAAGATCGGCGCGAAGTTTGTGCCTACGGAGATTGGAACAGTGGTCACCGGGCTGCTCGTAAAGAACTTCCCGTACATCTTCGATCCGCAATATACGGCGAAGCTTGAGGGCGAGTTGGACGCGGTCGAGGACGGGCAGGAGAAGTGGACGGATCTGCTGAACAGCTTCTATGACCACTTCGAGAAAGAGCTTCTCGTTGCGGGTACGAACATGGAAGACATCAAGCGGATGGAACTGAAGACGGACGAGTTGTGCGACAAGTGCGGCAGTCCGCTGATCATGAAGTGGGGCAAGTTCGGCAGCTTCTACTCGTGCAGCAACTTTACGCGGACGAAGCCGATGACCATCGCGTTGGGGCCTTGGAAGAAGGATCCGAAGGCGGTAACGAAGAAGGTGGTCGACGCGATTGGGTTCCCGATGACGATCAAGGGGATGGTCGAGGACATTACGAACTTCTCGGAGGAGATCGCGGACACGAAGCAGTTGGCCCATGCGGTGGCCGAGGCCGCGAAGTTTGGGAAGAAGGTCGTGGCAGAGCCGTTCTCGTGCGACTTTACGAAGGAGAACTTTGCGGCTAAGCCTGACCTGAGTGCGCCGGGTGCGGATGAGGCTCCTGAGGAGGAGTTCTGCGATAACTGCGGGCGGCAGATGGTGCTGAAGAATGGGCCATGGGGTCCGTTCATGAGCTGCCCGGGGTACAGCGAAGATCCGCCGTGTAAGACGATTCGCAAACTGACGCAGAAGGTACAGCAGAAGCCGCCGGTGCAGTTGGAAGAGGCGTGTCCGAAGTGCGGGAAGCCGCTGCTGCAGCGGGACGGGCAGTATGGTGAGTTCATTGCGTGCTCAGGCTATCCGAAGTGCAAGTATGTGAAGCAGGACCTGCTGGACGTGAAATGTCCTAAGGACGGTGGCGATATTGCCGTGCGGAAGACGAAGCGCGGTGATACGTTCTACGGCTGCGTGAACTATCCGAAGTGTGACTTTGCGAGTAATCTGCGGTTGATCAACGAGCACTGCCCGAAATGCGACAGCACGTATGTACTCGAGGTAACGAACGCTCACGGAACGCGACTGGTATGCCCGAACAACATCGACGGCCTACCGAAGCGTCGGCCGAAGAAGGGTGCACCTGTCGAGGAGCCGGATCACGCTCCATGCAGCTTCGAGCGGGAGATCGACGGGCCGACGGTACTGCCTGCGGAGCTGGTACGTCCAGATCCTGCGGCTACGCGACCGCTGGTGGAGAGTGTGGCTTAGTAGATCCGCCGCTTCCGCTGTGGGATGACAGACGAAGGTCTGTCATTTCCCATGCGGCGGTGCTCTCTGTTACAAATGCGTAATAGGTTCTCAGGTCTCAGGACCTCGACGAGACCAAAATGCGGGCTTGCGTCCGCTGTAACTAATTGAAAAGAATGAGAGTAGTCCGAACATGGCAAAGGCAGTCTGGAATGGGCAAACATTGGCGGAGAGCGAGACATACGAGACCGTAGAGGGAAATGTTTATTTTCCGGACGAGTCGGTCAAGCGGGAGTTCTTCAAGGCCAGCTCCACAACGTCAAGCTGCCCGTGGAAGGGTCAGGCCCGGTATTATACGATTACTGTGGATGGGCAGGAAAATCCGGATGCTGCCTGGTACTACCCTGATCCGAAGCCGGCTGCACGCAATGTCAAGCATCATGTTGCGTTTTGGCGTGGCGTAGAAGTAACGACGTAGACTCTCTCACACAATACAAAGTCGGTCATACGCTTCGTGCTGCTTCAGCAATGACGCCACATCGTTCTTCATTGAGTGAATCAGGTTCTATTTGCGGCTACTTCAAGCATCTCACTGCTGTGTTATGCAGATAGAAGATGATTGGAGCGGATTAGTGTCATCTCATAAGTACTCGGTGCCTGTAGGTTGTCAGTTACACCATGCGCGTGCTGACGAAGCATTGCGCCAGGAGACTATTTGAATACACAGCCGTTGAAACCTGGTGTTCGAGGCAATCGCCAAGCGGCACAGGGACGTCGTGGATTAGAAGCTCTAGATCTCTCGCAACATGGAATCAGCCATTCCGCCACGGTTGAAGTGGTGCGATTTCCAGAAAAGCGTCGGCTATATTTACCTCAATTGGACGTGATGCGGTTCTTTGCATTTCTCAGCGTGTTCTTCTTTCACTCACTGCCAGGCAATGACCTTGCAACGCATGTTGGCAGAGCGCGACTCATTGCGCTCGCCGAGACTACGGTGCATGCCGCAGCAGAGAATGGCGTTGCGCTATTTTTTCTGCTGAGTGCGTTTTTGATCACCGAGTTATTGCGGCGCGAGAAGCTAACTACAGGCACGATTCAGCTCAAGCTTTTCTATGTTCGCCGCTCTCTACGGATTTGGCCGCTTTATTATTTGGCGGTGGTGATTGGCTTATTGGTGCAGCCACTTTCCCCGATATTTCACCTTTCCGGCTTCCAGGTGTTGACGTATCTGTTCTTCATCAAGAATTGGGAGGTCGCACTGCATGGATGGGTATGGAATCCGATCTACATTCTCTGGACAGTTTCGTCGGAGGAGCAGTTCTACCTGCTGTGGCCACTAGCGCAGAAACTGCTGAATGCGCGACGGATGATCGTGATGTGCGTTGTTAGTTTTGTCGCGATCGCGCTGGTATCGTTCTGGCCTGGAGGCGTGTTCTATCGTCACCAGAGTATTCAACAGATCTACCTGTTCCTGTACTTTCCGCTGGGCGCGTTTCTCTCGTTCACGCTACAGGGGCGACGAGGTCAGCAGAGCATGGCACGAAGCCTGGCAATGGCGGGAGCCGGGCTGATGCTGTGGTTACTGGGAACTCGGCTGGGCCTTCCGAATGGGCAGGATAGTGCGACTATTGCCATGCTGGCTACTGGGAAGATGGTGATTCTCGCAGGGACGGTCCTGATCTTCTTCGCGTTTCTCAAGAGCGACCCGGCGCGATCGCCCCAACGCCTGATCTATCTGGGAAAGATCTCTTATGGGCTGTATGTCTTCCACATGATGGCTGTTCTGCTTGCCGCGAAGATGACCGATGAAATGGGATTGCTGCGCCGCGGTATGCACTCGTTTCAGGACTTGGCGCTGGGACTTGGGGTACGGCTGTCGATCGCTATGGCGATCACCATTGTGACGGCTGGCTTTTCATATGAGTTCTTCGAAAAGTACTTCTTGCGATGGAAGGACAAATGGGCAATTGTGCCCTCAGAACCTGTGGAGAGCAGGTCAGCCAGTGCGTGAGCTAGTAAGCCTGCGCCTGATCGATGGGCAGGCGCACCTGTAAACAGGTCGCTCCGGGTTTGGATTCGACGGTGAGAAAGCCGGAGTGCTTGGACACGATGCGCTGAGCGGTATCGAGGCCGAGCCCCAAGCCGCGGCCGGGAGCCTTGGTGGTAAAAAATGGCTCAAAGATTCGGCTTTGCTGGATGGGGTCGATGCCGGGGCCGGTATCCCAGACCTCGACGTAGGCCATCTGGCCGGCGAGGCGCGTGGTCAGGCGAAGGGTGCCATGACCCATCATGGCGTCGAGGGCGTTCTCAATGAGGGCCGTCCAGACCTGGTTGAGTTCGCTGCCGTATGCGCTGATCGGCGGAAGTTCAGGATCGTAGTTTGTCTCGACTTTGATGTTGACAAGGCGCGAACCGAACATGGAGAGCGTGTTTTCAAGAGACTGGGCGAGGTCGATGTCCTGAATCGGCGCCTGGTCCATGTAGGAGTAGTCCTTGATGGCGCTGATCAGGTCGAAGATGCGGACGGTGGAGTCGACGACGGTCTCGGCAAGACGCTCCACGCGAAGGGAGCTGGCGACGGTGGCGAGGGCGATAGGAAGGGTTTCAGGTCGGACCACGGCGGCGAGCTCATCGAGGATGGCTGTGGGCAGCCGAGTCTCAGAAAGTGCCGGGGCGATGGTCCAGGGCGAGGGGATGTTGTGGGACTCGAGCCAGCGGACGAGGACGTCCTCGCGATCGCTGGTGTCGAGAGGACTCGCAGGGGCGACTGCGGCCAGAGAGTAGGCTGCCATGCGATCGCGTGCGCTGGTAACCCAGTTGCGATAGGCCTCAGACTCTGTTTCAGTAAGGCAGAGCTTGCCCAGCTGGTACTTCCAGTCGCCATAGTTGCGAAGTTCACCGAAGAGGCTGGCGGCAGAGCGCTGAGCGGCCGATGCGGGGTTATTGAGTTCGTGAGCAAGGTTGGCGGCCAGCTTCCCGAGGGCAGAGAGCTTCTCGGACTGCTGCTCCATGCGGGTGACTTCGCGGACGCGGTCGAGCAGGGCGGAGACGGAACGCTGGCCCATGGAAGGGATGGCTGCGAGCATGGCTGGGAAGAGCTCTTTATTGATGTCCAGAACCCAGCAGGGGCCAACGGTATAGCCGTCGCCGCCGTAGGCCTTCATGCGCGAGAAGGGCAGGAGGCCGGTCATCTGGCCGGAGCGGCCGATGAAGAAGGCGAGCGGACCGGAGTTGCGACGGCGGACGTGAATTTCACCGCGAAGAATGAAGTTCAGGTGACTGGTGGGCTCGCCCTCGCGGAAGATCATGGAGCCTTCCTCCCCGATGCGCTCTGTCCCGTGAGTGGCGAGCCAAACGTACTCCGGCTCTGTGAGGCCATCGAGCTGCACGATCGTGCGCAGGGCTTCGACAATCTCCGGCAGGGGAGTGGGGTTTTTGGGCGCGTACGAATCTTGATAGGGCCCGTTCTGACTTGGAGGTCGAACGATTGAGGTAGTCGCCATGGTGTTCATTTTACTGCTCTGATGTTTGTGGTGGGGTGTGGATTGTGTCGTAAGCAAAGTATTGCGACGGTAAACGCTTGCCAAACGTTGATTAGACGGTAATTACACGAACGCGCCGATCCTGAAAGAGTTCGATGAGCTCCGGGCTTACGCCATCGTCGGTGATGATGATGTGAATTTGTGTGGTGGTACAGACGTTGTTGGCGCTGATCATGCCGAGCTTGCTTGAGTCGGCTACGGCGATAACCTGACGAGCGTGTTTGACCATCTCGCCGAGGATCAGGGCTTCGTCGGACTCGATGACAGTAAGGCCGTGCTCGGGGTGGATGCCGCATGCACCCATGAAGACCTTATCGAAGTGGAGCTTCTGAAGCGAGTGGAAGGCGGTGGCGCCGACCATCGAAAAGGCGCCGGGCCAGCGAATGGTGCCTCCGGTGAGGGTGACGTTCGTGTTCGGCTGGCTGGAGAGCTCCATGCCGATGTTAACCGCGCTGGTGACGACATGGATGCCTTCGCGGTGGCGGAGACTGCGCGCAACCTGTGTGGTGGTGGTGCCGGGAGACAGGGCGATTGTGTCACCTTCCAGCACCATTTCGGCGGCTGCCAGGGCGATACGGCGCTTCTCATCGGCGAAGCGCTCCTCACGGAGAGGAAAGGCTGCGTCGAACTTGAATGGCTCATAGGTGAGCTTGCCGGCGAGCTCGACGCTGCCATGGGGACGGTTGACGAGGCCGCGCTGCTCCAGCTTGATGAGATCGCGACGGACGCTGGCGGGAGATGCATTGATCTGTGTAGCCAGATCTTCGACGCAGCTCGTTCCTTGCTGCAGCAGCAGGTGAAGGATTTGGGTTGCGCGATCGTCGGTTTTGGTGGCCACGAGAGAACCTTCCTGGGTCGTAGACCAGCTTACGGGAATGTGACGACCTCTGTATTCACTATTGTGAAGAAATTTGAACGGATTGATAAGAAATGTGCAACTTAGTGATTATTTGTATTGACACTAAGCAGGTTGCTTTCTATGCTCGGGCCACAGTTCAGATTTCTACAGTGTGAATGCAATTCAGGATTTCCGAAACGCGGAGAACCGCGTTTACGAAAGAGGACTCATGCGAACCAATCTTTTCTCCAGCGTTGCCCTGGGTACATTTGCCCTTCTGATGGTTCTGCCGACGGCTCTTGGCCAGACGGTGACCGGCTCGGTGACTGGTGAGGTGACTGATCCCAGTGGCGCTCTGGTCCCGAAGGCTCACGTATCTGCCGAGAACATTGCCACAGGCGTGAAGACGCAGGCAGATACGAATGACGCTGGGGTCTATAGCATCCGGTTCCTGCCGATTGGCCGGTACCGCCTGGTGATTGATGCGGCCGGATTTGGTGAATTGACGACGCCGGTGTTCGCGCTCGAGATCAACCAGACGGCAAAGCTGAACGAGAAGCTTGGCATCGGCGCGAGCACTTCGGTTGATGTGCAGGCTGCTGCGCCGATTTTGAACACGAACGATGCTTCGTTAGGCAATACCCTGTCGACAAATGAGATCGCGACAATCCCGCTGAATGGGCGAAACTTCTCGGCTATTACTACGTTTCAGCCGGGCGCGGTGGCTACTGACCCTCAGGGTCTGAGCGGACCGAACGCAATTGAGCGCAATCAGAGTACAAACGGTATCGCTTCGATCAACGGCAATCGCAACCAGGCGAACAACTACACGCTGGATGGCGTGGACCTGAACGAACCGCAGAACAATTACATTGCCTACAATCCGTCGCCTGATGCTCTGGCTGAGATCCGCGTGATCTCGGCGAATGCTCCCGCGTCGTATGGCAACGCGAACGGTGGCGCGATCGTGTCGATTTTGAAGTCGGGTACGAATAGCTTTCACGGCTCTGCGTTCGGCTTTCTTGAAAATTACACGCTGGATGCGAACACATGGTTCAACAAGCATCAGCAGCCGATCATCCCGAAGAATCCATACACCCAGAGCTTGTTTGGAGGCACGCTGGGCGGACCGATCTTCAAGGACAAGCTCTTTTTCTTCATGGACTATGAAGCGGCACGCCGTCACAGCGGAGGATTGAAGAGCGCGAGTGTGCTGACGCAGGCAATGCGGAATGGCGACTTCAGCACGCTATTGGGCCAAGGCAATGGCGGTATTCAGCTCTATGACACGCAGAATGGGTTCGCACCATATGCGAACAACAAGATTCCAGTTCTAAACCCGGTGGTGAAGTATCTGTTCGCCCATCCTGAACTGTATCCGCTGCCGAACGCAGCACCTTCGGATGGTTTGATCGAAAACAACTTTCAGTCCAACCAACGTAGCTTCACCACGAACAACCAGGGCGACATCAAGATCGAGTACGACACGAGCGCGGCGAACAAGTTCACTGCGTTCTATGCGCAGTCGAATGCTAATGATTTCACGACACCGCTTATCCCTGTATCGTTCTCCGGCCCTAATTCCTTTCCAACGAAGCTTGGTGGCGGTAGCTGGATTCATACGTTTTCTTCCGCGCTGGTCAACGAGGCGCGCATTGGTTTTACCCGGGTCCGCTGGGACCAGGGAGTGCCTACCGATCCCTCGGGACTGTTCGGGTTCACGGGAAATCAGAAGGTGGGGATTCCGTTCGGCACCCAGACGTATGTGGGATTCTCGGATCAGAACTTCGGTCAAACTGATGTGGGTACGTCGGCGGACCCGGCGCAGTTTCGGGATAACACCTTCAACTACCAGGACAACCTGACGTGGCAGCGTGGACGTCACCTGATCTCGATTGGGGTTCAGGCTCTTCGCTATCAGCAGAACTATATCAATGCCGTGAACTATGGGTTTCTTGGCTCGCAGATCTACAACGGTGTGTATAGCAGCAACCCGAACGTCGCGACCGGCGGCGGCGGGTACGCGGCTGCTGACTTCCTGCTGGATCGGGTGCTTGAGACGAAGATTGCAGCCTCCGGGCTTGGCGGTGTTGGACAGCGGCAGTGGCGCGATGCCGGATATATCCAGGATGACTTCAAGGCGACCCCAAAGCTGACCGTCAATCTTGGTTTGCGGTATGAGTATGACCAGCCGTGGTATGAGTCGAACAATAAAACAGGGAATGTGTTGCTCGACACCGGAGTGGTGGAGTACGCGGGGTCGGTGCCTGTGGGTGCTCCGGCGGGTTCGACGGTGTGTCCGACGCGTGCCTGCTACAACGCGAACTATGCGCAGTTCATGCCGCGGGTTGGTTTCGCGTTTCAGGCGGCCCCACGGTTTGTGCTGCGTGGCGGTTATGGGGCTACAAGCTTCTTCGAGGGCTACTCGTTCAACCAGCGGCTGACGACCAGCCCGCCGTTCGCAAGCGGTAGCGACGTGGTGGGCAATACGCCTTCGACGACGAGCGCCGGAACTCCGCGACGTGCGGAGGATGGCTTCTCGCAGGTGCTGAACGCAACTGCCGGTTATTACGTGTGGCCGCAGAATACGAAGCCTGCGTACATCCACCAGTTCAACCTGACGACTGAGTTTGAACTCACGAATCATCTGTCATTGAGCGTTGGCTATCTGGGCGAGAGCGGACAGCACCTCGCGGACTATCGCAATGGAAACCAGTTGACCCTGGCGCAGGCGGCGGTTGTTGCGGCGAGCCCTGATCCGAATAATCCGCTGCCGGGTGGCGTGGCTCCGTATACGAAGCTCGTCGGGCAGAGTGGAGCGTTGTTCATCACGGAATCAAACGCGATGATGAACTACAACGGCGGGCAGGCGACGCTGCGCCAACGGGCGAGTCATGGACTTGAGTACACGATCAACTACACGTATTCGAAGTCGATGACGAACTCTGCGGGTAATTACGGACAGCCTGGAGTTTCGGGTCAGAATGGTTCATTTCAGAATGGCTATGATGGCCACGCAGACTATGGTCCTTCGGGATCGGATATCCGGCACAATCTGAATGCGCTTGGCGTGTATGCTGTTCCATTTGGACGCGGACAGACCTATGGAACACACCTGAATCGGCTAGTTGATCTGGTGGCTGGAGGGTGGAAGGTTTCGGGTTCGCTGATCCAGTATTCGGGTCTGCCGATCACGATCAACGGTCCGGGCGGAACGAGCAATACAGGTGCCTATGGGCAGGCGCGGGCGAACCACTACCGGCCGCTTAAGATCGTCAATCGCAGCATCAACAACTGGTGGGGGACTGACCCTTCGGCGCAGGGCTGTACTGGTCCTGACAATGGAGTGTGTGCGTATGGCGCGTCTCTTCCATTTACGTTCGGTACGGCATCTGTGGATAGTGAACGGGCTCCGGGCTATCGGCAGATCGATGGATCTACCTTCAAGGACTTCCACATCACGGAAGGGCATGCGCTTGGTTTTCGCGCAGACTTCTTCAACCTGTTCAACATTGCGAGCTATCAGAACCCTGACAACAACGTGACGGACACGAACTTCGGCAACATCAGCAACCAGGGTACGCCAGTGCGTTCGCCACAACGACAGATCCAGTTCAGCGCACACTACAGCTTTTAGTTGCTACTCTTCTCTTGGCGTTGACTTCTGCAAAGAGTCAACGCCAAGTTGATTGGTGCAAGTTAGAAAGACTGGTATGACTATCTCCGGGCTGGTGTACTGCTGATGCGAACGATTGTGTTTGAGGTGTGTGCTGAGAGTGTGGAAGCGAGCCTGGCAGCTCGCGAGGGTGGCGCGCATCGCATTGAACTCTGCGCAGCATTGAGCGAAGGCGGCGTGACGCCAAGCCATGGATTGATTCGGGAGGTTGTGGAGCGGAGCGGGCTGCCGGTGCATGTGATGATCCGTCCACGTGGCGGCGACTTCGTCTATTCCGACGAAGAGTTCAGGGTGATGCGGCGAGACCTGGAGCACGCCTGCACGCTTGGAGTGGCGGGGTTTGTATTTGGCTTGCTGCATGGTGACCGCAGCGTGGACATGGGCCGGACTGCAGAGCTCGTGCGGATGGCCGGGCTGCGCGAGGTGACCTTTCACCGGGCGTTCGATCATGCGATTGATATCGCCCAGGCACTTGAAGATGTGATCCAGGCTGGATGTGGGCGAGTGCTGACTTCGGGGGGTGCGAGTGATGTGGAGACAGGTGCAAGCTCGCTTGCACGGCTGGTGAAGCAGGCCGCCGGACGAATCGAGATTGCAGTCGGCGGTGGGTTGCGACTGGAGAATGCTGCGGCGCTAGCGCGGTCGACGGGGGCGCGACACTTTCATGGATCGCTGCGACGTTTTCTCACTGAGGCGGCTCCGGAGGGTGAGCACGTGTTATTTGAAGATCCTGATCCAGTCTCAGCCAAGGTATTTGTAGATAGCCGGGATGTCCGGGCGATGATCGAGAACCTGAGTCTAGCCTAAGCGGGCATGTGAGGATTTATGAAGAAGCTGGTCTGTCTCTTTTTATTAAGTGCGCTGAGTGCGTTGGGTCAGAGTCCGAAGACGTTATTCTATATGGGCAATGGGCTGCCTTCTGTGAAGTCGTTTATGGAGCACAAGGACAAGATCGATATCCTGTCGCCCACGTGGTACCAGGTGGATGATGCTGGGCTGGTGACAGGTGAGCCGCAGCCGGACGTGCTGCGTGTGGCGAAGCAGGCACACATCTCCGTTGTGCCGATCTTTGCTTTGTTCGATAAAGACAAGGTGCACAAGCTGATGCTCGATCCCAAGGCGCAGGAGGAAATGAACCGAGCCTTCGTACGGGAGTGCAAAGAGAACGGGTACGACGGTGTGCAGTTCGACTTCGAAGATATTATGTGGACGGACCGGGATGCGCTGTCAGCGATGGTGAAGAACACATCGGAGATCCTGCACAAAGAGCACCTGCAGGTGCAGATTGCGGTGGTTCCGAATGCACCCGGTCATGCAGGCGAGACGGCGTTCGGCAAGTGGATCTTCGAGGAGTGGCGAGCGGCCTTCGATCTTAAGGCGCTTGGTGAATCGGTCGACCTGCTGTGCCTGATGACGTATGACCAGCACACGCGCTGGACGATGCCGGGACCGGTGGGCGGCTGGATGTGGACGAATCAAAATCTTGAGTACGCGTTGAAGGTGGTGCCGAAGGAGAAACTGTCGCTGGGGATCTCGCTCTATGGATACCACTGGTACACGGGTGATCCGGGACTGAACGAGAAGACGAAGAAGCCGAACCCTACGGCTGAGTACATCTCGCAGCCAAATGCGATCTATCTGCGCGATACGTACGGCGGTAAAGAGCAGTGGGACGAGCAGGATCATGCACCCTGGTTCTACTTCTATCGCGACCAGATGCGGGAGTGGATCTTCTATACAGACAAGCGGGCTTTCGGAGATCGATACGAACTGGCGAAGACGAAGGGGCTTGCAGGTGTTTGTTCGTGGGTGCTGGGTGAGGAAGATCCAGCGATCTGGTCGACGCTGCCGATTCGCAAGTAGCTGGTGGCGTGGGTGATGAGAAGTCGGATAGCATCTTGGAATGAAGCTGATGAACCTCCTGCGCTGTGTCGCAGGGTTTTTTCTTACCCTCCCCTTGATTGCTCTTCCTGTTGATGCGCAGTCTCCGTTGTTGCCTCATGCGATTCACCTGTCCGATGGACGTTCACTCACGCTGAATCTGCCTGCTGCGTTTACGATCGATGTTGCGGTCGAGGGCATGCACCGGGTTCGTTTCATGACGAAGTCGCCGGATGATCGGATCTTCGTGACGGATATGTACTCGCTTGCGGATAACACCAAGGGTGCGGTGTACATTCTTGATGGTTGGAATAAAGCTACGCATACGTTCGCGCGACGAGTGGCCTACCTTGAGAACCTGCGCAATCCGAATAACGTGGCGTTTTATACGGACGGTTCCGGGCAAAGCTGGATCTATGTTCCGCTGACCGACAAACTGGTGCGTTACAAGTACCATGCCGGAGACAATGCGCCGACCTCGGCTCCTGAGGTGTTGGTAAGCTATCCAAGCTACGGTCTTAGTTACAAATATGGTGGCTGGCACCTGACGCGTACCGTGGCGTTCGCAAATCTGCATGGGCAGCCAAAGCTGTATGTTGCAGTAGGGTCGTCGTGCAATGCGTGCCAGGAGAAGGAAGAGATTCGGGCTACGTTGTCGGTGATGGACCCGGATGGAAGACATGCGCAGATTGTGGCGCGTGGACTAAGGAACGCAGTTGGGCTCGCAGTAGTTCCTTCCATTGATGGTGGAGCATTGTTCGCGACGAATATGGGTGCGGACCACCTGGGAGACGGAGCGCCGGAGGATACGTTCTTCGAGATGGATAGTGCGGCGCATCCACTGCAGGCCGATGCGAACTATGGGTGGCCAACATGTTATTTCGAGCGTGGGACGCCGCATCCAGATGCGCGGATCTCCGATCCAAAACCGGGAGACCATACGGTACCTGCTCCGCCTGCGGGACCATCTCCTGTCCAGTTTGATTGTCGAAAGGTCCCTGCAGCGTATACGACCTTCGCTTCACATAGCTCACCACTTGGTCTGGCCTGGTTTGGCGACGATTCAAAGTTGCTGAAGGATAGTTTTCTCGTGGCGTTGCATGGTGCGGGCAAGCCGCGTATCGGGGCAGGTTATGAAGTGGTGCGGTTCTCGCCGGACCGGCGGAAACCCGAGGATTTCATAACGGGATTCTTTGCGAAGAGCAATGGCAAGCCTACGGTGGCTGGACGACCGTGCGGGATTTTGCAGGTTGGACCGGACCAGTTTCTGCTCACGGATGATCACGATGGGGCAATCTACTTCATTCATCCAGCAAAGTAGATTGCCCACGTCTCGTCGCGGATTGAGACGGTTTATTTCGTGATTTGGGAAATTGGCCTACTCTGGCTTGAGTGCGGAGGCAAGTGCAGTCTGCTGGGCCACGAGAAGTTTGCGAATGCCTTCCTCGGCGATGTCCAGCATCTGCGTCAGTTCGCTGCGCGTATAGGAGTCCTTCTCGGCGGTAGCCTGCGTCTCAACCAGTCCGCCGTTTGCGAGCATGACGACGTTCATGTCCACGGTGGCGCGCGAGTCTTCTTCATAGCAGAGATCGAGCAGGACGTGACCATCGACGATGCCGACGCTTGTCGCAGCAACCATCTGCTTGAGAGGTGATGTCTTCAAGGTTCCAGCGGCCACCAACTTTCCGAGGGCAATGGCAAGAGCTACGGATGCTCCGGTGATCGCGGCAGTACGGGTTCCGCCATCAGCTTGGAGAACGTCGCAATCGAGGATGATGGTCCGCTCTCCGAGCAGCTTCATATCGACCACAGAACGTAAAGAGCGACCGATCAGGCGCTGAATCTCATGGGTGCGCCCACCAACTTTGCCGCGTTCGCTCTCGCGCGCGGTACGAGTCAAAGTGGCACGAGGCAGCATGCCGTACTCCGCTGTTACCCAACCGCGCCCGGAGTTACGCAGCCATCCGGGCACACCCTGCTCGATCGTGGCATTGCAGAGAACGCGGGTGTTCCCCATCTCAATGAGAACGGAGCCCTCCGGGGTCGAGACGTAGCCTGGAGTAAGTCGAAGGGTGCGCAAGGCATTGGCGGGACGAAGGTCAGGGCGGAAGAGGGTAGCTGCATGGCCGGAAGGCTGAGAAGACATCAGGCGATTATAGCGATCCGCTAGCTGGGCAAAGACGGCCGCCAAATATCTCTTCGAATTCACCTGTCATTTTCGCCCGCATCTGATGTGCCCTTGCGGGGGTCGAAGTCCGCATCGCTCATATCAGGAAGAGGGAGTTGTCTAGGGTTGCAGGGGTTTCTTCCCGGGACATGTACCGATTTGGGAATCTTGTTCCATAATGGGAGACCCCTAGATTTCACAATTCTCGGTGATAATCCCATTTCGGTGCCGACTGCAGTTCCAAACCGGGAATTTGATCAGAAAGGTTCTTTTTCGGAGCTTCCTTTATTAGTTCATTCTTTTGTGTGACTTAGATAACCTTCCCGCTTTGGCACGCAACGTGATTATAGGAATTCACAAGTACTCGGCATCACGGGTGCAAATACAACTCGGAGCACGACACCATGCAGGCACCGCTGAGCAACACCGCCTCGGGAAAGTTCTTTCGTCCTGGATTATTGCTTTCTTCTAAAGCCTTAGTTTCACCAACTGTACTTACGCGTCATGGCAGGCCGGGTTCAGAGCAGCCTGCTAAAACGAGTGGACGAAGAGGAGCCTTGCCAGGACCGTTATCGGACGGTCGGGGTCTGGCCCATGATGCCGGCAACCTGCTGGGAGCGCTTGGGCTTTACTGCGAGTTGCTGGCGCGTCCCGGAGTCTTGCGCGACGAGCACCGCCACTACGCCGCAGAGTTGGGATTGCTCAGTGGTCGAAGCCGCGATCTGATCGATCGGCTTCTGAATCCCGCGACTACAGGCCGTCGCCTTTCCGTCATGCCCGAATTGGTCCAGGTCGGCGATAAAGAGCAAGTGGTCGTTCCGGATGTGATTGAAGGCTGCCGGGGCTTGCTCAATGCTGTGGCACGAAGGGCGGTAGCTGTCGCCTACGAGGCCGGCTCCGCACTACCTGTAGCGATCTCACGCGAGGCGCTGGAGAGGATCCTCGTCAACCTGACAAAGAATGCCGCCGAGGCGATCGATGTTGGGTGTGATCGCTCAATTCTGTTGCGTGTCGTCCACCAGCAGGAGGAAGGTGCGGAACGAATCGTACTGACGATTGAAGATAGAGGGAAAGGGATGAGCAAGGCCGCGGTAAAGGTGCTGATGTCCGAACCACGGAGCATATCCGCGAAGGAGGGGGCACGCGGCATTGGTTTTCAGGTGGTGCGTGAACTCGTGGGCGCCTCAGGTGGCCAGCTTCGCCTGAGAAGCACGGATTGTGGCGAGGCGAGCGGCACGACCGTGGAGATTGCGTGGAGTGTAGCGACACTTGTCCGTCGCTGCGGTGAACTTGCATTTGAAGATACCTCAACTTCGCCCACCGAACGCCTGGCGTTCGTAGTGCCTGCGCAAACAGAGAGCCGCAACGGATCAGGAGGCACGGCATGCTAAGCGCAGATGAGTTTGGAATGAAGCGGCGGCAGACGGCGGCAATCTCGGGCCAGACCATGAGTGACCAACTGGGACCGGCGCTGACTAACTCCCGGCCCTCAGGCGTACTGATCGGCCATACACCAACCCACTTTGCCACACATCCCGGAGCGTTCGATGCCAGGCATGTTGCCGATCAAATTCCCGTTCTGCGCGTCCTTGTCGTCGATGACGATGGGCCGGTGCGTACAGCATGCTGTGAGATCGCTGCGGGTATGGGCTTCCACGTAAGCAGCGCGGAGAGCGTTCCCGAAGCCCGCGCAGTCTTAAGACGCCAAGCGGTCGATATGCTGCTGCTTGACCTGAAGCTTCCAGGCGGTGGGGGGTTGATGCTGCTTGAGGAGGTCAAGGCGCTCCACCCTGAAACGACGGTTGTTGTGATGACGGCCTTTGCTACGGTCTCGTCTGCAGTCGAGGCGATGCGGATCGGGGCGGGAGACTATCTCACCAAACCATTTGCGTTGGAAGAACTGACTACGGTGCTCGATCGGGCGGGACAGCGAAGGAGCTTCGATCTGGAGAGCCGCAAGCTTCGCGATCGCCTGCGGACCCAGAAGGGGATGGGTAATCTGATTGGACGATCGCCGGAGATGGAGAAGCTGTACCGCATCCTCTCAAAGGTCGCCTCGTCGACACATCCGGTGCTGATCCTCGGAGAGAGTGGAACCGGGAAGGAGCTGGTGGCGCGCTCGATCCATTTCAACGGTCCTAACGCTTCGAAGCCGTTCGTGCCCGTAGACTGTGGATCGCTCGTTCCGACGCTCATTGAGAGCGAGTTGTTCGGCTATGTGAAGGGGGCTTTCACTGGAGCGAACCGGTCCAAGGAAGGGCTGCTCGCATCGGCGGAGGGTGGCACGGTCTTCCTTGACGAGATTGGGGAACTGCCGCTTGATCTTCAGGCCAAGCTGCTGCGAGCTCTTCAGGAAAAGGAGGTTCGTCCCGTGGGTGCCACGCACGCTGTGCCGATCTCTGCGCGGGTACTCGCGGCGACGAATCGCGACCTCCTGGCGATGGTCGAGCAGGGACGATTCCGCAAGGATCTTTACTTCCGGCTGAACGTCGTGAACATCAGGATTCCCTCGCTGCGGGATCGGAAGGCGGATGTAGCCGTCCTCGCGGAACATTTCCTCGAAGGGCTGGTGCGCGATTCGGGCATTATGCACACCTTCTCGGATGAAGCGCTGCGCGTGATGACCGAGTACGACTGGCCGGGTAACGTACGCGAGCTTGAGAATGCCATCGAACGCGCGTGCGCTCTTTCGAGCGGTCCAGTGCTGCATATGAGTGATCTGCCAACGCAGCTTCAGGACTTCCGTCTGCAGCACCAGGAGCGGCTGAGGACAGAGTTACCGATTGGCTTGGATGAGCCCAGCGACGTGACCGGGCCAGCCGGAACGGGCCGTGAGTTATCTGAGAATATTGTGTCAATCGCGGCGATGGAGAAGCACGCGATCCTGGTGACGATCCAGCAACTGAAGGGGGATAAGCTCATGGCCGCGAAGCTGCTGGGGATCGGGAAGACGACACTCTACCGGAAGCTGAAGGAGTATGGCATATCCGAGGGCGGTGAACTCGACTGACGAAAGAAGGCAGGTGTCGTGTCTTCGTTGCAGAGGCGAAGTGTTTGCTATTCTGGCTCTATCTAAGAGTTGAGGGAGTTGTATGGCAGACGAAGCAGCAGTTGCGGTTCCAACGGTCAAGATTACGGTTCGTCCGAACGGACCCTTTCGGGTAGAAGGTCTTATCTCCCTGGTGGATGTTGAGGGACGGGAGTGGGACCTGACGGGTAAGCCGGCAATCTCGCTATGTCGCTGTGGCTTGTCGTCGAAGCGTCCTTTCTGCGACGGCACCCACGGCCGTGAGGGATGGAAGTGTGACGCCAGTCCGATTCCACCCGAGCCGGTAGCGCAGGGTTAAGAGACATCCATTAATGAGACCGTCGAGGGCCACCCGCCCTGGACGGTCTTCCAACTTATAGCGCTGCTTTCACAGGCGGCGCGACTTGCAGATCGGGAGAATGCATGAAGCTGCGTACGTCGTGGGTTGCCGGTGTTTCGGCGGTGGTGTTGTCGTGTGGTGTGGCGTTTGGCATGCAGGATGCGACCCCAACTCCGACTAATCCTGTAACGATTACGCTTCCAGCAGGCAAACTCGCGGAGTATGTCGGCACCTACCACGTGAACACCGAACCAGACGTGCTGATCTCGATCTATGTTGAAGGCGGAAAGCTCTATCTTGAGGGCGAGCGATCGCCTCGGGTGGAACTCCAGGCGTCGGCTCCGGATCATCTCTTCTGGGCTGCCAATCCCGCGGGTATCGATTTCGTGCGGGATAGCTCGGGGAAGGTGACGGGTGGCACCGTGAACTCCGGTGGCCGCCGCGGGGGAGCACTGATGGGGCAGGGCATTGCCCGCGTAAGCGATACCGCAACAAAGCTGAACCACTTTCGTGAGTACACGCGGCAGGAGGTCATGATCCCGGTGCGTGATGGAGCGAAGCTGCACGCTATCATCCTGCGGCCGGAAGGATCTGAGAAGGGCGAAAAGCTGCCCTTCCTAATGGAGCGGACGCCGTACGGCGTGGATGGCAGTACCTCGGCCCGTGTCAATGCGGGCAAGCCGGAACTGGCAGCCAGCGGGTACATCTTTGTGTATGAAGATATTCGCGGCAGGTATAAGAGCGAAGGTCAGTTCGTCATGAACCGAGCCATTGTGGCACACACGGCCAAGAACGATGTCGATGAAACCACAGACACACGAGATACCATCACCTGGCTCCTGAAGAACGTTCCAAACAACAGCGGCAAGGTCGGCGTCTTTGGCGTGTCTTATCCGGGCTTTCTCGCGATGAGTGCAGGGATTGATGCGCATCCTGCTGTGAAGGCTGTATCGCCGCAGGCTCCGATGACCGATGTCTGGATGGGTGACGACTTCTTCCACAATGGTGCGTTTCGTGAGACCTACGGGTTCGACTATACCCAGCAGCTTGAGGGTCAGAAGACCGATGTGCCCGTGAACTCAAAGGAAGACACCTTTGACTACTTCCTGAAGAACGTTGACTTTGCAGATGCAGCAAAGACCGCCGGAATGGGCGACCTGCCGACGGCGAAGATGTTTCTGACGCAGCCGAGCTATACGAAGTTCTGGCAGGATATGGCCGTGCAGAAGCGCCTGACGAAGGTCGAAGTGCCGACGCTTGAGGTTGGCGGCTGGTGGGACCAGGAAGATATGTGGGGAACGCAGGCGGAGTACGCCGCACTTGAGCCGCATGACTCGAAACACGAAGTCTTCATGGTGCTTGGCCCCTGGAACCATGGCGGCTGGGGTGGCACAACGCGGCACCTCGGCGTGCTCGACTTCGGCGCAGCCACAGGCGACCAATACCGCAAGACCATTGAGGCACCTTTTTTTGAGAAGTATCTGAAGGGTAAGTCAGGCTTTGAGTTACAGAACACCGCCAGCTTTCGTACAGGTGCAAACACCTGGGAGCGTTATGCAGCGTGGCCGCCGAAGGTCGGCTTCACTCCGGCCAAGCTCTACCTCACCGAGAACAAAGGCTTGAGCTTCAAGGCTCCTGCCGGTGCATACGACACCGTTGCTGGTGCGTATATCGCCGATCCTGCGGACCCGGTTCCATATCGCAATCGCCCCATCCAGCCCACCTATGGCGATGGCTCGAAGTGGCGGACGTGGCTGGTTGAGGATCAGCGCTTTGTAAGCGGTCGCAAGGACCTCGCTAACTTCACGACCCCTGTACTCGATCACGATGTGACCGTGACTGGAGACGTAGTCGCCGACCTGTTTGCTGCTACGACGGGCACGGATGCGGATTGGGTCGTCAAGCTGATTGACGTGTATCCGGATGATGTGCCAATGCCGATGGCTGGGTACCAGTTGATGATCGTAGATGAGATCTTCCGTGGCCGGTATGTGAAGAGCTTCGAGACACCTTCTGCTGTGAAGCCGGGCGAGGTGGTCGAGTATAAGTACAGCCTGCATGGAGCGGACCACACGTTCCTGAAGGGGCACAAGATCATGGTTGAGGTGCAGTCGAGTTGGTTCCCACTCTACGATCGCAATCCGCAGACCTTTGTGCCGAATATCATGTCAGCTCCTGCTAAGACTTATAAGCCGGCAACGCAGACGATCTATGGATCGGCGAAGTATCCCTCGCATCTGGAGTTCCTGATGCCGGAGCAGAAGTAGGCACATGGCTGACGAGAGCTCCATCAAGACGATCAGTAGCCGCGAGGTCTATCGCAATGCGTGGACACGGGTGCGTGAGGATGTGATCGAGCGCGCGGGCGGAGTTCGCGGAATCTATGGCGTCGTCGAGAAGGACCCGGCGTGCATCGTCATTCCCCTCGAGATGACTGCGGAGGGTGAGTTCCTATGGCTGGTGGAGCAATTTCGATATACGGTGCAGGGTCGCTATATCGAGTTCCCGCAAGGTGGATGGGAGACGGCCGATGTTATACCTGAGGAGCTTGCACGCGGCGAACTGCGCGAGGAGACGGGTCTGACTGTCGAACGGATGACACTCCTGGGTGCGCATTGGATTGCCTATGGCGTAATGCGCCAGAAGCAGTTCGTCTTTCTGGCTGAGGGTTTGACCCAGGGGGAGACGGATCGGGACGTTGAAGAGGCAGACCTCACCGTGCGTCGCGTGCGTGTCAGTGAGTTCGAAGATATGCTGATGGACGGCCGCGTGATGGACAACTGTTCTGCGGCGGCGTGGGGCCTGTACAAGGTCTGGCGCGAGCGACAAGACCGGTAATAAGGAGTAGCTATGGCGGCTGAGCGGTTCGATGCGATTGTGATTGGTTCAGGGCAGGGTGGCAACCCGCTCGCTATGGCGATGGCGAAGCAGGGCTGGAAGACCGCCATGGTGGAGCGGCGGTTCGTTGGCGGAACGTGTGTGAACTTCGGCTGCACGCCGACGAAGACCCTGGTTGCGACGGCGCGAGTGGCTTACCTGGCTCGTCGGGCGAAGGACTTTGGTGTTGATACCGGGAGCGTCTCGGTCGATATGGGGGCGGCGATTGCGAGGAAACGGGAGATCGTTGCGAAATCTCGGGGGAGCAACTACAAGGGTTTGACGCAGACTGAGAACCTATCACTGATCGAAGGGCAGGCTGAGTTTACGGGGTCGCATGAAATTCTTATCGCCCTGAACGCGGGGGGATCGCGGACGCTTACGGCGGAGCGGATCTTCATCGATACCGGGGTGCGCAATGCCATTCCGAAGCTTGATGGGCTGAGCGAGGTAGCTGCCCTCGACAACGAGACGATCATGGAGTTGGAGACGCTGCCGAAGCACTTGATCGTGCTTGGCGGCGGCTACATCGCGCTTGAGTTTGCGCAGATGTTTCGACGCTTTGGGAGCGAGGTCACCATCGTTCAGTCGGGTGAGCGGCTGGCTGAGCATGAAGATGAGGATGTGTCGGCGGAGATCCTGAAGATCCTTATAGAGGATGGGATCAGCGTTCATCTGAACGCTCATGCGGAGCGGGTGTCTGGTTCTGCCGAGTTGCGGCTTACTGTTCGCGTTGCTGATGTGGCGCAGGAGATTACTGGAACGCATCTGCTGGTGGCTACGGGGCGCGTGCCGAATACAGAGGCGCTGAAGCTGGCGAAGGCGGGCATCGAAGTGGACGAGCGTGGGTTTCTGAAGGTTGATGAGTGGCTGGAGACGACCGTTGGGGGCGTCTACGGGATTGGCGATGTGAAGGGTGGACCGGAGTTCACGCACATTGCCTATGACGACTACAGGGTGTTGAAGGCCAATCTGCTGGATGGCGGCTATGGGACTACGAAGGGGCGGCCGGTGCCGTACACGATGTTCATCGATCCTGAGCTTGGGCGGATCGGGATGACCGAGGCGCAGGCTCGGAAGGCTGGTAAGAAGATCAAGGTCGCGAAGATGCCGATGACGCGGGTGGCTCGTGGGTTTGAGTCGGCGGAGACGCGTGGGTTTATGAAGGCTGTTGTGGATGCGGAGACGGACCTGATCCTGGGGGCTTCATGTCTTGGGGTGAATGGGGGCGAGGTGGCCACCCAGATCCAGATTGCGATGATGGGTGGGCTTACGGCCTCTGTGCTGCGGGATGGGATCTGGAGCCACCCGACGTGGGCTGAGGCTCTGAACAACCTCTTCTCGAAGTATGAGGCTGAGGGCTAGGTGGTCGGGTTCCTTGCTGCCTGAACCATGGCGACGAGGGCGGTGCGGGTCTCGCCGGGGGTGGTGACCTGGTTGGGGAAGTTGATGCGGGTGCCCTTCATGCCTTCGGCGGTCTTGAGGCGAAGGTGGAAGCCGAGGCGGTCGACGGAGGTCATGGTGGCCTCGGTGGCTTCGAGTTGGGAGTGGGTGTGGGCGAGCAGGATCATGGAGTCGGCGTGATCGGCGTTCATGTGCTCGATGATGCCGGGGGCTGATGTGGCGAGGGGGTCGGGTGTGGCCTCGGCGTAGTCAGGTGCAGTGACCCAGCCCATGACGCCGAAGCCGCCGACGTAGTAGACGTCCAGGATGTCCATGCGGAAGAAGGAGAAGTCCGCGAAATCGACCCAATAGCTGGAGTTCTGATGGCGGGCGAGGTAGAGCTCGCGGACGGCTGGCTTGTCTTGGTCGGGGACCTGGAGGATGTTGCCGACGAGGGTGGCGCGGGCGGCTCCGAGGGGGTCGCCGTCGGCTGAGGGCTGGGTGATGAAGAGGCTAGCCCGGGGGTCACCCTTGATGTTCTGAGTGTGCATGGCCATATTGCTGATGAGGAAGAGAGGCCGTCCGGCGGAGTCGAGGGCGTAGGGCATGAGGGAGCCGAAGGGGAAGCCGGGCTGCTTGCGCGACAGGGTGGAGAGGGTCGCGAGGGAGTTGAGGTGGAGCAGGGTGCGGGTTCGCTCGGCGTGGGTCGGCTCGAGTAGGACGGGGAGGGCTGGACCGGTGTAGGCGTGCTGGCGGGGCGGTGTGGACATGGGCTCTTTTCTTCTGGGGCGGACTTATTGCCCCTTTTTTCCGAATTCGGTGAAGTCCTAAGCTGCTCATTACAGGTCACTTAGATGGATGATTCTATCCAAAGTATTCATTGCAGGCGACTTACAGGCTAAGTCTTCAAAACAGGTGACTTAGCAGGGTATTCTGCCGGCGTGTTTAGGAGTGCTGTACGCGGATTTGCGCCTGTGTACATTCTACCGTTTAGGGCGGGAGTCATTTTCGCTGGTGCTCCAAGGTGTGCAAGAGGTGGGCGGTTTAGCTAGGGGTGGACGCTACGTAGATCGCCTTCGCAGCCCACAGTTTGAGTTCGCAAGGGGTACAACGCTCGTTCGATGACCTTAGTTTTTTGTGCCATGCAATAAACGCATAGCGTATATAGTCGGACCAAGCCCTACAACTCGGATCATTAGATCGGAATATTTTGGAACAGACCTCCGACCTAGCCTCATTTGCGGGCAAAATTCTTCTTGCCTCTAGCTTTTTTCTGCCTTTGATCGGCTGCGCTGTACAAGGGCCTTCGAGCTCCGAAACAGGAAACGTGATGCCGCTGGCGAGCATGACCAGCATGATCTTCTCCGAAGCCTCGCTTCTGCCCATCAGTCAGTCGCTGACGGTTATGGGTCACAATTCAGATGGAATTACGGCGGTGGCCTCGCCCGCTGTATTTACCGTCGCTGCGGTCCAGCCATGTCTTCAAGGTATCGCCGTTTGCCAGCTTGCGATTACCTTCACTCCGAAGGGACCGGGTACCGTTGCAGGATCGCTCTTGTTGACCGACATGGCTACCGGCCTGGTCGCAACTGTTCCCTTGACCGGGACTGATTCCCTTGCGACCTCTGCACCGGTCGTCACTCCGGCGAGTCTTAGCTTTACGGCCCCCATCGGGGGGACCACTCCGCTTCAGTTGGCAATCGTAAACTCCCCCAGCGGTGATCCGATCTCTGCTCAGCTCACTGCTTCTTCGACCAGTTTCCATCTTCCACAGGCGTCGACCTGCGGTTCAGGGGTACCCATTTGTCAGATCCCGGTCCAATTCCGACCGGCGTCTGCAGGGACGTTTGCCGGATCGCTGCTTGTTACAGATACCATCACAGGTCTTTCCAGTGCAGTAAACCTGTCCGGTGTAGGAACGGCACCGCCGCCGCCGCCACCTGTTGCGAAGATTTCGGTTTCGATATCGAGCGTTACGTTCGCCGATACGGGTCTGGGTTCCACGATCGGAGGTCAGCCGATCACGGTGACTTCTTCGGGCACCGCGCCCCTGATCATCTCGGCGATCGTGCTTACGGGGGCTGATGCAGGAGAGTTCGCGGAAAAGGGTAGTTGTCTCGCGACGCTCCAGCCTGGTGCTTCCTGTACGTTGGCTGGATCGTTCTCGCCAGCGGCCTCGGGCACACGTACGGGTGCTATTCAGATCCTCAGCAACGTTGCAGCATCTCCTACGGTCATTCAGCTTACCGGGAACGGAACAGGGGTTCCGACAAACCAGTTGATTCCAGGAGCAATCGCTAACATTCCCTTCACCGAAGGTGCCGGGTCGGTCGCAAGGGATACGAGCGGCTTAGGGAACGACTGCACTTTCTCCCCTGGTGGCAACACGCCTACATGGGTGAACGGCGGCTTGCAGATGAACGACAACCTGGACGGAAACCAGCGATCCTGCGTTTTGCCAGCGAGTTCGACACTAACGGATAGTTCGACCATGAACAGCAGAACGCTGACGATGTGTGCTTACTTCCATCCGCTCGACGCTCCAAACAATGTTGGTTATGCAACCGCCTTCGGAGGAAGCAATCGTCAGAATGTCGGCGCGCTCTGGTTGGCCGGCGCGGCGCACCCTCGAAGTGCTTATTACATGGGAGACTACTTCGGATTTGGCGGTGAACAGACGTACACCAACCAACCTCTTGTCGGTTACAACTGCATCACCTATGCCCTTGGAAGCAACCTGGACGGGACGGTAGATCACTTCTACATCAATGGTGCAGAGGTATCCCAGTATGGAAGCCAACTGAACGTTTGGGATGGGCGCGCGGTTGGAGATTCCTACACCGTCGGAGCGCTGCCATGGGATGGTGGAGGTTTACTCTGGGGGACGGTGTACTACGTTCTGGCTTATCCTACGCAGCTAAACGCGGCGAGCATCGCGCACAACAACCTCATTCTCCAGCAGTCGGCGTTCTACAGTCGCGGACTTGGGGCTCTTCATGTCCAGAGCACCACGACTGCAAATGTATTAGTCGTCGATGGCGACTCGCTCACCAATGAGACGCCAGGGGATGTCACGCCGTACCCATACCTGCTCAACCTAACGACTCCATTTACGGTAACGGATACCGGAGTTGCCGGGAGTCTTCTAGAGACCAATTTTGCAGACGCTCCGCTGGTTGATCTTCCGTTGTACAGCCCGAATTCGAAGTTCGCGATTGTAAGTGATAATGCTGCAATCAATGATCTTGATGTGGGTGGTAGTTCGGCGCCTGCGATTATTGCGAACCGGATGCGGCTCTACGCTCTGTACAAACAGAGTGGGTTCACCGTGATCGCTCCAACCATGTTGTCGTCACTTAATATGGACGTTCCGGTTCAATCCATCAGTGCAGGCGTGAGAGCTATGTCCGTTGCTAACGGATACTACGTCGTGGATTGGCAGAATGAACCGTGCCTTGGTGCAGTGGGAGCTTATGCAAATCCTGTCTGTAATTTCTTCCAAGGCGACGGTATACACCCAAGTCAGGCTGGCGAGAACGAGATGGCTGCCCTGTATTCGAACGTTGTCAACTACATCACGGGAGCAACGGCGGCTGATCCAACCGTCGTAACTGCGGCGACGTACGGTATCGCTCCAGCGGATCGATTCCTGTCGACTCAGGGGACGACCTCACAGGTGCTTACGCTTCCATCGTGCTATGGCTGGAGCACGACGACCCCGTTCACGATCAGCAACGTGAATACCTCTGGAAACGTCACGTTGAGTGCTTCGGGTGGCTTCCTGTTGAACGATGCCTCTGTACCGGTTGTGGTGCCAGGGCGGGGTTCGATCCAGGTGTACGCCGATATTGTCTCGCAGACAGCTTCGGGTTGTGCCTGGCACACGAAGTAAGTCGTCCAGGGCGGAACCAAAGAATGAATAGCCGGGCCTTGTGGCTCGGCTATTCTGCTTTGGATTGACTACGCCGGGCTTGCGATTAATTTGATTTAGGTGAAATCTGGGCTAAGATTGCTGGCGTTCTTTGTGTGTGAAAACTTTTGAGCGGGTTAGCGAAGTTGAATCAAATTTCGATATGACCACGAATACTTTTTCATTTGCGGCGCGATGGAGTCGGACGCAGGTTGTTCTCGGGCTTGTGCTCGTGGTGACTGCGGTGCTCTATGGGATGCGGGTCTCGTCGAGCTTTGGGTTTCCGGATGAGATGGACTACTACAGCATCGCGCTGAACCTGCGGCATCTCCACTTCTTCTCAATCGACGGGGTTGCACCGACGGCGATGCGGCCGCCGGGGTATCCGTGGGTAGTGGCGGCGATCCAGAGTGTGCATGAAGGCGTGAAGTTTGCGAAGTGCGTGAACCTGGTGCTGTGGCTTGCGTGTGCCGGGCTGCTGACGAGCATGACGCGCCGGTTGTTTGGCCAGCGGGCTGCGACGCTTGCGCTGCTGTTCAGCTGGTTCTACATGCTGGAGCTTTATGCTGCCGGGACGCTTTACCCGCAGGCGCTGGTGTCGACGCTGTTTCTGCTGTCGCTGTGGATGCATTTTGTGTGGCGGCGGTCGGGCGAGATGGTCGAGGCGTTGGCGCAGGCGGTGGTGTGGGCGGCGCTGATTCTTACGGTGCCTGTTTTTTTGTTTAATCTTGTCGTCTATGGCCTATGGCTGCTCTGGCGACGGCATCGCGTGAGCGAGGTTGCGGTGATTGCGGTGATCGTTGCGGCTTCGCTGGTGGCGTGGTCGGCGCGGAACAAGGTGGTGTTTCACAGCTTCTTTGTTTCAGATAATGACGGGCTGATGCTGTTGTATGGGAACTCGCCGGAGACGGGGGCGAACACGGGGCCGCGGGTGAAGATCTGGCTGTTTGCGCCGGAGGCTGCGGCGCAGAAGGATGAGCTGGCGCGCGAGAACGGGTATAAGCGCGCGGCGATTGCGTGGATCAAGGCGAATCCAAAGCGCGCGGCTGTGCTGTATGTGGAGAAGACGCTGAACTGGTTCAACTACCAGACGAACCTGGAGACGGCGAAGAAGGACTCCAAGGTGTACCCGCTGCTGATTGCGGGGGTTTATTATCCGCTGCTGTGCGGGGCGCTGGTGGCTCCGTTGCTGCTGCCGGGGAGACGACAGCTTATGCTGCTGTTTGCTGCGCAGTACCTTGTGGCGGCAGGGGCGTATGCGATTTATTTTACGCGGATACGGTATCGGCTGCCGTATGACTACCTTGTGGTGATGCTTGCGGCGGCATCGGCTGCGGCTCTGTATGAACTATGGCGCGAGCGCAGGGGGCGCGGTGGTAAGGTGCATGCCGAACGGGTGGACGCTGTAAGGGCGGAAGGGCTTCGCGGCTAGGGATGATGGGGACGTTGAAATGCCCACCTCCTGCTATGAGGGGTGGGCATTTCGCTGCGGGCGTTGCAGAACCATCGACTAGCGGTGGCCGCCGCCGCCGGGATGGCCGCCGCCCTGGAAGCCGCCGCCGTGCTCGTTGCCAGCGTCATGGCCGGCGTTGCCGATGTGGCCCTGGAAGTCGTGCGCCTCGTTGCCGTGGAAGTGATTGAAGGCCTGCTCTCCACGATTCGGGAAGGGACCGTTATAGCCGTGGTGCGGATCGTAGCGATTGTCGACGTGGCCGTAGAAGCCTCCGCGACCGTGATACCAGGGACCGGCTCCGATGAAGAGGCCGCCGTTGAACCAGTCGGGACCATAGTAGCCGTAGGGCGAACAGTTATACGGGGCGTAGTCGTAGTACCCATAGGGGCATTCGGGCGCTCCCCCACCAACGTTGATGGAAATTTGTGCCGGTGCTGTGCTGACTGCGGCGAGCAGCGCAGCGGCGGAGAGAGCGGAGATTACTTTCCAACGGGACATGTGTCCTCCTCGTGCTTCTTGATTAGAGCAGGTGTGGGTGTGGGAAGTTGTTTTTGGAGGGATTTGACGTTGGAGCACTCCTGGCGAACGCAGGTTCCCTTCGGGAATGACAGAAAGAAGGGTAAGGGCAAACGCAGGTCCTTCAACTCGCTCGATCTCAGTGGATCGTTTTCAGGACGCTGAGCGAGATGACCTTTGTTTCGCTCGATCTCAGTGGATCGTTTTCATGCGGCGGCTCATGAAGTCCATGAGGAGGTAGTTGCCTAGATTTTCGGGGCTGGTGAAGTAGGCCTTGCCGCGGCACATGGCGCTGACCTGCTGGACGAACTGCATGAGGGCGTAGTCCTGGGCGAGCATGAAGGTGTTGATCATGATGTTCGATCGCTTGCAGCGGGCGACCTCTTCGAGGGTTTCGGCGATGACGAGGGGGTCGAGGCCGAAGGCGTTTTTGTAGATGCGGCCATCGGGGAGGGTGAGGGCTGAGGGCTTGCCGTCGGTGATCATGACGATCTGCTTCATGTCCTTGGTCTGACGGGAGAGGATGCGTTGAGCGAGGCGAAGGCCTTCGCGGGTGTTGGTGTAGTGGGGGCCGACCTTGACGCGGGGGAGTTGCGAGATGGGGATCTCTTCGGCGGTGTCGTGGAAGAGGACGAGGTTGAGGGTATCGCCGGGGAACTGGGTGCGGATGAGATGGCTGAGGGCCATGGCGACGCGTTTGGCAGGCGTGAAGCGATCTTCGCCGTAGAGGATCATGGAGTGAGAGCAGTCGAGGAGGACGACGGTGGCGCAGGAGGACTGGTAGTCGGACTGGTGGACGTGGACGTCCGAGTATTCGATGTTGAGGGGCGTGTGCTCTTCGCCTTCTACGGCGGTGGCGATGCCTTCGCGGGCGAAGACGCTGGAGAGGGTGGCGGTGATGTCGAGGTTGAGGGTGTCGCCGAACTCGTAGAGCTTGGAGGAGCCGTTGGTCTCGACCCCGGAGGACTCGTGGCGGGTGTCGTGGCGACCGAGGTTCGATTTGCCGAGCGGGCCGAGCAGTTCGCGAAGAGCCTTGTAGCCGAGGAAGTCCATGCCCTTGTCGGTAACTTCGAACTTGGCGCTTGTCTCACTGTCGCCCTGGTTGCCCTCACCTTCTTTGGGCTGCTCGGCGTTGATGAAGTTCTGCTCCTGCATCTTCTGAATGATCTGGTCGATGAGCTCTTCGACCTGATCGGCGTTGAGGGACTCGTACTTTTCCTGGGCTTCTTCGTCGAAGAGTTCGCCGGAGTCGAGGGCCTGCTTGATGGCTTCGCGGAGGTTCTCCATGGTCTGCTCGCCGTCGAAGTCCTGAAAGCGGGACATGGGGTCCTGAAAGCCGGAGTCGAGGAGGAAGTCGGAGAGGGCCTGCATGAGGTCTTCGAGGCCGAGGGAGTCGGCGAGGTCGCCGGTGAACTTGGTGTAGCGAATGCGTTTCATGAAGTCCTCCGTGGCTGCGATGAGGGTTGGTCAGCCTGGGCAGGCGCGTAGCCGTCGACTACTGTAATGCTGCCGCCGATGCGTGTAGCGACGGTGGGCTGTTCGAGACCCTTGAGCAGGGGAGCGGAGAGCTGCGCGGGACTGACGTGGTGCGCATAGAACTCTGCGAAGGCGAAGAGGTCGGGACCGTCGTTGAGGAGTTGCGGGTCAGGCGTGTAGGCCTTGACGATGTCGGGATTGGCAATGGCTGCTGCGAAGAAGTCGACGGCATCGGCAATTGTGCGACCGGTGGGCGAACGGTACTGATAGAGGGGAACGTGCTGTCGCTCGGCGAACTGTGCGAGTGGAACAAGCGGCTGGAGTGCGAAGGCCTGGTAGTGGGTGGCACGCTCGTGGCGGGCCATCTCCTGCGGAAAGGCGCCGCGCTGGTCAAGCTCGCCGATGGCCTGCTTGTAGACGTCTATGCCCCAGTTGAAGAGGGAGTCGTCGGAGGAGATGATGCCGGTGGAGACGGCCGCAAGGGCTCGCCAGTAGTGATGGTTGTTGGTCTGTGTGCCCGCCTTGTCGAAGTCGACGGTGCGGTGCGCAACCTTGTCCATCCACTGGATGTCGCGCCTGACCAGTGTGGGATCGAGCGAGCTTTCGTTGAGGAGGACAGACTCGCTTATGGCGATGGAGCTGAGAGTCCACTCGACTTGAAACCATGCCTGGGAGCTCTCCCTGGGATCGTAGTCGAGGAGAGTTGCGGCTTGTGCCCAAGCGTCAATCTGCTGCTGGGCACACTGGGCTTCGTCTCTGCTGGAGCTAACGAGCCACTGGTTCATGCCTGCGGTGACGCGGCGCTCGAAGCTGGAGTAGGTGCGCGTGACTTCAGCCTCGGCGGGGTTGATTGGACCATGTCCTCCGCTGATGTAGTGCGGCGGGATGACCATGCGGCCGGTGGGTGGAGGGACAACGGGAAGCTTTGTGCAGAAGCTTAGCGAGGCGATGGCCTTTGCGATACGCGGATCGCTGTTGTGAGCGAGCAGCGCGTGTCGCTGGACGACATCGATGTAAGAGGCTTTGGGATTGGCGACCGACTCTGCATGCGCGACGCATACGAATACCATCGTCATGCACCATGATGAGAGTCTGATCGACATGCGCTTCTGCCTCGTTGGATCGTGCTAGTTAAAGCCGCGGCGGGTGCGGTTCTTGGTGTATTCGTCACGTTCGGATTCGCGTTCCCGTAGCTTTTCGGCGTAGTTGGCGGCTTCGTTGTTGCGCTGCTTCTTTTCGCCTGCGGTGAAGGCGCGCTCCTCGGTGCGGCTGAGACGCTTGTGGGCGTACATGCCTTCGAGGAGGAACTCGGCTGCGCTCACGGCCGTCTCGGGCTTGGACTTGGAGTTAACCTTGAGGGGCGAGAGCTTGTCGAAGAGGCCCTGGATCTGCTGGAGTTCGGCGAGTGAGCCTGCGGAGGGTTGGGCGTCGTTGAGTTGGACGGTGCCGCCGAGGTTGAACCACTGCTCGATCTGTTGGGTGTTGGTCTCTTTGAAGTATTGGTCGAAGACGGTAGCTACGCTGGCGCGGATGATCTCGCGGATGACGGTGTCGGCGCCGCGCATCTCGCCCTCGTACTCAAGCTCGATCTTGCCGGAGATACCGGGGAGGGCAGTGTAGATGTCACCGACTCTTGGGACGACGAGCGTTTCGCCGTGCAGGAAGGCGCGGCGTTCGGCGTTTGAGATGACGAGTTCCATGGTCGAGATGGGGAGGCGCTGGGAGACGCCGGAGCGCTTGTCGACCTTCTTGTCTTCGCGAGCGGAGAAGGCGATCTGCTCGACGATCTGGCGGATGTAGTGGGGGATCTCGATGTTGGAGCTGGGGCGCTTCGACCAGGCTTCCTGGGAGGTGATGCTGATGGCGTCGTCGATCGACTCGGGATAGTGGGTGCGGATCTCGGAGCCGATGCGGTCCTTGAGTGGGGTGACGATCTTGCCGCGCGCGGTGTAGTCCTCGGGGTTTGCCGAGAAGACGATGGCTACGTCGAGCTTGAGGCGGACGGGGTAGCCTTTAATCTGGACGTCGCCCTCCTGCATGATGTTGAAGAGTGCGACCTGGATCTTGCCGGCGAGGTCGGGGATCTCGTTGATGGCGAAGATGCCGCGGTTAGCACGGGGCAGGAGGCCGTAGTGCATGGTGAGCTCGGAGCCGAGGTCCTGGTTGGAGCGTGCGGCCTTGATGGGGTCGATGTCGCCTACGAGGTCGGCCACGGTGACGTCGGGGGTGGCTAGTTTTTCTACGTAGCGGTCGTCGGGGGTGAGCCAGGCGATAGGGGTGTCGTCACCCATCTTCGCGATGAGGTCGCGTGAGAACTTTGAGAGCGGTGTGTAGGGGTTGTCGCGGAGCTCGGAGCCGGCGACGTAGGGGCAGTTGGGGTCGAGGAGGGTAGTGAGGGCGCGAAGGATGCGCGACTTTGCCTGTCCACGGAGGCCGAGCAGGATGAAGTTGTGCTTGGAGAGGACGGCGTTGACGATCTGGGGGACGACGGTGTCTTCGTAGCCGACGATGCCGGGGAAGAGCGGCTCGTCCGAGGTGCCTTTGGCGCGGAGTTTGGCGATGAGATTGTCACGGAGCTCGTCCTTGACGGACCGGGCGAGACGGGCTGGAGTGTATTCGCTGGCGCGTAGGGCGCCGAGGGTGTTCGGAAGAGAGGTCGCCATGTCTAAGTATAGACGGCTGGCGAAGCGGAAGGATTCACGCAGAGGCTTCGGTATGACGCGGTGGAAGTATTGACTTCCCATTTGAGCGCGTCGGTGTGGAGTGCTTGCGGATGCGTTGACCGGAGAGACTCGGACGCTGGTTTCCTTCGGGAAAGAAAGGCAAGGGCAACCGCAGGTCCTTCGACTTCGCCCAGGATGACAATCTTGTGGGCGCGAGGCGAAGGCTGATTACAGGTCAGTGGGAATGCGCGCAAAGCGAGACTGGCGGTCTGACTGCGAACGCATGGGGTGGAATCTCACGTAAGTGTAGCTATGTAAGCAGGGGCGTATTGGCGGCTGGTGGCTGGGCTGGTCGCCAGCCACTAGAATCAATCCATGGACAAGATTGCCGCCTTTCACGAGATTTTGCAGCTCGACCCGAACAACGCTTTTGCACGGTACGGCCTCGCCATGGAGCATATTGCGCAGGGCAGCACGGATCAGGGTCTGGTGGAGTTTACCAGCCTGATCGCTTTGAATCCTGATTACGTTCCGGCGTACCAGATGTCTGCGCAGACGCTTGCCAAGTTGAGCCGGACGGAGGAGGCGCTGGCACGTCTGCACGAAGGGATTGGTGCGGCAAATCGCACTGGCAACCAGCATGCGCTTGCCGAGATGGAAGGGCTGCGCGAAGAGCTGACAAGCTTGTAAGCTTCTACTCTCCAAGCTTCAAGGGTCAGGAGTTTTCGGCTATGGTCAGGTATCTGCTTTTGCTTTGTCTTGCGTTCCCGGCTGGCATTGGTCTTCGGGCTCAGCCGGAACCTGCTTCCTGGCAGGCGAAGGTTGCGGCGACGCTGCCGCTGCTGGGTCATCGGAACTGGATCTTGATTGTCGACTCGGCGTATCCGCTGCAGGTTGCGCCGGGGGTGGAGACGATTGAGACGGGTAGCAGCCAGGTGCAGGTGTTGCGGAACGTGCTTGCGCAGTTGGATCGCGCTCCGCATGTGAGCCCGAATGTGCTGATGGATGCGGAGCTGCCATTTGTGACGGATCAGGCTGCTCCGGGCGTGACGGCATATCGGAGTGATATTCAAGTGATTCTAAGGGGCCGTCCGGTTCAGTCGCTGCCGCACGAGCAGATTCTGAAGACAATTGAGGAGGCCGGGCAAGGTTTCCATGTGCTGGTGCTGAAGACGACGATGACGATTCCGTATACATCGGTGTTTCTGCAGCTTGACTGTAAGTACTGGGGCGCAGATGCGGAGCGGCAGCTTCGCCAGAGTATGGCTGCGGGCCATCCGTAGAGGCCGAGGTCGCGGTGGTTCGTCGTTGTGGGATTTAGACTTGGAAGGATGAGCGAAGAGATCGTATCTCGGACGGTGGTTGAGTCGCAGTCGGAGCGGAGTGAGATCGTGTTTCCGGCAGACTCAAATGCGCTGGGGAACCTGTTCGGCGGACGGCTGATGCAGTATATCGACCTGGTGGGGGCGATGGCGGCGAGTCGTCACGCGCGGGCGATCACGGTGACGGCGAGCATGGATCATCTCGACTTTGTGGCACCGGTGCGGGTTGGGGAGTTGTTGATCCTGAAGGCTAGTGTGAATCGTGCGTTTCGGACCTCCATGGAGGTCGGTGTGCGGGCCATGGTGGAAGATGTGCGCGAGCAGAAGCTGCGGCATGTTTCTTCGGCGTACCTGACGTTTGTGGCCGTGGATCAACATGGGCAGCGCCTGGTGGTGCCGCAGGTTGTTCCGGAGACGGACCACCAGAAGCGGCGATATGAGGATGCGGGGCGGCGGCGCGAGATGCGGTCGGGCGAGACGCAGCGTAAGAAGGAGATGCGGGCGGCGCTGCCGGGCGGATTCCATATTTGAGCTTTGAGGATGTAAGTACAAACGCGGGTCCTTCGACTTCGCTCAAGATGACAATTTTGCTGGCAATCGGCACATAACAGATTCTGTAGAGGAGAAGCACGATGGGACATATGGGAGCAGGAGCGCCGCAGGGACCACAGCCGTTGCCGGGTGTGGCGCATGTTGTGGCGGTTGGTAGCGGTAAGGGTGGCGTTGGCAAGACGACGGTTGCAGTGAACCTAGCCGTTTCGCTGGGCAAGCTGGGGTATAAGGTCGGGCTGATCGACGCGGATATCTACGGGCCGAATGTGCCGATGATGCTGGGCGCGACGCGGCAGCCGAATGTTGTGGGCGAGAACCGGATCGAGCCGCTGCTGGCGCATGGGGTGAAGTTTATTTCGGTTGGGCTGATCTCGCCGGGCGACAAGCCGATGATGATGCGCGGACCGATGCTGCACCAGATCATCAAGCAGTTCCTGACGCAGGTGGAATGGGGCGAGCTGGACTTTCTGGTCGTCGATCTGCCTCCGGGCACGGGTGATGTGGTGATCTCGCTTGTCCAGACGGTTCCGTTGACAGGCGCTGTGGTGGTGTCGACTGGGTCGGGCGTGGCGTTGCAGGACGCGCGAAAGGCGCTTGAGATGTTCCACCAGGTGAAGGTGGAGGTGATCGGGCTGGTGGAGAATATGTCACAGATGACGCTGCCGAACGGTGAGGTGGTTGACGTGTTTGGTGCGGGCGGGACGGAGCGAACGGCTGCCGAATTTGGACTGCCGTTTCTGGGAGCGCTGGATATGGACCCGAAGATTCGGATTGGCGGCGATCGCGGGATGCCGGTGACGCTGGCTGGGCCGGAGTCGGCTTCGGTGAAGGCGTTTTATGATGTGGCACGCAAGGTTGCGGCGAGGTCGATGGAGATCTCGGAGCAGGACGAGGATGTGCTCGAAATTAGCTAGAATATGAGCACAAGTGGCTCAGGTTTGCATCTCAGGGCTTGACGGCTGGCGTATTCTGGATACAGAGGTGGCAAACTGATGGCAGATGCGGAGCGTGTGACGGCGCGGCAGCGGGCTATTTTGACTGCCATTGTCGAGAGCTATATCGATACGGGCGAGCCGGTCGGGTCGGGAACTGTGTCGCGTTTGCCGCAGACGGAGATCTCGGGCCTGAGTCCGGCTACGGTGCGGAACGAGATGGCGGCGCTGGCGGATGAGGGGTTGCTGGAGCAGCCGCATACGTCGGCGGGGCGGATTCCGACGGCGCGGGCGTTTCGGATGTATGTGGAGCAGATCAGCGGGGGCGCGGGGATTTACAAGCTTTCGGCTGGGTCGCGGTCTGAGATTGACTCGAACTTTGCGGGTCTGACGGGAACGCAGGCGGTGCTGGAGCGGACGTCGCATGTGCTGGCTACGCTTACAAGCGGCGTTGGGGTGGCGATTGCGGCGGTTTCGGGTGGGGATGTGCTGGAGCATGTGCATTTCTCCCGGCTGACGGAAGCGCGGGTGCTGGCGGTGGTGGTGACGAAGTCGGGCCTGGTGCGGGATCGTGTGCTGGCACTCGATCGGGATCTGACAGCGCGGGATCTGGAGACGGCTGCAAATTTCCTGAATGAGAACTTTCGGGGATGGAATATTGAAGGAGTTCGGCGGGAGATCGCGCGGCTTGTCGAGCGGGAGCGGAATGAGTATCAGCGGCTGTTGACGTCGGTGCAGCATCTCTGGGCGCATACAGTGCCCGAGAGTGGAGCAACGCGGCAGACGATTTATGTGGAAGGCGTAGCGAACCTGGTGACGAGCCAGGAGGATCGGGAGCGGCTGCGCGAGGTATTGATGGCTCTTGAGGCGAAGCAGCGGCTGGTTGAACTTCTGAATGCGTATATAGATACGCGGCAGGAGTCGGTTCGCGTGGTGTTCGACCTGGAAGAGCAGGCTCCGGAGCTGGCGGGGCTGGTGCTGATCGCGGCTCCGGCAAGGATGGCTGGCGAAAATCGCGGAACGGTTGGGGTGATTGGGCCGAAGCGGATGCAGTATGAGCGGACGATGAGTGCTGTGGGTTATATCGCGCAGGTGTTCGACCGGATGCTGGAGCCACAGTAGTTCTGAAGCAGGAAAAATGCTGGTGGGTGAGGAATGACGAAGGATAACGGGTGGGATCGAGTCGCGCGATGGGCAGGAATCGGCAACAATAGAAGTGAAACCGACATAAGGAGTACTGAAGCAATGCAGGACGAGACGTTAGAGCAGGGATTGCAGGAGCCCGAGATTGTAAGCGGGCAGGATGTTGCGGTGGAGGCTGGGCCTTCCGAGCTGGACCAGGTGCGGGGCGAGCGGGACCAGTTGCAGGATCGACTGGCGCGGCTGCAGGCCGAGTTCGATAATGCGCGTAAGCGTGAGATCAAGGAGCGGTCTGATGCTCGCGACTACACCGTGACGAACACGGTCGAGCCGTTTCTTGGCGTGATGGATAACTTCCAGCTTGCGCTGAAGGCGGATGGAACGGCGGAGCAACTGCGCGGTGGAGTCGAGCTGATCCTGAAGCAGATGGAAGATGCGCTGAAGGGCTTGAATGTGCAGGCCGTGGAGTCAGTGGGAACGCAGTTCGATCCTCGCATCCACGAGGCACTGGGGAACATCGAAACTGCTGAGTTCCCCGATCACCAGGTGCTGGAGGAGATTCGTCGCGGATACAAGATTCGCGAGAAGCTGCTGCGACCTGCATTGGTGCGGATCGCTTCGAACCCGGGACAGGTATCTGAGTAGGGAAGACATTAGGAATAGAAGGCGGAATCCAGAGAGATGGCTACGGCGAACGTGACGAAGATTGATTACTACGAGGTGTTGACGGTTTCGCGGGATGCTTCCGACCAGGAGCTGAAGACCGCGTATCGGAAGCTGGCGATGCAGCATCATCCGGATCGCAACCCGGATAACCCGGCTGCGGAAGAGAAGTTCAAGGAGTGCAGCGAGGCTTATGGCATTCTGAGCGACCCGGAGAAGCGGGCTGCTTACGATCGCTATGGTCATGCGGCGTTTCAGAGCGGCGGTCCAGCGGCTGGCAATCCGTTCCAGGGTGGAGCTGGCGGCGCGCAGGATCTGGGGGACATCTTCGGCGACCTGTTCGGCGAGATGTTCAACATGGGCGGTCAGAAGAAGTCGTCGCGGGTGCAGCGTGGACGCGATCTTCGGTATGACATGACGCTCGAGTTCGAGGAGGCGGTCTTCGGCAGAGAGCAGGAGATCAAGATCCGTCGGGCGGAGATCTGCGACGACTGCAAGGGAAGTGGCGCGGCGAACGGCAAGGCTCCAATTACGTGTACGCAGTGCGGTGGTCGCGGACAGGTTCGCTATCAGCAGGGTTTCTTCTCGGTTGCGCGGACCTGCTCGGTTTGTAACGGAACGGGAACGCTAGTGGTCGATGCATGCAAGACTTGCCGGGGCGAGACGAGGGTGCAGAAGGATCATACGGTCCTGGTGAAAGTGCCTGCGGGTGTTGAGCAGGATACGCGGATTCGGTACCAGGGCGAGGGCGAGACCGGCAAGTTTGGTGGTCCTGCGGGCGACCTTTATGTGGTGCTGAATGTGAAGGCGCATAAGTTCTTCGAGCGCGATGGGGACGATCTGCACTGTGTTCTGCCGATCTCGTTTCCTCAGGCTGCACTTGGAACAGAGTTGGAGATCGAGACGCTGGAAGGAATGGCGACGATCAAGGTTCCGGAGGGAACGCAGAGTGGCAAGGAGTTCAAGCTGCGGGGCAAAGGCGTTCCGCACCTGAATGAGCATGGAAAGGGCGACTTGATTGTTGAGGTTCGGGTTGCTGTTCCGGGCAAGCTGACGAAGTCGCAGCGGGAGCTTTTGAAGCAGCTTGGTGAGACGATGACGGTGGATAATCTGCCTACGTCTCGGGGGCTATTTTCTAAGGTGAAGGATATTTTTAGTTAGTTGTCTAGGTTTTGATATCGAGAGGGGCTCGGACTTTGGTCCGGGCCTTTTTTGTGGGGTACCCCCCTCCCCCATCTAAGTACGAAAGTCTTCATAACATTGGGGTTAGGTGGGTACTTGGGTTGTTGCGCTGTCTGAGTTTTTGCGCGTTGAGGGGTGTTTGGGGTGTGCGTTTGTCAAGTTAGTGGCGGTGGAGAACGGGGCAAGAGCAGCCGCAGGTCCTTCGACTTCGCTCAGGATGACAGTGTTCGGGTGGGGACTGGTGAAGGCAACTACAGTTCGGTGGGTCGGCCGCTAGCTGATGTCAGGTAAGCGGCGGTTATGACTATGGCGGCTATGGCGGCGGTTTCGGCTCGGAGGATGCGGGGGCCGAGGGTTACTGGTTGCCACTGGTGGTGGGTGAAGAGGGACATCTCTTCTGGGGTCCAGCCTCCTTCTGGGCCTATGGCCAGGGCGTAGTCAGGACCGACTGCTGCGGGGACTGCGGCCTTCAAGGCGGCGGTGAGGGTTTGGCTTTGTTCGGTTTCGGAGAGGAGTATGCGGGTGGTGGCGGGTTCGTGTTCGAGGGCTTGCTTGAGGGTTGTCGGGTCGGCGATTTCGGGAATGTCGGTGCGGCGGGATTGTTTTGAAGCTTCGAGGGCGATGCGGCGCCAGCGTTCGACGCGCTTGGTGGCGGCCTGGGCCAGATGCTTTTCGGTGCGGCGGGCGAGGATGGGGGTAATGCGGGCTACGCCGAGTTCGGTTGCTTTCTCGATGGCCCACTCGAGGTGGTCGAACTTGAAGATGGCGATGAGGAGGTGGAGCGGCAGGGCAGAGTCGGCTTCGAGTTCTTCGTGGAGGGTGAAGCGGACCTCGGCGTCGGAGACGGCGGTGATCTCGGAGCGGTGGAGGAAGCCTCCGGCAACGACGTCGTAGATCTGGCCGATCTCGGCGCGGAGGACGTGAGCGAGGTGGTGGGCCTGATCGCCGGTGAGGGTTGCGGTGGTGGGGGTCCAGGTATCGGCGATGAAGCGGCGGCGCATCGTTACAGGATAGAAGATTGCGGGTATAGTGGTGCTCTCGGCGAAGAGATTTGTGTTGTCTTCCTTTGTCCAACAACGGCTGCGCGACGTCTCTGATTGCTGAAGATGAATGGGTGGAGGATCTATGTCGAAATGGATGGTGCGGGTAAGTTTGATGGCGGCGATAGCGTCGGCTGGTATGGCTGCGCATGCCGCGACGCTGGATGGAACATGGCAGGTCAATGGGGACGTGCAGGGTAATCCGGTGGTGACGACCTGTGTGCTGACCGTGGTCGAGAACAAGATCGGTGGGACCTGCCTTGGGACGGATGGCGCGGCGAGGCCGGTCGATGGCACGGTTGCGGATGGCACGATGAAGTGGAGCTATGACTCCGTGTATGACGGCACGAAGATCACGCTGAACTATACGGCAAAGCTGAAGGGTGATGATGGGCTCGAAGGCACGATCTTTGTCGATCCCTATGAGGCAGACGGATCGTTTACGGCCACTCGGAAGAAGGCGACGACCTAGGGTTTCGCAAAGGTGATGGTCTGCGGGGGCTGGTGGTAGAAAGCTACCGTGAGGGTTGCTTCCTTGCGGTGCGTCCAGTCGTCCTGCGTGCCGGGAAAGTGGAGCAGAACCATGCCTTCTGCTGGTTGGGTGGCGGGGATGGTGGTCTCGCGGAGCAGGGGTGGCGAGGCCAGAGGCTTGAGGGCGGGGAAGGTCTCGTAGAGTGGCGGCAGCTCTGTCTTCTGGGCGGCGCTGGTTTCGAGGAGATCGCCGCTGGCGGTGGTGAGGGTGGCGGTGACATCCTTGATGAAGATGGGGATGTGGAGGCGATTGTCTACGTGGAGGGTGGCTAGGACATAGAGATCGTCCTGGGCTTTATCCTGACCGACGACGATGGTGTCGGTTTTGTAGATGGTGTGGGCCTGCCATGTGTTGGTGCGGGTGATGGTGAGGTCCGCGTCGTGGCTTGGCAGACGGTGCAGGATGTAGGCTGCGATGCCAGCTAGTGCCAGGACGGCGATGGCGATGGGTAGGAAGAGGTTGCGGCGCTCGGATTGGGAAAAGTTTAGATCAGCCACCTTTTGAGGATAGCAGTGGTAAAGCAAGACGACCGTGGATCGGCGCGGAGAAGTGCGGACGCTTTGCTACGGCTTTATCAGGCGTGACTGTCTCGTTGGACGGCGTATTCGTCGAGGAGGACGGTGATGAGGGCGGCGGTGGGGACGGCTACGAGGGCTCCTACGATTCCGGCGAGGGCGGTGCCTATGAGGAGGGCTACGAGGACGGTGAGGCCCATGAGGTCTACGCTGCTCTTCATGATGCGCGGGGTGAGCACGGCGTTCTCGATGTTGATGTAGATGGCGTAGAAGATGAGGACACCGAACATCTTGGGCCAGGAATCAAGGGCGGCGACTCCGGCGGCGAGGATGATGGTGATAACACCGCCCGCAATGGGAATGATGTTCAGGATACCCATGAGGACGCCAAGCAGGACGAAGTAGCGGACGTGCAGGATGCCGAAGACGATCACGCTACAGATCCCGAGGATCAGCATGAGGAGACCTTGACCGAGGAGCCATTTGCTCATCTTCAGTTCGGCCTTCTTGAGGGTGGCGTCGAGGCGGCGGCGGGAGTCAAAGCTGAAGAGAGAGAGGAAGAACTCGTACGCATGCTCGCCCTCGAGCATGAAGTAGATGCAGAGGAAGGCGGCGGTGAGGAGGTCGAAGACGTGGGAAAGCCAAAGGGGTAGCGAGGAGAATAGATAGCTGGCGGTCGCGGCGGCGGCGTTTTCGGCGCGGGCGGCGATGCTGTCGATGCCGATCTTGTCGGCCATCGGCACCTTCTTGATCTTAGCGACGATGAGCGGCAGCTTTTGCGGCAGGTCGTCGGAGAAGGATTTGATGTCGCGGAGGACTGGTGGAAGTCCGATGGTGAAGAAGAGGGTGAGAGCGAGAGCGACGGCAGCGATAAGGGCGACTATAGCGACGGGGCGAGAGGGGTGCCAGCCGCGGATGTTGAGCTTCGTAATCTTGACGACGATCGGCATCAAGACGACGGCGAAGAGGGCGCTGACGTAGATAATCTCGAGCTCTTTGCTGAGTTTCCAAGCGAGGGCGAGGAGGAGGAAGACGCCGACGGCGAAGATGATGTTGGCGCGCGCGTTCGTGCGGGTCTGCTCCGGGCTCGGCGTGGGCTGGACAGTGATGGGGGCCAGGGCGATCTCCTATGGGGTACAACCGTGTGATGCGGAGATTTGCCTGTTAGCGGCGGCCTGGAGTGATTTTTTCGAGAGATTGCAGGAGAGAGGTGACTGACTCTTCGGGGGTTAGGGCTTCGGTCTGCAGGGTGAGGCGGGCGAGACGGCGGTATAAGGGCTGGCGTGTGGCGAAGCGCGTGCGGGCGAGTTCGGGGTCGGCGAGGACGGGACGGGAGATGTCCTGAAGGACGCAGCGATCGAAGAGGGTTTCGAAGGAGGCGTCCAGGAAGATGGTAGAGGTGCCGGGCGTCTGCTCGAGGAGAAGGCGGTTGGTGAGGACCTCGGGAGTGCCGCCGCCGAGGGCGATGACGGTGGAGGTGTGGGCGAGGGCAGAGGCGAGGGCGGAGGATTCGAGACGGCGAAAATGAGGCTCGCCGTGGAGAGCGAAGAGGCCAGCGATGGTCGAGTTGGTGCGGGATTCAAGGTGAGCGTCGAGGTCGAGGAAGTCCCAGTTAAGCTGGCGGGCGAGAAGGCGGCCGATGGTGGACTTGCCAGCGCCCATGAAGCCGGTGAGGACGATGCGTTTGAGGTGCAGGGGAAGCTGCGGGACGGGTTTTGGTGGTGCGGCTACTTCGGTGGCGGTCGGGGCGGCAGTCATTGGAGTTCTCCGTGGTGCAAATTGAGGTGGACACGCAAAAGCCGCGACCTTTGGGGTCGCGGCTCGGGAAGTTCGAAGTTCTCTGAAAGGCTTGTATGGTTCTCAGAGATGCATGCGAGTACTCCGCTCGGCCGCGCAATTGCGCCAATAGCGGTAGGTAAACGAAGCGGTCTGGAACGAGTTGCTCATACTTGCTAGACGGTACACCTTGTTGACTGCGGTTGCAAGATATTCCTTGCGCCTATTTTGTTTCGGGTCCTGCTGTCTCTGAGCCCATTTTGTGGACGATTTTGTCCCAGAGACCTTCGCTCGGCTCTTCCACGGTGTTGAACATGCCGCGTGCCTGTTCGGCGATGATCTCCAGATCGCTTACCAATGCTGCTGCGTCTGGATTGTTCGCGAGAAAGCGTTGAAGACGAGGATCAGAGCTTACTTTTCCATTGGAGGAGGCAGCGAAGAAGTCCGGAAGATACTTTTCGAAGTCCGCACGGGTCATTGTGTCGAAATCGGGAAATTCAGGTACGGTAATTTCGGTCATACCGCTACCTCCTTGAGCCCGCCCTGCTGGGAGTTCTGCCCGTTGACTCGGAGCAGTTCGCGGAGCTTGAGTCGTGCTTTGTGCAGTTGGGATTTGCTGTTGCCGGTGGAACACTCGAGCATGGTGGCGATCTCGTTGTGCTCGAAGCCCTCAACGTCATGGAGGACAAAGACCATGCGATAGCCGGGGGGGAGAGAGGCGACGGCACGCTCGAGGGCGACGCGATCGACGGAGCCTGAAAGGATGGGGTCGCGGCTGCCGAAGTCACGCTTCGGTGCGTCCTCTTCGGAGGGGTTGATGGTCTCTTCAAGGGAGACGAGGTTCAGACCCTTCTTGCGGAGGTGCATGAGAACGAGATTGACGGTGAGGCGGTGAAGCCAGGTGGAGAAGGCTGATTCACCTCGGAAGCTGCCGAGCTTGCGGAACAGATGGAGGAAGGCTTCCTGGGTCATGTCTTCGGCTTCGGAGACGTTGCCGAGCATGCGGAGGCAGAGAGTGTAGACACGACGCTTGTGAAGGGAGTAGAGCTTGGAGAATGCTTCAGGATCGCCGTTCTTGGCGGCTTCAATAGCTTCCGCTTCGCCGGCGATCGGAGGATTTCGTTTGAATAAGCCAGAGTTAGGCTTAGCTGGTGCTTGCGTCATCTGAGTGCCTTGGGTGCTCATTGGGCTCGATTCCGGTCTGTATGTTCCTGTTTCGCCGCGTTCTCGCCATTTCCAGCGTATCGCAACCGAGGGTTATTTTCGAATCAGTGCATTAGAGCATTTTGGGTTCAGAAAGGTTGTTCTAGTCGGAGTATGGCGGGATCAAGCGCCGATGAAGCGAGCGTAGAGAGTGCGTGCGACCGTTATGTCTGTCGTGCCCTGGATAACGGCCCGGCCATCAGCGAAAAGAGTAAGGGTGTGGGCACCGCGACGGAAACGCAGCAGGAGATCGTTGAAGCGGAGATCGGCGATGTCGGCATGCTGGGCGAGGCGGGCCTGCATGTAGGTGAAGTTCACAG
This sequence comes from Granulicella arctica, assembly GCF_025685605.1. Taxonomy (NCBI): domain Bacteria; kingdom Pseudomonadati; phylum Acidobacteriota; class Terriglobia; order Terriglobales; family Acidobacteriaceae; genus Granulicella; species Granulicella arctica. The sequence continues at coordinate 3,613,387 of NZ_JAGTUT010000001.1, forward strand.
GGCGGTGGTGCTCGTGGATTTGAACCGAGTTACGACCGCAGAGGGTGATGTGTGGGCGGCCCTCTCCTGCCAGATGGGTGAAGGTGCGCTGCCCGCAGACGGTGCAGGCCGGGTTGGGCCGGGCGTTGCTGATGGCAGAGTGTTCACTGGTCCAGAGGTCGTAGGAGAGCAGGGTGCGGCGCATGGCTTCGGGCTGGCCGGTGAGGAATTTTAGGGCCTCGGTGACCTGGATGGAGGCGGCGAAGTTGACGGCGGTGGAGAGGATTCCTGAGGTGTCGCAGGTTTCTACGGGACCGGTCGGGGGCTTGGGGAAGATGCAGGCGAGGCAGGCGGTGGCGTTTGCGAGCGGGGCGGGAAGGATGTTCATCGTCGCGGCGTAGGCACCGATGGCGGCGGCGTAGATCCAGGGTTTGCCTTGCTGGACGGCGAAGTCGTTGATGAGGTAGCGGGTTTCGAAGTTATCGGTAGCGTCGAGGATGATGTCGGCTGGAGCTAGAAGCTCGGCGATGTTGGCTGGGACGAGATCGGCGATGTGGGGGTTCACGGTTACGTCGGAGTTGAAGAGGGCGATCTTGCGGCGGGCTGCCTCTGCTTTCGGAAGCGAGTTGCGGGCGTCCTCCTCGTCGAAGAGGACCTGGCGCTGGAGGTTAGAGGCTTCGACGAAGTCGCGGTCGATGAGGGTGAGGGTGCCGACGCCAGCGCGGGCGAGGAGCGAGGCCGCTGCGGCTCCCGTCGCTCCAACGCCGACAATCGCGACGTGGGCGGCGGCAAGACGACGCTGGCCAAGGGCTCCGATGGCGGGGAACAGGATCTGGCGAGAGTAGCGATCTTCAGTCGCGATGCCTGAAGAACGCGGTGTATCGAAGGTAGGGGTAGCAGCGTTGGTCATGGGTGGGGAAGCTTCCAAAGCGGAGCTTCATTTCATAGTATAAAGACGGTCGGGGCGACGATTTGTATCCGGGTGACGATGCAGCTACTTTCAGCATCCAAATGCCGAATGACTAAAGCTTGAAGACCAGGCAGCCGTGGTTGCGTTGGCTATGGGTGGGACAGGCCCTGTCACAGGGGCTTTTCGGAAAGAGGAAATAACGGTGGGTGCGCGGTGGTCAGTTGAGAGCGAGCAGGCGGTAGTACCCGTGCGAACTCTTCTGCGTCTTGCGATTGCCTGCTGGTTGGGTTTCCTGTCCTTGTCAATTGCAGCTGGTCAGGGAATTCCAGCGCCATCGAGTCCTGGTCCGGTGGCTCCTGGCGGCCGCCCTGATCTCGTTCCAAACGCTTCTACGCAAGCCCCTGTGCGTCAGGCTGAGCCAGGTGACGCACAGAACACAGCAGCGACTCAAGACGCTCCAGCGGTGCCATCGCTTGCCGCTACGATCTGGCAGTTTAAAGGTCTCCATGTAGATGCGATTCGCTTTGAAGGCGTGACGTTTGATCCGGGCGACACGCTGCCGAACGAGTTAGCGCAGAAGGCGGGCGAGCCGCTTGACCCCCAAAAGGTGCGACTCAGCCTGAGAAGGCTTTTCAAGAGCGGGCGCTACCGGGATATCGATGTTCGGAGTCTTCGGCAGGGTGATTCGGTGACGCTGGTGTTTGGCGGGACCCCGCGCTACTACGTCGGGCGGGTTGTGATTCAGGGGGTCAAAGAAGAGCGGCTGGCGTCGCTGCTGGAGTTTGGAACGAAGCTTGATCCGGGGACGGCGTTTTCTGAAGAGATGATCGATGCTGGCGTCGAAGGGATCAAGCAGGTTCTGCAGCAGAACGGTTTCTTTCAGCCGACGGTCGTGGCCGTATCGACGATCGACGCTGCGAACCAGCAGGTGGATGCGACGTATACGGTGAACATTGGGCCGCAGGCGCGCATTGGCCAGGTAACGCTGCAGGGGAGCGACCCCGGGCTTACGGAGGCCGAGTTCCGCAAGAAGGGTAAGTTGAAGCGTAAGGCGAAGGTGACGCGTGACACGACGAGCAACGCGTTGACGAAGCTGCGAGCGGAGTACCAGAAGAAGGATCGTCTGGAAGCTACGGCGGCGCTCACGAAGTCAACGTATGACCCGACGCGTCGGCAGATTGACTACCAGTTCACAGCGAGCCAAGGGCCGCTGGTGAAGGTTATTACCGAGGGCGCGAAGTTTTCGAAAAGTCGATTGCACCTGCTCGTTCCCGTGTTCGAAGAGGGCACGATCGACAACGATCTGTTGAACGAAGGTACGCACAATATTAAAGATTACCTGCAGCAGCAGGGATTCTTCGATGTGACGGTCGAGGTGAAGGTGATAGGCGGGGGGACGCCGAATGAGCAGGTTGTGTACTCGGTCAATAAGGGCACGAAGCACAAGGTGATGGCCGTTACGCTGAATGGCAATAAATACTTCAACAATGACACCTTGCGGGAACGCATGCGGGTTCAAAAAGCCGATGCCTACATGCCTGCTGGGCGGTTCAGCCCGTCGCTGCTTACGGCCGATGGTAACTCGATTCAATCGCTCTATCGTGCGAATGGATTTAATGAGGCAAAGGTTACTTCGAAGATCGAGGATATTGACGAGGGTCCGCAGGGTAAGCCGCTCAAGGTTGCTGTGATCAAGGTGGCTTTGACGATTGTGGAGGGACCTCAGCAGAAGTTTGGGGTGATTAAGCTTACGGGGGTAGACCCCACGCGCATGAAGGCGGTGACGCCCCTGTTGAATGCACAGGAGGGTCAGCCTTTCTCGCTGATTACGCTTTCGGGTGATCGTGACGAGGTGCTGAGCTATTACGTGAGCAACGGTTTTGACCAGGCACGGATTGAGATCAAGCAACAGAAGGAAGGCGCTGATCCGACGCGGACGGATGTGACGTTGAATGTCACGGAAGGACAGCAAATCTTTATCAATCATGTGCTGCTGTCGGGCGTGATTCGCACGAAGCCCAAGGTGGTGCAGGACCAGTTGCGCGTTCACCCCGGCGACCCTCTGGACGAGAGCGCTCTTCTTCAAACGCAGCGTAATCTTTACAATCTTGCGTTGTTCAACGAGGTTGTTGCAGCTCCGCAGAATCCTGCAGGCGCTGCTCCTGAAAAGAATGTGCTGGTACAGGTTACAGAGGCGAAGCGGTGGGATGTGACGTACGGATTCGGCTTTGAGGCGCAGACGGGAACGCCGACACAAGGCAAAATCTCACCGGCATCCTTGATTCTTCTTTGCGGTGCTAATCCTACTCCGGCCTGCTCAGGGGCGGGACAGCAGGATGGAAGCGCTGGAGTAAGTCCTCGAGTTTCACTCGACGTCTCGCGGATCAATCTTCGAGGCACGGACGAGTCGTTGACGCTCCATACAACGTATGGCCTGCTTGAGAAGGTTGCGACATTGAGCTTCCAGAATCCGCACTTTCTTGGACATCCTCCGCTCAACTTCTCGCTATCGGGTGGGTACTCGAACGTGCAGAATATTACGACCTTCCAAGCGTCGACGCTGCAAGGTGATGTTCGCTTGACGCAAAAGGTTCGTAAGACAGACACGTTTATTTATGACTTTCAGTACAGGCGGGTGTCCGTCAATCCAGCGACTTTGCAGGTTTCTTCGAATCTGATTCCGCAGTTGTCGCAGCCTGTGCGTGTGGGCGGTCCTGGCATTACGTGGTTCCACGATACGCGGCAGCCTAGTCCGCTGGATGCGACAAAGGGTTCGTACACGTCGGTGCAGGAGTTTATTGCTTCTTCGAAGTTTGGGTCGCAGACGGACTTCAACCGGCTGGATATTACTAACTCGACCTACTACCAATTTGGTAAGAAGAAATATGTACTGGCTCGGAACACGCGGCTTGGCTTCGAAAATTCTTTTGGCGTGAATCCAAATATCTCTTCTGATCCAACCTCAGCGTGCTTTGGCATCCTGCTGGCTACGAACGCAAGCTGCAACCCCGTGCCTTTGCCGGAACGGTTGTACGCGGGTGGTGCTACGTCGCATCGCGGATTTGGTATCAATGATGCTGGCCCTCGCGACCTCCAGACCGGGTTTCCGGTTGGTGGATCGGCTGCATTGATTAATACCGTCGAGTTGCGACTGCCTCCACCTACTTTGCCCGTTGTCGGCGACAGTGTTTCGTTCGTGGTCTTCCACGATATGGGTAATGCGTTCAACCATATTGGTGACATGTTCCCCAGCGTGTTGCGTTACCACCAGCCGAATCAGCAGACGTGTGCGAATGTTTCGGGTACGCCTGGCCAGACAAATACCGTCGGAACATGTGACTTTAATTACTTCTCTCATGCTCTTGGCCTTGGCGCGCGATACAAGACGCCGGTCGGACCGATTCGTGTTGACTTTAGTTACAACCTCAATCCGCCGGTTTATCCGGTGATCTTCGACTTCAACGGCAGTAACCCATATGAGGGTAAGGCTGGGCACTTTAACTTCTTCTTCAGTATTGGACAGAGCTTCTAACCATGAGCGTGAGCCGGATCACTTTATCGTGGGTGTCTATGAGTGCAGCGATGCTGTATGCGTTGACGCTCGCGCCTGCTGGCTTTGGTCAAGCTGCCGCTGCGGTGCCGCCGGCGCAGGGAGTGGTCATCGATCAAGTGGTCGCGGTGGTAAATGGCGATCTCGTACTTGAGAGTGATGTGGATGAAGAACGGCGTTTCCAAGCATTCCAACCGTTTCGGGATCAGACCCAAGCCTACTCGCGAGATAAAACGGTAGAGCGATTGGTAGACAGGACACTGATTCTGCAGCAGGAGAAGTTGCAGCCGCAACCTCCGATTACGGACGCAGAGGTTAACGAGCAACTGGCTACGTTGCGTAAGGATATTCCGGCCTGCAAGGAGTACAAGTGCGAGACGGACGCGGGCTGGGATAAGTTTGTCGTGGACCAGGGATTCGTGTTGTCTGAGTTAACGGATCGGTGGCGTGAGCGGATGGAGGTGCTGCGGTTTATTGAGCAGCGCTTCAAGATGGGCATTCGGGTTTCGCCTGCAGAGATCAAGGATTATTACGACAAAACGCTGCTGCCTGAGTATGCGCGGCGGAAGGCGACGCCGCCAAAGCTGGCTACCATCTCGGACCGAATCCAGGAGATATTGCTGCAGCAGCAGGTGGGTGCGTTGCTTGAGGACTGGTTGAAGTCGCTAAAGGCGCAAGGGTCGGTGCGGATGACGACGCCAGGCGAGGTGACTCCATGAGCGTTCCAGAGAACGGTTCGGGTACGACTCGTCATCGGTCGCTGTTGGGCAGGATTACCCGTCCTATTGCCTGGACGCTGCTTGGAATCTTTTTGCTGATCGTTGTGCTTCTTTGTGGTGCTGCCTGGTATACGACAACGGCGGACTTCCAAAGACGTGTGGGCAAGGAAGTCGTTGGTGTTCTCGAGGATGCAACTGGCGGACGCGTCGAGTTGCGGAGTATCAGCTTCAGCCTGCGGCATCTCGCGATTGAGGCGAATGGGTTAGTCATTCACGGGCTTGAGGGTCCGGATGAGCCTCCGTATCTCTCGGCGGATCGCATCCTGGTGCGCGTGCAGATTATCAACTTCTTTGCGCATACTGCGGGTGGGGCGGCAGGGCATATTGGGTTGAATCTGCTGCGCGTCGAACAGCCGCATGTGCATTTGATTATCGACAAGAACGGTAAGACGAACCAGCCGGTGCCGAAGCATCCGAGCACAAGTAATACGCCGGTGATCGATACGCTGCTTGATCTTAAGGCGCACGAGGTTGAACTCGTGAATGGTGTGGCGTTGTTGAACGATCGCGCAATTCCCTTTGACCTGGCTGCGCGGGATCTGAATGCGCAGGTGCAATATCTTTCGGCGTCAGATCACTACGGCGCTACTATCGATTTGAATGATCTTCGGACGAAGATGCAGAAGGAGCCGGAGGCACAGTCGAAGCTGCATATCGAAGCAGAGGTAGGCCGCGATATGGCGGCGTTGAAGAAGTTTGAGTTCAACACGGGTAAGTCTTCGGTGCTGGAGGCTTCGGGGACGATCAATCATTTTGCGCAGCCGGAGTGGCAAGCGAAGGTAAAGGGTGCGCTGGAGCTGACGCAGATCTCTGTGCTCTCGGGTTTTGATGGATTGAAGGCCGGGACGGTAGACATTGACCTGAACGGGCATAACTGCACGACGGCTCCTGCTGTGGCGCAGAAGCATCCGCACTTCTGGGAGTTGCGTCATCGAAAGACAGAGGCGAAGCCAAGTGTGAAGGTGCTGCCGCCTGATCCGGATTGCAAGGCTGGATACCTGCTTGTGGGTTCGGCGAAGCTGCACAATGCGGGCTATGTGGACGAGAATGTACGACTGCACGACATCAACGGTAGTGCACAGCTTCACATCACACCGACAGAGCTGCTGTTCACAGCATTGACCGGCTATCTGCCGGGCGGTGGTAGCGCGGAAGGTGACCTGCGGATTACGAACTGGCTGGGCGAGGTTCCTGCGAATGCGCCTGTGACATCACCTACGGTGGCTGGCGCGACGACTACTGCGAACAAGACTGCCAAGGCTCTGAATGCTGCGCCGGTTGTGACGACGAGTAACAAGTTGCCACCGGTGCAGACGGCGCATGCGTATCTCACCGCTACCGCCTCGAAGATTCCACTGCGGGCGATTATGGAGATTGCCGCTCCTAAGAACTATGGAGATCTTGGATTCGATACGTCGGTCTCGGGACCGATCCAGGTGGAGTGGGGTGGCCCGGCGACGGAGATTGCTGACACGGTTGAGGTTCAGGCTGATCTGAAGCTTGCGCCGACTGGTGTGCGGCGTAAGGGTGCATTGTCGGATATTCCTGTGAGTGGGCAGGTGCTAGGCCACTACACCGGAAAGACAGAGGTTGTGCAGGTGCAGCGGCTTGCGATTCAGACTCCGCAATCGACGCTGACGGCGAGTGGTGTACTGGGCGTAAACAAGGGAGATCCGCTGACAGATTTGCGTGCTGACTTGAATGTGCGAGATCTGTCTGAGTATGACCAGCTCCTGCAGACGCTTGGTGTTGCTTCGAATGGAAAGAAGGGCGTCGCGGCGTTGCCGATTGTGCTGCACGGCGGCGTCTCGTTCAATGGCACTGCCCGGGGGCGGCTTGTTGATCTGGATTTGAAGGGTCACCTCCAGGCTACGCAGCTTGAGGTAAAGCAGGGGACTACAGATGTGCAGGTCGACTCGGTGACGGCGGATGCTGAGTATTCTCCGCAGGCTGGACTAGCGGTCGCGACATCGACGATCAAGCGTGGGACTGCTGTGCTGAATGTGTCGGGCACGGTGCGGCCGCGGCGTGTGGAGCGGCGGCGGGCGGTGACGTATGTCTGGGATGACCAGGTCGCGATTGATGCGAAGGTGCAACTTGCGAACGCGCAGGTTGTGGATGTGCTGACGATTGCTGGACAGCAGGCGATTCCGCTGACGGGTGTGCTGAATGTCAACGCGCATGCTGCGGGAACGATGAAGAACTTGACGGGTTCCGGCCAGGTCTCGCTGGTGAACGGTGTGGCCTATGGCGAGCCGTATGACTCGGTTGCGGTGGACCTGGCGGTGAAGGGGCAGGATATTGAGGCGAGCAACGTCGCCTTGAAGCTGCATGGGATGCAGATCACGGGTAACGGCGGCTACGATATGGCGTCCGAGCATCTGCACGGTCATATCGAAGGTAACTATCTTCAGCTTTCGAAGTTCAAGAGTTTGCAGCAGGCGGGAACGAATGCTGACGGTGTCCTTAGCCTTGTGGCGGATGCAAACGGAACCCTAACGGAGCCTGGGCTTAAGGCCAATGTGAAGCTCGCAAATCTTACTTTTGATAGCCAGCCGCTTGGTGACCTGGCGGCGAACCTTCACAGCGAGGGTAAGGTGCTGACCTTTACGGCGCAGTCGACGCTGGTTGGTGCCAGGCTCGACCTTGCGGGACAGACACAGTTGGTGGGTAACTACGATACGCAGGCGAAGTTGACGCTGACGGGACTCGATATCGGGAAGCCGCTGGTGCTGTTCTCGCCGTCGAGCACGATCAAGGCTAGTTCGGCGATCAGCGGTGTGGTGACGGTAAGTGGGCCGCTGGCTACTCCCAAGGCGTTGAGCGGCAATGCAGAGCTGGATAATGTGGATGTTAAGTTGCAGGGGATTGAGTTAAAGGCGGCAGAGCCGATTCGCGTTAGCCTTCGCGATGGGATCGCGCATCTCGACCAGATTCACATCACCGGGCAGGATACTGACCTCCATGCGAGCGGCACGGCGCAGGTGTTTGGCGCGACCGATCCTAAGGGCGGTGCGTTGGATGTAAAGGCGAACGGCAGCGTGAGTTTCGCGCTGGCGCATACGTTTGACCCCGACATTATTGCGAGTGGTAAAGCGGAGTTCACGGTTGGGGCAGGGGGCCAGGTCAAGAATCCGGCGTTGACCGGCAAGGTGCAGTTCGAAGGTGTCAACCTTGCGATGGATGGTGTTGCCAATGGCTTGACGAATCTGAACGGTACACTTGTCTTCAACGAAGATCGCCTGCAGGTGCAGAACCTGACGGCAACTACCGGTGGTGGGCTGCTGAAGATTGGCGGCTTTCTGACGTACAAGAATGGCATTTTTGCCGATCTGACTGCGACTGGTGACACAGTGCGTGTGCGACTGAACGGGCTTAGTGCTACGGCGAACGTTGCGCTTAAACTGCAGGGTGGACCCGACAATCTCTTGCTGAGTGGCAACGTGTTGCTGACTCGGTTTGGTATCGGCGCCGATGTTGACTTTGCGGCCTTTGCATCGGCGGGTGGTGTGAGTGCGCCGCCTGATCCTGATGCGCCTACGAACAAGATTCGTATGGATGTTCACATCACGAGTTCGCCGCAACTAGACTTCCAGAACTCGTATGCGAAGCTGGCTGGAACGGTTGACCTGACAATTCGCGGGACGGTTGCAGACCCTTCGGTACTTGGTCGGATTCAGATTACGGATGGCAGCGCGACCTTTGCGGGAACGACGTACCAGCTACAGCGTGGTGATATTTATTTCACCAATCCAGTTCGGATCGATCCGGTGATCGACCTGGATGCGACGGCGCGCGTTGAAAACTACGACGTAACCATTGGGCTGCATGGGACGACTACGAATCTGAAACCAACATATCGATCGGAGCCGCCGCTGAGCGAGGCGGATGTGTTTGCGTTGCTGGCACTGGGACGGACGCAGGAAGAGGCGCAGCTTTATCAGGAGCAGCAGGTGCAGGCCGGTACCGACCCGACGACAAGTTCGCTGCTTGGCGGAGCGCTGAATGCAACAGTGAGCAACCGCGTGGAGAAGCTGTTCGGTGTAGGAAGCGTGAAGATCGATCCGGCGTTTGTTGGCACGCTGGGGAACTCATCCGCGAGGATCACGGTGCAGCAGCAGATCTCGAAGCAGATCACGGCGACGTTTGCGACCAATGTGAACCAGTCGGCTCAGCAACTGATCCAGGTGCAGTACAACCTCACTCCGAACAAGTCCGTCGTGGTCACTCGCGATGAGACGGGTGTGTTCAGCATCGTGTATAAGTTGCGTCAGCGCTATCGCTAGATCACTTTTCTTGCCGGTAGCGCGTCTCAAAAAGATGGTGCAACTGCGAGGTGATGTGATGAACGTCGGAATTAGTAAGCGAGTTCTAAGCGCGGGCGTGCTTGGTTTAGTGATGGCATTTGGTGGCATTCGTGTCGCGAAGGCTCAGACCGGTGCGGACATAGCGAGCGGACCTGATGCGCAGATCCAGGCTGATGTGAGTAAAGCGCTCGACAACAAAAAATTCAGGGATGTGAAGGCCAATGTCCAGAACGGCGTGGTGACACTGACTGGTTCTGTTGCCGTGTTCAGCGACAAAGAGGATGCGGATAAGAAGGCACATCACCGCAAGAACGTGAAGGGCATCCAGAACATGATTGAGGTTGCCGGGCCGGTTGTTGAAGATGCGCAGCTGCGAAACAAACTGGGTGAGAAGCTGGCTTATGATCGGGTGGGTTATGGGACGACGGCCTTCAACGCGCTGACGATCGCTGTGCAGAATGGTGTGGTGACACTGGGGGGTACGGCGTATGGACCTACGGACAAGGATTCAGCGCTGAGCCTGGTGGCGAACTATCCGGGTGTGAAGGATGTGGTTGACAACATCGAGGTCGCTCCTACGTCGCCTATGGATGACCGTATTCGGCTGTCGGAGGCTCGCGCGATTTATGGTGCTCCGCAGCTTAACAAGTATGCAATCGATCCGGCTAAGCCGATTCGCATCACAGTGGTGAACGGGAATGTGACACTGTCGGGTGTGGTCGACAACCAGATGGATAAGGACGTCGCAAATATTCGCGCGAATCAGGTTCCGAGTGTGTTCAAGGTCGTCAACAATTTGCAGGTTGCTGGTGGCGGTTCAGATCGATAGCTCCTCAACGGATGAGAAAAGGCCACGCGGCCCGGTTCGCGTGGCCTTTTCAATTTAAGATGGAAGCATGACGAGTGTATGGAAGAACACGGTGGCTACGCTGGAGATGATCAAGTGGGAGCACTCCATCTTTGCTCTTCCGTTTGCACTCACCGGGGCGGTGCTGGCCGCGGGTGGATGGCCACCGTTACGGGCGCTGTTCTGGATTGTGGTGTGCATGGTTGCGGCTCGATCTGCAGCGATGGCGTTCAATCGCCTGGTCGACGCGAAGCTGGATGCGGCCAATCCGCGGACCGCGGCGCGTGCGTTGCCGGCCGGGGCGTTGCAGACGCGCTTCGTTGGTGGATTTGTGGTCGCTTCAGTGCTGCTGTTTCTGCTTGGAGCAGCGATGTTGAATCGGCTTACGCTCGAGCTTGCGCCGATTGCCCTGGCGGTGGTGCTGGCTTATAGCTACATGAAGCGGGTGACACGCTGGTCACACTTCGTGCTGGGGATCGCATTGGGTATTGCGCCGTCGGCGGCGTGGATTGGCGTTCGCGGCTCGCTCGATCCGCGGATTGTGGTGCTGACGTGTGCGGTGCTGCTCTGGGTGGGTGGCTTCGACATTCTGTATGCGTGTCAGGACTTCGAGCACGACCGCAAGGTGGGATTGAACAGTGTGCCGCAGGCATTTGGGCTGACCGGAGCGTTCTGGATGGCGCGCTTGATGCACGTCGGCATGATGGTCCTGCTGGTATGGCTTGTACAGTTGTTCGGATTGGGCTTAATTGCAGAGTCGGGTCTTGCTGTTGTGGCGCTGCTGTTGCTGTACGAGCACAGCATCATTGCTCCGCACGATCTGAAGCGAATGAACGCCGCGTTCTTTACCTTAAACGGCGTGATCTCGGTTGTGTTCTTTCTGTTTATTGCGGCAGCTGAACTGTTCGTCAAATAGCAAGAGCCCGCCTCGGGAGGCGGGCTTCTGCTATCTGGTAGAGAGCCTACCGGCGGTCGTCGCCCTTGAGGTGATCGATACCACGGTTGATGCTGTCCTTTAGGTGCTCGGCAGCAGAGGTAATTGAGTTGCGCGTGTCGTGACCAGCTTGCTCAGCATGTAACTTAGCTTCCTCGGCACGAACATGAGCGTCGGCACTTGTGGAATCATGAGTATCTGAAGCGGCGTCCTTCACATTGCCCCACGCTTCCTTTGCGTGACCCTTGACCTGCTCCGCTGCACCTTCATTGGCAAGCTTTTCGTTGCCAACGGCTTCGCCTACGCCCTGCTTGATCTTGCCTGCAATCTGATCGAACTTTCCGCCTGCGTTGTCCTGATTCATAACCTTCTCCGAAACCTTATGCTGATGGTGTTGATGGAGCCAGCCTGATAATGCCGGGCTGGCAGGTAATCAGAGTGCTCGTCGTCCAGAGAGTAGGTTGAAGATGAGCACGATGATCGCGAGTACGAGGAGGATGTGGATCCATCCGCCAAGGGTGTAGCTGCTGACAAGTCCTACGAGCCAGAGGACGACTAGGATGATCGTGATAGTCCAAAGCATGTTATTTCTCCTGATGAGTCGCCCCGGCATAGGTTCTGCCATAAGCTTGGTAGTTCAGGCTTCTCAGCCTCATGAAGTAGGTTGCGACGCGCAGGAATGAGGTTGCCAATTGTTGATTAAATTTGAAATGGCGGAGAATTCAGGGTGAGAGCTGCAATCCAGGGAGAGCTCGGTTCGAACAGCCACATGGCCGCTCTTGCGATGCTTGGCGATGGGGTCAGACACGTTGAGATCGTGGCGTGTGGTGTGTCGACAGAGGTGTTTGAGCGCGTCGTTGCAGGCGATGTGGATGGCGCGGTGCTGCCGATCGAAAACAGTTTGCACGGTTCGGTTGCCGAGCATTACGATCTGCTGCTGGCGCAACCGGTGCGTATCGATCGGGAGAGCCTGCTGCACATCCGCCACAATGTCATGGCTATGCCGGGCGTGGCTTTCGGCGATATCCGCAGGATCATGTCGCATCCGGTTGCCTTGGCGCAGTGCCGGCACTTTCTCGATCAGCATCGTGATCTGGAGATCGTCCCGTTTTATGACACGGCTGGAAGCGTAAAGCGGGTGATGCAGGATGGTCTGCTGGATGCGGCGGGTATCGCTCCGATACTGGCGGCTGAGCAGTATGGTGCGGCGGTGCTGGTTGCAGGAGTTGAGGATCACGCGGAGAACTTCACACGCTTCCACCTTGTTGTGCGGGATAGTGTTCCTCTGCCGGAGAGCCCGTCCAATCCGGACAAGATGAGCCTGGCATTTGCCATTGAACACAGGCCGGGATCGCTGGTGGCGGCGCTGGAGGTGCTGAACGCTGCCGGGGTCGACTTGACGAAGATCGAGTCGCGGCCGGTGCCGGGAAGCCCGTGGGAGTATGTGTTCTATGTGGACGTACGGTTCGACAGACCAGAGAAGGCTGATGCTGCGGTTGCCGCGCTGCGGGCTCACTGCCGGATGGTGAAAGAGCTTGGTCGCTACACGGCGGCTTGAAGCGGAGGTGGTTCAGTGAAGGCTGTGCGGTGCCGATGGAGCAGCCAGATGAGGTAGCCGTAAAGAATAATCCCGAAGATTCCGTAGATCATGAGTTGCATGTTTGCCTGGTGGATCGCCTGGACGGTGTTCGGGACTGGCAGTGAGAGCCTGGCGCTGAACTGCTCGGTGTAAGCGCGAAAGCGGGCCTGGTACCAAGGTAGGAAGGTCATCAGGGTGTTGATCGTTCCGACCGCGAAGGCGGCCATGGTGGCTATTCGCGCTGCCGGGTTGAGACGGAGAAGGCCGATGCCGATCAGGGCGGAGACGATTGCAAGGCCTGCGTAGAGCGCGTGGCTGGGCATGCCTTCGAAGATGATTCCCATGAAAAAGGCAGGCAGGGGAATAAAAGCCATGATGAGACAGCAGACGGCTCCCATGAGGCTGAGGCACGCGATGATGGTGATGGCAGTTGGGCGGCGGGAGGGATCAGGCGGTGGGAGTATCAAGCCGGTGCTCTCGTCGATGCGGGCGCGATGGACGAAGAGTTCGCGGGTTGTGCGCCGGTTGAAATAGACGAGCCATACGGTGCCGACGGCAGCGACGAAGGCATAGAAGACTGCGATGACGGCAAAGATAAGGTGCGTATAGGCTACAGTCGTTGGCGACTGCGAGCCTGAGGGGGGCAGGAGTTGCCCACTGAGGAGGACGGTAGCAATGCCGAGCAGGGACAGGACTCCGCCTGCGGTCAGCAAACCTCCAAGAATCAGAACGGAATAGCGAGACCAGGGTCGGAGGAAGAGGAGACCGACGACGGTGCAGGTCGACCAGATCGCTACCGCGAGGAAGAAAAAGGCCGCCGCGAGAAGCACAGGCAAGACGAAGGGATGCGGCGCAGGCGTTGTCGGATGGTTGCGCATGAAGAACCCGGACGCGACGATCAGGGCTGTGAAGAGCAGCATGCCGACAGCGAAGATGCCGAGTGTGATTGCGGAGAGTATCAGGCCGGGGGTACGCTTCATGGCGACAAGTGTAGCGTCTGCGGAGTGGACGAAGTGTCTTTTGCGATCGAGCGTCTTGAATCTTGTGGGATGTTCTGTGAAGAGGACCTGTGTGAGGCCGATGATTGAGGGATGGATGGGTCCGGCGATGGGTTTGCGTCCTTCGCTTGACTTGCTGCATCGAATAGCATGAAACTTGATAGAAGGACACTCAATGCCAAACGATTTCGTTAGCGTTATCCAGCCGAAGGCCACCAAAGAATCCACCGGGAGCAGTCAAGGTGAATCCCGCCCAATCCCCGTGCTTCCGGTACGGGATACTGTGTTATTCCCCCATGCCGTCCTGCCTCTAACGGTAGGGCGTGAGAGTTCGATCCAATTGATTCAGTCACTTGGGGAAGAGAAGACGATCCTTGTGGTTGCGCAGCGGGATGCCCGCCAGGACAGTCCTGAGGCGTCCGACCTGCATACGATCGGCACAAAGGCGACAGTTCACAAGGTCGTCAAGATGCCGAACCAGAGTCTCTTCGTGTTTACGGAGGGAAATGAGCGCGTGCGTTTAGGCGAGTTCACGCAGACTTCGCCGTTCATGATTGCCGGAGCCGAGACGATTCCGGAGATTGAGCCGGTCGAGTCGCCTGAGACGGAGGCGCTGCAGCGCAATGTAGTGAGCCAGTTTCAGCAGATTGTGACCTCCTCGCCTACACTCTCGGATGATCTGCAGACGATTGCGATCAACATCGAGGAGCCGGGTCGGCTGGCGGACTTTATCGCCTCTTCGCTGCCATTCCTGACGACGACGGATAAGCAGGAGTTGTTGGAGATGCCCGACATTGCGAAGCGTCTGGAGCGCGTAAACAAGCACTTGGCGAAGGAGCTTGAGGTGCAGCAGTTGCGCAACAAGATCCAGACCGAGGTGCAGGATTCCGTGCAGCAGTCGCAGCGGGATTACTACCTGCGGGAGCAGTTGAAGGCTATCCAGAAGGAGCTTGGCGACGTCGACGATACGCAGAAGGATATTGCGGAGCTGCGGGAGAAGATCGAAAACGCAGGCATGACCGATGAGGTTAAGAAGGATGCGCTGAAGGAGCTTGGACGGCTGAGCCGGATGAATCCTGCGGCTGCGGACTACTCGCTGACGCGGAACTATGTGGAGTGGCTGGCTGTGCTGCCGTGGGGTAAGACCTCGGCGGGCGAGGTTGACATTCTGAAGGCGAAGGAGATTCTCGATGAGGATCACTACGGGCTGAAGAAGGTCAAGGATCGCATTTTGGACTACCTCTCGGCACGGCGCTTGAAGCCGGATATGAAGGGGCCAATCCTGTGCTTTGTTGGACCTCCGGGTGTGGGTAAAACCTCGCTGGGGCGGTCGATCGCAAAGGCACTGGATCGCAAGTTCTCCCGTATCTCGCTGGGGGGTATGCATGACGAGGCGGAGATTCGCGGGCATCGCCGGACGTATATCGGTGCACTGCCAGGCCAGATTATCCAGCACTTGAAGCGGGTCGAGGTGAAGGACCCTGTCTTCATGCTGGATGAGATCGACAAACTGGGGCGCGACTTCCGAGGTGATCCGGCGAGCGCGTTGCTGGAGACACTTGACCCGGAGCAGAACAACACGTTCCGCGACAACTATCTCGATCAGCCGTTCGATTTGAGCAAGGTGCTATTTATTTGCACGGCGAATCAGCTCGATACGATTCCTGGACCGCTGCTCGATCGTATGGAGATCATCGAACTGACTGGCTATACGGAAGAGGAGAAGGTCAACATCGCCATCAAGTACCTCATCCCGCGCCAGATCAAGGAGAACGGGATCGAAGAGGGGCAGATCGAGTTTCCACGGGAGAGCGTGCATCTGATCGCACGGCACTATACCCGGGAGGCTGGCGTTCGTAAGCTGGAGCAGCAGATCGGTACGGTTTGCAGGAAGCTGGCTCGCAAGATTGCAGAGGGTCGCAGCGAGAAGCTAATCATTACGCCGGAGATCATCCATGAGTTCCTTGGTGGCATCAAGGTGCGTGTGGATACGGAGATTGCCGAGCGGACGAAGCGGGCTGGTGTTGTGGTCGGGCTGGCGTGGACGCCTGCTGGCGGCGACATTCTCTTCATCGAGGCGAACAAGATGAAGGGCAAGGGCGGCTTCAACATCACGGGGCAGATCGGCGATGTGATGAAGGAGTCGATGCAGGCTGCGCTGACGTGGGTTCGATCCAATGCTGCTTCGCTGGGGCTCGAGGAGGACTTTACGAAGGATCTCGACCTGCATATCCATGTGCCTGCGGGAGCGATCCCGAAGGATGGTCCTTCGGCTGGTGTGACGATGGCTACGGCTCTCGTTAGCCTGTTGACGAATGTTCCGATTCGGCCGTTTACGGCGATGACGGGCGAGATTACGCTGAGTGGTAATGTGCTGCCGGTTGGTGGGATCAAGGAGAAATTCCTTGCGGCGAAGCGGGCTGGTGTGCGCGACGTGATCCTGCCGAAGGAGTGCAAGCAGCAGGTCGATGAGGACCTGACGCCGGACCAGATCGAGGGCGTGACGATTCACTATGCCACGCATATCGAAGATGTGCTGGCGGTGGCTCTGCCCAAGACGGTTACGGAGGCTGTGGCTGACGAGATCGTTCGGGACGAGGTTTTGAGCGAGGCGGAAGCTGCCATCGCGTAAGTGATGGATGTGGAGGGAAAGGTCCGGGATTGCTCCCGGGCCTTTCTTTTTGGGGGTTGATAAAACCCGGCTGGCTGTCTGCTGCTCCTAGCGTCAGGAGCGTGTGATGACTACAACGAAGAAGAGTGCGGCGAAGAAGATGGCGGCGAATTCGATGCCGGTTAAGGGGAAAGATCCTAAGGGTGGGCTTACGGCTGCAGGTCGGGAGTTCTTCAACGAACGGGATGGGTCGAACCTGAAGCCGGGAGTGACAGGGAAGGCGGACACGCCGCAGAAGATGAAGCGGAAGGGGTCGTTCCTGACGCGGCATTTCACGAATCCTCGGGGGCCTATGGTGAAGGATGGGGAGCCGACGCGGCTGGCTTTGAGCGCGCATGCGTGGGGTGAGCCGGTGCCCAAGACGGAGGCCCAGGCGAAGAAGCTGGCGGCGAAGGGGCGGAAGCTTCTGGAGCAGTTTCATGCGGCTAAAGACAAGGCACCGGCGAAGAAGGCTGCGGCTAAGAAGAAGGCCGGGTGACTTTTGTTTTTTCCCTTCAGGTCCTAAAGTGTTCATAACAATGAACCGAGGTCTGGACTGGTCCGAAGTCTCCGAGGGCGTTCTGGAGGATGGGTGGGGTCTCCGGGGCTGACATTTGTCAACCTGGGTGCTTTTGAAAGTGAGGGTCGTCTAAAGGGTGCGGGCGTTGCTCGCGTATTCTTTAGCGATGTCCATGCGCCTGCGGGTTCTCTATTTCGGAGTATTGAAGGACATCTTCGGACGCGATGGGGAAGAGGTTGAGCTGCCCGCGGGAAGTTCTGTGGAGATGCTGACGAAGATGTTGCGGGAGCGTGCGCGTGGTGGATCGATTGCAGCCGATGATCTCTGGAGATCGGTCGCGGTGGCGGTGAACCAGGAGTATGTTCAGGGTGCGGTGGTGTTGCAGGATCGGGATGAAGTGGCTTTGCTGCCGCCAGTGAGCGGCGGATGGGATGAGGTTTGGGGCTGATGCAGATTGCTATTACGAGAGACGTGATCGAGTCTGCGCGGATCATGGAGGAGATGAAGGCCGGGTCGGATGGGGCGGTCTGCCTCTTCGACGGGATTGTGCGGAATAATACGCGCGGCCGTCAGACGCTGTTCCTCGATTACGAGGCGTATGAGGTGATGGCGCTGCAGCAGATGAAGGGGCTGGCTGCGGAGGCGATTGCGAAGTTCGGCGTGCGGGATGTGGCGCTGGTGCATCGGCTGGGACGGCTGGAGATTGGGGAGTCGAGCGTGCTGATCGTGGTGGCTTCGGCACACCGTGGGGCGGCGTTCGATGCGTGTCGATGGCTGATCGATACGTTGAAGAAGACGGTGCCGATCTGGAAGAAGGAGCAGTTTGTGGACGGCGCGGTGTGGGCGGATGGTGAGCCATTTCCTGAAGAGATCGTACCGGCTGCGGTGGTCGAGGGGTGAAACCTGCCTGTGCTTTTGCGCTGACGTTGGGGTTGGCAGCGACGATGCTGGGGCAGGCTCCGATTGAGCGTCGTGCGCCGCAGAGGTCGACGGAGCAGCCGGTGCAGACGCTTCACGTGGAGACGCGGCTGGTCAACGTTGCGCTGAATGTGGTGGATACGAAGGGTGCGCCGGTGGGCGGACTGCAGAAGGAAGATTTCGAACTGCTTGAGGATGGACATCTGCAGAAGCTTGCGGTGTTCGAGCGGGAGTCGACGACACCGCTGTCGATTGTGCTGGCGATCGATGCAAGTGAGAGTGTGCTGCGCAACGAGCGGCTGGAGAAGGATGCGGCGAAGCACTTCGTGAAGGCGCTGCTGCGGACTCAGGACGAGTTGGACCTGATGGATTTTTCGGATACGGTGCGGGAGATTGTGCCGTTTACGAACGACCCGCGGCGCATCGAGGCCGGACTGAATGAGATTCAGCGGGGCGATGCTACGGCGCTCTATGACGCGATCTACCTTGCAGGGCAGCGGCTGCAGAGTACGAGTGGAGCGAATGGACGGCGGCGGGTGATCGTGCTGATTACGGACGGCGGCGACACGGTGAAGGGCTCGCACTATACGCAGGCGCTGGAGCAGGCACAGCGGGCGGGGGCGATGGTGTTCTCGATCATCATTATCCCGGTGTATGCGGATGCGGGACGGAATACTGGTGGGGAGCATGCGCTGATCCAGATCGCGAACGATACGGGTGGGAAATACTACTACGTGGAAGATCCGAAAGACCTGGAGCCGGCGTTTCGCAAGATCTCGGATGACCTGCGGACGCAGTATCTGCTGGGCTACTACGCTCCGCCACGGGATAGTGAGAGCTCGTTCCGGACGATCAAGATTCGGATGAAGGACCCTGCGATGCAGCAGAAGGTGGATCTGCGGTATCGCACTGGATATTATGGCGACTCGAAGTAAGACAGAGGCTTAACACCGATCAGTGCGGATGACGCCGATTTGCTTGCAATCGCTTATGGGAAGGTGACCACGGAGATTGCGGAGCTACGCGGATCTTCGCGGATAAGGCCAGTACGGGTTTAAATCAAGGACTAAAGGCTAAGAGCTAAGGGGTGGTTTTGATCAGTGTCATCCGCACTGATCGGTGTTAAGCCGCTTCATTTTCTCTGCGGCTGGGATGACGGTAGACTGGGGTTTGTAGAGTGAGGCTGGTCTCCATGAAGAAGTTTGAGTTTGCACATATTGCTGAGGGTATTGCGCGTAAGGCTGGTAGCCTGCTGCGGGGCTTTTACGAAAAGGGTGTGGCGACTGAGTACAAGGGTGATGTGGACCTTGTGACGGAGGCGGATCGGGCCAGTGAGCAGTTGATCAGCGAGCGCCTGAAGGCGGTCTTTCCTGAGCATGGGGTGTATGGGGAAGAGGGAACGCGGGATCGGCTTGAGGGTGAGTATCGGTGGTACATCGATCCGCTGGACGGGACGACGAACTTCGCGCACCAGTTTCCGGTGTTCTGTGTGTCGATGGGTCTGGAGCGGCGTGCGCCGGGGCTGGCTGCCGACCAGGACGGCGAGATGATTGCGGGCGTGATCTACGATCCGCTGCGGGATGAGATGTTTTCGGCGGAGCGGGGGCGGGGTGCATGGCTGAATGGGCGCAAGCTGAAGGTGTCGTCGACGAAGACGCTGGCGGAGTCGCTGACGGCGACGGGCTTTCCGAGCCAGAAGCGGCATAGCAGTCCGAATGTGCATTTTTACCAGCAGATTACGTTGCGATCTCATGGGGTAAGGCGAGCGGGTTCGGCGGCGCTTGACCTGGCGTATGTGGCTTGCGGGCGGCTGGATGGGTATTGGGAGTTCAAGCTGAATCCGTGGGATACGTCGGCTGGCGTGTTGCTGGTGGAGGAGGCGGGCGGCAGTGTGACGCATTTCGACGGCGGGAAGTTTACGCTGGACAGCCGCGAGGTGCTGGCGAGCAATGGTCTGATCAAGGGCGAGCTGGAGCATATCTTCAAGGAGATGTTTGCGGGGCGTAGCCTTGAGCCGATACCGACGCCAGCTGAGTTTGCTGCGCTTCGGGCGGCATCGCAGGGGTAGAAGAAGTTCTGAAGGAATGTCCGGGACAGATGCTACCGTGTCGGATACACTCCTCCCACGTAGAGCAACTTATGGAGGCAGTACGATGGCTTTTCCGAACGACGGGATTCAAGGGATTGATGTGTCTCATTACTAAGGCGTGGTCGAGTGGGCCTCGGTCGCCGCGGCTGGCAAAACATTTGTGTACGCGAAGGCGACGGAGGGCGCGGGTAATACCGACCCATACTTCCATGACAACTGGAACGGGATCAAGCAGGCTGGACTGCTGCGCGGGGCATACCACTTCTTTCATGCGGATCAGGATGCTACGGCACAGGCAAATAACTTTGTGGCGACGCTGGCCAAGGTAAACGGGACGGCGCAGCTGAATCCGGGCGATCTGCCGGCGACGCTTGACCTTGAGATTACGTCGAGCCTTGCGCCACAGGCGATTCTGGAGGCGGCGAAGACGTGGCTGGGGATCGTTGGCGATGCTACGGGGCGAACACCGATTCTGTATACCTATTCGAGCTTCTGGAACCAGACACTTGGGAATCCGAAGAGCATGACGGAGCACCTGTTGTGGGTGGCGCGGTATACGAGCGCGGCGACCCCGGGCCCGGTAGGAGGATGGCCGAGCTGGACGTTGTGGCAGCATGCTTCCGCGGGCAGTGTCGATGGCATTGGCGGGAGTGTCGATCTGAATGTGTTCTGCGGCAGTGCTGACGATCTCAATAGCCTGGCTGGCATAGCGGCTGTTAGTCCGTCTGGATCGTAGGTACACGCGTCGTTCTGCGGACGGACGAAAACCAGAGGACATGGCACAATGGAACTACTGGTAGAATCTGAGTCGCGGAACACATTTTAGGAGAACTGTTTATGGCATATGTAATCGCAGAACCGTGTATTGGAACGAAGGACTCGGCGTGTGTGGACGCCTGCCCGGTCGACTGCATTCACCCGAAGAAGGATGAGAACGGCTACAGCGATGCCGTGCAGCTGTTTATCGATCCTGTTGAGTGCATCGACTGCGGCGCCTGCGTTCCGGTGTGCCCGGTGTCGGCGATCTATGCCGGGGATGATCTGCCCGAGAAGTGGGCGGAGTATTCGGAGAAGAACGCGACGCACTTCGGTCGCTAAATTCAACAGCAGTAGCTTTACAGGACGCGCGGCCAATGAGGCTGCGCGTTTTGTTTTACGCGGGTGCGCGGGATGATGCAGCGACAGGGTGAGGCGATCGTTCTGCGGACCTGGCCCTTTCTAGAGGCCGATCTGCTGGTGAGCCTGTTTACGCGGGACCAGGGACGGGTGAAGGGCGTGGCGCGGCATGCGCTGCGGTCGCGGCGACGCTTTGGTGGAGCGCTTGAGCCGATGACGTATGTGCGGGCGACGTATGCGGAGAGACCGCGACAGGAGCTGGTGCGGCTGGATGCGTTCGAGATACTGTCTTCGCCGCTGGCACGACCGATCGACTATGCGCGGACGGCGGCGCTGCAGTTGATTGCGGAGGTGCTGGAGGAGGCGCTGCCGGAGCAGGCTCCTGAGGATGCGGTGTTCCGGCTGGCGCTGGCGGTGCTGGATGAGTTGCAGGTGGGTCGGGTGTGGATGCCGATTACGTACTTTGCGCTGTGGATGAATCGGCTGATGGGATGGATGCCCGCGCTGGGGCATTGCGTGGTGTGTGGGCTGGATCTGCGCGGCGGGACGGTCTGGCATGCACCGACGGTGGATGGGGTGACGTGCGAGGATGATCGGCGGAACGGGAGTGTGGCGCTTTCGGCGAACGCGGTGATGGAGGCGGACCGGATGTTTCGGGGGACGGTGCGGGGGCTGGCGGAGGAGGAGTGGCCAAAGGGCCGGGCGGCGGATCTGCGGCGGTTTGCTCTGGAGACGCTGGAGCGGCATCTGGAGCGACGGCTGGCGAGTGCGCGGGCGCTGGGGCGGCTTTAGTCTTCCGGCTCTGGCAGGATGCTGACGATATCTGTGTCGTGAATGAGCTTGTTTATGACGGCTTTCATGCTCTCCGGATATTGATAGCGGACGGTGACGGTGAGGTCGTCCCGCTGAATGGTGCGCTGGTAGAGGATCATCCCTTTGCCTGCACCGCTGAGGACGAAGAACGTCGGCTTTAGCAGGCTGTAGCTGACGGTGTAACCATCACTCCTGGCCGCTTCGGTGGCATCCTTCATGGTCTCGGCGAGTGGGGTGGGCTTGCCATCGGGGTCGTTCGAGGCGAACTCACGCCAGACGGCTACGGTGCCTTTGGAGCCTGCGATTTTGAAGGTCTGGCCGTCGCGGCTGCCGGATTCGCCCTGCGGCTTGAGGAGCTTCACGGGATAACAGAAGGCGTAGCTGTAACGTGAGTTGTTGTAGCAGTCCTCGGCAGGTTTTGGCTTCTGAGCGAGGGAGCTGGCGGTCATGAGGCATAGGGTAAGAACGATCGACTGTCTCATCGCTCTCATCTTCTCATTCGGAGAGGTCGCCGGCACCGTTTAGAATCGGTAGATCAGCGAAGAGAAAGAGATGCATGTCCAGTAACGAGAAAAAACCAGCGCTTACCTTTCAAGAGCTTTTATTTACCCTGCAACGCTTCTGGGCGGATCGTGGGTGCGTCTTGCAGCAGCCGTATGACGTTGAGGTGGGTGCGGGAACGATGTCGCCGGATACGTTTCTGCGGGTGCTGGGGCCGAAGCCGGTGCGGATAGCGTATGCGCAGCCGTCGCGTCGGCCTGCGGATGGACGGTATGGGGAGAACCCGAACCGGCTGTTTCGGCATACGCAGTTCCAGGTGATTCTGAAGCCGCCACCGGTGCGGATTCAGGAGATGTATCTTGAGTCGCTGGAGGCGATCGGGATCGACCTGCGAGAGCACGATATCAAGTTCGAGGAAGACAACTGGGAGTGGCCGGTTGGTGGTGCGTGGGGCGTGGGCTGGCAGGTGATGCTGGATGGGTTGGAGATTACGCAGTTTACCTATTTCCAGCAGTGCGGCGGGATGGATCTCGACCCGATCTGCGGGGAGATTACGTATGGGCTGGAGCGGATTGCGGGGTTCCTGCAGGATGTGGATTCGATCTATGACATTGTCTGGGCGGTGGAACCGGATACGGGTAGGAAGGTGACGTATGGCGAGATGCGGCTGGCTGAGGAGGAGCAGTTCTCGGCGTACAGCTTTGATTATGCGGATGTGGGAAGGCTCTGGGAGCATTTGAATTCGTATGAGGCGGAGTGTCTTGCGCTGCTCGACAAGGCCAAGGGCTTTGAGGGCATGGAGGCGCTGGAACTGAAGCGCTTTCCGGTGCTGGGGGCGTATGAGCTGGCGCTGAAGTGTTCGCATATGTTCAATCTGCTGGATGCCCGGGGAGCGATCTCGGTGACGGAGCGGGTTGGGGTGATGGCGCGGATTCGGACGCTGGTGGTTGGTGTGGCGAAGGCGTATGCGGCGCAGGGCGAGGCTCTGCGGACTGTGGCGGCTTAGCGGTTCTAAAGTGATGGACAGGCCGCGTGTGAGCGGGGATTGAGTTGAGCTGATGGCAGAGTTTTTATTTGAGATTGGGTTGGAAGAGATTCCTGCGCGGATGATTGCGGGGGCGCAGGCAGAGTTGGAGCGCCGGGTTGTGGCGCTGCTGGAGCGTGAACGGCTGGTGGCTGCTGGTGTGGCGCATCGGAGTTTCTCAACGCCGCGACGGCTCGCTGTCTGGGTTGGCGAGGTTGCGGAGCGGCAGGAGGATGCTGCCGAGGAGATGCTGGGACCTTCGGCGAAGATTGCGTTCAAGGACGGCGTGGCGACTCCGGCTGCGGTGGCGTTTGCGAAGAAGGCGGGCGTTGCGGTTGAGGCGTTGACGACGGTGACTACGCCCAAGGGCGAGTACCTCCGGGCGACGTCGGTGAGGGCGGGGCGTGGGGCTGCCGAGGTGATTGCGGGTGAGCTGCCGAAGGAGCTTGCGGGTATCTACTGGGCGAAGAATATGTACTGGCGGGCGGGGAAGCCAGAGAAGTTTGTACGGCCGGTGCGGTGGCTGGTGGCGCTGCTGGGGAGTGCGGTGGTGCCGGTGGAGTTCGCCGGGTATACGGCCTCGAATGTGACATATGGGCATCGAGTGCTGTTTGGGGCGAGCGAGACTGTACTGGCTGCTCCTGGAGAGTATGAAGCGCAGTTGAAGGCGGCGTTTGTGATTGTGGATGTTGAGGCGCGGCGGCATACGATCCGCAAGGCGCTTGACCATGTGACGCGGACGGTGGAGGGGATTCGCTGGCGCGAGGACCACGCGCTGGTCGATTCGCTGACGCACCTGGTGGAGTGGGCTTCAGATGCTTCGGTGGTGCTTGGGGGTTTCGAGTCGGAGTATCTTGCGCTGCCCGAAGAGGTGCTGGTGACGGTGATGCGCGATCACCAGAAGTACTTTGCGCTGCAGGATAAGGCAGGCAAGCTGGCTCCGTATTTTCTTGCGGTGTTGAATACGCAGGCGGATGCTGCGGGGCTGGCGGTGATCCGACATGGGAATGCGCGGGTGCTGCGGGCGCGGTTCAACGATGCGCGGTTCTTCTGGGAGTTCGATCAGCGGACGCCGCTGGTGGAGCGGGTGAAGCTGCTGGAGAACGTTACGTTCCAGAAAGATCTGGGGAGCTACGCGGCGAAGTCGGAGCGGGTGCGGCTTGTCTGCGAACGGCTGGGTGATGTTGTGGCGAACCATGGCTTCGCGGTGGATGCGGTGGCGCTTCGCGATGCCGCGCTGCTGGCCAAGACCGATCTGACGGCGGAGTTGGTGAAGGAATTTACCGAGCTACAGGGGCAGGTTGGTGGGCTGTATGCGCGGGCGCAGGGGCTTGGTGCGCAGACCGCAGATGCGATCTACGACCAGTATCGGCCGGAGTCGATGGAGGCTGCGATCGCTCGCACGCCTGAGGGACAGTTGCTGGCGATTGCGGATAAGGCGGATACGATTGCCGGGATGTTCGGGCTGGGTCTCGAGCCGACGGGCTCGAAGGATCCGTTTGCGTTGCGGCGAGCGGCGAACGGGATCGTGAAGACGCTTGCGGAGAGTGCTGTGCCGCTGAAGCTGAGTGAGGTTGCTGCGGCTGCTGGAGCGCCGGAGAAGGTGGCGGGGTTCTTTGGGGAGCGGCTGGAGTTCTATCTTCGCGAGGCGCGTGGGCAGGCTTACGACGTGGTGAAGGCGGTGCTCGCCGTGGGTTCGGACGATGTGCGGGATGCTGTGGCGCGAGCTGAGGCGGTGACTGCGGTTCGTGGGTCGGCTGACTTTGCGGCAGTGTCGGCGGCGTTCAAGCGGATGAAGAATATTCTTGCGCAGGCGGCTGAGAAGGGGATTGCTCCGGCTGCGAGCGTCGAGGCTGGATTGCTGACGGAGCCGACGGAGCAGGTGTTGGCGGAACGGTCGGCTGCGCTTGCGGGTCGTGTTGGTGCGTTGCGAGAGGCGGGGAGTTATGTCGCCGCGCTGGAAGCGATTGCTACGCTGCGGCCGCAGGTGGATGCGTTCTTCGAGGCGGTGATGGTGATGGCTCCGGATGAGGCTGTTCGGGCGAATCGTCTGGCGTTGCTGGCGCGGGTTCTTGGGGACTTTTCGGGGATTGCTGACTTTTCGGAGATTGTGGTGGCGGGGTAGCCAAGGCGCTTCGCCCACGTTCAAAGGTCCTAAAACGGCTCCCGGATTTTTCGGCGGCGGATTGTGTTGAATTAACGATGCCGCGGCTCGTTTGCGGTAAAGTTAGCAACACACCCGAGGAGAACTGACTATGCCCCTTCCGACCGATGAGAAGCTGCTTGCCCTGAGCAGTGACCTGATTGCGCAGTTTGATACGTTGTTTGGCTTGCATCCTTCGTTTCGTCCGGCTCATGCGAAGGGGGTGATGCTGACGGGGACGTTTACGCCTTCGCCCGATGCGGTTGCGCTGACGAATGCGCCGCATGTGATGCGCGCTTCGACTCCGGTTACGGTGCGGTTTTCAAGCTCGACCGGACTGCCGCTGATACCGGACACCGATCCGAATGGGAATCCACGCGGGATGGCGATTCGGTTCCACCTTGCAGAGCATAGCCACACGGATATCGTGGCCCACTCGGCAGATGGATTTCCTACGCGGACGGGTGGCGAGTTTCTGGAGTTTCTGAAGGCGCTGGCGACGAGTGATCTGGCTGCTCCTTCTGATCCTGCTCATCCGAAGCCGGTTGAGATCTTTCTTGGGAGCCATCCTGCGGCGTTGGCGTTTGTGCAGATGCCGAAGCCGTTTCCGGAGAGCTTTGGGCGCGAGGCCTACTTTGGCGTGACGGCGATGCAGTTTATCAACGCCGATGGAGCGGCACGGCATGGGCGATACCGGATTGTTCCGGAGGCCGGTGTGGCTCATCTTGAAGATGCGGGATTGCCTGCGAAGGGGCCGAATTATCTCTTTGATGAGTTGACGGAGCGGCTTGCTGCGGGACCGATTGGATTCCGTGTGGCGGTGCAGTTGGCGAAGGATGGGGATGTGACGGACGACGCGACGATCCACTGGCCGGAGGATCGGACGGTGCTGGAGCTGGGGACGATCTCGCTGACGGCGTTCGTTGCGGATGAGGCGAAGGAGCAGCAGCAGATTATCTTCGATCCGATCCCGCGGGTGGAGGGGATTGCGCCTTCGGATGATCCTTTGCTGGAGTTGCGGGCGGCGATTTATCTGATGAGTGGGCGGCGACGGCGGGCTGCGGTGAGGGAGTAGTTCGGTTGCGTATGGCAGAGGAAGGGGCGTTTTGCGTTCCCATTCCTCTGTCGGGCTATGGCGCACCTTAAGGAAACCGAAGGTCCTTCGACTTCGCTCAGGATGACAGGTCCGGGGGCGCAAGAAGATGCGCGGTTGACGGAACAGCAGTGTGGAATCGAAGAGTTCAGCGCCGAGGTTCTAATTGAGGCGTTGGAGGCGTGCGATTAGTTTTTCGGCGAGGGGTTCACCGGACTCGGTCCAGAGGAGGCGGCTGGAGATGTTGCAGTGCTTCTCGACGGAGAGGGTGAAGGCTAGCAGCATCTCGATATTTTGCTGGATGTGTTTGGTGGCTAGCTCGTCGAGTTCGGCGTCTTCGAGTACCCAGGGGGTGTCGAGGCCGAAGTCGACGCGAATGTGGCCGTTCTGCTCGAAGCTGGCGTCGTCGAACTCGGGGCCGAAGCCGAAGATGCGGACGGTGGCGGGTTCGAGGGTCCAGGTGGTTTCGAGGCCGTCGTCACCGTCGACGAGGCCGGGTGCCCAGAGGCGCCACTGCATCTCGAACTCGTAGGCCATGTCCTCGTGGAGCTGCTCGGTGGCCTCGGCTACGGCGTTCTCGATCGTGGAGTCGGAGGTGTCCTCGGAGCGCTTGTCGTTGACGTAGATGCGCTGGTAGGTGGGGGATTCGGTGAAGCCGATGGGGTAGACGGAGGCTGCGGTGACGCGGCTTTCCTTGCTGATGAGCGCGAACTGGCGCAGGACGGAGACGAGCGCGGCGGGCAGCGCTTCAAAGCGGAAGTTCGGGAACCAGAGGCTCAGGTACAGCTGATCGGCCATACGCCATTCTATCGCCTTATAGGTGCGGGGGCGGGAGGGGTGCAGGGTGAGAAGATAGACGCAGATGTCTACTTCGATCGATCGGCTGCGAGTCTGGCTGCTGGTGGGCGCGGCCCTCCTGGTGCTGGTGATCGCCGGATTCCTGGGCTATGCCCGGTACCGGACGCATCGCTTTCTGGCTGGCCTGCCTGCCAAGCTGGGGATCGATATCCGCCGCGAGACGAATGGGTACACCTACTCGCAATCCGTAAAGGGCAAGACGGTGATGACGCTGCATGCGGCCAAGGCGGTGGAGCATAGCAACGGGAAGCTGACGCTGCATGATGTCGGAATGATCCTGTACGGGCGGAAGCAGGATCGGGCGGATCGGATCTCAGGGAGTGAGTTTGAATACGACCAGGCGTCGGGTGTGGTGCGGGCGATGGGCGAGGTGCATATCGATCTGCAGGCTCCTGCATCGGCGAACGGGAAGGCTAAGGTGGGGCCTCCAGCGAACTCGGTGCCGAATGTGGCTGACGAGATGGGGGACGAAAACAAGCGGGTCATCCATGTGAAGACGAGCGGGCTGGTGTACATCCAGAAACTGGGTGTTGCGGCTACGGACCAGGATGTGGAGTTCAAGTTTGGCGGGATGACGGGCCATGCGACCGGGGCTGAGTACAACTCGGATACGGGCGTGCTGATTTTGCAAGCGGATGTAAAGACCGTGGGGCTGCAACATGGCCGATCGGTGGTGCTGAATGCATCCCATGCGGAGATGCAGCGGGAGAACCAGGTGGCGCTGCTGACGCAGGCGAAGTATGTTTCGCCAGGGCAGACGGCGCGGGGAGACCATGCGATTGTGCATCTGCGGAGCGATGGTTCGCCGGAGCGGATTGAGGCAGAGGGGAACATTGTGCTGGAGGGGCCGGCGTCGGGAACGATTACGGCTCCCAGGGCGGATGTGCTGCTGAATGCGGCTGGGGAGGCGCAGAAGGCGCATTTGTTTGGAACTGGCGGTGTCCACTATGCGGACGTGAGCAGCCTGCGTGTGGGTAAGGGGCAGGCGGAGGATGCGCAGGTGGCGTTCGATGCTGCTGGTCGGCCTGAGAACGTGGTGCTTGTGGGTGCGGTGCATATAACGGAACGTAGCCGGGCGGCGGATAGCGCTGGTTCAGCGTGGAGCGTTCGCGATGCTACAGCGGGCAGGATGACGTTTGCGCTGGCTGGTGACAGCTCGGGCAAGCGAAAGGAGCTGCGCGAGGCTACGGCTACGTCGGCGGCTCACATGACGCTGGTGAGTGAGGCGGACACGCCGGGAGCGGCTACGAGCGAGATCTCGGGCGATACGCTCCATGGCCATTTCACTGGAGCTGGGAAGGCTGTGCTGCTCTCCTCGCTGCAGGCGGTGGGACATACTTCGCTGCATCGGCTGAACGGTAAGGGGGCTGAGCAGACGAGTTCGGGGGATACGGTTGATGTTGATTTGCGGCCTGCTTCGAAGGCCCGGCGGTCTGGAGGCGGGCAGACGGGGAGCGAGGAGATTGTGAAGGCGGTGCAGTCGGGGCATGTGGTGCTGACGAGCCGTGCTGCAGCGAAGGCGGGGGCGGGTCCTCCGGTGCCGACCCATGCTACGGCGGACCTTGCGTTGTATGAGGGCGATGCCGACCACCTTACGCTTACGGGGCATGCGCAGGTCACGGATGCAGGCAGTACTGTTTCGGCGAACAAGATTGTGATGGAGCACGAGAGTGGAGACGCTACGGCGGAGGGTGCGGTGAAGGCGAACTATCTGCAGGCGAACGCGGCGGAGCCGGTGCATGTGCTGGCGGAGCGGGCGGAGTTGAAGCATGACTCCGGGCAGGCGTTCTTTTATGGTGCGGCGGGGAAGCTGCGGCCTGCGCGGTTGTGGCAGGGAGCTTCGCAGGTGGAAGCGCCGGTGCTTGAGCTTGATCAGCAGAAGCGGACCATGACGGCTCATGGGGAGGCGGCTGACGTGGCTCCTGTTCATGCGGTCCTGGTGGGGAAGAGCGCAGCGAAGGCTGGGAGCGAGACTCATCCGTCGGTGGTTCGGATTGCGGCTCGGACGATGGTGTACCAGGATGTTGCCCGGCAGGTGGACTTCGGCGGGGATGTGAAGGTAGAGGATGCGGATGGGACGCTGCGCGCTCTGCAGGCAACTGCGTACCTGCAACCTGCACCGGCGGCAGGGACAGTCGCATCGAAGAAGGATACGAGTAATAGCGCTGGTACGTCAGGTGCCTTCTTCGGCGGGAGTGTGGATCGGATTGTGGCGAATGGGAAGGTTGAGATGGACCAGACTGGGCGGCGTGCCTCAGGAGAGCAGCTTGTGTATACGGCTAACGATGGCATGTTCGTGCTGACGGGTACGCCCACGGTGCTGCCGAAGTTGATCGACGAGGTGCAGGGTACGGTTACGGGAACGCGGCTCAGCTTCCACACAGGCGATGATAGTGTGATGGTCACCGGCGACACGAACGGGAATGAACAGAAGGCAGGGCAGCGGGTGCATACCGTGACGCGGGTGAAACAGAAGTGATACGAACGCTGGAGACGGAAGAGATCGGTAAGGCGTACGGCGGTCGACAGGTGGTGCGCGGGGTAACTCTGCAGATCCAGCAGGGCGAGGTCGTGGGACTGCTGGGGCCGAACGGCGCGGGTAAGACGACGAGCTTCTACATGATCGTGGGACTGGTGCGGCCCGACGCCGGGCGTATCGTGGTCGACGGCACGGACATTACGACGCTGCCGATGTACCTACGGGCGCGGAACTTCGGTATCAGCTACCTACCGCAGGAGCCTTCGGTGTTCCGGAAGTTGACGGTTGAGGAAAATATTCTGGCGGTGCTTGAGGCGCAGCAGTTGAGCTGGGAGACGCGGCGCAATCGGACCGAGAGGCTGATCGAACAACTGAGCCTGGGCCATGTGCGTAAGACGCGCGGGTATGCGCTCTCAGGCGGAGAGCGGCGGAGGGTGGAGATTGCCCGCTGCCTCGCGATTGAGCCGGCATTTATCCTGCTGGACGAGCCGTTTTCCGGCATCGATCCGATTGCGGTGCTGGAGTTGCAGGAGATCATCTTTGCGCTGAAGGCGAGCGGCATCGGGGTGCTGATTACGGACCATAATGTACGGGAGACGCTTTCCGTGACGGATCGGGCGTACATTATCGCGGAGGGAAAGATCTTCCGGACGGGGACACCCCGGGAGCTTGGACGTGACCCGGAGGTCAAGAGGATTTATCTTGGCGAAGGGTTCTCGATGGACTGATTATGGACGGAACCGCCCGGTAATTCTCCTGGTACTCACTTCGATTCTGGCCGGGCGGCACGAAAGGCGCTGGGCGTATAGACTGTCAGCAAATCCCCATGGGACCGATCGACTTGTTTTCCGGCGGAATTTTCCAAAGGAAATCGGTGCGTAGCTAGCCCGCGAACACTGCCGTTCACGTAGACCGCCGATTATCCCGAGCATGTGAAAGGCTGAACGTGTACCTGCAACCCCGACTCAATCTCAAGGTCTCGCAGCGCCAGGTGCTTACCCCTGGACTGGTGCAGATGGTCAGCGTCCTTGCGCTGAATAAGCTTGAGCTGAAAGAGATGATTAACAGCGAGATGATCGAGAACCCGGTTCTCGAGGAGTTGGAGGAGTCCGCTCTCTCGTTGGACGAGCGTGCCGGGTTGGAAGGGGATCGCGAGCGCTCTGCCGAGGCGGTAGCTGCGGAGGGGGAGCGGGTGGAGAAGGACCCCTTCGACGAGATCGATTTCGGAAGCTACTTTCAGGATTATCTTGACCCGGGATTCCGGACGGCTTCTTCGAACTTTGAGGAGTCGGACAAGCCTTCATTTGAGCATTTTCTGTCGCAGCCGAGCCGGCTTAGCGACCATCTGGCGTGGCAGCTTGGCTCGTTGACGCTGCTGCCGGAGGTTCATGTCGCGGCTGAGTTGATCATTGGCAACCTGAATGAGAACGGCTACCTGACGGCCACCGATGAGGAACTGATTGCCGCCCTTCTGGAACTGCGGCAACCCGCGCGCAACGAGCCGATTCCTTTTCAGCGTGGCGTGAAGGCCCCGGTGTCATGGGTGCCGGTGGATGATGACAGCGACGAGCATGAGCAGGTTGCGAAGATTGCTGCGTGCGCGGAGGAGGCATCCGGGGAGAGCGTGGAGTTTGCCGAGGCACGCTGCACGATTGAGGTGGCGCGTGGGGTGATCCACCAGTTTGACCCGCTGGGCGTGGGTGCACGGGATCTTCGCGAGTGCCTGCTGATCCAGATCAAGGCGCGGAGGCGCGATGCGGAGCTTGCGGCGCGGCGACGGCAGGCGCATCTTGTGGCGCAGCCGATTGAGGACGACACGGATGAAGACGAAGACTATGGCGCGGCTCCCAGCGCGCACACGGTTGCGGCTCCCGACCAGACCAGCGTCTTTGAGACGGCTACGCACATCGTTTCAAATTGCCTGCAGCTTTTGCAGAAGAAGGACATGCGCGAACTGACGCGTAGCTGTGGCCGAACCTCCGATGAGGTACAGGCGGCGGTTGATTTTATTCGTACACTCGACCCTCGACCGGGCCAGCGGTATAACCAGAGCGAGACGCGGCTGATCGAGCCGGACGTGGCGTTCGTAAAGCGGGGCGACGAGTATGTCGTGCTGATGAACGAGGAGGATATGCCGGTCCTGCGGCTGAACCAGGGCTATCGCAAGATGCTGCGCCAGAAGCAGACGGAGAAAGAGGTTCGCGAGTACGTCAAGGAGCGGTATAAATCGGCGATCCAGCTGCTGCGGAATATCGAGCAGCGCAAGAACACGATTGTGCGGACGTGCGAGGTGATTGTGCGGCGGCAGGCTGAGTTCCTTGAGTTGGGCGAGCAGTCTTTGAAGCCGATGATGATCAAGGAGGTTGCCGAGGAGATCGGCGTGCATCCTTCAACCGTGAGCCGGGCTGTGGCGAACAAGTATGTCCATACGACGCAGGGTGTGTATGAGCTGCGGTTCTTTTTCTCGGAGGGCGTGAACGGACCGGAGGGAGCCGATCTTCCGCTGGTTCTGCTGAAGCGAAAGGTAAAGAAATTGATCGAAGATGAGGACGAGCGAAA
Organism: Granulicella arctica; assembly: GCF_025685605.1. Lineage (NCBI taxonomy): Bacteria > Pseudomonadati > Acidobacteriota > Terriglobia > Terriglobales > Acidobacteriaceae > Granulicella > Granulicella arctica. The sequence continues at coordinate 3,646,033 of NZ_JAGTUT010000001.1, forward strand.
GCCGTTGACGGACGATCAACTTGCGGCGGAGTTGCAGCGGCAGGGCATCCAGGTGACGCGGCGGACGGTGGCGAAGTACCGCGAAGATCTGCAGATTCCGAGCACGCACCAGCGGCGGGTTCGCTGACGGCATCTTGAGGATGTAGCCGTCTAACCTCTGCGTGCAGGATCGCTATACTCGACGTGCAACTCGTCTAACAAGGGTGTAGAACTTGTACCGAGGTGAACGATGAACGTTGAGTACACCGGTCGACAGATCACCATTAACAAGAAGCTAAAGGCCCAGGCGGAAGAAGGACTCGCCCGGATTGCGAAGGTCGTAGGAAGAGCAGCAAGCGCTCACGTCATATTGAGCGAAGACAAGTACCGGATGGTTGCTGAGGTGTCCGTAGTCACGGGTGGACACACCCTGGTGGCGACCTGTAAATCGGCTGAGATGGCGACATCTCTGCATGATGCGTTGGCGAAGGTCGAGCAGCAGGCGATCCGTCACAAGCAGAAGTTCACGACGCTGAAACGCCATCCAAACAAGAATGGAAAGCCGGACAAGAACGACACCAACGTGGCTGCGGGCGAGGCTGACGTGCCCGTGGCTCCATTGAAGCGGGCTGTTGCGAAGAAGGTGGCAGCCAAGGCGAGTGCGGCTCGCAAGGCGGTGTCGATGGTGGTTCATTCTTTCCCATCGAAGATGCCGGTGGTGGAGCCGCACGTGGTGCGCTCGATCGACAGTGCGGCGATGCGGCCGATGTCGTTTGAGGAGGCGGTGAAGGAGGCGGCGTTTCGAGACCGCGATGTCTTCGTGTTTCGCGATCATGCGGGGCAGGTGCTGATCCTGCATCGGAAGCGCGATGGCAAGGTGGAGCTCATCGAAGTTCCGTAGAAGACGCGACCTGTCTCCCAGCGAGACAGGTCGTTCTCTTTAGGGCGCGTGTTCTTCCGGATGCTAGGATTTGCTCATGGCACGTAAGCAGACCGCGAAGAAGGTAGCAGCTGTGTCCAAGAAGAAGCCAGCCGCGCCGAAGAAGACTGCAGCGTTGTTGAAGGATGCGCCGCCGGTTGGCGAGTTGGTTATCCTGACGGGCATGTCCGGGTCGGGTAAGGCTTCGGCTTTGAAGGCATTTGAGGACCTCGGCTACTACTCGGTTGATAACCTTCCACTGGAGTTGGTGCCGCGCTTTGCGGACCTGGTGCGGCAGTCCTCCGAGATCGAGCGTGCTGCGCTGGTAGTCGATGTGCGCGAGGGTATTCGGCTTGACGAGTTTCCAGAGATCCTGAAGAGTGTTCGGAAGGTGCTGCCGACGCGCGTGGTTTTTCTTGAGGCGGATGAGGATGTGCTGGTACGGCGCTTCTCGGAGACGCGGCGGCCGCATCCGATGGGGCGCGGGGAGACGGTCGTCAAGTCGATCAGGGCGGAGCGGAAGCGGCTTGATCCGGTTCGCAATGTTGCCGATATTCTGCTGGATACGACGCGGTTCAATGTTCATGAACTTCGAGCCCACATCAGCGCACAGTTTGAGCGGGGAGAGAGCGATCGGAATTTGACGATCTCTTCGACCAGCTTCGGGTTCAAGAATGGTGTGCCTGCCGATGCGGACCTGGTGTTCGATGTGCGTTTTCTGCCGAATCCCCACTTCGTGCCAGAGTTCCGCAAGCTGACAGGGCGGCATCCGAAGGTGGCGAAATATGTCAGGCAGTTTCCGCAGACGCAGGAGTTTCTGGATAAGACGACGGATATGCTGAATTTCCTCTTGCCGCACTACATCAAGGAAGGGAAGAGCTATTTGACGGTGGCGTTTGGATGCACCGGGGGTCAGCACCGGTCGGTATTTATTGCTGAGGAGATGAAGAAGCGGCTTGCCACGGGTGGGTATCGGGTGAAGACGGCCCATCGAGATATGCCGCGCTAAGTTCGGGACACCAGTGTAATCGTAGAATGAGTTCATGCCCAGTAAGTTGAGCGTCGAGTTAGCGAGAGGGAGCTGCCAGGGATGAAGCGTATCTGGCGATTGCTGCTCTACGTTCGACCGTATGCGCTCTATTCGTTGATCTCGGTCGTTCTGATGGCGATTGTAGGGGCGATGGCGGCGTTTCGCATCCTGCTGGTCAAGCCGATCTTCGATAACGTGTTAAAGCCTGACATGCCGCCGGGACCGGTGCTTGTGTATTCGGTGCCGCACACGCACTTCATCATCAACCTGCAGGCGTTCATTCCGAGCTATTTCCATAATGCGTGGAATGTCGTGGCGATTGCGCTGGTAGGGTCTGCGCTGCTGAAGTCGGTCTGCGACTATGCGGGAACGTACCTTGTGAATCGTGCCGGTTTCGGCATGATTACGGATCTGCGGAACGATCTTTATGACGCGGTGTTGCGGCGCTCTGTTGCGTTCTTTCAAAAGAACTCTACGGGGACGCTTCTCTCGACGCTGATCAACGATATCGAGCGGGTCCAGACTGCGATGTCGAGCGTGTTGGGAGACTTTCTGCAGCAGTTGTTTACGCTGATTTTTACTGCGATTGCGGTGGTGATTGTAGGTGGCAAGCTGGCCTGGGTGCTGCTGCTGTTTGTGCCGGTGGTGATCTCTTCTGCACGGCGCATCGGGCGGAGCGTGCGGGTGACGACGCGGCGGGGGCAGGATAAGCTGGCGGAGATCCAGAACATTCTGCACGAGACGATTACGGGCAACGGCATCGTCAAGGCCTTCGGGATGGAAGTCTGGGAGATGCGGCGGTTTCGCCGGGCTGCGAGCCGGTTGCTTCATGCGAATCTCAAGTCTGTGAGCGTGCAGGCGATCAGTTCACCGCTGATGGATCTGATTGCCTCGTGTGCGATTGCGCTGCTGCTATATCTTGGGCGCATTCGGATTCAACATCATGAGATGACGGCGGGTTCGTTCATCACGTTCCTGATTGCGGTGTTTACGCTGTACGATCCGGTGCGGAAGTTCGCGGCGTTCTACAACAGCTTCCAGCAGGCTCTGGGTGCGAGTGAAGACATCTTCAAATTTATGGACGCGCAGGATGATGTGCGCGAGAAGAAACGGGCTTTCGTTCTGAAGGGATTTTCGGAGTCGATTCGGTTTGAGGATGTTGGCTTTGCTTATTCGACGGATGAGGGGACGAAGCAGGTACTGAGTCATATCGATCTGGATGTGAAGCGTGGCGAAGTCATTGCGTTCGTCGGGCCGAGTGGCGCTGGCAAGTCGACCCTGGTGAACCTGCTGCCGCGCTTCTTTGATGTGAATGAGGGGCGGATCAAGATCGACGGGCATGACCTGCGTGATGTGACGATTGCGAGTCTGCGGGAGCAGATCGGCAAGGTGACGCAAGAGACGATTCTGTTCAACGATACGGTGCGCAACAATATCGCCTATGGGCAGCCGGATGTGCCGCTCTCGCGGGTGCAGGAGGCGGCTACGATGGCGCTTGCGCATGAGTTCATCATGCGGATGCCGGATGGATACGATACGCATATCGGCGAAAAGGGTGTGCGGCTGTCGGGGGGCGAGCGGCAGCGGCTTGCGATTGCGCGAGCGATCCTCAAGAATGCGCCGATCCTGGTGCTCGATGAGGCTACGTCGGCGCTGGATACGGAGAGTGAACACTTCGTGCAGGTGGCACTGGCGAACCTGATGCAGGGGCGGACAGTGTTCGTGATTGCGCACCGGCTCTCGACGGTACGGCGGGCGACGCGGATCGTGGTGATTGAAGAGGGACGCATCGTGGAGATGGGAACGCACGACGAGCTGCTGGATCAATCCGGAAGCTATCGTCGGCTTTACGATATGCAGTTCGCTACGAATGATCTTGCCTATGCGGGTGCTGTTCCCGCGGAACTGGAGGGTATGGCGTGAGTGCTGTTTATTCCATGACTGGCTTTGCGACGATGAGCGGTTCGGTCGGTCCTGATGACGGGGCCGCGCAGCCGCTTGCCTTTACGCTGACGCTGAAGAGTGTCAATCATCGCTTCCTTGATCTATCGCTGCGGCTGCCGCACAATTGCGATCTGCTGGAAGCGCCGATCCGCCGCATGGTGAAGGACGTCGTGCATCGCGGGCATGTGGACCTGACGCTGCAGCTTGTGCGTGGGGAGGCTTCGACGCAGATTCAGTTGAATCATGACCTGCTTGCTGCTCATGTGGAGGCGTTTCGGCAGGCTGCGAAGCGGTACGATTCCGCTGCGGAGCTCGATCTGAACGCGCTGCTTCGGCATCCGGGAGTGCTGCGGGCGGAGACGGCTGCGGTTGTCGAGGATGTCGCTCTATTGCAGGGCAGCGTGCTGACGCTCGTGCCTGAGGTGCTGGCTCGACTTAACGAGGTTCGCGCGCAGGAGGGTGCTTCGCTGGTCGAGGAGCTATGCGCTGCCATGATGCGGCTGAAGGCGCTGGTTGCGACGGTTTCTACGCTGCGGGAGGATGTTCGAGCGACGTATGTGGAGCGTATTCGGACCCGCATGGCGGAGCTTCTTAAGGGCATGAGTATCGGTGAGGACCGCCTGCTGGCGGAGGCTGCGCTGCTGGCGGAACGCAGTGACATCGACGAGGAATTGGTACGACTTCAGACACATATCGCGCGTTTTCTGACGCTGCTTGAGGATGGCGGCGAGTTGGGAAAACGGCTCGACTTCTTGTTGCAGGAGTTGAATCGCGAGGCGAATACGCTGCTTTCGAAGACCAGCGGAGCTACGGCGGGGAACGGGATTCGGATTACGGAGCTAGGGCTCGAAATGAAACTTGAGATCGAGAAGGCCCGTGAGCAGGTCCAGAATCTGGAGTAGGTTGCGGTTCGCAACCGGTACACTTCTATAAAAGCTATGGCAGGCATTCTCTTCATCATTTCGGCCCCATCCGGGTCAGGCAAGTCCACGCTGGTTGAGCGCCTACGCTCTCTCGTAGACGGTCTCGACTTTTCCATTTCTTACACGACGCGGGCACCTCGCGGCTCTGAGACAGATGGCCGCGAGTACCACTTTATCGATCGCCCTGAGTTCGAACGGATGATCGCGGCGGACGAGTTCCTGGAATGGGCCGAGGTCTTCGGCAACTACTACGGCACGGCGCTCGCGGCACTTGGCCATGCGCGTGACGAGGGTAAGGATCTGCTGCTCGACATCGACGTACAGGGAGCCGTTCAGGTGATGCAGAAGCTGCCGGCCGCTACGTCGATCTTTATCCTCCCGCCTAGTCCGCGGATTCTTGAGATGCGCCTGCGGAACCGCAGCGAGGCTGAGAACGTGACTTCTGAGACGGTGATCGAGCGGCGTCTTTCGCAGGCGCAGAACGAATTGAAGCAGATCTGGGACTACCAATACGCGTTGGTGAATGACGTCCTTGACGAGGCTGTGTCGGAGATGCGCGCGATTGTTCTGACGGCGCGCGGTGTACATGATGGAGTCGAGGCGGTGGCCCTAACGTGCCGCACCGATAATCCATCGATACGATTGCAGGCGGCGCTCGGCAGTTTTACTGTTCTATAAAAATTGTTAGCCATTTCTGTGGTGATGCGATAGAGTCAATACACCGAGGAAAACCTAATGACTACGCCTGAAAACCCATTTCAGAACAAGTACAGCTTGGTACGGGGTGCTGCGCGCCGTGCTCGTCAGTTGCAGTCAGGTGCTCTTCCCCTTGGCACGTCCAAGTCGATGAAGGCCTGCCGTGTTGCCCAGGACGAGATCCGCGAGGGCTTCGTCAAGTTCGTGCTGCCTGAAAAGATCGTCGAGCCGACACTCGACATCGCGCACTAAGGTCCGGCATCACGATACGATAGAGCAATGGCAGTCAGTGCAGAGCAGTTGCGGGCGTATGTCGACTACCTCCGCGACATGGGTGTCTACGATCTTTACCGGCACGGTACGCCGGTAGAGGCGGACATCGAGCTTTCTGCCCATGCTCAGGCTGCTGTACCCTCTCCACCACGCCCGGCTGCGCGTCCGCCGACACCTCCTCCTGCAGTCGTCCCAACCAAAGCCGTTGCAGCTATGCCCGTCGAGCCTGCGCGGGCAGAGCCTTTCATGCCAAAACCTGTGAGTTTCAACGAGCTTGCGCCTTTGCCTGAGCTTCGTATCGCCGCGCCGGAACGTCCGGCTGCGCTGACCGCGCTTCGGGAGGAGATTGGGGACTGCACGCGCTGCCCGCTCGCCTATGCTGGTCGCCACACGATCGTGTTCGCAAACGGTGATCCGGGCGCCCGATTGATGTTTGTCGGGGAAGGTCCGGGAGCGGATGAGGATGCGAGCGGCGAGCCGTTTGTCGGCAAGGCGGGTCAACTGCTCAACAACATGATCAATGCGATGGGCCTGCAGCGGGAAGAGGTCTATGTCGCGAACATTGTGAAGTGTCGGCCGCCAGCGAATCGGACGCCTGAACCAGTTGAGGCGAACACCTGCTCACCATTTCTGCTGCGCCAGATCGATATTGTGCAGCCGCAGGTGATCGTTGCGCTCGGCGGTACGGCAGCGATGTACCTGTTGGGCGTGAAGCAGTCGCTCGCGTCGCTGCGGGGGAGCTGGTATGAGTGTCGTGGTGCAAAGCTGGCGGTGACATATCATCCGGCGTTCCTGCTGCGGGACCCCCGCCAGAAGGGCGAGGCATGGAAGGATCTGCAGATGGTGATGAAGGAACTTGGGCTTTCGCCGAAGCGTTCTGCCTGAAGGTTAGAGCTTGTCCGCCTCATCTTCGAGCGTCTTCGCCTTCGCATTCTGATAATTTTTGCGGAGTTCAACCGCGTGGAGGCGCAGGATGCCTTTCAGTTGCGACTGCATGTCTTGCTTTAGGTACGGCGCTTTTTCCTGGTCGAGAAGTCCGCGCAGGATCTGTTCTGCGGCGAGGCAATCTGCAATACTGCGCTTTGGATCGCCTGTGCGTGATCGTGTCTCGGCACGGGTGATGTAGGCGTTGGCGGCGGCCAGAGAGCCGGGGTAGGCATCGGCTATGGTCGTGACCGCGTCTTCGCCGATGGCTGCGGCTTCTTTCTTTTTATCTTCTGCGAGGAGCGTCATGGCTACGTCGTTGAAGGCGACGGCGTGAGCGACCATGTGTCCGGTCGGCGTGAAGCGAGCGGCGATGGAGAGGGCCTGCTGGCAGACTCCGAGGGCAGTGGGATCCTTGGCTCGCTCAAGGGTCTCGCACCGCTCGTGGACGGGTTCGAAGTCCTTCTGTACGAGGTCGTCGGGGGAGGGTGGGGCTTCGTGGAGCGAGAAGTCGACCTTGGTGTTGATGACCGCCGGGATGGCTTTACCGGCGCGCATGAGCGGATGGTAGGCGGCCAGCCCATAGGCGTCGACTGCTGCCTGCCGTAGCTCTTCGGGGCCTGAGAGAGCCCTGACTGCCGTGACGCGGCCGGCTTCGGATACTTTTACCTCAAGCTCGACGATTCCCTGGATGTGCTTCTCTTTGGCAGCAGTCGGGTAAACGATGGTTGGCGGGGTAATGGGTTCATCGTTGACGACGGGTGCCTGGGAGGAGGCGAGAGGCGTGCTAAGGGCAAGGGCGATGAGCAGCAGACGTGCGGGCTTCAAGGTGGTTCCTCCAACTTTGGACAGGATACCGTAGACGTGTGAGTGGCGAATGAAGGCGGCGAGCGATACCCTGAGGTGTGCCCCTGTTTTGCGACGTCGCCCTGCCTGTCCCGCTCGACCAGACCTTCACCTATGCGGTGAACGGCGTGGTGCCGGTCGTTGGGGCGCGGGTGCTTGTCCCGTTCAGCGGGCAGCGGCTAATGGGCGTCGTGCTTCGGATTCACGAGGATGCCTTGCCGGAGGGGATCGAGGCTAAGCCGGTGCAGCAGGTGCTCGACGAGTCGGCACTGTTGCCGGACGAGTTGATGCGGCTGGCGGCCTGGATTGCGCAGTACTACGTTGCGCCGCTGGGTGAGGTGCTGCGAGGAATGATGCCGCTGGCGGCTGAGGTGAAGCGGCAGGTCTTCTACCGGATCGCTGAACAGGGCCGGAAGGTGCTGTATGAAGGGGCGGAGAGGGGCTCGTCGCGGCGGTCGCGGCTGACGCCGGAGGAACAGAATCGCGAGTATGCGGTGCTGAACTACCTGGAGTCTGGCGAGCAGGCGAAGATGTCTGCACTGCGCTCAGCGGCGCAGGCGAACAAGGCGCTGCTTGAGGGAATGGTTCGTAAAAAGTGGCTCGTGCGCGAGGCTGTTGCGGAGGAGAGAGATGCGCGGCGGCTCGAGCGCGTCGCGGTGCTCGTGCCTGAGGCGCGGCTGCCGAAGCTGAACGACAATCAGACGGCGATCCTGGCTGAGCTCGCCGCGGTGGGCGGACGAATGCGGGTCCGCGATCTGCGAGAGTTGCAGGTGCCCGATTCGACGCTCGGGACGTTGGTGAAGCGTGGCCTGGTGGCGATTGAAGAGGTGGCCGAGGCCTTCCACATGGGCGGCGTCGGGAGTGCGCAAGATAAGAAGCATGCGCATGAACACGCGCTCAACGAGGCACAGCTAGAGGCGCTTGGCACGATTGCGGCGGCAATGACTAAGGGTGGATTTCAGCCGCACCTGCTGTATGGTGTGACGGGTTCGGGTAAGACGACTGTCTACTTTGCGGCGATGCAGCGGGCGCTCGATGCGGGCCAGTCGGCGCTGCTGCTGGTGCCGGAGATTGGGTTGACCCCTGCGATGACAGGGCAGCTTGTTGCGGCGTTTGCGGGCGAGGTGGCGTTGCTGCACTCGCAGTTGACGCCGGATGAGCGGGCGGAGCAGTGGCATCGGATTCGGCGGGGAGAGGCGCGGGTCGTCGTGGGGACGCGGTCGGCGGTGTTTGCGCCGCTGGTGAACCTCGGGCTGATCATCGTCGATGAGGAGCATGACTCAAGCTACAAGCAGGAGGACATGCCTCGCTATCATGGCCGCGATGTGGCGGTGATGCGCGCCAAGTTCAACGGGGCGACGGTGGTGTTGGGGTCGGCGACGCCTTCACTTGAGAGCTGGGCGAACTCGGAGAAGGGAAGGTACAAGCGAATCGAGATGCTGACGCGGGTGGCGAATCGGCCACTGCCGCTGGTGGAGCTGGTCGATATGCGGCAGGAGTTTCAGGAGACGGGGCAGGATCAGATCTTCTGCCGACGGCTGGTTGAAGAGGTGCAGGCGACGCTCGATCGCGGTGAGCAGGCGATCATCCTGCTGAATCGGCGAGGATATTCCTTCGTGGCGATGTGTCGAAGCTGTGGCGAGAAGATCGAGTGTGAGAACTGCGCTATTTCGATGACTTATCACAAGCTGGCTTCGCGCACCGATCTGCATGCCCAGCCCGGCGAGCGACTGGAGTGCCATTATTGTGGCTTCCGGCGAGCTGTCCCGAAGACCTGCCCGAAGTGTCAGAGTGAGCACCTGTACTACATGGGCGCGGGGTCGCAGCAGGGAGAGGAGCGGCTACAGGAGATCTTTCCGAATGCAAGGATCGGACGCATGGATCGGGACACCGTGCGTGGGCGCGGAGACATGGAGCGGCTGTTGACGAGGCTGCATGGTGGCGAGATCAACCTGCTTGTGGGTACGCAGATGATCGCGAAGGGGCATGACATTCACGGCGTCACGCTGGTGGGGGTGGTAGGAGCAGACTTTGCGCTGGGCCTGCCGGATTTCCGAGCTGCGGAGCGAGTCTTTCAACTGCTGACCCAGGTCTCAGGACGGGCGGGCAGGGGCGAACTTTCGGGCAAGGTGCTGGTGCAGACCTATCATCCGGATCATTATGCGATCCAGTTTGCGGCTAAGCATGACTATCCAGGATTTGTTGCCAAGGAGATGCAGTATCGGCGGTGGATGCACTACCCGCCCTTTTCAGTTCTCGCGAACGTGCTGATCCAAAGCGACAAGCTCGAAGAGGCTACTGCCTGGTCAGCTATTTTGGGCCGATGGTTTCAGTTGGAACGACTCGAGAAGGTGAGGGTCTTAGGGCCTGCAGCGGCGCCGATTGTGCGGCTGAAACGCATCTTTCGCTACCACTTCGTGCTGAAAGCGGAAAGACGGCAGGTGCTGGGAGAGGTGCTGCGGAGGATGCTCACGCATGCAGCCTCGGAAGGGATTCCTCGACGAAGTCTGACGGTGGATGTCGATGCCGTAAACCTGATGTAGCCCAGCATTCTTTGAGCAAATCTATTCTTTTACTTCTGTTTCTTTGCCGTCGAGCAGGTGAAGTTCCTTGCCAGGCTTGAACCGGACGGCTTTGCCGGGAGCGATGCTGACCTCGGCGCCGGTGCGTGGATTCCGACCGATGCCTGTCTTGCGCGGCTTGACGACGAAGACACCAAAACCGCGAAGCTCGATTCTGTCACCTGAAATGAGACTTTGCTTCATCGTATCGAAGATCGCGTCCACTGCAGCCTCAGCCTTGGTCTTGGGCAGGCCTGTACGGTCGACAACCCTCTGAATGAGGTCCTGCTTGATCAAGTTGACGGCCTTTCTGCGCTACTATTACGAGATACATCTGCCAGCAATACTGATAGCTGTGATCTTAGAAACACTCCTGCAGAATGTCAACGAACGTATGTAACAGTTTCCGTTGCCACTACTTAGGAGAATTTTAGACGTGGTGGGACGAGATGGCAATCAAGAGTGACCGTTGGATTCGGCAACAGGCTATAGAGAAGGGCATGATCTCGCCGTTTAGCGAGAAGCAGGTGAAAGACGGAGTGATCTCCTACGGTCTTTCCTCATATGGGTATGACCTTCGCGTTTCGGACGAATTTAAGATTTTTACGAATGTAAACAGTGCGATTATTGATCCCAAGAACTTCGATGAGCGATCTTTCGTAACCGTAGTTGCGGAGAGCGTCATTGTTCCGCCAAACTCGTTCGCGCTGGCTCGTTCTGTTGAATACTTCAAGATTCCACGTGATGTATTGACGATTTGTGTTGGAAAGTCAACTTATGCACGATGTGGAATCATCGTTAATGTCACACCTTTTGAGCCCGAATGGGAAGGTTTTGTTACTTTAGAAATTTCAAATACGACACCTTTGCCCGCAAAAATCTATGCAAATGAGGGCTTATGTCAGATATTATTCTTTCAATCGGACGAAATTTGTGAAGTCAGTTACGCAGATCGTAAGGGAAAGTATCAACACCAGCAGGGGATAGTGTTGCCGAAGTTATAGTTATCCCTAGACTTCCGAGCATTAATCACAGGTACCTTCGACCGGGCCCTTTATCGCATCTGAATGTGGCAAAGGTTGACGGAGCGCATGATGCAGGAAGCAAATCAACTCGTTGGATTGGTGGCGAGCGATCCCCTACGGATCCTTGGACTACAGGTCATTCTGTCGGAACAGGCTGAGTCAAAGGTCGTCTCCCTGAGTGTTCCGGGTGCACTGCATTCGTTTGAACTCTCGTTGCTGCTGATTGACGCGGATAGTGCTCCCCAGCTTTTTGAGTTGCTCGCCACATTTCGGCGGAATCGGCCTGACTTGCGACTGATTGTGCTGGGACGCGCGAGTGATCAGGAGTTCATCCAGCGGGTGATTGGCGCGGGTGCCAAGGGCTATCTTTCGCACGACGCACGAGAGAGCGACATTCGCTTGTGCATCGAGGTGGTGCGGGACGGCTCGATCTGGGCGCCACGTAAGGTGCTTGCGCGTTTGATCGAGGCAGGCTCAAGTGTGCCTGCGGCTGCTGCCTCCACTCACTCCGAGTCGCGATTCACCGACCGCGAGGGTCAGGTACTGAATCTACTGATCGAGGGCCGTCCTAACCGTGACATCGCGATGATGCTCGGAATCGACGAAGGGACAGTCAAAGCACACATCAGCCGCTTGATGCGGAAGGTCGGTGTGGGAAATCGTACTGCATTAACGATGCACTATTTGAGCTCGAACCAGCAAACTCACTAATTCAGCCATTTATCTCTTTTTATGTTTATCAAATAGTTAACAAAATTATTACCTTTGGTAGCAGACGTGAGTACCGTTGCGGAAACTGCATGAAAGAGTCACATTAGATCAGCAACACAGACCTGGGAGAGGGGGATATAGGAGAGGCGCTGGTATCCAGTAGCCATCGTATAACCCCCATTTTTTCCCTTACCCCACCGAAAACACAACACTTAGTGCCCAGCTTCCAACGTACATGCGTGCCACTTTTATCGTCGAATCGTGCAACCAACTCTAAGGGTAGGCACGTCAGACAATTTGTGACGGTAGTAGGCGGAAGAGCGCCCTGCACCCATGTTTCAACTTATGAGAGGTTTTACTCCGATGAAAAAGATTTCAGCACTTGCATGTGTGTTCGCCTTCGCTGCTTCTTCAGTTGCGGCACATGCGGCCGACGATGCAGCAAAGCTAAGTGAGCGCTTGAGCAATGCGCAAGCTGTCGTGAAAGAAGTTATGGCGACCCCTGATAAGGGCATTCCCACCAGCATCCTTGCTGGCGCTTCCTGCGTGGTGGTGATTCCAAGCTTTAAGAAGGGTGCGTTTGTTGTGGGCGGCCAGTATGGCCAGGGTGTTGCGACGTGCCGTACTCCTAAAGGCTGGAGTGCGCCAGTGTTTGTGCAGCTGGCTGGTGGAAGTTTTGGCTTCCAGATTGGCGGGCAGTCGACCGATCTGATTCTGGTTGCGATGAATCAGAATGGTTTGTCTGACATGCTGAAGAACAAGTTCAAGATTGGTGGCGACGCTGCGGCATCGGCCGGTCCGGTTGGCCGTAACGCGCAGGCTGGTACCGACTGGAAGCTAAATGCTGAGTTCCTTACCTACTCACGCAGCAAGGGCTTGTTTGCCGGTATCGATCTCGATGGCACCGTGCTCTCGCAGAATCAGGACGATACACGCACCATCTACGGCGCGGATGTTCCGTTCGAGACGATCCTGAAGGGTAACAAGGCTACGCCGCCTGCTGCTATTCCCTTCGTTCGCACGGTTGCACACGCCTTCGTCACGTCGAAGGATGCTCAGTAGAGGTAGCCGATTGTTGTTGTGCGAAAGGAGCGGCCCTTGGGCTGCTCCTTTTGTATTGTGCGCTCCATACGCCTGAAAAGCAGTCCTTCAAAGTAGAGATAGACTAGGGGCTTGAGCCCCAGACCACAATCAGAGCAGAAGGCAACCATTCGGCAACTGCTCGAGTTCGCCTTAGTTTGGATTGTGGTGCAATCGCTGAAAGTTTTACCTCGGGCGACCGCTCGAGGTATAGGTGCTTCGATTGGAAAATTTGCATTTAGGCGGCTGGGACGTCTCCGAGAAGTTGGGCTCAGGAATTTAGAACTTGCCCTGCCCGAGTTACCTGAGGCGAAGCGGAATCGTATTCTCGCTTCGGTATACCGCAATCTGGGGTGGTTGCTGGCGGAGTTCTGCCAGATGGCGAAGTATTCGAGCGATGAGGCGAGCGGCTTTATTCGCTATGACGGGCTTGAACATTATCTTGGCGCGCGGGCGCGAGGCAAGGGGGTGCTTGTTCTTACCGGACATCTTGGAGCGTGGGAGCTATCGAGCTTCTATCATTCGCTGAAAGACTACCCGATGGGTCTGGTGATCCGAAGACTCGATAACCCCCTGGTGGACAGATTCGTAAACCGGATACGGTGTCTTCATGGAAATCGGGTCATCCACAAGGATGACTTTGCGCGTGGCTTGATTGCGTCGATGAGGGCTGGCGAAACCGTAGGTATTCTGATGGATACAAACATGACTCCACCTCAGGGCGTGTTCGTGCCGTTCTTTGGCGTGGAGGCTTGTACGGCATCGGGGCTGGCGCGAGTGGCGTCAAAGACGGGAGCGGCGGTGGTACCCGGCTTTCTCCTTTATGAAGAGAGTGAGCAGCAGTATGTCCTGCGCTTTGGTGAGGAGTTGGCCCTGCAGCGTTCGGACGACAACGAAGCGGATGCTCTAGCCAACACAGCACTCTTTACGGCGGTAATCGAGAGGTATGTGCGTCAGTATCCGGAGCAGTGGTTGTGGATGCACCGGCGGTGGAAGACCCGGCCTGTTGGGACTGATCGGATCTATTAGACATGGAACGGGCAGGGTGAAAGACGATGACGTTTGCTGAATTGGCTAACTTGGTTGGGGCGGATGCTGATGGTCTCGGCGGTGGCGAGATCGTGCGTGTGTCACGGCCGCAGGACGCTACGGAGGACGCCGCAGTCTTTGCCACGGAGGTGGCTGCATTAGAGGCGGCGCTGGCCTCCCATGCGGGGTCAATCCTGGCTTCCGCACAACTTTTTGGCGGTGCTAAACCGGACGACCGGCGTGTGCTGTTGGTGCAGGATGCACGGTATGCGTTCGCTTTAGCTGGGAGATGCTTACGCGCAAAGATTGCAAGTGGCGTGCACGCAACGGCGGTGATCGGCGACGGCGTCGTCGTGGGGGCGGGTACGACAGTGGGTCCGCATGTAGTCATCGGCGATGGTGTGGAGCTTGGCGAGGAGTGCTCGATCGGGGCGCGGGTGACGATCTATGCGGGATCAGTGCTTGGGAACCGGGTGGTGGTCCAGGCTGGAGCGGTCCTGGGCTCGACAGGGTTTGGATATGCGCGGGATCAGCAGACCGGAAGGTACCTGCTTTTTCCGCAGCAGGGAACGCTGGTGATCGAGGACGACGTTGAAATCGGTGCGAACACGACGATCGATCGTGGAGCGCTGGCGGAGACACGGATTGGGCGGGGGACGAAGATCGACAATCTAGTGCACGTGGGGCATAACTGCCGGATCGGTGAGGATGTGATTATCGCGGCGCAAACGGGCATCTCCGGATCGAGTGTTGTGGAGGATGGAGCGATCCTGGGAGGGCAAGTCGGCATCGGGGAGCATGCGACAGTGGGTAAGGGCGTCATCCTCGGTGGGGGGGCTGGTGTGCTCAGCGGGAAGAAGATGGCGGGAGCGGGCAAGGTATTCTGGGGGCGCCCTGCGCGTCCCCTGAAGGACTACCTGCGGGGTCTGGCAAGTTTTAGCGCATTGGCGAGGCTGCGCGACGGACGATCTCCAAAGGACTAGGCTGGATGCATGGCAATTGTAGTGGTGGGCGGTAGTACACGAAACATCGGCAAGACGAGCGTTGTGGCCGGGATCATCCGCGCCCTGCCCGAGATGCGGTGGACCGCGTTCAAGATCACGCAGTTTGGCCATGGAGTGTGCTCGGCAAATGGGGAGCCGTGCGACTGCGAAACGGCGGAGCATACGATTGCGGTCAGTGAGGAGCGCGATGCGCTGTCAGGGACGGACTCCGCGCGCTATCTTGAGGCGGGAGCAGTAAAGTCGTTCTGGGTGAGGACGCGGCAAGGGCAATTGGCCGAAGCAATGCCGCGCATTCGCAAGGAACTGGCGGCGACTGAGAATGCGATCGTTGAGTCGAATAGTATTTTGCGGTTTCTGCGGCCAGACGTTTACCTGAGCGTGCTCGATCCGGCGACAGCGGACTTCAAGGATTCGGCGAAGCTATTTCTGGACCGTGCAGACGGCGTGCTGTTGCCGGAGGGAGAGCTGGGGCGGCCTACGTGGAAGGGGGTGTCCCTGCGGCTGCTGGAGGGGACGCCAGTGTTCGCGATGATGCCGCCGATCTATGTCGGGCCGGAGGTTGTGGCGTTCGTACGTGGGCGGCTCGCTGCGGTGGCTGCAGACGTCTAAATCGAGGCTACGGGGAGCATCATGAGGTCGTCTACAAGGCCAATCTCTTTTTGAACGAAGGGCTCTGCGTAGCGAACACCCGCCATGAGTCCGTAGTGGCGGGCGGTGGCGAAGGTAGCCTCGCGGATCGTCTCCTCAGCGGCGAAAAGGCTGCTGCCCTGGGCCTGGGTAGCATACTGCGATGAATAAGCCATCAGGGACTGAAGGCGCTGCTCGGCGAAGGGTGTGATGTCGACGATGAAGGTAGGGCGGACGTCTGCATAGAGGCTGGCATAGAGGATCTTAAAGGGGCGGTGAGGCGGACTGCCGCAGGGTGTCTGGATCTTCGCAAGGCCGCTGACGAAGCAGGCTTCATAACCGAGAGTGGCTGCAGTGTAGTGGTCGGGATGGCGGCCCTGCCAATAGGGAAGGATCACAACTCGCGGACGAAGGCGCCGCAGTACGTCGGCTACTTTGAGTCGGTTTTCAAGGGTGTTCTGGACGTTCCCATCAGGTAGGTCAAGGGCCTCACGGTGAGCAACCTTGAGGATTGCTGCTGCTGTCTCGGCCTCGGCGGCGCGTTCAGCGGCGGTACCGCGTGTGCCCGATTCACCCTGGGTAAGATCGAGTATGCCAGTAGTGTGGCCTTTCGACTGCATGGCGAGGAGGGTGCCCCCGCAGGTCTGTTCTACGTCGTCGCGGTGGGCGGCTATTGCCAGGATGTCGACAGTCATTGGCTTCAGTGTACTCACACAAAAAACCCCTTGTCGCGATACGGCTACGAGAAGGGGATCTTGCGATTAAGTTGTTGGAGCAGGCTAGTTGGCGCCGTTCGTCTGGGCATCCAGATAAGCTACGTCGAGAGCTGTGCCCTGAACGGTGACGAGTGAGTTATCGATCTCCGCGCCGGTTGCCGTGTTGAAGACGTGGACCTGTCCACCGTAGGCTGTGTAGACCTTGTGAAAGGTCTGAACCCAGCAGATGCCTGTAAGGTCGCCGTAGTAGTAGGGGTTCAGGTTGGTGTTTGGGAAGGGGACTGTCGCTGTGCCCCCGGGAGTAACAGCCGGTAGAACAGCGGCGGTCTTGGCGCTTAAGTCGAAGCGCGTGAGGCAGTTGTAGTTCTGACTGAGCTTGGCGCGCTCGCCGGTGGCGCAGAACTGCGAACCGATCCATAGGGTGTTGTCATCGGCGAAGAGCAGCTTGGTGTGGTTGCCATCGGAGATGGAATACTTCGCAGTGATCGCGTTCGTAGCAAGCGAGATCGTACTGAGATTGCCTGCGAAGAGTCCGTCAGGCATAAGCTGCTGGCCGGCAACGTAGAGCGTACTGCCATCGGAGATCGCGGTCGTCACCCCGCCGGGTACAGGCACGTTGGCGATGAAGGCAGTAGCGATGGAAGTGCTGGTTGCGACGTTATTGATGTTGAGAGCGCCCTGAGCCATGAGGGTCACGCTGGCTACTCTGCCACCGCACTCGGGACCACAGTTCAGGATGTAGGCTGTGGTGCCATCAAGCGAGAAGTAAGCGCCGATCGGGCGATCATAGTTGCCGGGGACGGGGACGACGCAGTAGACGGGCAGATTGAGCGGCTGGCAATCGACCGCCCCGATGCCACCCTGTGAGGCAGGCAGGTCGGCCGCAGCTGCGGTCAGGTACTGGTTCGCGTTGAGTTTGACGGTCTGATAAAGAGTGTCTGAGTTGCGCACCATGGCGAGCGCAACCGTATCGCCTACGTTGGCGTAGACCTGGTAGACGTTCGGGAGGTTTAGCGCGTAGGCCTTGGCTGTTGAGTTGTCGAGGATGACCAACTGCCCGGTGTTCTCCTCTGCGGAGAAATAGCGAACGAAGTCTGTCGGAATCGCCAGCGAGGAGGAAGGAGCCGGAAAGGTGCCGGCGGACCCGGTGACGGCCTCGGTGCTGTAGTTGACGATGTTGAGGGCACCATTACCCGCGCTGCTATAGACGTAGCCTCGGGTCTCTTCAGGAAAGCTGATGATCTGTAGCGGCGATCCCGAACTGAAGCCGGAGATCGAGAAGCTGGTCACCGTATTTTCAACGTTGCTGCGGATGTCGCGCAGTGCGTCGACAATTGCGAGCGCGCCGCCGGTTCCGCCGGCTCCGACATTACCCACGGAGATCATGACCCGTTCCGCAAGCTTGCTGGGCGGGATAGGACGATTCGCGAAGGGAAAGACGGGGAACTTGTAGTAGTAGGGGCCACAGGCGGTGAGGCCGAGGGTGGCAACTGCGATCAGAAGGCCGCAGAGTGCGTACTTCCCGAGCGACTTCTTCCGGGGTGCTGACGTGGTGGACGGCAGTTCATTTGACTGCGATTTGCCGAACAACAGGCCAGAGAGACTTCGATTCTTCAACGTGAACAACTCCAACCTGTGATGCGGCGTTCTTATAGCGTTTGCTTGTGCCGAGTATACCAAAGGACTGCAGGTTGCTGGGTGGGCGGCCCGTGTGTGGCATAGGATGGAAGGGATGTGCCGGGCCACGCGGAGTGCGCGGATGAGCGGCGGGGAAGGGTTTACGTGGGAACGGGCATTACTGGAATTGATCAATTGTTTCGCATAGCGGATACGAACGACGAGAGCACTGCGGTAGCCCGACGAACGGTCTTATGCGATGGCGCCATGGGAACGATGCTGTATAGCCACGGCGTGTTCATCAATCGCTGCTATGACGAACTGAACCTTTCGCAGCCGGAGATGGTGCGCGGTGTCCACCAGGAGTATCTCCAGGCAGGCGCAGAGGTGATTGAGACGAATACCTTTGGCGGTAACCGGTTCCGGCTGGAGCGCTATGGGCTCGCGGATCGGGTGCACGAGATCAATGTGGCCGGCGTGCGTCTGGCGCGGGAGTGTGTCGAGGCGATGCGCGAAAAGCAGGCTTCGGACGCATTTGTCGCAGGAGCGATCGGGCCGCTTGGCATTCGGCTGGAGCCGCTGGGGAAGACCGGTCTCGATGAGGCGTTCGCAGCCTTTTCGGACCAGGTGAAGGCATTGGTCGAGGGTGGGCCGGGCGTCGGAGCAGACCTGCTGATCGTCGAGACCATGACGTCGATGGCAGAAGCGGAGCAGGCGATCCGGGCAGCGCGGAGCGAGGCTCCCGGCGTGCCGCTGGTGGTGATGGTGACCGTTGATGAGGATGGAAACTGTCTCGACGGCACGACGGCGGAGACAGCCGCGGCCAGGATGACGGAGTGGGGCGCGAATGCGGTCGGATGCAACTGCAGCGCAGGTCCTGCGACGGTGTTGAGCGTCATTGAGCGGATGCGCAGTGCGACCCATCTGCCGTTGGCGGCTATGCCGAATGCAGGAATTCCGCGTGCCGTGGATGGGCGCATGATTTACATGTCTTCGCCGGAATATATGGCCAGCTTCGCGCGGCGATTTGTACGCGCAGGAGTGACCTTTATCGGCGGGTGCTGTGGCACGACGCCAAGCGATACACGAGCAATGCGAAGTGCCCTTCGCGCTATGGACGCCCAGGAGAGCGCCGTCAGCGTCGTGTCGCAATCGAATGGAGTTCCGAAGGCGAGCAAGGTGGAGCCACCGCCACTGGAAGAACGCTCGAAGATCGGCAGAAAGATCGCGCAGCGTGAGTTTGTGACGATGGTCGAGATTGTTCCGCCGAAAGGCATCGATTGTTCCAAAGAGATTGCCGGAGCGGCGCAGTTGCATGCTCTCGGAGTCGATGCGATTAACGTGCCGGATTCGCCAAGGGCCAGTGCGCGAATGAGCGCGCAGAGCATGTGCGTGCAGATCCAGCAGCATGTCGGCATTGAGACGATCCTGCATTACACATGCCGTGATCGGAACGTGCTGAGTATGCAGAGCGATCTTCTGGGCGCATCGTCCATCGGGCTGAAGAATGTACTCTGCCTGACGGGCGATCCGCCAAAGCTGGGGAACTATCCAGATGCCACGGCGGTCTTCGACGTCGATGCGATCGGCCTTGTGAACATTGTGCGGAATTTGAACTACGGTCTCGATATCGGGAAAAACTCGATTGGGGAATCGACAGGATTTACGATCTCGGTGGCTGCAAATCCGGGAGTGCCGGACATTGAGAATGAGATACGGCGCTTTGCGTTCAAGGTGGAGGCCGGTGCCGAGTTCGCGATTACGCAGCCAGTGTTCGACCTGCGTCTGCTGGAGGAGTTTCTGCGGCGCGTGGAGGCCTTCCGGGTGCCGGTGATCGCGGGCATCTGGCCGCTGACGAGTCTGCGGAACGCGGAGTTCATGAAGAACGATCTTCGAGTCAGCATGCCGGACGAGATCATGTCGCGGATGGGGGCGATGACTACGCCTGAGGCGTCGCGCGCAGAGGGAGTGACGATCGCTAAGGAGATGCTTGCCGAGGTTCGGGGTATGGTGCAGGGTGTTCAGGTGAGTGCACCGTTCGGGAAGTACGCCGCGGCCGCGCAGGTGCTTGGATTAGTGGAGGGTGCTTAGTGGCGAGCTTTGAAGAGCGATTAGCAGCGTTGGAGACGGTGGTGGAGCGATTGGAGCGAGGAGAGCTCTCGCTTGAGGACTCCGTGCGGTTGTTTGAGGAAGGCGTGGGGCTATCAAACTCCTGCAAAGCGGAACTGGAGGCAGCGGAGGGACGGATCCAAGTGTTGCTTGAGCCGGAGAGCAAGGGTATCCGCGTAGCCGACCTGGTGGTGGCAGAGGAGCGGGTCGATGAAGATGACGATGACGAGCCGTTCAATCCGGGGCAGGACGAGGAGTAGAACTACTGCGCTCATGCGCCGCACTAATACTGTCGCTTAGCGGTCGCGGCTGGTGACGAAGCCCGGGACCCAGAGCAGGGCTCGCTTCGCATCCGTATCGGGCAGGTCGGCTATCGAGAGGCGGGCTGCTTCGGCGTAGGCGCAGGCGGTATCCATCGCGTATTCAATGGAGGCGTGGCGATTCAGGATCTCTAGAAT
Source organism: Granulicella arctica (assembly GCF_025685605.1). Classification (NCBI taxonomy): domain Bacteria; kingdom Pseudomonadati; phylum Acidobacteriota; class Terriglobia; order Terriglobales; family Acidobacteriaceae; genus Granulicella; species Granulicella arctica. The sequence continues at coordinate 3,666,504 of NZ_JAGTUT010000001.1, forward strand.
CTGCGTATGTGAGACGTGGGTAAAGCTGCGGTCTGCGAGGACGGTTCGGATGGCTTCGCGGTCGGCCCCGGTGCCACGCTCAAGCGCATGGATCACGGCGAGGGTGGCTTTCCCTTCGCGTAGGTCTGAGGCGACCGGTTTGCCTAGAACGTCTTCTGAAGCAGTCAGGTCGAGCACGTCGTCGACGATCTGGAAGGCCAGGCCGAGATTGCGGCCGTATTCGCCGAGAGTCTGGTCATACGACTCGCTGCCAGAGGTGATGGCTGCCCCCAACTGCATGGAGACCTTGAAGAGGCAGGCAGTCTTGCGGAAGATGAGGTCGAAGTACTCTTCCTCATTGATGAGGTGGCCGAGCTTTTGCATCTGGAGGAGTTCGCCTTCGACCATCTGCTGCGTTAGCGAGATGAGAAGGTCCAGGACGCGGAAGTTGCGCTCTTCAAGCGCGGTAGAGAAGGCCTGCATGTACAGCCAGTCGCCTGCCAGGACACACTTAGCATTACCCCAGGTGGTGTTCGAGGAAGGGCGACCGCGGCGCGTGTCCGCCTCGTCGATGATGTCGTCGTGCACTAGAGTGGCGGTGTGAAGCATCTCCACGACTGCGCCGAGTCGGATGCGGGAGTGGGCGGTGCAGCCTAACGCCTTCGAGCTGAGCAGGAGAAGAAGGGGACGAATTCGTTTGCCGCCGCCCGCCATAAGATAGCGGGCAATATCGGTGACGACCTCGACTTCGGAAGCGGACTGGCTGGCGAACTCCTGCTCAATGGCAGCGAGGTCGTCGCGTAGCAAGTCGAACACCTCTTTGGCAGTCGCGATGGAGATCGTGCTCACTCGTTAATCAGACTATCAGGGTGGAGAATCGGATGGATGATGGACGGCCTGCAGGCAGAGGATCGCGTGGGCCATGAAAGTCCTGAGACTTTCATGGCGTGGCGCGGAAATAAGAGCTAGGTAGAGCGGAAGTTGACGAACTGTAGTTCGACGCCGATGTCCTTGCCGCGAAGAAGCGCCATGACCTCCTGCAAGACGTCGCGATCCTTGCTGACGACGCGTACGGTGTCGCCCTGGATGCTGGCCTGCGCCTTCTTCTTGGAGTCCTTGATGGCGGCTACGATGATCTTCGCCTTCTCGGAGGGGATGCCCTGAACGAGCTTGATCTTCTGGCGGACGGAGGAGTTTGAAGCTGGCTCGAGCTTTTCGTACTCAAGATTCTTGAGCGAGACGCCACGCTTCACAAGCTTCTGCGAGAGGATCTCCTTGACGGCTTCGAGTTTGTACTCGTCCTGTGAGGCAAGCTGGATGGTCTCGGTTCCCTCGAGTTCGATCTTGGACTTGGAGTCCTTGAGGTCGAAGCGGGCGTGAACCTCCTTCGAGGCCTGCTCGATGGCGTTCTTGACTTCCTGAAGGTCTACTTTGCTGACTACGTCGAAGCTGTTATCGGATGCCATAGATTCCTTGTGTACTGCTGTCGCTCTCTATTATTGCAGGTCGAAGAGGCGTTTGAAGTTCTCGGTGGTCACTGCTGCAAGTTGTTCTGTTGAGATGCCGCGCAGGTTGGCGAGGTAGGCGGCGGTATGGGTGACGAGGGCGGGTTCATTCTGCTTGCCGCGGTGCGGGATTGGCGCGAGGAAGGGTGCGTCGGTCTCAACGAGGATGCGATCAGGTGGGGCGGCAACTGCTGCTTCGCGGAGATCGGTGGAGCGGGGGTAGGTTAGGTTCCCTGCGAACGAGAGGTGGAAGTTGGCGGCGAGGGAGCGCTGCGCCTGGTCGGGAGTGCCGGAGAAGCAGTGCATGATGCCGCCGGGCCCCTGTACCGGCCAGTGCTTGGCGAGCAGGTCCAGGAGGTCTTCCCAGGCGTCGGCTGTGCCGTACTTCTCCCTGGCTTCTGGCCGGGCAAGCTCTGAGGTGCGGCAGTGGATAAGGATGGGTTTGCGGGCAGCAGCGGCGATGGCTAACTGGGCGATGAAGGCGGCCTGCTGGGTGGGGATGTCGGGGTTGGCGGCGTGATAGTAGTCGAGGCCGATCTCGCCGATGGCGATGCAGCGTGGGTCTTCGGCCAGGGCGGCTAGTTTGGCGAGGGCTTCGGGGGTGGCATTCGCGGCCTCCTGGGGGTGGATGCCGGCGCTGGCGTAGATCCAGTCGTGCTGCCTTGCGATGTCTAACGCCCGGTGCATGGTGTCGGGGCCGTCGCCTATGCCGATGGCGAGGAGGGTCTGGACCCCGGCGTCACGGGCTCGGGTGAGGACGGCATGGAGGTCTTCATAGTCGTCGAGGTGGCAGTGGGAGTCGGTGAGATGCATGGTCTGTTTCAGGGTACAGGGTGAAGGTGACCGATATAGTTCGGGTCGGATAGTATGTCTCGCATGACAACTATGAACCGTCGTGATCTGTGTGTGGCTCTCTCCGCGTTTGCGGCGATGGGCTCTATGATGGCCGAGGCGCAGGCTGGTCCTGCGGCAGGGGCGGATGGCAAGCTATCGAAGTCGGTGGTCTACAAGTACAGCGCGCTGCCGGTGAAGAACTATGCGAATGGCGGGAGCGGGCGGCAGGTGCTTTCGGGGACGCTGCCTACGGGGGAGTTCGTTGAGGTGCACGAGACGCTGCTTCCGGCGGGGCAGATGCCGCATCCCCCGCACAAGCATAGCCATAGCGAGTTCCTGCTGATTCGCGAGGGGCAGCTTTCCTTTATCAACGATGGCATTCCGGAGCCGGTAAGCGTTGGGGATGTATGTTTACGGCCTCAAACGTAATGCATGGGTTGAAGAATGTCGGGACCACAACGGCGAGCTACTTTGTCGTGGCGGTCGGGGTACAGACCAAGGAGACCTAGCGAGAGATTTGTTTTTCCATAAGTCCGAAAGTCTTCATAACATTGGACTTAGATGTGGACCTGTCTCCAGGTATAAGTTCGCCAACATTAACAACTAAATCAACTTTTCCTGAGCTACCGGACGCGGGATCCAAGCGCGAGGTCTTCGGTGTCGGGGAAGGTGGTTAGGACTGGCTTTGTATTGTCGCCTGAGGAGGCGGCGAGGAGCATGCCATGGGACTCAAGACCGCGCATCTTGCGGGGTGCGAGGTTTGCTATGATGACGATCCGTCGCCCGATCAGCTCTTCCGGTGTGTACCATTCTGCGATGCCGGAGAGGATCTGACGTTGTTCATATCCTAGATCAACTTCCAGCCGTAAAAGCTTGTCCGCTTTGGGGATACGCTCGGCGATAGTGATCTTTGCGACGCGGAGATCGATCTTGACGAAGTCGTCGATGGCGATCTGCGGGGTGTCCGGGGTTGCGGTGGCGAGGGCGGCCGCGACGAAGGGGCCTGATGCTGGAGCGTCGGTGTGCGAGGTGTGGAGGCGCTCGGTGGTGACGGCGTGGGAGCCGGCGACGAAGGCCCCGGGATTTGGCTCGGCGAGTGTGGCGGTGCGGGGACCGGCAGCGGGATCGTTCGAGTCGTGGTGCTCAGGTAGGGTGGGGTTGAGTTCGTCGATGAGGGTGGATTTGGGAGCCTTGCTGGCTTCGATGTCGGTCATGATCTGGGCGAGTCCTTTATCTGCTCGGGGGAAGATGGGGCCAAGTGGGCCGAGCTTGGTGCCGGGTTGGAGGCCGCCCCATTTTAGGTCCTTTAGCTTACCGTTTGCAGCGGCTTGTTCTATGTCCCCGAGGCCGAGTTGGAGCCAGACTTTGGCGGTGGCGTTCGGGAGAATTGGGTAGAGGAGGGCGGTGAGAACACGGATGCTCTCACTGGCGGCGTAAAGAACAGTCTCAAGTTTCAGCTTGTCCGTGGGATCTTCTGACTTTGCCAGTTTCCAAGGTGCGGCACTGGAGATTAGTCCATCCACTGCACCCAAAAAGAACCATAGGTCTTGGGTCGCGCCTGAGAAGTCATACCGCTCAAACTTCTTATGAACCTGATCAATGACATCCCATCCCGATGGATCGTTCTGCGCAGCGTCGCCTTTGCCTGGGATTGCTCCATCGAAGTTCGACTTGATCATAGCCAATGTACGGCTAACGAGATTGCCGTAGCCGTTGGCCAAGTCGGCGTTGTAGCGGGTGATCATGGCTTTGAAGCTGAAGCTGCCGTCCTGTCCGAAGGGGATTTCGCGGAGCAGGAAGTAGCGGAGGATGTCGGTGGCGAAGAGGTCCTGTTCGTGCTTCCAGTGTTCGTCGCTGAACTCTGGCCCGGGACCGTCAAGGGGCTTGGGCAGCAGGGTGCCGAAGGCGTCGAGGATTGTTTCGGTGCGGACGATATTGCCCTTGGACTTCGACATTTTGCTGTCGTCGAAAAGGAGCCAGCCGTGGGCTGTGACTGCTTTTGGCAGGGGCAGGTTGGCGGCGAGCAGGAAGGCGGGCCAGTAGACGCAGTGAAAGCGGATGATCTCTTTGCCGACGAGGTGGAGGTCTGCTGGCCAGTACTTCTCAAACTTGGCTATGTCTTCAGGTGCTTCGCTGCCGTAGCCCATGGCAGTCATGTAGTTGGCGAGGGCGTCTAGCCAGACATAGATGACGTGCTTTTCCTGGGTCTCGCTGGCGGCTGGCTCAGGGACTGGGATTCCCCAGGTGAAGGAGCTTCGGGAGACGGAGAGGTCGCGGAGTGCTCCGGGAACGTAGGCTTTGCCTGAGGCGGAGATGGCGAGGACTTCGCCCGCTTCTGTCGCCTCGGCTACATTGCCGCGAAGGAAGCTGAGGACTTCATTTTTGCGGGACTCGGGCTGGATGTGGAGGGTGTCGGACTCGATGAGGTCGAGGAGCTTCTCCTGATACTCGGAGAGCTTGAAGAAGAAGTTTTCTTCGGTGACGGTTTCGGTGGGGCGGCCGTCGGGGCCGATGGTGCCGGGTGGGCCCTCGATGAACATCTCCTCGCCGATGGAGTATTGGCCGGTGTAGGAGCTGAGGTAGATCTGGCCGCGGGCGTGGAGGTCGGCGAAGAGCTTTTGGGCGCCTTGTTTATGGCGGGGGTCGGTGGTGCGGATGTAGTCGTTGTAGGTGAGGCCCATGCGGTCCCAGAGGGTGCGGAAGGCTGCGGAGACTTCGTCGGCGAAGGCTTGCGGCGGAATACCTGCGGCGGCGGCGCTGCGCTCGATCTTCTGGCCGTGCTCATCGGTGCCGGTGAGGAAGAAGGTGTCGTCTCCCATGAGGCGGTGGCGGCGGGCGATGGTGTCGGCTACGAGGGTGGTGTAGGCGTGGCCGATGTGGGGGCGCGCGTTGACGTAGTAGATCGGCGTGGTGAGATAGAACTTTTGTGGGGTGGCAGGCATTGGAATGGTCAGTTTAGCAGTACAGACAAGGCTTAACACCGATCAGTGCGGATGACACCGATCCAAGACAGGGGCTTACCGCGGGTTATCGCGGATGAACGCTGATTTTGGAGGATGAGGGCAAGGGCAAACACAGGTTCCCATCGGGAATGACAAACAAGAAGACAAACGAACACCGGAACCGCTTAGGCGGCTTTGCGGGTTGCGCCGAGGCGTGGGACGAGGAGTTGGAAGATGGCCAGGGCGGTGATGTAGGAGAAGCCGCCGAGGAGGAAGATGAGGAGCGGGTGGAGGGCGAAGTAGTGGGAGACGATCCAGGTGAAGATGGCTCCGCCGACTGCGCCTGCGGCTCCGCCGATGCCGACGACGGTGGAGACGGCTGAGGAGGGGAACATGTCCGTTGGGGTGGAGAAGATATTGGCGGACCAGCCTTGATGCGCGGCGGCGGCGAGGGAGAAGAGGGCGATTGCGGGCCAGGGATTGGTGGCGAAGATGGTGTGCATGTGCGGGACGAGCATGATGGGCAGGACGCAGAGGGCGCAGATGAGCATGGCGAATTTGCGGCCGGAGTTGACGCTGTGGCCCTGCTTCATGCGAAAGCCGGAGAGCCAGCCACCGCCGATGGAGCCGACGCTGGAGACGCTGTAGATGACGATGAGGGGATATTTGGCGTGGTTGAGGTCCAAGCCGTAGTTCTCGTTGAGGAACTTGGGGAGGTAGAAGAGGTAGAACCACCAGATCGGGTCGGTGAGTGCTTTGCCGATGGCGAAGGCGTAGAGCTCGCGGGTTTTGGCGAGGCGGCGGAAGAGGTCGAAGAAGCCGGCGCGTTCGGCGAGGGGAACGACTGGTTCGAGGTTCGCCTGCGTCTGCGTGGAGCCGCGACGGAGACGGTTGTAGGGAAAGAAGAGCCAGAGGACGAGCCAGAGGATGCCCATCGAGCCGGTGCAGAGGAAGGCGGAGCGCCAGCCGAAGCGCGAGGTGACGGCGGCGATGAGGATGGGGGCGATAAAGAAGGAGGCGTTCGAGCCGGAGTTGAAGAGGCCGGTGGCGAGGGCGCGTTCCTCGGAGGGAAACCATTCGGTGGTGGCTTTGATGGCGGCGGGGAAGTTACCGGCTTCGCCTAGTCCGAGGAGAGCGCGGGCGATGCAGAAGCCGAGAACGGAGGCGACGAGGGAGTGGCTGAGCGAGGCAAGGGCCCAGACGCCGATGGCCACGGCGTAGCCGACTTTGGTGCCAACCTTGTCGATGATGCGACCGGCGGTGAGGAGACCGACTCCGTAAGCGATCTGGAAGCAGATGATGATGCGACCGTAGTTGAGGTTGTAGAGGTATTGGAGCTTGGGGTCGACACCGCGAAGCCAACCCATGAAGGGAAGGTGAAGCTGGGGCTCGATGAGGGAGAGGACCGAGCGGTCCATGTAGTTGATGGTGGTGGCGAGGAAGAGGAGGCCGCAGACGAACCAGCGGATGTTGGCGCTCTGGGTATCGTTCGAGGTGAAGCCGATGTTCTGTGTGGCCATTCTTCGGGAGGCTCCAGCGACTGGTCAGGTTGAGCGGTGAGAACGACTTGGGGTGAGGATAGCGGTTGGAGTGCTGCTGCGGCAAGGAAGCCGCATCTTAGCGGGTGAGGTTTGCGCGATGATGTGGTTGAGCTTTCTGGCGGCGCTGGCAGCGGGAGCGGCGAATCCCTTTCAGTCGGGTACGAATGCGGGGTTGAACAGGCAGCTTGGTCAGCCGCTTTGGGCGGGACTGATCGTGTATGTTTCGGGTGTTCTGGGACTGCTGCTGATGCTGGCATTTGTGCGGCAGCCTTTGCCGACGATGGCGCATATTGCAGCGGTAAAGCCCTGGGCCTGGCTCGGTGGATTGATCAGTATTGGTTCAACCTTGGCTGGCTTGGTGTTGGCGCAGCGGTTGGGATCTGCGAACTTTACGGGGCTTACGCTGACGGCTTCGCTGGTGACTTCGGTGGTGCTGGACCAGATGGGCTGGATTGGTTTCAGGCAGCATGCGGCTTCGCCTGGAAGACTAATTGGGTGTGGGTTGATGGTTGTCGGGGTCTGGATGATTTCTCGGTATTAGCTGCTGGAAGTAGTACCCCACCCCCTCCGTACCTGAAGTACCAAAGTATTCATTCGAGGTGGGTTAGGGGGGTACCTGGTATGGACTCGATTGAGGTGCGTACGAGCTTCAGTCAAAAAGGCATGCCTGTGGAGGCATGCCTTTTGTCAAACAGGTTGCTTTTATTTGGTGGTGTTGAGGACGAGGACGGTGGCGATTGGATCGAGGGCCTGGCTGGGTAGGGCTACGTCGATCGCGGTGCCGGTGTGGGTGACTTTGAGGGCTTTGTGGGATTTGTCGGCGAGCAGGTAGGCGCTGGTGACGGTGCGGGGGGATTTGGCGTCCTTCATGTCGAGGTGGAAGGTGCTGCCGGGCCACTTGAAGAGGGTGATGTAGATCTTGTCGGGAGCGGTGGTGCTGCGCCATTCCCAGGTTGTGTTGAATTTGGGCTGGCCCTTCTTATCTTTCTCGGTGGTGCTGTAGCTGCCGGTTTCGGCTCCGAAGAGGGTGGGGTGGGTGCCGTAGAGGGCGGCTCCGTTGACGGCTGTCCACTTGCCGACCTGCTGCAGGCGCTCGACCTCGGGGGCGGGGACGGTGCCGTGGGAGTCGGGGCCGATGTTGAGGAGGTAGTTGCCACCTTTGCTGGCGATGTCGACCAGGTTGCGGATGAGGGTTTCGGTCGACTTGAAGTTGGTGTCGTTGGTCTTGTAGCCCCAGGTGTCGTTCATGGTCATGCAGGACTCCCAGTCGAGACCGGGATAGCCGTTCGGCGGGATGAACTGTTCGGGGGTTTCGGTGTCACCCTTGTAGCCGCCGCCGAGGCGATTGTTCCAGATGAGGTTGGGGTGCTTGTTGAGGAGGGCGACGATTTCGCCGGCGAGGGCGGGGGTCATGTCGTCTGTGGGGGTGTCGAACCAGATGACGACGGGGAAGTCGGTGCTGTAGTTGGTGAGAAGCTCTTCCATCTGGGGGATGGCCTTCTTGTGGAGATAGTCAGCGAAGCTGCCATCCTGGGCAGCGGGATCCCAATGGTGGCTCGGTAGATCGTGATTGCCGGTCTTGTAGGCTGCGCCACCGGGAGCGGTCCAGTCCTGATCCTGCGAGTAGTAGAAGCCGAGTTTGAGGCCCTGCTTTTTGCACTCGGCTGCGAGTTCTTTGAGGGGGTCGCGGTGGTAGGGGGTGGCGGCGACGATGTTGAAGGGGTCGGCCTTGGAGTCGAACATGGCGAAGCCGTCGTGGTGCTTGGCGGTGATGACGATGTACTTCATGCCGGCGGACTTGGCGAGTGCGACGATGTCGTGTGCGTTGAAGGCGGTGGGATTGAATTGGGTGGCGAGGGCCTTGTAGTCCGCTACGGGGATGGACTCGTGGTTCATGATCCACTCGCCGATCTCCGGGTCGGCGTGGCCTTTCCAGACTCCGGCGGGGATGGAGTAGAGGCCCCAGTGGATGAACATGCCGAAGCGGGCGTCGCGCCACCAGGCCATGCGGGCGTCACGCTGGGCTGGCGTTTCGGTGTCCTGAACGGCGGGGACGGGATGGGCCGCGGAGGTGGCGATGCGATTGCCTTCAAGCTGGGCTACGGCGGGAAGGGTGAAGGCGGCCAGGAGAGTGGCGGTGGCGATGGTGCGGCTTGCGATATTCACGGAGGTCCCTCGTGGTCAGGTGATGGCACGGGAATTATATGTGAAAAAGATTGTTTACTGGCGGACGTGTTTGATTGGTGGTGAATGTGGGTGATTTTGGGGTTCATCAGGGAGGGAGACGCGGTTCCCTTTGGGAAAGGCAACTAGAACGGGAGGGCAACGGCAGAGGCAGCCGCAGGTCCTTCGACTTCGCTCAGGATGACAGTTTTGTGGTGGCAACTGCAGGCGTTTCCACTTCGCTCTGGATGACAGTTTGTGATGAATGGGTGTGGGGTGGCTAGAGGCGTTTTCCGAGGAAGGTGGCTGTGGCCTGGAGGATGCGAAGTTGGGCGGTGGGGGAGAAGTGGTGGCCTTCGTTGGGGAAGAGCTGGATCTGGTGGGGGATGTCGAGGCGGGTGAGGAGGTCGTCGAGTGTGCGGGCTCGAGAGACAGGGACTATGGTGTCCTGCTCGCCGTGGAGGATGAGCGTGGGTGGGAAGGTGGCTGTGGCTCCGGCGATGTAGTCTCCGTCGAGACCGCCGGAGACTTCGACGATGGCGCGGACGCGGCGGCGGTTGGGGAGGGTGGCGTGGGCGAGGGAGAGGAAGGCTCCGAGGGAGATGCCGAGGAGGGCGATGCGGCGGGGGTTGACGGTGGGGCGGGCGGCGATGGCTTCGAGGGCGTCACTGAGGGTGTCGAGCCAGAGGGGGACGTGGACGCCATCGAGGATGGTGGCGGTGTCGGCGCGGATGGTGCCGGTTCGCTCGAAGTAGTGGACGGCGTAGAGGGCGACGCCGAGGCGGGTGATGAAGGGAGCGATGCTATCGAGCCAGAAGGAGATGTTGCCGCCTGATCCGTGGACGAGGAGGACAGCTGGGAAGGGACCGGGGCCTGCTGGCTCGATCTGGTCGAGGCGGATAGTCTTGTCTCCGCTTTGGAAGGTGATCATGCAGATGGGATGCCGGGGGTGCGGGGAGGGTGCGCGGTATCATCGCTGACGTGGATGTGCGCGAGTTGGACAGGCAGGCGCGGGGGATGGTGGAGCGGATGCGGGCGGGGGATGTACGCTCGCTGGCCCGGGCGGTGTCTTTGGTGGAGGATCGGGGAGTTGGGGCGGCGGAGTTGCTGGCGGCGTGTGCTCAGTTCGTGGGGAGTGCGGTGCGGGTGGGGGTGACGGGGCCGCCGGGTGCGGGGAAGAGCACGCTGGTCGACCAGATGGCGCGATGGCTCAGGGGACAAGGAAAGACGGTTGGGGTTGTGGCGGTTGATCCCTCGAGCCCGTATACGGGTGGGGCGCTGCTGGGGGACCGGATACGGATGCAGGGGTTTGTGGGGGACGATGGCGTGTTTGTGCGGAGTATGGCGTCGCGGGGGGCGATGGGCGGACTGGCGCAGGGAGCGCGGGATGTTTGCTCGGTGCTGGAGGCGGCGGGGCGGGAGTTGATCCTGATTGAGACGGTGGGGGTGGGACAGGATGAGGTTGCGGTGATGGGGCTGGCGGATGTGACGGTGCTGGTGCTGGTGCCGGGGATGGGGGACGACGTCCAGAGTTTGAAGGCGGGTGTGATGGAGGTAGCGGATGTTTTTGTGGTGAATAAGAGTGATCGGGGTGGGGCGGAGCGGGTGGAGCAGGAGATTCGGGCTGTGCAGGGGTTGGTGGCGAATGAGGGATGGGTGCCGGAGGTGGTGCGGACGGTGGCTACAACGGGTGAGGGTGTGGGGGAGTTGATGGGGGCGGTGGAGCGATTTCTGGCTGGGAAGATCCGGCGGAAGGCGCCGGTGGGGGGAGGTTTGCGGCTGGATCATCTTGGGGTGGCGGTGCGGAGTATAGAGGGGGCTCGGAAATTCTATGAGGCGCTTGGGACTCGGGTGAGTTCCGAGGAGATTGTTGAGCATGAGCAGGTGCGGGTGGCGATGATGCCGGTTGGGGAGAGCCGGATTGAGTTGTTGGAGGCTATGGCGGAGGAGTCGGTGATTGGGAGGTTTGTGGCGAAGCGGGGTGAGGGGCTGCACCATGTGGCGCTGCGGGTCGGCGGGGTGGATGCTCTGTTTGCGCGGCTGACGGCGGATGGGGTGCGGCTGGCGAGTGATGCGGTTCGTGTGGGTGCGGGCGGGCATCGGTATTTTTTTGTGCATCCGTCGAGTACGGGTGGGGTGCTGGTGGAGATTGTTGGGGATGCTGAGTGATGAAGCTGTTGCTGATCGATACGTGTGGTGCAGAGGGTAGTGTGGCGCTGGCGGAGGGTTCGCAGGTGTTGGCGGCGGAAGTGTTGCCAGGGCGAAGTGCTTCGGAGCGGCTGGTGCCGGTGATCCGGCTGGCTCTGGAGGGGCAGGGTTTGCGGCTGGGGGAGTTGGCGGCGATTGTGGTGGTGCATGGGCCGGGCTCGTTTACGGGGGTGCGGGTTGGGCTGAGTGCGGCGAAGGGTTTGAGTGAGGCTGCAGGGGTGCCGCTGGTCGCGGTGTCCCGGCTGGCGGTGCTGGCGCGGGGAGCGGGGCGGGTGCTCGCAGTGCTTGATGCGGGGCGGGGTGAGTTTTATTTTGGGGAGTATGTGGATGGGCGGTGCGTTGGGGAGTCGCTGGTGACGCAGGCAGAGCTGGTGGAGGCGGTTGGTGGGGCGGAGGTTGTGGTGTGTGAGGCGCGGGTGGTGGCTGCGCTTGAGGGAGTGGTACGGGTGCGGGTGGTGGCGGAACCGGTTGCGGGGGATGTGGTGGGGATTGGGATGGAGCGGGTGGAGGCTGGGAGTTTCGATGATGCTGCCGTGGTGGATGCGAATTATCTGCGGCGGACGGATGAGCAGCTATTTGCGCGGCCTAAGGTGGCGGTTTGATCGAGATCGTGATTGCGGCCGCTCGGGCTGAGGATATTGCGGAGGTGGTGCGGGTGGAGCGGGAGGCTGTGGAGGCTCCTCATTGGGCTGAGGGGGAGTATGTGGGGATGGTGGGGGCGGGTGCGGTGCGGTGTCTGTTGGTGGCGCGCAGGGATGGGGAGATCGTTGGCTTTGCTGTGGGGCATCTGGTAGGGGATGAGGCGGAGCTTGAGAGTGTGGTGGTGCGGGCTTTAGAGCGGCGAGGCGGGGTTGGGAGAGCGCTGTGTAGAGCGGTGATCGCGTGGGCGTGGGAGAGCGGTGGCGAGGTGATGGACCTCGAGGTGCGTGCTTCGAGTGGAGCGATTGCGCTGTATCGGGGATTGGGATTTGATGTGGTGGGACAGCGGCGGGGATACTATGCTGCTCCTGATGAGGATGCGGTGTTGATGCGGCTTGTGCGTGGAGTTGTTGATCTTGAATAAGCCTAAGGGCCATATAATGGAATGAATTATGGTTCGTGACGGTTTTCTCTATGCATTTGGGCTGGGAGTGGTGGCGGTACTTCTATGGTGGCTGACGCACATCACCTTGCTGGCCGCGATTCCTGTCGTTCTGGCGATATTTTTCCTTTGGTTCTTTCGTGATCCGAACCGGAAGATTCCTGCAGAGCCGGGGCAGATCGTTTCGCCTGCGGATGGTGTCGTGACCGAGGCCGAGTGGATTGAGACGGTGACGGGCAGCCGGTTGCGCCTGAGCATCTTCCTGAATGTGTTTGATGTGCATGTGAACCGTGCGCCGGTGAGTGGCACGGTGAAGATCGTCGAGCATCGCGATGGGCAGTTTATGAATGCGATGAATCCTGAGTCTGTGCTTTATAACGAGCAGACGCTGGTGGTGATTGAGGGCGACGGATACGATGTCGGCTTCAAGCAGATTGCTGGATTGCTGGCTCGACGGATCGTCTGCAACGTGAAGCCGGGTGATCGGGTTGAGCGTGGACAGCGTGTTGGGTTGATCAAGTTTGGTTCGCGAGTGGATGTGCTGATGCCGGCCGAGGCGAATCTGCGGGTGAAGATGGGAGCCCGTGTAAAGGGCGGCTCGACGGTGCTGGCGGTTGTTCCGCAGCCGGACGACCTGGTGTTGGAGGCCTGATGGCCGACGAGGCGTCGGGACAGATTCTGGATGAGGGCAAGGTGCGGCGTCGTCCAAGCCGCGGCATGTATGTGTTGCCTTCGCTGTTTACTGCGGGGAATATTGCGGCTGGCTATTATGCGATCACGCAGGGGATTCAAGGTACGCTTGCCGATCCGTCGTACTTCGATCGCGCTGCGCTGGCGATCGGGTTTGCGGTGTTGTTTGATGGCGTAGATGGCCAGGTTGCGCGCAGGACACGGACGACGAGCGACTTCGGCAAGGAGTTGGACTCGCTGGCGGACGTGATCACGTTTGGTGTTGCGCCTAGTTTGCTCGCCTATATGTGGGGCTTCCGGATGCTGCCCGCCACGGTGGATGCGTTGATGCGTGCGCGGATACTGCACCTTGGCGGATTTATTTGTTTTTTGTTTCTGATCTGCGGGGCATGCCGGCTGGCGCGGTTCAACATCAGCATCAATCCGCAGCCGCGGAATCCGGGGCGACCGGGGTCGAAGTATTTTGTTGGTATGCCGATTCCTGCGGGAGCCGGTGTGATCGCTTCGGTGATTCACTTCTTTAACGGGCATGCGATCTATAACCCATGGAAGTCGTTGCTGTGGATGGGGCTGATTGCGGGTACGGGATTCTTGATGGTGAGTAGCTGGCGTTTCTGGAGCGGCAAGGAGATCAGCGCTGGGGATCGACATCCGTTCCAGCTTGTAGTGGTGCTGGTGTTTGTGATCGGGCTGCTGCTGCTGTACTCGGAGTGGACGCTGATTTTGCTGGCGCTGGGATACCTGGTGTCCGGCGTGTTTGCGCGACTGGCGTATTCGTGGAGCCGGGATCGCCGTCATGCTTCGGCCTCTGGCGGAGCTTAGATAATCAGATTGCGGCAGACTTGATCTGCCAGCCGTGCTGGGCGCGGAGAATGGATGACAGTGGCAGACGGGGTATACAGGATCGGGATTGTGGGCGCTTCGTCGCTCGCGGGTAAAGAGGTTGCGGACGAGTTGGGTGAGTCGTTGTTTGCGACCTCAAGCGTGGTGCTGCTGGACGATGAGGACGTGACGGGACAGATCGCCGCAGCGGGTGATGAGATCTCGTTCATTCAACGGCTGGATGCGGATTCGTTCCAGCGGATGGACTTTGCGTTCTTTGCAGGAACGGCTGAGGTCACGAGGACGCAGTGGTTCCATGCGCGGAAGGCTGGGGCGAGCATCGTCGATTTGACGTATGCGCTTGAGGCGGAAGCGGACGTACTTGTGCGGGCGCCGTGGATCGAAGAGGCGCTAGCAGGCAAGGGTGCCGGGGCGAAGCTGCCCGACCTCAATACGCCGGGCGTAATTCCAGCGCATCCTGCTGCGGTGATGCTAGCTCTGGTTGCTTCGCGATTGAATGCCGGACCGGGCGTGTCGTCGCTGGCTGCGACTGTGATGGAGCCTGCATCGGAGTACGGACGACTTGCGATGGATGAACTGCACCAGCAGACGGTGAAGCTGCTTTCGTTTCAGCCGTTACCGAAAGATCAATATGACGCGCAAGTCTCGTTCAACCTGCTGCCCTCGTTGGGTGAGAGCTCGAAGATTGATCTTGGCCGGACGCAGCAGCGGATTGCGACTCACTACGAGGTGCTGTCGCAGGGACGACTGCCGGAGATGACGGTGCAGCTTGTCCATGCGCCGGTGTTTCATGGGTATACGGCCTCTGTTCTGGTGGAGTTGACGGAGGCTGCAACGGTGGCGCAGGTTGAGGCTGCGTTGCTGGGTGCGCATATCGACCTCGTCGGTGCGGAATCGGATCCGCCGAGTAATCTGAGTGCGGCGGGGCAGGAGAATGTTCTTGTACGTGTGACGAGCGCTTCGAATGAAGAGGGAGCGGCGAAGCGCTTCTGGCTTTGGCTTGCTGCCGATAATCTGAAGCTAGCTGCGGGCAACAGCGTGGCGTGTGCGCTCGAATTGCGTAGGTTGCGCCCGCGCGGAAAAGTTCAGTAATACTCAGCGCGTGTTTACGGAATGCGCTTTTCTGTTGATGGCTTCGCTTCTTAGAATCTGAAACGATTGAGCTGTAACTGATCGTCTGCAACTTGCATCCAAACGTCCATCGACTTGTTCGAGGGATGAAGCGGCATGTGGATTGTCAGGCTGGCGCTCCGTCGCCCCTATACCTTTGTAGTGTTTTCGTTGCTGATGCTGCTGCTTGGTATTGGGACGTGTATCGAAGCGCCCAAAGACATCTATCCGTACATTGATATCCCCGTGGTGACGATCGTCTGGAGCTATAGCGGTCTGCCTCCGCAGGATATGGAGGGCCGCATTGTTACGGTGTGCGAGCGGGCGCTCTCGACGACGGTCAACGACATTGAGCATACGTCCTCGGAGAGCTACCAGGGTGTGGCGGTTATTCGGGTTTTCTTCCAGCCGACCGTAAAAGTTGAGTTAGCGTTGTCGCAGATTACTGCGGTCGTGCAGACGATTCTGCGTATCCTGCCGCCGGGTACGTATCCGCCAAATATTTTGAAGTATGACGCTTCGAGTGTGCCGATTGTGCAGCTTGGCTTGTCTGGTGAAGGACTGACTGAGGAAGATTTATATGACCTTGGGCTTTCGTTCATTCGGCCACGACTGGCGAATGTTCAGGGTGCTTCTGTACCGCTGCCGTATGGGGGCAAGGTGCGGCAGGTGCAGGTCGATGTCGATCCGAATTTGATGTATGCGAAGCATCTTTCTGCGACAGATGTGTCGACGGCGCTGGGTCAGCAGAATTTGATCCTGCCTGCGGGCGTGGCGCGGATTGGCGACCGCGAATTTATTGTGAAGATGAACTCTTCGCCTACGGTGGTGTCGGCGTTGAACGATCTGCCGATTCGCGCGACGAACGGTGCTGTGGTGCAGATGAAGGATGTTGCACAGGTGCGACTTGGGTACGCGCCGCAGGTCAACATCGTGCGTGAGAATGGGAAGCGGTCGGCGCTGCTGACGGTGCTCAAGAATGGTGAGACGTCGACGCTCGACATCGTGAAGCATGTGAAGGCGATTCTGCCGCAGGTGAAGGCGGGGCTTCCCCCGGCGCTGCAGATTACGCCGCTGTTCGATCAATCAATATTTGTGTCGGAGTCGATCAGCGAGGTGGTGCGAGAGGCCACGATTGCGGCGGCTCTGACGGCTCTGATGATCCTGTTGTTTCTTGGGTCGTGGCGTTCGACTTTGATTGTTTGCGTGTCGATTCCGCTTTCGATCGCAACGTCGCTTGTGATTTTGTATGCGCTGCAGCAGACGATTAATGTGATGACGCTTGGTGGGTTGGCGCTTGCGGTGGGCATCCTCGTCGACGATGCGACGGTGGAGATTGAGAACACGCATCGGAATATGAGTGAGCGTAAGCCGCTGGTGCGCGCGATTCTGGATAGCGCCCAACAGGTGGCTGCACCGGCGTTCGTGTCGACGCTTTCGATCTGCCTTGTGTTTACGCCGGTGGTGTTGCTGAGTGGGCCCGCTCGGTACTTGTTTACACCGCTTGCGATGGCGGTGGTGTTCGCGATGATGGCTTCTTATTTCCTCTCGCGTACGCTGGTGCCGACGATGATGCACTTCCTGCTGGATGCGGAGATCGGGCTCTACCAGGATCCTGAGAAGGCGAAGGAAGAGGAGAACGAGAACTGGATCTGGCGGGTGCATTCGAAGTTCGATCGCTGGTTTGAAGAACGGCGCGAAGGATACAAGAAGGTTCTGGAGTGGACGCTTGCGAGCCGTGGACTGACGATTGCAGTGTTTGGATTGTTTGTTCTACTTTCGCTTCCGCTTGTGTTCATGATCGGCAGTGACTTCTTTCCATATGTGGATTCGGGGCAGATGCGGTTGCATGTGTATCCGCCGCAGGGGATGAGGCCTGAGGACTCTGAGCAGTATTTTGCGGCGATTGAAAAAGAGATTCGCAAGGTCATTCCGGTGGACGAGGTGAAGCTGATCCTCGACAACATCGGGCTGCCGAACGGCGGTATCAACCTTGCGTTTTCGGATAGCTCGGTGACATCAGATTCTGATGGGGACATCCTGATTTCGCTGGCACCGGGTAAGCGGAATACGCAGCTTTACATGCGGCAGTTGCGGCTTGATCTGCACAGTAAGTTTCCTGATGGCACGTTCTTCTTTACGCCTGCAAATATTACGAATCAGATTCTTGATTTTGGTTTGCCTGCGCCGATTGATCTGCAGGTGAGTGGGCGTGGCAAGGGCAACTATGAGCTGGCGCAGAAGTTGCTGAAGCAGGTTCAGTCGATTCCGGGCGTTGCGGATGCGCACATTCATCAGCAGATCGCGCTGCCCACGATTGATGTGAATGTAGACCGATTGAAGTCGCGACAGATCGGGCTGACGCAACAGGATGTGGCGCAGAGCATGTTGATCTCGCTGACGGGTACGGGACAGACGGCTCCGAATGAGTGGCTAAATCCGCAGAATGGCGTGAACTACCAGGTGGTGGTGCAGACACCGCAGTATCGGATCGATTCGCTGCAGGCGCTGGCGCGGACGCCGGTGACTTCGCCGAATGGCAATGCGAGCCAACTGCTTGGTAACGTTGCTAATTTTCAGCGGGACATTACGCCGGTAGTGATCGATCACTACAACATTCAGCCGGTGTACGACATTTATGCGGAGACGGACCAGCGTGATCTTGGGGGCGTGGCCACGGACATCCGCAAGATTATGGCGAACGCCAAGCAGACGCTGCCCACGGGGACGACGCTGGCGCTGCGGGGCGAGGTGCAGACGATGACTGACTCGTTTACGAGGCTAGGCATCGGCATTATTTTTGCGATCCTGCTGGTGTACCTGCTAATGGCTGTGAACTTCCAGAGCTGGCTTGATCCGCTGATTATTTTGATGGCGCTTCCGCTCGCGTTTTCGGGTGTGTTGTGGATGCTGTTTCTAACGGGTACGACATTTAATGTGCCGTCGCTGATGGGCGCGATCATGACGATTGGTGTGGCTACGGCGAACAGCATCCTGATGGTGGTGTTTGCGAATGATGAACGCGCTGCGGGTAAGGACAGTATTGAGGCAGCAATCAATGCCGGGTACACGCGGTTGCGGCCGGTGTGTATGACGGCGCTGGCGATGATCATCGGGATGCTGCCGATGGCACTGGCTCTTGGTGAGGGCGGGGAGCAGAATGCGCCGCTTGGGCGTGCGGTCATTGGTGGACTTCTGCTGGCAACGCTGGGCACGCTTTTTGTTGTACCGATCATGTACTCGTGGCTGCGGACGGCTGCTCCGCGGGACTATGACAAGGAGATTGACGAGGCGTATCACGAAGGCGACGACAAGGAATCGAAGCAGGGACAGCCGCAACCGGCTTGAGTGAATACTTTATGAGTGATGAGCAGCAGGACGACCTACGCGACAAGAAGCATGATGAGCTTGGACGGCGCACGTATCCCGAGGATGAGCGGCTGCGCGAGATCACGGAGTATCCGGATCGGCGGCTGACGCGTGAGGAGTGGGAGCGCGAGGAGTCTGCGGCTCGGCAGGCGGCGCATAAGAAGCATGAGCAGGTCGCGCACGACCGCGAGGTGCAGCAGGAGTTCGATAAGAAGAAGCACCAGAAGCATCGCAACTGGGGAAAGATTCTGCTGTGGGTTGGCGTGGGTGTTGTGGCGATGTTGCTTATCTTCCTGTTGGGTTATCTGCCGCATCGTGCGGAGAAGAAGAAGGCGGATGCGGCGGCGAAGCAGCGGGATGAAGAGCAGCCGAAGGTGCAGGTGATCCAAGTGAAGCGCTCGCATGCGCCCGGTGAGTTGACGGTGCCGGGAACGACGTCTGCGCAGACGGAGGCGTATCTGTATGCGCGGGCTAATGGGTATCTGAAGAAGCGGTATGTGGATATTGGCGATCACGTGAAGAAGGGGCAGTTGATGGCGCTGATCGATGCGCCGGATCTTGACCAGCAGGTGCAGCAAGCGCGGGAGCAGTTGCGGCAGGCGGAGGCGCAGCAGGTCCAGCAGGAGGCGACGCTTGCCTTGAATCGTGTGACGTATGAGCGGTGGCGAACACTGGTGGCGAAGGGAGTTTTTTCGCGGCAGGATGGGGACCAGCGTGAGGCGGATTTTCTGGCGCAGCGTGCGGTGGTTGGGTCCGCTGAGCGAAATGTGGAGAGCTATCGTGCCAATCTCGCAAGGGCGATTGCGCTGCAGAGTTATGAGCGGATTACGGCTCCCTTTGATGGCGTGGTGACGCAGCGGAATACGGATGTGGGCGCGCTGGTGGGGGCTTCGGGATCGGCGTCGATGATGCCTATGGATTCGTCGCAGTCGTCTACGGGCGGCACGGCGAGTGTAGGTAGTTCGAATACCAGTGGTAGTTCGGGGAATAGTAGCCAGGCTGCTTCGCCGTCGACTGGAAGCGCACAGGGTGGCGCGATCTTTGGGGTGGCGCAGTTCGATACGCTGCGGATACTTGTCTCGGTGCCTGAGGGGTATGCGTCGAGTATTCAGCGGGGGATGCCGGCGAAGGTGTTTGTGCAGGAGAGGCCGGACCGACCGATCAACGGGACGGTGACGCGGACGGCAAATTCGCTTGATCAGAACACACGCACGATGCTGGTCGAGGTGGATGTGCCGAACCATGATGGCAGGCTCTATCCCGGGATGTATGCGGTGGTGAGCTTTGTGCAGGTGCGTGGTGTGTCTCCGCTGACTGTGCCTGGAGATGCGGTGGTGGTGCGGCAGGACAAGAACATGGTGGCGATTGTGCGGGACGAAAAGATCCGGATGGTGCCGGTTGAGATTGGCCGGGACTATGGGCCTTCGGTCGAGATCCTGAATGGTCTGCATGAAGGCGACTGGGTTGTGACGACGGTGACGGATAGCGTGCAGCCGGGCGTGAAGGTTCGTCCGCAACAGACGCAGGAGGCGGGAGAAGATAGCGGCGGTGGCGGTGGAGCGCAGCAGGACAAGGCTCCTGACTCTGGACCGAACCAGTACGGGGATCAATCGATTGTGAACTCGAAGAGCGAGAGTACGAACCAGAAGGGCAAGCCGGGGCAGGGGAGTGGCGGCGGCTCGGATCAGAAGTCTGGTGGCAAGCAACAGAAGCAGAGTAAGGATGGGTCAGGGAAATGAAGGGGTCTCGGATAGTTCGGCGATCGTTTGTTGGCGCGCTGCTGACGGCTGGTGCTGCTGCCCAGCAGGGGGTGCAGCCTCCGCCGTTTACTGCGCCTGCGCCGCCGATGCCGAGCATCCGTCAGTCTCCGGGGCAGCAGCAGGTTCCGGCACAGCAGAAGCCTGGGGTTGGTCCGGATGCTCCGCTTCCGCAGCCGGATAAGACTACGGTTGATCTGCGAAACCTCGCACCGTTGAGTATGCAGCCTGCTTCGCCAGCAGAGGGGTCGCAGAGTTTGCAGCGAACCGGGGATAGTTCGGTGCTGCCGAATAAGGAAGCGCCGTCCGGATTCAACACGCGGCTTTTCAGTTTGCGTGGGCCGTATCGGGCGGCTCGTGTGCCGGAGCTTCCTGCGGGATCGATGGTGCGGTTTGGTGGACTGGTGCGGGATGGAAAGCTATACCTGTCGCTGCACGATGCGATTGCGCTGGCGATTGAGAACAACCTCGATGTGGAGGTGAGCCGTTACGGCTTGTCGCTTGCGGATACGGATGTTACGCGAGCGCAGGGTGGGGGAACGCTGCGGGGCATCGACCTCACGGTGCAGCAGACTGCTCCGGGCGTTGGCGCGGCTACGAGTCCATTGCTGATTACGGCTACTACGGGAACTACGGGTTCGACCAATGCGACGATCATCGACCTGTCGCAGGTAACGCAGACGGGCAGTGGCACGCAGCAGAATCTGTCTGAGAATGGGAGTTCGGCGTTTGCTTCGGGTCCGGCACTACCGCTGTTCGATCCGACGTTGATCGCGGAGGCTGGGTATTTGCGGCGTTCGGATCAGTCGTCCCTGATTGATACGACTACAGGCGGCTCTGGAGGAAGTGGCACGGCGAGCCAGACTGCGCCGCTCGACTATGTGAGTACGGGGATCGATTATCAGCAGGGATTCTCTACTGGTGCGCAGATCGATGCGTACGTGAACAACGCTGCGCAGGTGCTGTATGCGAGTGGATCGCAGGTCGATCCGTTCCATGCGCCAAGTACCTCGTTCACGATTACGCAACCTCTGCTTCGCGGTCGCGGGCGCGAGGTGAACCTGCGGTTTATTCGGATTGCGAAGATTGACCAGAAGGTCTCGCGGCTGCTTTTTGAGGAGCAGTTGCTGGAGACGATCTATGGTGTGTCGCGGCTGTACTACGACCTGGTTTCGCTGGGCGAGAACATTGGCGTGAAGGAAGAGTCGCTTGCGGCGGCTCAGAAGCTTTACGACGATGACAAGAATCAGGTAGATGAAGGAACATTGGCTCCGATCGAATTGATTCGGGCTCAGGCATTGCTGTCGTCGAGTCGGCTGGATCTGATCCAGGCTCAAGGCGAGTATCGGCAGGAAGAGGTGATTCTGAAGGAGCAATTGCTGCGAAAGCTTGGTGATCCGACTGCGAATGTGACGACGATTGTACCGACGGACAAGATTATCGTTCCTGATGCTGCACCTGCTCTGGATGTGCCATCGCTGATTACGGATGCGCTGGCGAATCGGCCTGATCTTGCGCAGGCTGGCTTGCAGGTGAAGGCGGATGAGGCTTCGGTCAAGGGCTCGAAGAGCAGCCTGAAGCCGCTGCTGAATGTGTATGCGAATGTGCAGACGCGCGGATCGTCGTTGGTTCCCTATGAAACTCTGGGGTCGATTGGGACTGGCGATGTGACTGTGCCTGCGGCGCTGACGCAGGGCGGGTTGCGGCTATCGACGATCTATCAGGGGGGTGTGCAACTGAATATGCCGCTGCGGAATCGCATTGCACAGGCGGATTACGCGCGCGATGCGATTCAGCTTCGCCAGGCGCAGGGACGGACGGCGAAGCTCGAGAACGACATTCGGCAGCAGATTGAAAATGCGTCGATTGCGCTCGAGAACGCTCATCAGGCTTACGGAGCGGCGGTTGAGAGTCGTAACTATCAGCAGCAGCTTTTGCAGGCGGAGATCGACAAGTTTACGGTAGGGGCGAGCACGAACTTTCTGATCGTTCAGGATGAGGCCTACCTGGCGCAGGCGCGGTCGACCGAAGTGGCAGCGCGGTCGGACTGGATGAAGGCCCAGATTTCACTGGATCGAGCGCTTGGGAACCTGCTGGAGAAGAATAACGTGGTGCTTGAGGACGCGATTCAGGGTCAGCTTCGGTAGGTGTTTTGAAGAAAAGTTATATGAAATATGAAATTTGCAAAATCCGTGCTATGATCTTACATAGACGAGCGAGAGAGATCCGCAGTCGAAGATTTTCGATAGACGCAGGGTGAGCGTTAGTCGATACAAGTTGCGTCACTGGCCTCCCGGCATGAACAAAGGATCGTTCATGCCGTCCTTTTTTTAAGGTGGGCCACAAAACGCGACACTCCGCTTATCTCATGATGACTGCAGGGCAGCGGCGACCGTGTGGGCTGGATTATGATGTTGACATGAAGCGATGGATTGGCTGTCTGGCTCTTGGTCTCCTCACCGTTGTCGCCTCGGCGCAGTGGTCAAACCCTGCTGAGGATGTTCCGGCGTACAACTCTGCTGCTCCTGCGAAGCCTCTCCCTCCTGTTTTGAGCGGCAATCAGTTGAGCGGTCCCTATTTTTCACATCCGTACCAGGTGACTGCGTACAAGATGGCGGCGAAGATTCCGGCGGTTCTGCACCAACAGCCTTGCTACTGCCGATGTGATCGGGAGATGAGCCACAACAGCCTGCATAGCTGCTTTGAGGGGACCCATGGGGCAGCTTGTTCCACCTGTATGCGGGAGGCGGTGTATGCCTACCAGCAGACGAAGAAGGGTCGGACGGCTCCACAGATTCGGGCGGGGATTGAGCGTGGGGAGTGGCAGAACGTGGATCTGGAAGCGGCTGCGCTGTAGGGCGATGAAGGCTTAACACCGATCTGTGCGGATGACACCGATCTAAAGCCAGGGCTACCGCGGCTTGTCGCGGAGGAACGCGGATTAGAGAGCAGACGCAGATTCCCTCTGGGAATGTCAAGAAAAGGGCCTTCAGGGTGGGTTCAGTGTCTGGGCGTAGGCTGGTGGCATGACTTGGGTATTCTGGGCGCTGCTTTCTGCTGGTTTCGCTGCTGCTACGGCCTTGCTGGCGAAGGTCGGCATCGCGGGGGTGGATTCTAATCTTGCGACGGCTATCCGGACGAGCGTAATCCTGGTCTTTACGTGGGGAATTGCGATTGGGCTGGATAAGCACCATGGGCTTGCGCAGATTGGGCGGCGAAGTTGGTTGTTCCTGGTGCTGTCGGGGGTGGCGACGGGGCTTTCGTGGCTATGCTATTTTCGAGCGCTGCAGATGGGACCGGCATCGAGTGTAGCCCCGGTGGACAAGCTGAGCGTGGTGCTGGTGATTGTGTTTGCGGCACTTTTTCTGGGAGAGCGACTGACGCTCTTGAAGGCTGCGGGCGGGTCTCTGATTGCGATTGGGGCATTGATTCTTGCGTTTGCATGAGGCTGGGTATACGGAGGGGGTATACTGAAGATCGTTCTTTGCAAAGCCTAAAGCATCGGCGTTGCTGCTCCACAAGGGGGCGTCACGGCTTCGACGGGATTGCTAGTGGCAGAGAGGCATGCCGGGGTGTGGACACCCGTAATCGCTCACAAAACTATAAGTGCCGAACCTCAGTTCGCTCTTGCTGCTTAATTAAATAAGTGGCCGATCGCTCAAGCTTCGCCTACGGGCCTGTACCGATCGTCGCACAGTAGGCTGGTCCCAACTGCTCCGTCTGAGCGGAAGGGATGAGATCGATCAGACTGGTCGCCGGCGCATCTTCGTCCGTTCTAAGTGCCGGGGACGAGACAAAAATGAACCTGGAAAAAGCATGAAAGCTCTCTGTTGTCGGTAGTTTCGGACGTGGGTTCGACTCCCACCGCCTCCACCATTTCTTCATCCTGTAAGTTCCAATAACGTCTATAAGTCTGACTCTTGCTCTGAGTTACATCGGATCGTATTCCGGTGTGCTCCAGCACGTTTTAGAATCGCCTATTCGCTCATGAGCGTCGTTATCACTCTGCGTTCCTGGTGTTCCAGGAAGCGGCCCATTCCTTGTTGGTCTGCTTCTGAAACTCGGTGAAAAAGTGAGAGGCAATGAGTACGTGGGTGACATCCATGTGACCCAAGGACGACTTATATTTTCTGCTTTGCCCATTTGCCTTGCCTGAAGAGATAAAGGGAGACCAGCACGATGGCAGCTTGGGCTACGACTACGGAGACATACACACCGTTGACTTGCAGTGCGGTGTGCATCGCTAGAACCCAGGCGAGAGGGATTTCAAGTATCCAGAAGCCGAAGAGGTTGACGTACGTTGGGGTGAGGGTGTCGCCGGAGCCATTGAAGGCTTGCAGAAGTACCATGCCGTAGGCATAGGCAATGTTGCCGGAACTGAAGATGCGCAGGCAGGGGATGCCGGTGCGGAGAACCTCGGAGTCGGTGGTGAAGAGGCCGAGGATCCAAGGGGCGAAGACGATAAAAATCAGGCCGACGGTGCCGAGAAAGATCATGTTCCAGAGGCCAGTACGCCAAACGGCGTTGCGGGCACGGTCGGGCTCGCCGGCACCGAGGCTTTGGCCGACGAGGGTAGCGGCGGCGTTGCTGAGACCCCAGGAGGGAAGGATTGCGAAGATGACGATGCGGATGGCGATGGTGTAGGCGGCGAGGGCGGGCGCTCCGAAGAGACTGACGATGCGGACGAGACCGATCCAACTGGCTTGGCCGATAAGGAATTGGAGGATACCGGTGAAGGAGACACGGACGAGTCGCCAGAGAACCGTGGCGTTGAGGCGAAGATGGCAAGCGAGGATGCAAAGCCGCTCCGTGCCGCGGGCGAGGCGATAGAACTGGTAAAGGACGCCTATGCCTCGACCGGTGAACGTCGCGAGGGCAGCGCCGGTAACTCCCATGCGAGGGAATGGGCCTAGTCCGAAGATGAGGCAGGGGTCGAGGATGAGGTTGAGGATGTTCGAGACCCAGAGGAGACGCATGGCGATGGCGGCGTCACCGGTCCCGCGGAAGATCGCATTGTTGAGGAAGAGAAGAAGGACGACGCCCGATCCTCCGAGGGCGATGCGGGTGTAGCCGGTGCCGGTGGCGATGATGGCAGGGGATGCTCCCATGGCAGCGAGCAAGTGGTGCGCGAGGAAGAAGAATGGAATCCCGAGAATTGCTGAGGCGATAAGGCCGAGGAAGATGGCCTGCACGGCGGCGATGGCTGCTCCATTCGTGTCTTTTTCGCCGATGCGGCGTGCCACCATGGCGGTGGTGGACATGCCCAGTCCCATGCCAACGGCGAAGACGAGGGTGAGGACCGACTCGGTGAGCCCGACGGTGGCGATGGCGTTGGCCCCGAGGCGACTCACCCAGAAGACGTCGACGACGGCGAAGAGGGACTCAAGGACCATTTCGAGCACCATGGGAATGGCGAGCAGGAGGATGGACCGGTTCAGGCTGCCGGTGGTGTAGTCCTGATGGCTGCCGCGCAAGGCCTCTTTGATGGACTGCCATAGGGTGGGCGTCGGTTGGCGGGTGGCGGAGGTATCCATTGGGGTTGCGGACATGGTACCTGTTGTGAGGGTTCATGGAATCCGAATCTTGGCTAGGGCGGCTTCGCGGTAGTAAGAGCCTCGACGCTGGACTGGAATGAAGTTGCCGACAACCATGACTTTCAAGGACTCTGGTCACGATCGTCGTGGCCCCGATTCGATTGCGATGTCAGGATGCTGCCGTTCTTGAATGCCGAAATACTACTTTTTTACTCATAGAGTTAGCTGTCTTTCCGGCATGTTTGCTCTCCCAATGTCAGCGAACCACTATTCATCCTTCGTCTGACCGACGCCTATGCGGCGAACGAGGGCCGTAAATTGCCGCTCATTGCGCAGTTGATCAAAGCGGGGATCAGCCTCGACCATCTCCATCCAGAAGCAATGTTGATCGAAAGCCTGCTGCAACTGGGCAATCGTACGGTCCCGTTCTCCGAGGCGGAGGTAGTCCAGGGCTCTCTCGTAGGCTGCACATTCTCGCATCGGCTCCTTCGTTTGTTGTCTAAGGCGCAACTGCCAATACGCCGTCCAGCCCCGAACCTGATAGGTGCGTTGGAGCGACGCGAGTTCATCCGCGGAGCGCATCCGCTGTAAGCCTGCCAGGTCATACTGGATGGCCTCGCGGCGCATCCCTTTCATCTCGTACGTCCAGCTAATCCAATTATCGACAACAGGCGACCGATCCGGCTGAAGCTCTTTTGCTCGATCCAGCTCTCGCAAAGCCTCGTCATATCTTTTCGCGAAATACAGCGCCGAACCAAGGTTTCGGGCGACCCAAAAGGAGAGAGGATCCATGACCTTGGCCTGTCGCATCCGCAGGACCGCGTCTTCGGGACGACGCGCAGCATCCAGAAACAGGCCGTACATCGCCACCGGATAGGAGTCTCCCGGACTCAACTGAATGCCTTGCAGGAGATCCTGCTCCGCATGATGCCAATCCCAGAGCTGCGTGAACTCGATCGTTCCGAGCGCAGCGTATGCCGCGCCACTCTGTGGATCAAGTTCAATCGCCCTGTGTGCCGCTGCGAGTGCCCTGGGCTTCACCGCCTCAGGTGTTGCCATGCCCAGCGTCAGCGCGGCTTCAAGCGCTTCCGCGAGGCCGGCATAGGCCGAGGCAAAGGTGGGATCTAGATCAATCGAACGTTGGAAGTATTCCGTGCTGAGCTTGGAATCGCGTCTATCCAGAAAGTAACGTGCCCGCAGATACGCATCGTACGCCTCGGGTGAACGACGCTGCGCCGGGGCCCCCTCAACCTGTGGCCCCAGGACAAATGTCAGCCGTGCGCGATTCGCGATCTCCCGGGCGACGCTGTCTTGCAGCGCAATCAAATCCGTTGTCTCTCCCTCGAAGCTGGCTGCCCATAGTTGCTGGTCATTCCGTGCGTCGGTCAACTGCGCAGTAATCCGCACCTTGTCACCGTAGCGAAAGACGCTTCCTTCCACGACGGAGTCCACATCCAGTTCCTTCCCAATCTGACTGAGCGATTTACCATTGAGCTTTGCACTCACCACAGAGTCGTGCGAGATGACGCGCAGGTGTGGAATGCGCGCCAGCTCGGTATTCAGTTCGTCCGTCATACCCTCGGCAAGATAGTTTTGTTCAGTCGAGCCGGATAGGTTTCGCAGCGGTAGAACCGCCATGGAGTGGATCGAAGACTTCGCCTCCAATCGCCTGTCACGAAACATTTCGATCCCGACCACGCTACACACGCAGAAGAAGAGTGCCAGGGCGATGCGTAATGAAATCGATCGCGAACGAACGCCTGTGCCGCTCTCTTGCTCCGTAGCTGACGAGCGCATCCTGGATACTGGCGTGACCGGAACCGTATCGGCGTTCTGATGGATGGTCATGTCGTCAGGAGCCGACGCCTCAAACTCCTTCAATGAAAACCTGGCTTCGTAGTGCCCCTTTGGAATGTCGATCAGCACCTTGGCACGTTGGCCCTCATCGAGGTAATACTCACGCAACCTGCTGCGGAGCCGACCGGCTTCGACGCGCACAGTAGCGTCGACAGCGGAATCGTAGCTTGCGGGGCGATCGAAGACATCCAACGCGACAGCGTACTCGTTGACGGAGACGGCGGGGTCGGAGATTGCGGCCTCTACCAGGTAGCTCAGGAAACGCTGACTGCGATTCGCCTTTTGGAAGGCGCGTGACCGCAAAATCCGCCGCAGCTCGGACCTTATCTCGGCGACGTCAGCGTTAGCGACTACTTCCATGCCAGGAATTCTTCTCCATAACTTGCTCTGCACGTAAGCTCTGCGACGTAACTTACGGGAGGCAACTGGAATTTTACGGCTTGTGCGCAGATTCTGTGTGAGGTTTTCGCGAACGCATGCGCTCACCTCAAACATCAAGGAGAATCTTTATGAAAGCTCTCAGTCGAATCGGCGGTTTGACGTCTGCCGCATTGCTGCTCACCCTCTTTGCGGCGCCTTGCCGTGCCCAACTCACTCCAACCTCTGCCACCGTCTCCGCCTCCGGCCTGAACGGTCCTCGGGGCCTGGTATTTGGTCCCGACGGTACGCTTTACATCGCTGAAGCCGGAACGGGCGGCTCGAATTCCACGAACGGGGCATGCGCTCAGGTAGTAGGGGGCCCCGGTCCTTACCTGGGAGGAGCGACGGCAACCATCTCCCAGGTAGATCGGACCGGTACTCTTTCCGTGCTGGCAAAAGGGCTCGCCTCATCCCAAAATGCCGGCGGAGACACCTTCGGGATCGCGGATCTCGCCTTCCTGAACGACTCACTTTATGCACTGGTCGCTGGAGGGGGTTGCTCGCACGGAAACCCTGACCTCCCTAATGGCATCGTCAAGGTCAATCTGAAAAATGGAAAGTGGAACTACATCACGGACCTCAGCCTCTTCTATATCCAGCATCCTGCAGCCTATGTTGATGCCCCCGATTTTGAGGCTGATGGAGTTCCTTATTCCATGCTGTCGTTCAAGAATGCCCTCTTTACCGTGGAGGCAAACCACGGGCAGATCACCAGGACAGCGGTCAGTGGCAGCACGACACTCGTGACCGATCTTTCCGTGTCGCAAGGGCACATCGTTCCGACCGGAATTGCTGCGTCAGGCGGTAACCTCTACGTCGGCAATCTCGGCCTCTTTCCAATCCTCACGCAGCGAGAGCGTGTGATCACGCTCTCAAAGGACCTCAACTTTGTGGATACCACGCCGGGCTTGGAGACCACGCCGGCGGAGGTGTCGAAGTTCCGGGTAGCCGCATCACGTGCCGGCTTTACCACCATCGTCAGCCTGAAGTTCGGGCCTGACGGCCTGCTCTATGCCTTGGAGATCTCCCCGAACGCGGGATACCCGACTCCAGGCGCCGGAGAAGTTGTCCGTCTATCCAGGGCAGGCGTCATCGAAACAGTTGTGAGCGGCTTGACCCTCCCAACGGGCATGGCCTTCGGCCCCGACAACGCACTCTACGTTTCTAACTTCGGTGATGGTCCGATAGGCGGTGGTCAGGTGCTTCGCTTCATGGTGCCGTAAGGCTTGGGAGTTAAGCGGGCGGTAGCGACAGTCTCCACTTCATATCGCCCGCAACACACCCGAGATCTCGACTGGCATGAACAGACCGATGCACTCATTGAGGGATCTCGGATCGTTCTCTGCAAACGGCGACTTCGGAAACAACAAAACGTAGTTGCCGAATACCCGGCTTTCAGAGAAGAGCCTTTCAGAAAGGTGGATCAGGCCTGAAGCTGCCGTGGCATGCGATGATCACGCTCACCGCAAGTCCGTAAGTTTTGCAGCTTGCCTGAACGAGGAAAGCTTGCGAGTATGGACGCATGCAAACGGTCTTTAAGGCCGCAGGTGGGACCGACGGCATGCGTCGCCTTGCGGAAGCCTGGCATCATCGCGTACTGGCCGACGAAGTCGTCGCGCACGCGTTCAGCCATGGCTTCCACTCCGACCATGTCGAGCGCCTGGCTGCGTACTGGGCCGAAGCGCTCGGAGGGCCACCAGCCTATTCCAGCAGCTATGGTGACGAGAGCAAGGTCGTCCGTATGCACAGCGGAAACGGGGAGCATGACGAAATGGACGCCCGTGCGATCGCCTGTTTCGATCAGGCTTTGCTCGATGTCGGATTCGCCAGCAGCGGGACTTTACACCAGGTACTGCACGATTATTTTGCCTGGGCGACCAAGACGACTATGTCACGCTACGCTCGCTCGGCCGACGATGTGCCGAACGGCCTAAGCATCCCGCGCTGGTCCTGGGATGGACTCCAGAAGTAAGACGGCCAAGTGCCGAAAGTAGTTCCCCACAGCGAACATCCTGAAGACTCAGCCTGTCGCCAGTAGGTTTTGAAAAGATGCTCGGTGCAATGAAAATGGCGACTTTGCGGGAGCCTTTGGTTCGCGTGGAGATTCTGCTCAACAGGCAGGGCGCATTGAGAGGTGTTGCTGTAGTTATCCGGTGATGCTCGAAACGAGCAGGATAAAGCACTGCAGAAGCCTCACCTGCTTTGTTGACCTCACGGTCTTTCTTGCCAGCTCCAATATCTCTGAAGATGGGTCTACACCGAGCAACGACCACCTTGGGTTGGCATCCGCGGGAGTTCGATCGGAGGCATTTTAAGGTTATTGCTTGTCCCATATGCTGGTAAAGACTGCGGATGTTTTAACGGCCTTGCTGACGATGGTCAATGTCTTGCCGTCATCCGACACCTTATATTCATCGGTGGTTACAGGACTACCCTTTGTCTGACTTTCCATATGGATAAGATGGTCGTCGATTCTCTCGCCTGACGAAGAATCGACCTTGGTGCCGTCAGCAGCTACATCGAAGTATTGCCTGCCATCGAACTTCATGTCCATGTGATGCCTGCCGGATTCTGAGATAAAGCTAAGCCCGTCTTTTCCAAAAGGCTCGATGATGAACTTCTCTGCGGGCCCGGAAAGTTCAACGTCCATGGAGACCGACTTCCATTGGCCGAAGATACTCCTGCCCGGAGAGGTTCTCGCATACATTGTTGTTGTTTTCTCTCCTGCTCCATCGGCACTCGTAAAAACGTCGACCAGTGTCAGCGAGCGATCGTCGGGCGATACGGTATATGTTCGCTTCATCGATCGGGATTCGACCCGGTCCATCTGCCAGGTATGGTCGTCGAGTTTTCTGAAGGAGACGGTGGCTCCTGAAGGAGACTTGATGGAGATGCCGTCTGCCTTGATCCGGGTCGTCTCCCCGGAGCTTCCGGTCAATGCATACTGGTTTTCGCCAAGATCCTCGATCTGGTAGGTGATGGTGGGCTTAGGACTCTTGTTGACGTTGTAGACCCACGTTCCTAGGAAGGGGTCGCTTGCAACGGCCAAACCGGAGGTCGCGCAAAGAGCGGCGAGCAAAAGGCTGTAGAGTTTCATCAAATTGTCCCCTGGGAATTGGCACGTAGCATAACACGTCGCCTCATGATGAGTCTGTTGTTACTTAGCCCGTGAGAGAGTATCCCGTCACTGACACGGCACACTGCATGCTCACTCCATACCGGGTGCGATGCCTTGGCAGTTGCAGTTCAGCATCGCGGAGAGGCGGGGAGGACGTTTGCAGAATAACTCGGTGAGCTATTCCGTGCGTTCGGGATTCTGATAAGTGCTAAAGGTAGGCAACTGCCGCCAACCTATCTACTCAGAGCTTTTTGTAGAGACCCAAGTCGTGCCTCGACGGCGGCGCGTTGCCATCGCCAGAGCATGTCACCACCGGTCCCAGGCCGGTCCATGTCCCGCCTTCTGTGTTGTGAAACGATTGGCCGCGCAAATTAGCATCCAACGTTTTGACATACTTCCCATCCTCTCTAAGTTCGAGTGTGATGGCTGTTCGGCCCGTGCTGTCGACTACCTCCCGGGACCACGCTCCTATGTAGTAACTTCGGGTACTCTCAGAAAGTTGTCCATCGACCCAAGGAATGGGGACGACCTTTGCTATGGCAGGGATCGCAATTAATCCAAGTGCCAGAAGAGTTGCGTAGGTTCTAAAGCGAGTCATGTGACCTCTCAAATACAAGCTGTATTCGGCCGCAACCGAGTGGGCTGCACCGCGTAAGCAGTAGATTTTCGGCTTACTGAAGCTGCCGTCGTACTTGTAAAGCTCAACATCGATTGGCGGAAAGTAATAGAAAGCCGGAGCGATGTAAAGAGAATTTTTTATGCAGCGTTGAGATTGCGTAGCCATTCCCGGCGCATGAATATAGCGCAGGTGTGCAATCTCTGTGCGTACGGTCGCGCCAGCAAATGCCCGCTCCGACCCTCAACCGGAAGTTACTCTCTATTACGTCAACACGTTGTCTATTTCCACCTTTGATCTGACTAGTGCTTCTCCTCAAGGGACGAACTAAATTGTTGCTTCGTGTTTCTGGCGTCGAACATATGTTCATTAAAAAATGCCGAAGCACGAAGGTTGGCTGTTATATTTGCCTCCAACCGATCGAGCCAGCTTGAAGCTTGCAGCCCGCAGTGTGCTCGTTCTCACAGAGGTCGTATGTGGTTGATTCTTTCCTTTGGCCTGACCGGGATTCTCATAGGGAATCTAATTGCGATGAGCGCCTCCAGCACGGTGCCATCTCTTGTAAGCCTCATCTTCGCCTTTGTGGGCGGATCCCTCGTCGTGATGCTCCATAGGTTGAAGCAGGACGAACAGGTGCTTGCCGGAAAAATTCTGGCATCTCTTTCCTTCTTCTGCCTTGTTGGGGTGTACATGGGTCTGATCGTCAATGAAGGCAGATTGTTGACTCCAGAACGATGGAGGCAAGCACACCCACAAACGTCGCGCGTTCAGGCACCTGGCGAATGCACAGAAACAAAGCTGCAGGACAGCAAGTATCTTGCCAGTGACGGTATTAGCAGAGGCGATGCTATTGACATGCTGAAGACAGCCGGTGCTTTATCCGCGGAGCAGGCATACTTCCAACTGTTTAACGAATATAAGGCGCTCTCCAAGGAGATGAAACAATGCAAGTGACAGCCGGGGTGTTAGTAGGACTGTCGTGTACGCTCTCGTGGATGATATCTGCTTGCCAGGCCCCGGCCCAAGAAGCCAGTTTCCATGAACAAAGCGCCATCGTCACGATCACAGCGACTACTCCGCTCAAGACTCGCATTGGCTCAGGCGCATTTATCGGTCCTGGCGGGTACATCCTAACCTGCTATCACGTGGTGCAGGACGCTCGCAATTTGGTCGTATTCAGCGCCGGAAGCGTCTCGCACGATGTCACCGTTGTGGCCTATGCCCCAGAACGCGATCTCGCGATTCTGCGGCTGAAGGAAGTTCCCAATGTGGTCAGCTCATTGCACATTGCACCCGGTAAACCCGCGCACCTTCTAGGCAGTAAGTTTTATGTCTATGGTCGAATCGAAGGGCTCCAACGCCAGGTGATCGGGGCTTCGGCCACGGACGATGACACGGTGCTCGCAAACGATCTCGCTTTAGACGACGCACCTAAAACGAATAGCGCACTCCGGATCATTCCCATGAATATAGGCGCGGTGAAGGGCATGAGCGGAGGACCCGTTCTCTCGGCAAACGGAGTGATTGGCGTTGTCGCCGGCACGATCCCCGGCCAAGCGACGCTGAGCTGGGCCATCCCGGTCTGGGGTCTAAAAATCAACGAAATGCGTCAGATCAGGCTTACGCCGGACAAGGTCTCATGGTTGCCGCTGGGGACTCGGTTCTCTTCCGCCCTGAATGTCGACTTTGAGGTTCCCTCCTCCATCGCTGGAACCGAGCTGAACTTCGTCCAAGCTTTTGACGAGGCCCAATCGGAGTATCGGCACTTCGTGATCGTCCTGGCGAAGTATCTTGATAACGCAGACCTCATTGTCCGGGCCCTCGATGAGATCCCAAAAGAGAGCCAGGGTCGGTACCCAGCCCAGATCAGAAGCGATCCTGCCTATTCAGAACTCAACGCTCGACTGAGCGGCCTCTTTGCACGATCCAGGGAACTGCAGGCCGAGTGGGATACGGCCCTTGAGAAAGCTCTCTATGCAGGTACTCAAAGCGATCAGGACATTGCAATACTCAAGCAAAGCATCATGCGCAATATGCAGAGCCTGCCTGAATCCGGGCTGCACAGCGAACTGATGACAGAACTTCTGAGTGAGTTCGCATCCTCACAACGATTGACGGAGGCTCACCGCTTCCCAGCGATCAAACAACCGGCAAAGCAACTTATGGATGCGGACAGCGTAACGGTTCGGGAACTGCGTCAATTTATCGTTGAGACGCGAGCGAATTTGGGAGAGGTGCTTTTGCCTGCCTTTACCGATCGGGTCAGTGAGTTCTTTGCCGCGCAACGATCTGTTGCGGAACCTCTCCAGCAACTGCTGGTCGCCGCCGCCAACGGCACACCAACTTCAGATCAACCGCTCCACTGAAAAGGTGCTCTCGGAGCATCTGGTTCGAGCGGTCACGCTGCAAGGACGATTCGCATCAGCCAAGAGCGACGACGACGTTCAAGCAGTTGGATCCAGTTATGCTGGTTTCGCTAGCGATCAGCTGCGGGAGCCTAGAGCTAAATTCTTCAGATCGGCTAAGTCTCCAGGCCGGGGATAGGGCCGACGTAGGCCGTATAGTAGAGGCCGACGAACCGATCACGAACACTGGAGTATGACGACACCGCTTCTTGAAGATAGAACGTGGGCTGCACAAATCCAAAATGAAGGAAGAAACCGAGCTGGATTCGAAAGATTGCATGGTTCAGTCGAGTCGCATCTCTTCGAATCGTTTCAGAAACCAGTTCGCCCTGATCGCGGTTCCATTTTTCAGCGTAAACGGCCAAATTGAGCATCGCCCAGGCGTTCCTCTTCAGCCTTTTGAGGCCGTGCAGGCCACCGATAACCTTCCACATTTCATCGGCTTCAATCCGAACCCGGCCTTCATCCGAGCCATTAAAGTTGTCCGCAATCAATCGAATTCCTTCGAGATTGATTGGTTCCAGCGTTCCAAGCACATCGTTCCAACTCTGCGCGTGAAGCTTTCGTCGCTTGTACCCGGTGTCGATGACATATCCAACACCGCCAAGAAATACAAGAACATATAGAACGAGAAATATCATTTCGGCGGAATCCTATCGGTCGCAGAAAGCCCGCTCGACCGTTGTCCATATTCTAAACGCCCTTTCAGGGCTTCCATCAGATCTTTATTCCCGGGGACGATTTGAGGCGCCGCCGGTTCAGGCAGCCAGAATATGAATGCCCAGTAAATCGCGGCGAGTTGAAATACAGCAATATGTACATTCTCAAGCAAGGTGAAGTGCCCTAACGTGCGCCAATAAGCGTGAAGCCCGTCGGTCAAGAAGCCGATGGTTACCCACGCAATGAAGCCATAACTCTCTCGCATCGCATAGCTTCGCCATCCGAGACCTAATTGACGGGATGCCACTACCACCCCGACGAACATAAGAAAGACAAGAACTGTGGTGAAGACGCTCGCTCGCGCAAATAGGTCGTCTAGCTTGCTATCTGCGGCTGGATGCATGGACAACGCCATTACCAAAGCGATCACCGGGGCGATCGCGCCCATTAAGATAAGCCGGGGGCGAGCACCTGAGACCCATCGCTTGCTTCGCCGAAGAACGATCCCCGCGATCTCCAGGATGACCGCAAGTTGCAGCAGGACGTCCAGAAAGTCACAGGACCAATAAGCGACGGCATAGACGTGCTTTGAGGAAAACCTGAATGCTCCGAATAGAACTATTGTGTACAGACTTTGAGACGCAACCCATAAAGTAAACCAAGGCACGGTCCTGTATCGCCGCTTGTAGATCAGCACAAGTAGGAGAGCTGCGTTTAGAACGAAGCCCGTTCCCCACAAGACCGTTGCCATGACAGATAAATTCACCGTGCACCTCAGCACAGTGATTTTAGCGGCTCCGGGTGATTTTTTTAAAGCCCGAAGTAGGCGAGTACAGCCGAGTACACGGTGTCCACCACCTGCGGACGAGGGTTGGAGCCGCCCATTACCTGCGGACGAGGGTTGGAGCCGCCCATTACCTGCGGGCTAACTTGTTGAGCTGACATCGAGATTGTGGAAGCGGAAAAAGCAACGGTTGCGGCCAGAATAAAGACGAACTTCTTCATGAATGTGATTCTCCTAGAGCGCGAAGGCGCTCTAGTAAGGTTAGTCCACAGTAGGTCCACGTATTTACCAGAGCCTTGCGATAGCGTCACTTCTGCTTTCCCTCTCCAATAGTTGGCCTGCTGCCATCCCGTGAAGGATTTAGACAGCTTTTGTAAAGATGCTTTCCGCAATGTTCCGCTCTGAAAACACCAAAATTCAGCTTTGTGATCTGTCTATTCAAGGTGTTTTGTTGCCTTCATGGGACTTGGCTTGATCGATGGACTGTGGACTTCACGAGAACTTCTCTCTTCCCTCATTGTTTTTCCGATAGTTTTTTTATAAATCTCACATGGGTATCTCTGGCGTGTTCGCTGTCATGCGCCGAACTAACGGGACTTCGGCACGTAGCTAGATAGGCTTCCCCACTTCGTTCCCGCAAAACGGGGTTTTGATAAACTTCGATCCGCTGGGACGGTCGAAAACGTCGTCATTGCCGAAACACCAACTTTGCGGGATTGAAGCGTGCGCAGGACTGCGCCGTTTTCACGCGCTCCGAGTCTCCGGCCGGCAGCAGGGCAGGCCGTGTCAGCCGCATCCGGGGGCGCACGGCGTGGCTGTCCAGCTGGTTCCTTTGGTCCAGGTAGTCTTTGCGGCTTCGCTGGCCAAGCCCTTGCCGTGACGGCGTCTCTTTAGAATCGCTGTTGTCTTGAGATACCAAGCACCAGACCATTTGTGGGTGGCAAACACCTCGTCGATCAGCAGTTAAGGTTAGAATTCGCAGTCGAGAGTTATTTGATTTTTCGAGGAGCAGCGATGAGGCCACTTGCTACAGTATTTCTTTTGCTTGTCACGTCTGCCTATTGGGCGAAGGCGCAGGTTGTTCCAGCTGATAAAGCCGATGAGACCCGTATCGACAGCCTGCTAAAGAAGATGACGCTCGAAGAGAAGATGAATCTGATACGAGGCGATGTAGAGCCGGCGGCGACGAACCAGGGGCAGGCGGGCTATTTGCCGGGCGTGTCACGGCTTGGGATTCCGTCACTGCGCATGGCGGATGGTCCTCCTGGAGTGTTGACCCGGGTCGCAGGGCAGGCGCAGACTGCAACCATGGGCGTCGCCGCAACCTGGAGCGTCAAGGATGCAGAGCAGAATGGCGTGGCGATCGGCCGCGAAGCACGTTCTCTGGGCATTGACGTTGTGCTGCAGCCCTTCATCAACATCGACCGCGACCTCACCTTCGCTCGCGGTTACAACACGCTCGGCGAAGATCCGTTCCTCACCGGTGCTTTGGGAGCAGCCGAGATCCACGGCGAGCAGGCCCAAGGAGTGATGTCGATGGCCAAGCACTATGTGGCCTATGACTCCGATTCCTACAACATCTTCGTCGACCAGCAAACGCTTCACGAGGTCTACGTCGCGCCATTCGACGCGGCAGTGAAGGCTGGCGTTGCGTCGATCATGTGCTCGTACAACAAAATCAATGGCGCCTTCGCCTGCGGCAATCCGGACACGCTCAAGACAATTCTGTTTGGTGAACTTGGTTTCAAAGGCTTCGTCACCTCAGACTGGGGCGGAGTACACAACGTGCACTTCATCAACAACGGGCTCACGATGGAAATGCCCGGTGAGATCGCTGATGACAGCCCGTTCGCTGGAATGATGCACACCTATTTCCGCACCCGTCCTGAGAAGTCGGGGCCGCCCACGAAGCCGAATCTTGCAGCCCTGGCGGGGATGCTTGGCGGCACCATCCCCGAGGAAACCAAAGGAGGCGGCATGGACTTGTCAGCCTTCCCGACCGACTCCGACTCGAAAACCATGCGCGACGCTCTCAAGGATGGTTCCATCACCGAAGCGTCCATCACCGAAGCCGCACGGCGCGTGCTCTATCAGATCGATCGATTTGGGTATCTCGATGGCAAGCAAAAACATGATGTCACGCCGCAGGATCTTGGTGGCAACGGAAGCATCATTGAGAAGACCGCAGAAGACGCGGCCGTTCTACTGAAGAATGAAGACAACATCCTTCCCCTCAAGGGGAGTGGCCGTATCGCCGTGATCGGGCCGACTGCTGGCCAGGTCGCGTCCATCGGCACATTTGGCGAGCGGTCACCGGGCGTTCCTGAACGTCAGGTGAGCCCGCTGGACGCGCTGAGGAAACTCCCGCCCGACGCGAAGGTGACATTCGCCGTGGACGACGACATGACCGGAACTCCAATACCTGCGGCCGCATTCACACACGACGGAAAACCTGGACTTGTGAGGAACACCGAGGCGGGGAGCAGCAGCATAGACCCTTCGATCGACTTCACCAAAACCAACGGAAAAGTGCTGCAACCGAATACTGTCGCAACGTGGAAGGGCGAAGTCACCGTTCCAGCCGACGGCTCCTACTGGTTCTACCTGCAGGCATTGGGTACGCGTGGAATGTTCAGCATTGATGATAAAGAGGTGGGCCGAACCGGCGCCGTGAAAGGAACAGTCCACGGCGATGTCCAACATGCCTCGCAGGATAATGGACTTCCCACAACAGATGGCCTGGATAACGTGCGCCGCGCAGTCCAACTGACCAAGGGCGCGCACAGGATTGAGGTCACGACCTCCGTCGACACATCGAACGCGCCAGTGCAAGTGCGCTTGAATTGGATGACTCCCGAAGCGCGGCAGCGCAATCACGCTACGGCAATCGACGCGGCGCGGAACGCAAAAACAGCTGTAGTATTTGTGTGGACGCGAGACAAGCCGCACTTCGAGCTTCCGGGCAATCAGGACAAACTCATTGAGGAAATTGCAGCAGTCAATCCGAACACTGTCGTGGTTTTGAATACGAGTCAGCCAGTGGCGATGCCGTGGATCGACAAAGTCAAAGGGGTACTGGAGATGTGGTGGCCTGGAGACGAGGGTGGGTCAGCAACGGCGAAAACGTTGCTCGGTCAGAGCAATCCTGCGGGACGGTTGCCTATGACCTGGGCCAAGGCGCTCAGTGATTATGCGGCGACCTCGCCTGCTCACCCTGAGCGTTCCACGCAAGGCGTCGACGGCATAACAACATTCTCAGAAGGCGTGCTCGTTGGGTACCGCTGGTTCGACGATCAGAAGATCCAGCCGCTGTACCCGTTCGGATTTGGACTGTCCTATACCAAATTCGCATTTTCGAATCTGAAAGTGACGCCCACCGTGGATGGCGGTGCGAGCGTATCGGTTCGCGTCAAGAATACCGGCGGCGTAGTAGGCGACGAGGTGCCGCAGGTCTACCTCGATGCTCCCGTGAACAAGCCGCAAGGAGTACAGTTCGCCCCAAAAACACTCGTAGCCTTTGACCGGGTTACCCTGCAGCCAGGCGAGGAGCGCGAGGTGACGCTCGAAATCGCGCCGCGAGCATTTGAATACTGGTCAGTCGACAAAAAAGCATGGGTGAAGCCGGGAGGCAGTCGTATCCTCCGCACCGGATCGTCTTCGCAGGATTTGCCGTTGACAGCGACAGTGCAATAACTCCGAATGCTAAATGGGCAATTGAGCTACTACAGCCACTTCAATGAGTGCAGAATCGCTAATGCGCGTTTCGAGCCGTTTCGGACTGAAAACATACTTTGGCTGGTTGTCGCCAGTCGAGAGTAGTGAGAGCCAGAGATGATCAGCAGAGTGCGACGCTAAAACGGTCCAAATGACCCAGTTGGGAGATGCGCCATTGTTGAGACGCATCCTCGAACGCCTGCATGACGTTATCTAAGCTCTTCGAAGTTGGTTGATCTTGTCATACCTCACATTCGGCGAATTCCGAACGGCGGGTTTCCCTCTCCTTCCTCACGTAGTCAAAGGCATCGGGCCCAGGGATCAGATGTGTTCGTGGGTTCGGCACATTGAGGAAGGTCGCAAGTACTTGGGACATTTCTATCCGGAGAGGGCTAGGACATTGCATTTTGACGTTTGATGAGTACACCGAGGCCAACTGCCGGGCGGAATCGCAGAAGGCCAACACCAGCATCGATGAAATGCGTTGCATGAAACTCGGGGACAAGACACCTTCAACAGGCCGTTTGCGGATGTCATGAGAGGTAGTCAGCGAAGACTGTGCAATCTCTCTCAGACCATCGCGATGCTTAGCTACAGCAGCGGCGGGCCTTGGATACACATCTTGATCGTTGTGCCGAAGTATCGTTGAGGTTCGACGGGATGATGCGATGAGAACAAGGGAAAGCAGGCCACAGGAGATACCTGCCTCCTCATCCTTCTGCCTCCGTCAGTACAGATCGAACAAGGTACTCGGGGATGCTCTGCGGGGCTTTCAGTCGAAGCGAACGCTGGGCTTTCTTCTGCTCGCCTTCGACGCGGTGTTGTTCCAACATGGTGGCTACCTAGCCGGAAGGGGACTCGAGGATGGGCACGACCCGTTGCGTGCAGAAGTTGATGACATCGGACTGACGACTTCTGGATGCTTTCCGCTCAGCGAAATGTTCTCCTAGAGAAAAACGCACAGCGTGACCCACTCAACGCCCGTTAGAACAACGCCCCATACTCCAGCCACTGCCCCTTCAGCTTCGCCATCAAGCCAACGTACCCGGCATCCTCATGCAGGTTCTCCAGGTTGCCGTCATCCACAAATAGCGGATAACAAGGAAACCCGTCCTTCGCTGCAAACTCCAACCACCGAACCGCATCGCCCGGCTCGCTCAGCAGCGTGAACGCAACCGCAATGTGGTACGCCGCATGATGAAAGTGCCCAAACCCCTTCCCCGTTTCAATGGCCGTCTCAATCAGCGCCTTTGCCTCGCCCACCCTTCCCGCAGATGCAGCCAGCACACCCTGCATACTCATGAACAGCGCCCCGTCATCCTCGGATGAATCCCCAAGCAGCGTCTCAATCAGCCTCGACGCCTCATCATTTCGCCCCAGGTTGAATAGTATCCAGGCCGTCTGGTACCCAATCAACGACGGGTTCACGTCCGGCGGAATCGTCTGCAACAAGCCCAGTGCCTGCTCATGCTTCCCCTGAAACACCATCGTCTGCGCCATCCGGTACACCGCCAGATTGTTGTTAGGATTCGTAAAAACGGCCTCTTCCGCCTCACGCAGTGCCGCGTCAAAGTACCCAATGTGGCAGTAGATCAACGCAAGCTGGTTCCGCGCCTCGTCCAGCGTTGCATCCAGCGCCAGTGCCCGCCGATACTCCAGAATTGCCTTCCCATGAGGAAACCGGTTCGCTGGTGTCCACAAGAGCCGGCCCCGCGCAAGATGCGCCGCGGCTAAGTACGGGTCCAGCGATAACGCCTTTTCCACCGCGACAAACGCCTTCTCCTGCCACTGCCGCTCATGCGGATCGAACAAGAACAGCTTCCACACATAAGCCTGCGCCAGTTCCGCATACGCGGCGGCAAACGTCGGATCAATCTCAACCGCGCGTTCAAATGCCAGCCGTGAAATCTCGTTGTCATCCTTGTTCTGCCGATGCGCGTAAAACCTGCCCCGCAGATAGCAGTCATAAGCCTCCGGCCTCACCGTCAGAGTCGCCCGAAGCTGCTGCCGCTCCTGAGGCGTCATCTCCGCCCGAACCTCCGCCGCAATCGTGGCCGCCACCTCCTTCGGCACCGCCAGAATCTCACTCACATCCCGCTCATACTCCTGCGACCAGATCTCCAGTCGCGTGGCCGAATCCATAGCCCGCACCGTGATCCTCACCCCATTCCCAACCCTCAACACGGATCCACCCACCAAGACGTCCGGCCCCGCCTTACCCGTAGCATGACGCGACGGCCCACTCAACGCGCTCTCCGGAAACACCCTCAGCGTATGCACCCGCGCTAGCGCGCTCATCAACGCTTCGGTCAAAACTTCGGCCAGATGAGCCTGCGACCCGTCCCGCGAAGCATCCTCAATCGCCCTCACCGCAATCGACCGTTCCGCCGCAGACAAGCCTTCCCCGCCCTCATTCCCGGCCGCCTTCGCCTCCACCTCCGCAATAAAACGATACCCGCGTCGCGGCACTGTCTGGATGTACTTTGGCGAGCTTGCCGAATCACGCAGCACCTCACGCAGCCGGTTGACCGCATTATTCAGCCCATGGTCAAAGTCGACGAACGTCTCACCAGCCCACAGCTGCGTGCGCAGCTCTTCCCGCGTCACCAGCTCCCCGCGTCGTTCTACCAGCAGCGCCAGCAGCCGGGTCGGCTGCAGCGCAAGTCTCTCCTGGTAGCCCTGTCGCTCCAGCAAACTCGTGTGGAGATCCAGCTCGAACGGACCGAACCTTACCACCTGGGCCTTTTGTCCATGGCTTGCCATAGCATCCCTGAGCTCTAAAAAGAGTTTTTTGAGCATAACTCAGTCTCTGAACCTCGCGAATAAAAACTTCTAAATTTGTCAATAATGGGCAGTTAGTAAGAGAGAAATTAGGGAGATTTTCGGGGTCTTTTCTCCATTGACTTAGTCCTTCGCCGGGAGCAATGTGTCTGCTGTTCCACCCAACACCCTGGCGTCGAACGCGAAATTAAACCGTTCGCGCCTTCCAATGAGCAAAGGAGAAAATATGGCAAAGGAAATAGTCGTTACTGTCCCCCCCGGGTCGCCGCTCGGCAAAATGTCCGATACGGAGATCGAAAAGCTGGTTGAACAGGCAACCGCTCACCTCCCCAAGGGGCAGCATGCCGAATTCGCCGACCACGTCGTCGTCAAACACGCGGCCGAACCCGCCGCAACCGGAGCCGCCGCAAAACCCAACATCGGCGTCGGCGTCACATGGACTCGAGCCTGCCGTAACTAACACAGTCATCTGTTTCACTTCCAGCCTTCGTACAAATACAGCAACGATTCCAGGTGTGCCCATGCTGAATGCGAATAGTTCCACTGACCTGAACCCGGAGAGCGACGCTACTCGCCCATCAAAGCGAGCCTCGCAGCCCTTCGTGTTCCCGATTCTCGACTCGCCCGTATGGTCGCAGCTCTCGTTTCTGGAGTTTGGGCCGGCTACCTTGGTGATGGATCGCGGAAGCGGGCGCTGGGCGGTCATCAAGACCGCCGACGCGCCCCTCCTCCGTCTCCTTCCGGTTGACGTCAACCTGATCCCGCTCACAGTCCGCGAGCGGTGCAAAACCCTCGCAGCCGAACTTCGCGGTCATGGCCTCGGCCGTCCACCGCAGCCTTCAGTCCATCCGCTCAACACCCTCATCTTGAAGCTCACTCAGGCATGTAACTATGCGTGCACCTATTGCTATGACTTCGCTCCGGAAGAGCATGCATCCAGGCTAGACCTCCGCGCCGCCTGCAATGCCGTTGATGAGGCGCTCACCATCGCACCCTCCTCGCTGCATGTCATCCTGCACGGCGGCGAGCCAACACTCGTCTTTCCTCTGCTTCGTGAAATTGTCCTTCGCGCCAGGGACTGCGCCAAGCGCCTGGGCAAACGAGTCACCTTCGGCGGCCAGACCAATCTCAGCCGCATCAACGCAGAGATGGTCGCATTCTTCGCGGAAAACAATGTCGTCTGGGGCATTT
This sequence comes from Granulicella arctica, assembly GCF_025685605.1. Classification (NCBI taxonomy): domain Bacteria; kingdom Pseudomonadati; phylum Acidobacteriota; class Terriglobia; order Terriglobales; family Acidobacteriaceae; genus Granulicella; species Granulicella arctica. Next base: position 3,709,606 of record NZ_JAGTUT010000001.1, read on the forward strand.
CCCTCGACGGTCCGCCAGAGTTGAACGACCGCTTCCGCATCCTCCACACCGGCGGCGGAACCTATCACTTTCTCACCAGCGCCCTGCAGAACTTTCCTAACTTTGTTCGCAGTTGCGGCGTCCTCACCACCGTCACCTCCGTGACGGACGTTCATCTTCTCACCATCGTCTCGCACGTCCGTGATCTCGGCTTCCACGCTTGGGACTGGTCCCTCTTCCAGCCCATCGGCAGGGGACAGTCCGCTGTGGAGCCCCTCAACTTCAACACGCAGGCAGTCATCCAATCCTGGAATGAACTCTTCGAAGCCGTAGAAGCAGGCAGCTTCGAAGGCTTCAACATCCAGGCCATCACCCGTTACCTGGACAACTTCCTCGATGGCCCTGGCGCACATATGTGCCTCCGCAAAGACTGCGGCGCCGGCAGGGATCTTATGTCCGTATCAGCCAACGGCACCATTGAAGCCTGCGACTGTATCGACCCCAAGGGTCCCCTCTCATCCCTCGGCCACATCACTGAAAACTCCGATGGCGCGCTTGCCGCCGCTCGCGCCACTGGCACAGCGGAACTCATCCGCTCGCGCAACGTGGAACTCGGCATGTGCTCTTCCTGCATCTGGCTCGCCATCTGCGGGGGAACCTGCCTCGCCCACTCCCACGGCTCCATTCATGACGTCTGGAAGTCTGAGTGTGCCATCGCCATCAACGCCTTTGACCGCATCGCACGTTCGGTGATTCATTCTGACCGGCTCCGCGACTACCGGCAAAGCTATCGAAAGGCGGTCGCATCATGATCGCAAAAGCCAACGGCAGCGGTACCCAGAGCAGTATCCAGAGCTTGGACAGTGCCCTCATTGATCTCCTTCACAGCCCTGTCGGAGCTCAGATCTTTGCCAGTCTTTCAGAAAGCGAAGTAGCGGATACAGCCCTGCGACTATATCGGCAGGATCTCCACTCCTGCGCCGCGGCCGCTCGCATGGCACTCCAGCTTGTACATGGTACAGACCCCGGCGATGATCTCGTCGCAGCCCACGTCCAGCATCTTCTCTGGTCTTCCTGGCGGACGGCGCAGGCAGAGGCCAGCCTCGGCACCCGACCCTGCTGGACCGCCACCGGCACACACTTCCTGGAGGAGACCAGAGGTAAGCCCACCATCTTCATTACCCCCTTGACCATGCCTTTTTCAGACGTGCAGGTTGTCATCGACCAGCTCATCCCAGATCGTCCGGTCGCCGTCTACGGAGAAGGTCTCGCCTCAGCCCAAACCGACGCCCCCTCCCCAGGCCGACCGCTCACCATCTTCGGAGATGGCTCTCCCCGCACCATGCTCGGCATCGTCCGGATACTCGCCTGTAACGGCGTCTTCTGCACGTATCCGGACTTCGTCTACCGCGGCCACGCAGAGGTCTCCCGCACCCTCTTCGGACGCCCCAGGAAACTCTCCCGCGCCTTTCTCTCCCTGTGTTCCAGGCCCGGAGCCTGCCTGCTTCCTGTTTTGCTCACCCGCGACCCTGGCCTCTGGCACGCCACCATCTATGAGCCGGTCATCCTCCATGACATCGGCTCCTTGCCCAGGGAAAGCTCGGAGAAGCTGCTTGCCACCATCGTTCTTGACATGCTGGAAGGCCTCATCAGCACCAGGCCGGAACAGTGGCTGCTCCTTAGCACTCTGGTCGCACAGGTTTGCGATGAGCTCTCACCCGCTCATCAGTTCATCCCAGAAGGGAAGGTGATCGCATGAACGACTAAAGCCATCGCTGAAGGAACCTACCCCAATTGCCTTCCCCTTACCGGCGGCGCAAACCTCAAACGCAACACCAATCGACAAAATGGAGAACATCATGGCATTGCATCCTGAACTCAACGGACACATCATCCACATCAGCGGCGCTCCTGAGCTCTACTGGATCGACGGCGGTCGCGCTCGTCATATCGCCGACGAAGCGACCTACCACGGCGTCTTCGGCGGCTCCCCACAAAGCGAAGCCTACGACGGCCTCCGCAGCATCACGACCGGCCCCGATGTCGTCCCCGGAACGGTGCTCGTCCGGCCCAACAACTGGTCAGAGATCTACCTGATCGATAACAAGACCAAACGCCCCATCCCCAATGAGCAGCTCAAGGGAAAGTATCAGCTTAACGGCAACGTCCACAGCGTTCCTGTCAATGCAGTGGAAAGCATCCCGGACGGCCCCTCATTTGCCTAGCCTCGGTCCCTGCTTGCAGCGGACGCTCCTCGTGATCCCAGCCACGGCTCAAACTGCCGGCGCGGATGCGGGGACGTCTCGCGTTACAGTCTCATCCCAACGTTAGCCATCCCTGTTATACAGGGAGCAAAACAAACCCAAGAATTATCTGCCAATCGGGAGCCTTTCGACTTTTTGGAGGGGACATCGAGTTTAAGAATTCACCAAAAGGGCAAAATCTAAGGAAGCGCACGTTCGTCGTGGAGGCCGATGCAAAAAGCGCATTCTGCAAGAACTCAATCAGTTGAATGTGAAGGCTCGTACTGCTTTCCCTAGCCTGGAGAGTTCCGCCGCACACCTGAGGTCTGGATAGCATTGGGCTTACAGTCTCATCTAAGCGATTCAGTGTTCTTCTTGTTAGGAAGTTCTTGCCTTAGCTGTTGTTGTCAGGCAGCAACGATGGAATTCAATATGTTCCCTTGATTCATGGCTTCATGCCTTGGAATGCGTACCCGCAGTATCAGAATCGGGCACCTTTGATCGACGGCTGGAATCACGTAGGTGTCGTCGTGTCCGGATATGGCGAGCCCAACTTCCCGGCGCTTCGACTGAAGCACTATAGTGGTTGCGTTGGCAGAACGTCCGCTTCTTGAGAGGTCCTTCATGTTGAACACGACGCGCCGTCAGGCGCTGAAGCTGCTGAGTGGGGCCGGAGTCACTCTGGCGACAAAGAATATGTTTTCCCAGACTGTGACGTCCGGCCCCTTCAAGGCCTCGCTGGATTCTCTCAAGACCTGGACCATTCCCGACTGGTTTGCGGACGCCAAGTTTGGCATATGGGCTCATTGGGGCCCGCAGTCCGCAGTCGGCGATGGCGACTGGTACGCGCGCAACATGTACGTCGAAGGAACGCCGCAGTATGCGTACCATCTGCAGCGCTTCGGCCCGCAATCCAAAGTTGGCTATAAAGATCTGATTCACCTGTTCACCGCGAGCAAATGGGATCCTGAACATCTGATGGACCTGTACGCAAAGGCGGGAGCAAAGTATTTTTTCTCAATGGGCGTACACCATGACGGTTACGATCTTTGGAATTCGAAGTACCAGCCACGCTGGAACTCCGTAGCGAGCGGACCGAAGCGAGATGTCGTCGGGGAGTGGGGAGCCGCGGCCCGCAAACGTGGCTTGCGCTTCGGCGTCAGTGAACACCTTTCAAATAGCTTTGAGTGGCTTGCCCCATCCCACCTGGCAGATACCAAAGGACCATTCGCCGGGGTCCCCTATGACGGGCAGGACCAAGCGTTTGCGGATCTCTACCATGACTATTCGAAGGAGCCGAAGGGCTTCGCACGAAGTATTGCCAAGGATGCGATGGGGCGTAACCAGGCACCGGAGTGGTGGAAGCAGCAGTACTTCAACCGGGTAAAGGATTTAGTGGATCAGCATCAGCCCGACCTGCTGTACACGGATGGAGGCATCGTCCTCGGCGCGTACGGTGCCGGCACCGTCGCTGAGTTGTACAACGTGGGGCCAACGACCTACGACGGCAAACCCGCGACAGTCTACTTCAGCAAGACGAGGACCGACTGTGTAGATGGCCACACCTGCGTGGTAGATCACGAGCGGAACGTCATTGGCGAGATCGACCCGGTGCCGTGGCAGACGGATACCTGTATCGGCGAATGGCATTACAAAGTGGGTGTGGTCTACAAGCCAGCCAAAAAAGTCATCGACATGCTGGTCGATATCGTCAGCAAGAATGGTAATCTCCTGCTCAACTTTCCTCTGCCTGCATCGGGCGAACTTGATCCGGAGGAACTCAAGGTCCTTGAAGGAATTACGGCATGGATCGCCGTGAATGGAGAGGCGATCTACGCGACGCGGCCCTGGAAGATTTATGGCGAGGGTCCGTCCACCAAGGTGGTCATAAAAGCCAGCGGTGAAGAGTTCGATCCAAACGAAGGCAAGAAGCCGGATCTTGGCGCCACCGACATGCGCTTTACCAGCAAAGGCGACACGCTCTACGTCTTTGCTATGGGCTGGCCGCAAGGGGATCTGCACGTTGCGTCCCTCGCGCTCGTTGGCGCTCAACAACCGTCCAAGGCGGTCGATGTCCGTCTCCTTGGTCACGAGCAGCCCTTGCAGTTCACGCATGACGAGCGTGGTCTGCGGGTCAGCATGCCATCCCAGCCAACCGCCACCGCCGCGATCGGTGTCGCGCTGCGCATCCGCTTCGTGTAGCTTCGGGGGCGCCGCTGGCCGCGTTTGTCCCTGTCCGGGGCACTTTGGCTTTATCGATTAGTCCACCATCTCGCATTGCTTCGAGCAGATACGAACTTTGGTACGCAAGCGCACTGCTGCTACGAACTCGCCTAACCTTCTCCATACATCTTATTGCGGAGGTACGTGTTTCTCTAGCAGGTCGGTTGCGCCACTGGGGTATTGCCTACAGCGGTGTTGCATACCCTTTTACCTGCAAAAGTGGCTCTTTCATCGCAACACTTGTTTGGCCATTATTTACGTGACCAGCTCGCCAGGATTGCTGATGATCTGATTTGCGTTCTGGCTTAGTCGTCAACCCCTTGGTGTTCGGAAGGTCCAAGTCCGAGCCGCTTGGCCATGGTAGCGAGCAGCTTGGGGCGTACGTCGGGTCTGGTCCAGGGGCAGTCCGCGATGCAGATGCCGCAGGAAGATGCTTCGGCGAAGTAGGGGATGCATTTGTCAAAGTTGACGTACCAGCGTTCGACGCCGCGTACCAATTGTTTGCTCTCGGTGATGGCCCCGGGAGGGCAGGCTTTTGTGCAGATCTGGCAGGTGGTGCAGAAGTCGTCTGCGCCGAAGCGAACTGGCGCGGTCGCGACGAGAGGCATGTCGGTTGTGACGCCAGCAAGACGGAGGCCGGCGCCGAACTGGTGGTTGATCAAGGAGCCATGCTTGCCAAGTTCGCCGAGACCGGAGGCGATGGCGGGCGGAATGAGGAGGAGCGCGCTGGCGGAAGGGCCGGGATAAGCGGTGGCGTTGTAGCCCTGGGCGCGGATCCAGTTGGCGAGGGCGAAGGAGGCGCGGGTGCCGCGGGCATACTGCTCGCCGATCTCGGTGACGCCGATGCCGTTGGTCTCGTCGGAGGGAAGCTGCTTGAGGCGTTCGTAGTTGGGCGCGAGGGCGAGGATGATGACCCAGGGATCGTCGATGGTGTAGCCACCGAAGACGTAGAGGGGGTCCATGGGCGCGATGCCGATGGCCCCGGCTTCGTGGGCGAGAGCGAAGGTGGTGGCTTCGGCGGATAGTTGAGCGGGCGGGGCCGGGTTGCGCGCTTCGGCGACGGGGACGAGTTCGGGATGGGTGTAGGCCGCGATGAAGGCGGGGCCGGAGCCGGGACATTTGCGGGAGTTGGCGCGGGCGACGTCCTGCAGGGGGCCGAAGGGGTGCTGGTCGGGGGAGTGCCAGAAGAACGGCGAGGCCTGGCGTGCAGCGGTTTCGCCCACGCCATTGATGGCGTTGCCTGAGACCTTGAGCAGGGCGATGGTCTCGGGCCGGGGGGTGTAGGTGCCGGGTTTAGGGCGCCTGGGATTCGGCAGCGAATTGCCCTGGGCGGCGGCAGGTTGGGCGGCGACGGGTTGGGGAGCGGCGAACGGAGCGGTCGACATGGTGTGTGCACCTCTACGGTACTTGCTGCGTGATTCGAGAACGGGGACTAGAACTTCAACTTGAGGGAGAGCTGGATCTGCCGCGCGGCTCCGGCAAAGGTGGGGGTGCCAAAGGTCGGATTGGCGGGGCTGGTCACGCCGTCGCCGTAGCGTTGGGGAGTGGCGCCGCCAAACTCGCCGGCACCGTAGACCTGGTCAACATCCTGCACGTTGACGCGGTTTAAGACGTTGAGGGCTTCGGCGCTGGTGTTGAGTTTGAGGCGTTCGGTGAGTGAGAAGAGGCGCTGCAGGCGGAGATCGGTGTCGTAGTAGGAGGCTCCGCGATAGCTGTTGCGGCCGATGTTGCCGACGCGATCGTTGAAGGGGAAGCCGTCGCCGTTGATGTCGGAGCCGGCGAGGATGCTGTAGGACTGCGGACTCTGCAGGGTGTTGAGCATGGAGAACTGGATGGCGCGAAGAGGCGCGCTCCAGGTGTGGGGGGACTCGGCGAGCAGGGTGAGGACGAGGCGATGGCGCACGTCGTTGTCGCTGGTGGCGCGGTCGAGCTGGGGTCGGAGGTAGTCCTGGGGCTCGTCCTGGAGCTGATTTTCGGTGGCGACGTCGATCGATTTGCTGTAGACGTAGTTCGCGAGGAGGCTGAAGTTCTGGGAGAACTCTTTGCGGAGGCTGATGGAGCCGGCGTTGTAGATGGACCAGCCGGAGGGCGTGGCGTAGAGGACAAAGCCGAAGTTTGAATCGGCGGGCTGGAACTTCTGGCGGCCATCGGAGAGAAGGCCATTCGGGAGGCCGTTGATGGTGTTCGAGCTGAGGAGATGGATGGCGTGCACGTAGTGGTAGGCAGCGGTGAGGAACCATTTGCCGCCGAGTTCATTTTCGACTTCGAGACTGGATTGTTCGGTGTAGCTCGAAGGGAACTTGCGCTGGGTGAAGCCGAGAGGAAACTGCTTGAGAATGCGGGGCGCGGGATAGATGCCGTTGTGGGTGAAGTTTGAAAAGGCGGGACCCGCGAGGGCCGGGCCGGCGGTGCCGACCATGCCGGCGGGACCGAAGCCGACGAGGTCACGCGCGGGATTGGCGAACTCGGGGATCAGGGGCTGGCTCATGGTGGTGAACGGCGAGGCACCATGCCAGCCGTTGACGAGGCTGCTGTACTCAAGCGACCCGGTATAGAGACCGAAGCTGGCGCGAACTACGCCTTTGCCCTGGCGCATGCCATAGGCGAGGCCGACCCGCGGCTGGACATTGCCGAAGTTGGTGGGATTGATTGCGCCGAGGATGTTAAGATCGTTCGCCGAAGGGAGGACGTCGAGATCGTAGCGAAGGCCGGCGGAGAGGACGAGGTTGGATCGAGCCTTCCATTGATCCTGAACGTAGAGGCCGACCAGTTTGTGCCAAAAGGCGACCTGATCGGCGGCTCGATGCGCGGGGCCGTCGGGGCCGTTGAAGAAGCCACCCTGAAAGGGCAGGGAACGCTGCGGGACCTGCCTGCCGAAGTCTGCCCTGGTCTGCTGGAAGAGGAACTGGACCGCGGTGCCAGGGCCAAAGCCTGCGAAGGGGCCGGTGCCGAAGAAGCTCTGCGGGCTGAAGATGCCGACGCCCGGGGTGAAGTAGGGCGTCTCGGCGCTGAACCAGCCGGGTTGGAAGTCGATACCGGTCTTGAGGGTGTGCGCGCCGCGGGTGTAGGTAACGGCCTCTTTGGACTGGAAGTGATGCTCGCTGTAGTAGTCGACGCCGCCGAGGAAACCACCGCTGTAGAGGGTGTCGGCGACGTTGATGGTGGGCTCGAAGCCGTTGCCGACGGAGTTCATGTAGAAGATGCGGCGGCCGACGGAGACGGCGCTTTCGGAGGTCCAATGGCTGCCTGAGACGTGAAAGAAGTTGGCGTAGGCGGTCTGATCGTGGACTTCGTTGTTGCGGTAGCTTGAGGGTAGTCCCTGACCAGGCGATGCGGATGGAGTGTTGCCGTTGTGCACGTTAGCGAAGAGGTAGCCGACGGCGAGGGTGCTGTGTTCGCTGAGCACATCGGTGGCTTTGCCGAAGGCGTTGTTGTAGTCGCCAATCTGCAGGATGGAGCCGAGCGATTCCGGCGAGAGACCGAGCCTGGTCTTGATCTGGTTGATGCTCGGGGATCCTGGCCCCATGCAGCCTGCAGTGTCGATGCACTTGAGGATGAAGCGGGAGTAGATGGGGGACTGCGCGCGGCGCTGGCCTTCGTAGCCGAGGAAGTAGAAGACTTTGTCCTTGCGGAGCGGGCCGCCGATGGTGGCTCCGAACTGGTTGAAGCGGAGCGTGTTGAAGCCGGGAGCGGAGAGAAGGTTGTTGGCATCGGCGACGTTGTTTCGGAGGTATTCGTAGACGGAGCCGTGCAGGTCGTTGGTGCCGGAGCGGGTAATGGTGTTGACGGCGGCGCCGAGGCTGAGGCCGGCACCAGCGGCGTCGGGGCCACTGACGACGCGGAACTCCTGCACCCAATCGAGCGAAGGACTGACGCGCTGAACGCCGGAGACCATGGTGGTGTAGTCGACACCATCGAGGCCGTAGAAGACGCTGTGGGTCTCGCGGAGGCCGCCAAAGCTGACCTCTAAGACCGTCTCCTGAAAGGCGGATTGCGCCCCGGTGCTGGAGTTGCGGCCAACGGTCGCGGTGGGAGTGAGCAGGACGAAGTTGACGAAGTCGCGGTCAGAGGTGGGGAGATCGGCGATCTGCCGGGGGCTGATGACCTGGCTGGATTCGGTCCGCTCTTTGTCGACGCCTTGCAGGGTGTCGTGTACTTCGACCTGCTCGGTGTTGGAGCGGATGCGGAGCGGTACCTGCAGGTCAATGACCTGGCCGAGCGTGAGCACAAGCGGCTGCTGGTAGGGGGCGAATGAATCGGCGTTCACGGTGACGGTGTAGGGACCGGGGCGAAGACCGGGGACGGCGACCGCGCCTCGCTGATCAGAGAGGAGATTTCGCACGATGCCGGTATCGGTGCTGCGAACGGAGACGTTGGCCTGCGAGACGGCGCGGCCTTGCGGGTCGGAGACGGTGAGCGTCAACGTAGCGAACTGCTGGGCGCATGCTGGAGTGAGTGCGAGAAACAGGAGAAGCGGCAGCGAGAGGAGTTGGACACGGAGACCGCGATGCATGGGAGCGGAGGATCGTGGCGGACAGGGCACACGCTTCGTGGAAGCACGATCGAGAGACGAGGTCATACGGTTTCCTCTAAAAGAATGAATGGAGATTAAAGTGGCCTAAGTCGCAGGCCCTCATTATGCGCAGTGAAGAGCGAGGGCGCGTCGGCCAGAAGGATGAAGTGGGCTCAAACTATGGGTGGAGAGAGTGGCTCCTGGAGTAGCCGCGATGGCAGGCTTGAGCGTTGCGCGTCCGGAGCCGCTGCCGCCAGGATGAGTGGCGGCAACGGCTCGGTGGGTGGTCTTGTGGACAGGCGAGTGAGGTGGTTGCGGTCCGCTCTCGGTTGAGGAAGTGGGAACGGCCTCAAGATCCCCAGTCGACACTGATGTGTGGGCCGGCGGTTGAGACGGACGGTGCTATTTGGCAGCCATCTCGGCGGCTTCTGCGTGGATGACGTTGGGAAGGTTGACCGCTACATAGCCGTCGCGCGCGACCATCTTGCCGCGTTCGCGGTAGAGGGCGGGGTCCTCCGGTTGCACGGTCGCGAGACCGTCGACGTAGCGGTTGTACATGCAGAAGGCTGCGGCGATGAGGACGGTGTCATGGATCTCGAGGTCAGTCGCGCCTTCGCTGCGTGCGGCCTGTACGTCGCCGGTCGTCACCTTCTTGCCATCCTGCTGTACCTTGCCAGCGATGGTGAGCAGCGCTTTGAGCTTGGGAGTGATGGCGGCGGAGTGAAAGTCCTGCTTGACGCAGGCAACGAGAGCTTCATCGCCATCGAGATGCGCGGCGGCGATGGCGCCGTGAATGGACTGGCAATAATGACAGGTGTTCAGCGAGGAGACATAGGTTGCGATGAGCTCGCGCTCACCCTGGGTCAGGGAGTTTGGCTGGCGCAGCAGGACGTCGACGAGCTCGTTGAGGGGCTTTGAGCTTTCGGGGCGGAAGGCCATAGGGCCACGGATTCCGGGAAGGTTGGGCAGGTTGATGTGTGGCATGACGTCTCCTTTTGAGGCTGGTGAAGGTGCAAGGACGAGTACCTCTACAGCGGGCTTTCGCGCGCTGTTTCGAGGACCAGGCCTGCGTCGGCTGTCGAGAAAAAAGCGTGGGGATAGCGTGGGAGAAGCAGTTGAACGAAGGCCGCGAGAAAGAGGGGAGCGGCGAGCAGAAGAACCTTCGAGGTGAGATAGGTGCCGGCCTGATCGAAGGCGTGTCCCATCAACACTGGCCCCATGGCTCCGCCGACTGCGTAGGCTGTCCAGCTGAGGCCGTAGAGCGTTGAAAAGCGCGCACGACCGAAGTATTTCGCGATGAGATATGGAACGACATCAGCCTCACTACCAGCGCCGAAGCCGAGTAGGAAAGCTCCAAGGATGCCCATGGTGGCCGTAGCTGCATAGGCGATCGTGATGATGCCAGTTCCTGCGATGAGCAGGACAGCGAGTGAGACGAAAGGCGCGAAGATCCGATCGAGCAGATGGCCGGTGATGAGGCGGCCCACGATGCCGGAGAGCCCGAGCATGGAGAGAGCGAGGGCGGCGCTCGAAGATGTGATCGAACGACCGGTGAGGAGAGCGGCGAGATGGGCGATCGCACCATTGATGCTGAGTGCGGAGAGCATGACAGGGATCGCGATCAGCCAGAAGATACTTGTTCTCAGAACCTGACCAATTTTGAGGTTTTCAGAGACAGTGATTGGTTCGACCTTCGTGACAGGGCTGTTACGCACCATCAACGTTGTGAGCGGAATACCAAGCAGGGCAATCGCGCCAAGCACGAGGTACGCGCTGCGCCAGCCTTGTGTCGTAATCATGTGCTGGGTCAAGAGCGGAAGGAGGATCGAGCCGGTTCCACTTCCAGTCAGAACTAATGCGAGGGCGAGACCGCGCCGCTGGTCGAACCAAGTAAGCACCGCGCGCGAGTAGGCCAGCTGCGCGGTTCCGTTGCCGACGATCCCAATCACCACATACGTTGCATAGAACTGGCCGATGTGTCCCCTGAGCAAAGAGAGAGATGCCAGGGAGGACGCGAAGACGACGATAGATGGCAGGATGATTCTGCGTGGCGGAAGGCGATCGAGAAGCGATCCGATCATCGGGGAGCATGCAGCCACAGTCAGAGCGGTGATCGCGAACCCCCGCGATATGGCTTCACGCTTCCATCCAAACGACAGTTGCAACGGTGTAAGAAAGAGGCTGAAGGTGAAGGGCACGATAGCCGCAAAGCTGACCATCACGCCGACAAAGGCAGCGAAGGTGATTCGCCAGCCTGTGTAGCGCAGTGAGCTTTCGTTGAAGTCATGATCAGGCATGAACGCGGCCGCCGTCGGAAGAGATGGAGTTCTCGACGTTGCTAGATAGATCGGGCGACGCCCATTGCAGCACTAAGATAAACATCGGATCCTTTAGAAGTGACTCTCAAGAACAGGCCCGAGTGTACGTTTCTAAGCGTGCAATGCACTCCGCGCATCGATGTATTTTGATCTCATGCTTTCGGTGTAGATCCGGCTTTGCGACTAAGGGTCGCTTTCACATCGAGTTTTTTGCCCAACTGGTTGACTCTTGGAAGATCTATTTAGCGCTGTTGTAGTTCGCCGGGCATTCTGTAACAGGAGCGTAGGTCAACCGAATCGTGTTTTCGACGTTTAGTTCGGTTGTAATTCAGCGGAGCGCCGGCACAGGGCCCGAGAAGAACGGCTTACCGCCACCAAGCACAGTGGGGCGTAAGTAGATTCGATATTCATCAATTCGACCAAGCTCGATGAGCGTTCCAGCCCGACCCGGGCCTCCGACCTCAATTTCCCCAGCGAATTGTGTCTTTAGTTCGCGGATCATCCCCTCGATGTTATCGGCGACAAGCCTTGCATTGGGCTCGATTGACTTAGTAAACACGAAGACTTCGTCATCACCAAATACCTGGACGTATCGTCGCCGAAGCTGTACGAGATGTATTCGTCCGGCAAGCACATCTCCAGGGTGACCATCGATCTTATGCGAGCCTCAGGTGACACTCCGGTGAAGTATATGGTGATTGAAATGGATCAGGTCGTCATTTCGAGGGTGGCCCACGAAGGGATGATAGGCGAGAGTCGTCCGACAGAGGCTGTGTCGTTCGACTACGGCGTCATCAAGTGGACGTATATTGACCCGCTACAACGTGAAGGGAGCTAAGGCGGCAACGTAAGAGGCGGCTGGAGTCTTATCGAGAACAAGATCCCGGCCCCGTAGGTTGCGAAAGCTGAAGCTCCTCCGAAGGAGCCTGTGTCGAGCGCTAAAGCTGAACCCAAAAAGGGAATCGGTTTGGTGAAGACACCTGCCAACGCGAGTTTGCGAAAGAAGTCAGCTTAGGCGTTAAAAGGTTAGCAAAACCCGCAGTATGTTCTTTTTTGCTCGTGGTAAGGTTTCATCAGATTTGGTGCTGGGTAGGGGTGTCAGCGAGACTGGGAGACAAGAACAAGCTCATCGATCCCTTGTATTTCAGGCTAAATAGTTTATTCTACTTAGTTTAGGGGGAAGTGGTGGCGGAGAGACAGGGATTCGAACCCTGGATACCTTGCGGTATACACGCTTTCCAAGCGTGCGCCTTCAGCCACTCGGCCATCTCTCCGCAAGCGGTGACTTAGCAAATCTAACACAATCCGCAGTTCAGGGTAGTTGCGCCTCCAGGTTTTGGTGCAAGATGGGCGTGGTACTCAGATCGATTGGGATCCCCTGTCCAAGGTAGTGTGCGAGGGTCGCAGGATCTTTCCAGCGCACATTCCATCCGTCCTTGATGGCGACAAGAATATACCGGCCACGCGCGACATCGCGAAGGTGAAAGCCTCCGCTCGTATCAGTCTGCGCACGAAGTATCGTAGCGAAGCTGTCGGGACTACCCAACATTGCAGGCACCAGCAACACCATCGCACCCGGCAACGGCTTCTGCTGCAGGGTTGCGACGCCCTTCACACTTGCATGGCCTGAGACAACGCGGAACGTGAGCTGTGGGTTGCCATCATGAATGGAGATGACGTGCCCTCTGATCTCTGCATGAGTGCCCGACAGACCCAGCAGGTAATCACCCTGTGCGCTCAACACGCTGACTTCATACCTGCCAGGTTCGAGATGAACGAAACCGTCACCCCCATCACGAAATCCTCGAAAGCCTCGTGCTGGTCTCTCACCCTCGCCCTGCTCGATGGTTCTTTCGGCGATCACTGAGCCTTCACGAAGATTCCTGGCCTGTCCTTCAGGAAACACAACACTCCGACCCGTCTCCACGTTCGTGAAGCGCAGCCTTACCGGCCGTGCACCCTCCGTAAGATCAAAATGAATGGCGGTGACGATCGTAGATTCTGCAGAGTTCAGGTCCAGTGTTCGAGGCGAACCCGGTCCGATGTGCAGGATGGATGGCTGTCGTTCCGCTCCACCTGTGACCTCATAGGTCCCTGGCGCTAAACCTCCAACGTCGATCCTGCCCTGTGTATCGACTGTCGGATGAATAGGCTGATTCAGCGACGCTCCATTTGGCAATAGTTGTCGGATTTGGGGCACATTCGCACGGCGGTTATTGTCAGCTTTGCTTGCAGCGCCACTCAGATGGACCGAGGGTACTGGCGCCAGGCGTAGATCCGCTTGAAATGTGTCACCACCTATAAGCGTTACAGTGCCCGCCGCTGCCGAGTCTGTAACACTGGGGTACCAGGTCAACGGATAGGCAACATCGAGGGTACTGTCACTCGGCAGCGAAGCGTCGACACTGCTTCCGCCCTGCGAATCATTAGTGCGAACCGCACTTTCTGCATACCATGGCTGTGCCTGCACCATCACCTGATAGCGACCTGCTGCCAGGGCTGTGAACTCATAGTGCCCCAGATCATCAGGCCGCGTTGTCCCGCGTGTCTGCCAACTGACACTTACCTGGTCCGAAGGCGTTTCAGCAGCCGTGAGCAGCATCACCTGCGCACCACTGCGTACCGCTTCGCCAGCCTCGTCCAGAATGTAGCCGCTGATCGATCCATTGGATGTGATCCGGAACTTTATATCGACCGAAGGCATTGCCACGGTCAGGACTACGCCAGTGAAAAACGTGCCGTGCTCCTCGAAAGCCGCGCTTCGAAATCCTGGAGCGGTCGCAACAAGCTTCCATGTGCCAGCGCTGCTGACAGGAATGACGAAGTTACCGCTATCGTCACTGCTTGCAGATGCAGACTCACTCTCAGAGTTTCTGTTGGCATCAGCGGTCTCTTTGACAAGAGTTGCCGTGACCCGACCATGACGAACCGCGCTCCCGTCGGCGCCACTTAGAACGCCACGGATACTGTAGCTCTGCGCATGACAGATCGTGCCAACTCCGGACAGAGTTAGGAACATCAGGATGAAGGTGAGCAGGGAAGTAGAGGATCTCATCAACGCGATTCATCGAATGGTGCAAGTTCCAGATTGAGTGTGCTCTGATCGGTTGAGTTCAAAGTTACGGATCGCAGCTCGCCACCGAAAGCCGTAAGCGTCTCCTGGTCCTCAAAGTTGAGATCATGCTTGTGCTCGAAAGCAATCACTCGATATGTTCCGGGAGCGATGTTCGGACGACTATACGAACCATCTGCACTCGAATGGATCATGACGATTGGTGTGGCACTCGGTGTACTGCTGATCAGATAAATCCAGGCAGCCACGGGCCGGCCATCGTGCCGCACCGTACCCGTCAGACTGGCAGTCTTGTTGCTCGCTACGATGCGGATCGGCACAGCACCTGCTCCTGGAACAATCACCAGATCTTGCCGAAGCAAATCGCTGGTGCCATAGGTTGCAGATTGGATGAACCACGTTGCCCCTAGGGAGCGAAGTCGATAGGTTCCCGCAGCCGGGTTGAAGAAAGGCATCTGACTTCCTCTTAGCACAGGACGTTCCGAGTTGTAGGAATTATCGCCAAAGTCATCCTGCGTGCTTTCCAGCGACAGATCCAGGTCTGATACACTCGGCGGCGTGTTATTGGACGAAGCCGGATCGGATCGAAGCTCAATGGGTACAGGACTCACGAACGAGAAAAGAAGCGTCAAGCCCCCAATCTCGCGGTCACCAACAGTGATGCGTGTCTCAGCCTCCATACCGAGGTCTGCGCCCTCCTTTCTCGCTTTTACCAGGTAGGTTCCGCTTGGTATATCCATTCGAATAGAACCAGGGGTACCTGTCGGCGTTGCCCGCAAAGGAAACTCGTCGCCATCCGCATCGTAGGCCGTCATCCTCAGGTTGCCGCGGCCCGGATCAGGTTCTAGACGCGCAGTGACGGTGACGGTTCGAGCAAGTTTCGCACGCAGTTCAAAGTGCTGAGTCTCTCCACCGCGGGCAAGGACCGTACGGGCAAATCCGGATGAGCTTTGTTCAGGAAATGATAGTGGCAGCACGACTTCTGCGCGAAGCGAGGTTGCAGGGCTGAAGAGGACTCGCAATACATACTCGCCCGGGTTCACGGCCAATCGGAACGCACCATGATCGTCTGTACGGGTCACAGCAGTTTGCGTCCATCGATGGCCAAGCATGTCATACGAACTTCGTTTTGCCTGGACGAGTAAGCCAGCCAGAATCTCGCCGCTCGGCGCGGTCAGTTCTCCGGTCAGAATCGCCTCCGGGTAAATTCGAAGGTCAATCGTCGTGTCGGGAAATGGAGCATGAAGAGTTATGCTGGCTGACTCGCTCAGATCCGGGCTTGGGTAATAGCCGGGTTTCATGGCTGTGATCGTCAGACTTTGATCTTGCGCGACACATTGAAACCTCCCCTCGGAATCCGTCAAGACACCACGTCCTCCACAACGAATCAGGACGCGATTCACGGGTTGACCTGTTACAGCATTAATTGCACGGCCAGAAATGTTGGAAGTTCCAGCGTCCACACGGGGTGATGAAAGTGGCAAAGGGCTCTGTGCTTGTGAATGCCTGACGTATGCAAACGAAAGAAGTGACAAAAGGCATCCAGCCACCCGCAACGACATGTAGGAAATTGGCGGCAACACTATACGTAATCCCCAGATAGAGCAATCATAAGACGAGAGAGTCAGGGTGTGAGAGAGCAAGCGGTACCGAAAGTCTGCAGACGATAGCCGTTATGTATAGTCGATCTGTAGCGGCTCGTTAGAAATGTCATGGTCTGGCTCGTTAGAACTGTCAGGTTCTAAGGATGGCATGGATTTCTATGAGCGAGCGCGATCTGAGACGGATTGAAATATTGAGCGATGTGCGGTTTGGACGTCGGACCGTGGCTGCAGCTCAGGGCTGACCCACAAGGCGCTTCATCTGAGAGGGAGGAACCTCGATCCAATCTACAGATTAAGGTGGTATGCCGAGCGCCCCGAAAGCCGTTAAGTCCGGCAGGATCGTCGGGGAAATAGTACCCAGCCTTCATGTACGCACGAATTCCTGGCGTAAAGATTGAGGCGGAGGCGCTTGGTGGCATTCCCATTGTCATGAATATGGAGGCCTTTCGTTGTTCCAGAGTGGCGTGCATCGGGTTGTCTCCAGAGCCACCATGACTAACATCAGAGCGGTGATCCGTATGCTCTTACATCTGTACTTCCCGTTCGCGGTGTTTTCGTCCGTTTCGAAATCTGAGAGCATTTGTCGATCCGTCGTATTTACGACTTCTACAAAATCACACTTTGAAGCTGCTGGTCCGCCTATTGCTGTTTCGGGATTTTGCGCAGCGTAGTCTTCTCATGCCGCGTGTCCGGTACCGCTGCACCTATGTCACTGTGGCGACCATCCTTATCGCCATCGCCAGAAACTTTATAAGCTGGGGCATATAAATTACAGAGCTACTCCTAAGTGTTTGATGGCAGGATAGTTGAAGAGTAAAGTCGATTTCCCACCGGCTCCACCATAAAATTTTAGTTGTACCTAAAGACCGAGCGGGAGTTCTCCCGTTACGGTCTTTGTGCGTTTCGGCCAGCTAGTTTTCTGAAGATTACAAGGTGGCAGAGGATGACGGATGGAACGAGGAACGCGGGGAGCAGGATGAACGGGAAGCTGAGGATGGCGACGGTCGGCTGGTGGAAGGCGAGTTGCTGAAAGCGGAAGGGCGCTGAGAGCATGGCGCGAACAAAGGCGTTCAGGACGCTGAGGAGTGCGAGGGAGTTCCAAATCAACAGGCCTCTGCGGCCAACATGGCCTTTGCTGAAGGCCCACCAGATAAGCGGTGCTGTGAGGCCGAAGAGAATGTCGACGTTGCCTGCTTCGAAGGTCATCAGGGCGGGGACCTGCTTGTAGAGAAAGAGCCAGTAGAGATTAATCTCGACGAGGATGCGGATGGAGTGCAGGAGAACCAACCACTTGAGGTCCATAGTGTTGAAGAAACGGTGTCCTAAGGGTGCCAAAAACAGAGCGGCGATCATAAGGACTGGTGGGACGATCGCCAGAATGAGGCGGGGTGGCAGGGTGTTCGTGACCAGGTAGAAGCCGGAAAGAGCGATTTTGGACTGGATCCCCATCCATAGGATTGCACCCAGAATTGCGGGTTTTGAGGCGCGGACGGCTTTGCTGAAGAGGGCCAGTGCAACGACGACGGTCAGGAAAAAAAAAGCGATGATCGGTAGTGGCAGGGGACTCATTTGGGACCTTTCACTTGGGTGGTTTTAATCCCTGATCGTTGGGTTCCGGAATAGTATGTCGAGTGAGCATCATCACTCATGCGGGATTCGCCGTACAGCTACTTCTGCTGACGAAGGTCAGCGAGGTGACTTTTTAGCCGTGATTCAACAAAGTCCGCGGGTGCTTGTTGTAGATTGCTACAGAGATGCAGCGACTTGTTACGGGTTAGCGGCGTGCATCGGAGATAATGGTGCAACGTCAGGACGTTGATAGGAGCTTTGCAATATGCAGATAGCGATGGTTGGATTAGGGAGAATGGGCGCGAACATGGTTCGCCGTCTTCTCAGGGGCGGTCATGAGTGCGTGGTGTTCGATCGTAGCCAGGATGCGGTCGAGGGTCTGGTGAAAGAGGGCGCGACCGGCGCGACTTCGTTACAAGACATGATTGGCAAGCTGAAGACGCCGCGTGCGGTATGGTTGATGGTCCCGGCGGGCGCTGTGGATGCGACGATCGACGAGCTTCATCCGCTGCTCGAGGCGCATGACATCATCATTGATGGCGGCAACTCGCACTATGTCGATGATCTGGAGCGCGCAAAGTTTGTGGGTAAGGACGGCGTCAAGTGGGTGGACGTCGGGACGAGCGGCGGTGTTGCCGGACTCGACCGTGGCTATTGCCTGATGATTGGCGGCGAGGATGAGGCGGTCAACTATCTGGACCCGATCTTTAAGACGCTGGCCCCGGGACGTGGGACGATCGAGCGTACTCCGGGCCGCGACAAGGCTGCGGCGACGACCGCTGAGGAGGGATATCTTCACTGTGGGCCTCCGGGCGCAGGACATTTTGTGAAGATGGTCCATAACGGGATTGAATACGGCATGATGGCGGCGTATGCGGAGGGGTTGAACATCCTGAAGCATGCCAACGTCGGCAATACGCAGGAGAGCTTCGATGCGGAGACGGCACCGATGCGGGAGCCGGATCACTATAAGTACGATCTGCCCATTCCTGAGGTCGCGGAGGTGTGGCGGCGCGGAAGCGTTGTTTCTTCGTGGCTGCTGGACCTGACAGCGACGGCGCTGGTTGAGTCTCCGACGCTTGAGAACTATGGCGGTCGAGTGTCTGACTCTGGCGAAGGCCGGTGGACGTCTATCGCTGCTATCGACGAGGGTGTACCGGCAGACGTGCTGACGGCGGCACTCTTCTCGCGGTTTACGTCACAGGCGAATGGCACGTATGCGAACAAACTGCTTTCGGCGATGCGCTACCAGTTCGGTGGGCACAAGGAAAAGAAGGCAGAGTAGATGTTTTGAAGGCAGGATCGTGCGGCGTCCGGGTTCCATCCTGGACGCCGTCGCTTTTTAAGCCGCTAGACAGGCAGGTTGAGCGAGCAGACGCAGCGTTGGCAGGTAGGGTCTGTAGCTACTTCAAGGCGACTGCGGAAGGCCTGGGCGGTCTGGCTGTTGATGGCTTCTTCAAGAGTGCTGTGGCTGGTGGTGGCTACAGGCGGGTGGAAGAAGCAGGGGCGAAGGGTGCCATCGACCTCCATGACGGTCGAGACCCAGGGGGCGTTGCAGCGCGGGGCGCGGGGCGGGGTGCCTTCGAGAAATTCGCGGAAGCGCGTGGGGATGCGGCGGAGTTTGGCTGGGCTCTCGGCGATGAAGCGGGTGCGGAGGTCATCTGCGTGGGTGGCGATGAGGAATTCGACCTCGGACTCGAGGGTGGCGAGTTCGGATGGGTCAAGGGCTATCTCGCTTTGGCGATTGGGCGACCAGCCCTGTTCTCGGTTGAAGGCTCCTGAGGAGATATCTGCGGGCAGGAAGGAGATGCTGTCGAGGGCAAGGGCGTGGGCGGCTTCGACGGTGGCGCGGAGGTGGGCGTGGTTCTGCTTCTGCACGGTGGTTCGGCAGGCGATGGGCATGGCGGGGTTGAGGGTGCGGACGGTCTGGATACCTCGGGCTATGGTTTCGAAGGCTCGGGGGATGCTGCGGATGGCGTTGTGAATCTCGACGGGGCCGTCGATGGAGATGATGATTTCGTCTATGGCTGCGGCTACGAGGGCGGCCCGTTTGTGAAGGAGCAGCCCGGTGGTGAGGAGGGTGATGCGGATGTTAAGGCTGCGGAAGAAGGCGCAGATGTCGGGGAGATCGCGGTTGAGGAGAGATTCGCCGCCGGAGAGGACAACCTGGCGGGTGGCGAGGGTGCGGAGGGAGTCTCGGTGGCGTTCTAGGGATGCTGCGGAGAGTTCGGTGGAGTCTTTACGCTTCCAGATGTCGCACATGACGCAGCGACAGTTGCATTGCGTATGGATGTTAAGGAGGAGGATGGGAAGCGTAGCGAGGCGGGAGGGCGCACGCACCGGGAAAGGCGTCGGGATTGCGGGCTGGATCTCAACTAAGTGGGAGATGATGCACCTCCTTGTTGCCCAGGCGGAGATTACCCTTGCCGAGAACCTGTTCGGCAGCTTCGAAGAGTGCGGGTAGGGGAGCGCGGACCCAGCGTTGATGGCCGCTTATTTCGAGGAGATGCAGGCCGACGCGGGATTCAGGCACCAGGCGTTTGTAGAGGGATGGTGAGGCAGCATGAACTCGACCGCCGAGGAGGACGAGTTCTACATCTGCAAGGGTGAGGTTGGCTATGGTCTGCGCTGGAGTTTGATGAGTATCGCGGACGGCTATGAGGTCAGCTCTCCCGCCGGGAAGGATGGTGCCTTCGCCCTTGTGGAGGTGCAGGATTGCGGATGGGTTCTCGGTGACGAGGTTGTAGAGGAGATTGGGGTCCAGGCGTTGGGACTGGAGATGGTGGATTTCGTCGAGCAGATCGCCGATGGCTGTGAGAGGTGAGTCGCTGCCTAACGCGGCGTGTTCGATCGAGGTGATGAGGGCGTTCGAAGGCGATTGGGCAAAGAGGAAGAGGTTTGAGGTGGGGCAGAGGACGAGCGAGACGCTGCGCTGGTTGAGGAGAGCTATGTCTGATTCGGTGAAGGCGAGACCGTGGACGAGAACGGTGTTCCGACTGAGTAGGTGGAGGCGATTAAGTTCGTCGAGTTCCTCGCGGCTTGGGTGACCGATGCCTTCTCCGGCATGGAGGATGAAGGGCCGGTCGGCTGGGGTGCTCTCGAAACGCGCGGTTACATTGCGTTCGAAGCTAAGGGAATGAGCCCAGCCGAAGTCAGTGAGGACGCGGACGAGGAAGTCGGGGTGTGTGAGTTCTGGATGGAATGGATTGTGGTGGCAGACGGTGGTGACGCCGCAGAGGAGGTTGCGGAGTGCGCCCCACCACAATCTGGTGGCGAGAGGGATTTGGCGGTGGAGATTGATGGTCGCGGCGTGTACGTTGTGAATCTCATTGGCCCACTCGGCGGAGTTGCTATAGGCGGGGGCGTTTGGAGAGCGGCCGAGGTTTGGGAAGAGGGCAAACTCCAGATGATCGTGCGCGTTGATGAGGCCGGGCAGGAGGACATAGCCGGCCAGGTCGAGCGTGTCGTCGTGGCGCGAGTTGGCTGGTGCGATCTGGTTGCCGTCAATGGTGAGTGGGTGGTGGTTCCAGGTGGTGGCGTTGACGCTCCAGCGTGCGTTGGTGATCTGCGTTCTTGAGGAGACAGGGACGTGTTCCCGAGATGTTGCAGGTGGGGCGCCCGGAACTGTGGGGCTGTAGAGCAGTTTGAGCAGGTAGATTGCGGGGGTGTTCGTGAGGCTTTCGTAGTCGGTTAGCTTGCCTGCCTGCTCGAAGGTGGGTCGTTCTGGAGGACCGAAGGCGGGTTCGGTGAGGGTGCTTAGTTCGAAGCTGTGATTTGTGAATGTGGCGATGATCTCCGTCAGCGTGCGGCAGTGTGCGGGGATGTTGATTGTGGTCTCGGCGGTGCGAAAGCTGCGGGTCCAGCCACGCTCGGCTGCAGTGGCGGGATGCATGTCTGAGAGGAGGATGTGGCCGCCGGGCCTGAGAGTGCGGGCGCACTCGCAGGCGAAGGCGGGTAGGTCGTCCACGTAGCTCAGGACGAAGGAGGCGAGGATGAGGTCGTAGGAGTTGGTGCTGCCGGGTAAGTTGGTAGCTTCGCTCTCGTGCAGAACGGTGGCTTGGCTTAGCTTTCTGCGGGCTTGCTCCAGCATGGTGGTAGAGCAGTCGGTGCCGGTGAGCGAATGGGGGGCGAGCGCTTCGAGGCGGACGAGCCAGCGGCCTGTGCCGCAGCCTACGTCGAGGATGTTGTTGTCTTTGATCGGGGGCAGGAGGCTGGGCGCGGTGCGCTCCTCGAGCATGAGCAGGGGGTTGGACTGGGTGTCGTAGACCTCGGCCCATTGATCGAAGATGCTGCCAGGAGCGGCAGGCCGCGTGCTCACAGGCTCTCTCGTTTGGGCTTGCGCAGGGCGATGAACTGATTGGCGAGATGAAGCTCGAAGGGGAAGCCGTAGACGCGAAAGGTATACCGCCAGGCGCTGAGGGCCTGGAGGAAGAGACGGGTCCACTTGGGGGCGCGGATATCCTGCACGGTTGGCCAGCGAGAGGCGACGACGGTCTCGAAGTTGTCGATGAGGTTCTTGGTCTTCTGCTTGAGCCAGGGAGCGTTGGTGTCGATCCGAAGGGTGTAGTTCATCCACTCCTTGGTGGCCCAGCCGGCGGGGGTGTCCGGAAAGGGAACCTCGATGTTGCCATACATCTCACCGCCTGCCTTGTGAGGCTGTGGGGTGGGGGTGTAGTGCTGGATGATGATCTCGGAGTCAGGGTTGATGCGCTTGATCTTGCGGATGAAGTTGAGGGTCTCGCGCGTGTCGCGTTCAGGATCGTTCGGGTTGCCGACGACGAAGGAGAACTCGGGGATAATGCCGAACTGGTAGGTGCGGCGGGCTATGTCAAGGGTCTGCTCGGTGGTGATGCCCTTCTGCATCTCTTCAAGGACCCAGTCGGAGCCGGACTCGGCACCGAAGAAGATCATGGTGCACCCGGCGCGTTTGATGGCGGCCCAGGTGTCGTCGGTGTAGCGGGACATGATGTCGACGCGAGCCTCACACCACCAGCGAAGGTTGAGGTGGGCCATGCGGTCGCAAAGGTCGCGGGCAAGATCTTCGCGAAGGAAGAAGTTCATGTCGTAGAACTGGACGGAGTCTGCACCGTACTGATCGACGAGGTGGGTGAGGATGGCCACGGTGCGTTCCGGTGACTCAAACTTTTCCTTGTTGCCATAGGCTGCGTGGACGCCGCAGAAGCTGCAGTTGAATGGACAACCGATGCTGGCATGGTGGACGGCGGTGCGCTTGCCGAAGAACGAGGGGCGCATGTACTTCTCGACGGGCAAACGATGGAAGGGTGACCAGGGAAACTCGTCGGGACCCTTCATGGGGCGCTCGCCGTTGTCGTGACGGAGGCCGAAGATGTCTTTGTAGAGGAGGCCTTTGACGGAGTCGAGGGAGCGATTGCCGCGAAGGGCATCCAGCAGTTCGAGGAGGGTGTCTTCACCCTGTCCACGGACGACGTAATCGACATAGCGGGCGTTGAGAGCGGCGTCTGGGTAGAGGGAGGGGAAGTACCCGCCCCAGCAGATGGTGACCTCAGGGTGCAGGCGGCGAACCTCGCGTGAGGTCTCCATGGCGGCTACCATCTGGGGGCCGGGCATGGCAGAGACGCCGAGGAGTTCGACGTGGTGTTCGCTGATGAGTTTGAGGATGCTTTCGGTGGCGCCATCTTCGAGATTGCCATCGACGATCTCGTACTCCTCTTTACCTTCAAGTGCTGCGGCGAGGGCGAGTACAGCGAGAGGAAGACGGCGGTTGCGCGGCTTGGTAGCGCGAGGATGGTAGAGGATGATCATGAGGTGACCTCTGCCATGTAGATACGGAACTGCGAGGGGGTGCGGCGATTGCGCAGCCGGGCGCGGACTGGGCGCAGTGCCCAGTTGAGACCGTAGTAGGGCTTATAGACTTGCCACGTTATTCCGAGAGTGGCTGCCATGTCTCGGAGGCGTTCCGGAGTGAGGAATTCGAGGCTTGGTCGTGAGTCGGAGGCGATGCCGTAGGTGGCGCGGAAGTGATTGTGCTTCTCTTCAACCATCTTTCGGCCACTCTCTTCGAGTTTGTACCAGGGGGTGTCGGCGATGACGACGGCACCGCCACGTCGTGTGCAGCGGAGAGCCTCGGCTAAGGTCTTGGTGTAGTTCTCAGCGTAGTGAAAGGAAGCGTTGAAGATGGCAAGATCGAATGTAGCGTCCGCGAAGGGAAGCTGGTTGAGGCTGGCCTGGACGCGGGGGAACATGGTGGCGAGGTTCGCGGCGTAGTGTGAGGCTGCGCCGAGGCCATCGTCATCGTTGGTGAGGAGGTCGACGGCGACGGGGACATGTCCGAGGAGCGAGAGACGGTAGCTCAACCAGCCGTTGCCTGCGCCGAGATCGAGGATGCGAAGAGGGCGGACCTGGTGGGATGCGAGACGTGTGAGGATGCAGCGTTCGATGTTGCGGAAGGTGCGGGCGCGGATCATCCACTGGCCGGGCATTCTGCCGGAGCGATCTTCGTAGGGCAGAGCGAGATAGTAAGCGGGGTCATCGCTGGCGCGGCCTTCGGCAGCACGGATGAACTCATAGTCGCGGATAAAGGGTTCGAATAGTTGGGACTGCTTGGGTGAGAGGGAGCGCCAGATACCTTTGTCGCAGAGAGTCTCGGCGTTACAGTGCGAGCAGGAGGTGGAGGTGGTTGCGTCGAGCGTCGTGAGAACGGAGGAGCAACGACAGCACAGAAGTACTGGTTGCCCGCTTAGCGATGTGGCTGGATTCGAAAGAGAAGGTATGAGTTGAAGTGTTGTCATGAAGACACCTTCTCGAAGGTGAGCAACCTATGGTCACCGGTGCTGCGCAAGATAGGGAGGGTCGACAGGGTAGCTTCGAGGCGACACAGGATGCTGAAGATTGTAGGGTGCCGACGAACCCACGGCTCGAGGTAGGACGGCGGGACGGCGACTCCTATGCCGATATGGGAGCTTAGGCGAAAGTTTGGCGCAAAGCTGCGGCGTAGCTGGCGGAGTGTGGGGTAATAGATCGTCAGGGATGCGCCGTCCAACGTGGCTTGAGCCTGTCCTCGGCACCGGCGAAGGCTTTTCCTGAGATTTCCGCGAGTGAGATAGTAGAGGATTTCGGTGAGGCAGAAGCGGGTAGAGAAGCAGAGGAGTAGCTTGTCGCCGGGCTTGATGAGGCTTGCAAGTGAGTTGGCGACGGCGTCCAGGTCGGCGCTGCAGTTGAGGCCGGAGAAGTTTGAGAAGATGCCGTCGAAGCGCGGGGCGGGATGGAGTTCGGCGATGCGCTCCGTGGGGAGATGGCAGAAGACGATTGGGAGTGCTGTGGGCTGATACTTCAGGCGGTGTTCAGCTCGCACGATCATCTGCTGCGAAGCGTCGCAGGCGAAGACGGAGATGTTGTTCTGTGCGAGGAACAAGGCGTCTTCGCCGGTGCCACAGTTCAGTTCGAGGATGTTGTTACCCGGGTGAAAGGTCTTACGGACAATCCTCCAAACCGCATGGCGCTGGGCTCGTCCGATAAGGGAGTTGGTGAAGTCGTTGTCATAGGTCGCGGCGAGGCGATCGAAGACGAGGCCGGCCAATGTGATGGGGTTAGTTGGATGGGTAGAACTCATGCTTCTACCTCGTTGTGAGTGGCGACGAGCGCCTGGCGAGAGGCTATGATCTGTGCGCTGAGTTCGTTGAGCAGGAGAGCGTCATCAGTGCCGCTTGCGCTAAGCTTGGCGCGCTGTACTTCATCGCGAAGGAGCTTGTCGGCGTGGGCATAGTAAGCGCGGGAGTGACGACCGGTGATCTTGATCTCACGGTCGGAGCTTTGTCCCCATGGTTTGAGTTGAACGAGCCTATCCTGTACCTGCTGGTAGTAGGGCGTGCCTTTGATGGGATACGAGACGGTTGTGAAGAAGACGTCCGGCCTGGATCTGCTGACGTGTTGAATGGTGGCCTCGATGTCTTCCATCTCTTCTCCCTCGTAGCCCCACATGAGGAACATGCCGCTCTGGATCTTACGGGAACGACTGCCTTCGATGGCGCGCTGGACCTGCTCGACCTTGACACCGCGATCCATGGAGTCAAGTAAGCGCTGCGAACCGCTTTCGGAGCCGATCCAGATGCGGAAGCAGCCTAGTTCGGCAAGGAGGTCGAGCATCTCGTCGTTGAGGCGGTCGGCGCGGGAGATGCACTCGAAGGGGATGCGGAGGTTGCGGCGGCGCATCTCGGCGGCGTACTGACGAATCCACTCGTGGTTGATGGTGAAGACGTCGTCGGAGACCCAGGCGATGTCAGGGGTGTACTCGTTGACGAGCCACTCGACCTCGTCGACGACCTTGACGGGATTGCGGCGGCGGTGAGTCTGGCCGTAGACCTGATGTGAGCACCAGCGACACTTGTAAGGGCAGCCGCGTGCGGTGATGAAGTTTACAGAGCCCTGCTGGTGATGGGTGCGCCAGGTATCCACGTAGCGCTGAAGGTCGATGGCGTGGCGGGCGGGCCAGGGTTGCGCGTCCAGATCTGCAATCTGGGATCGCGGTGGATTCTGGCGGAACTGGCGAACGTCATCGAGGTACGCTACACCGGAGATCTTCGATTTCCAGGCCGGATCGGTGCGGTCAGCGCGCTCGCGGAAGGCGGTGAGAAGCTCCTGCATGGTGGCTTCCCCCTCGCCAAAGACGACGAAGTCTGCGCCAGCCTCGAGGTATTCCTGTGCGTAGGCCCCGGGCTCGGGACCGCCGACGATGACGCGCCATCCGGCCTCGTGGGCTACCGACATGATTTCGACGGCGTTGCTGCGGGTCATGAGGTTGGCATAGATGCCGAGGACGGAGGGCGTCTCGGTGCGGAGGTGCTGGAAGAGTGCGTCACGGGTGGAGAATGTTGTGTCGAAGACTTCTACATCAAAGCCATTGTTGCGCAGATGGGAGCAGAGATAAAGGATGCCCAGAGGAGCGTAGGGCTTCATGATCTGGATCTCTTTAGGATCTTCGTAGAGGAAGTAGCCGTGCGTGAGGAGGAGGTCAGGCATCAGGCTCTCCTTGCTTCGACGATCACGTCTGCGAGCGGTACGAAGGCGCTGTGGGAGCCTGAATGGGATGCTTCATCCGGGACGACGAGGACGTTTGTGTTTCGGCTGATCGGCTCAAGCGCGTGGACCTGCGCCCAGAGCGATTTGCAGGCTGCCGTAATGGCTGAAGGATAACCTGCGGCTACTTCGGCGTGGAGTGCGTTGCGCAGTGCGTGGTAGAACTCGTCCTTGTAGGCGGCGGTGTGAATGGTGCAGAGATCGTCGCTGTTGGTCCAGTTGCGCTTGGTGCCGAGTTCCTTGCGGACGCGTTCGTAAAGAACGGTGCCGGGAAGTGGGTAGGAGAGAGAGACGCCTATATCGTCGGGGCGGGTGTCGCGGAGGAGTTGGATGGTCTCACAGATCTCTGCCCAGCCCTCGCCAGGGTAGCCAAATTGCAGGAAGTAGGCAGCGCGGATGCCAGCATCAGCGAGACGAAGACGCGCGGTGTGGACGGCTTCGAGGCTCAGGCCTTTGGTCATGGCGTTGAGGATTTTTTGAGAGCCGGATTCGACACCCATCCAGATCTCGGTGCAGCCAGCGCGCTTGAGGGCGGCGACGGTTGCGTCGGACATAAGGTCGGCTCGCGACTGAATTTTGAAAGGCAGTGGCTCCTCGCCGTAGGATTCAACTGCGACAGCGAAGGCTTCCACCCATCTGTGGTCGAGTGCGAATACATCGTCGCCGAACCAGACGTGTTCTACCCCCGAAGTGATCTTAAGGTCATGCATTTCTGCGGCTACGAGTTGCGCCGGACGCAGATGAAAGCTGTTGCCGGAGATGGGCTTGGCGCACCAGTTGCAGCCGTAGGGACAGCCTCGGCTGGAGACTACGTTGGTCGAGAAGAAGCCGTGCTTTGCGGTCCATGCGGCGCGATAGGGTTTGAGATCGATGAGATCGCGGGCGGCGACAGGGAGGGTGGCCCAGTTCTGATTCTTGGGTGCTGGAGAGGAGACGAGCAGGGTGCGATCCGGGTCTGAGTAGCGAACGAGGCCGGGGATGTTTTGTGGCTGCTGCATTTGAAGGAGCGACGTGCAGAGTTCGAGAAGTGTCTGCTCGGCTTCGCCGTTGAGTATGAAGCTGACACCATGATTGAGGTAGACCGCGGGATGGTCGGTCGCATCGGAGCCGTGAGCGATGACAGTCAGCCCAATTGCCTGCGAGATGCCGGCGAGCTTGCAGGCCAACTCGCGCATGTGAGTGAGACACATCTTCGTAACGAAATTGAAGTCGTCCTCGTAGATCACGACGAGCTTCGACTGATGCTGTTCGAGAGCTTGCGAAAAGCCGGAGAGAGGATCGGCGAACATGGGATCGAAGACGGCAACCGTAATGCCCGCGGCGCGCAGAGCGGTGGCGGCATATAGCGTTCCGAGAGGCGGATATGGCTGCATTTTTCGCCATTGCTTGGCATCGTGAGCGAGATGGTAGGAGTGGGTGAGAAGAACGTCTACCATTGGCTACCTGTCGAGCCAGCAGAGAGCCTGGCCGTCGTCGAGATGGTTGTCAGCATGCTGCCTCCGCTGGCGTGCGTGCGAGCCGTTTGGCGTCGATGCTGGGCTTGTTGGCTGCGGCTGATAGCTTCTTTATCTTGTTATTGAGCCAGATCTCGACGGGGTACTTATAGACGTCGTGATCGAGACGCCATCGGGCCGGGATGGAGATAGACTTTTGCGCAAGTCGCGTGATGGGGCTGCGTGTGTCGGCGGCTATCGGGATGCGGTCGAAGGCGATGCGCAGGTAATCGCGGGTGACCTGCAGGCGTTCATGCTCAGCTCCTTTGAGCCATGGAAGCGTAGTGTAGCGCGGGAAGTAGTCGGCCCAGCCTTCCAGGGTGGTGGGAACTTCAATGCCCATCTCTTCGGCACGCTTCATGATGGGGGAGCCGGGATAGGGGGTGAAGATGTTGGTCCAGAACTCAGCGCCGGGGAAGCGCCGGCAGACATCCATCATGAAGTTGATGGTCTCTCGACGTTCCGTTGGACCTTCGCCGGGAAACGCAAAGATGATGTTGAAGGAGGGGCGTATATCGGCGGAAAGACAACGTGCGGCGCTCTCGTAGATCTGATCGAAGTCCTGAAAGGTCTTGTTCATCAGTTGCAGGATCTTCGGAGAGCCTGAGTCGACGCCTTGGCAGATCTGGTGAAGACCGGCTCGGCGGAGAAGCTTGAGATCTTCGCGTGAGAGTCGCGCGACCATGTTGGTGGTGGCTTGAACGCTCCATTTGAACTGCGACTCTGCACGCACGAGACCTTCGGCGATACCTCGAACGCGATCAAGGTCGACCATGAAGTTGTCGTCGACAACCCAGAGCATCTCGAGACGGTAACGGCGCGTGAGGTCTACGGTCTCTTCAACGAATTGCTCGGGAGGGAGCGCGTTCCACTTGCGGCCGTAGACGCCTGCGTTAGTACAGTAGCCGCAGTTGAAAGGGCAGGCGAGCGAGGAGGTATACATCGCCCATCGCTTGCCGCAACCTCTCTCGTAGGCGTCAAAGTCGGCGATATGATAGGCCTTCGGAGGCATGTCGACGAGCGACTTGAGTGGCCGCTCCTGCGTCATGATGAGCTTGCCACCGCGCTTGAAGCCGATGCCGGGGATGAGATCGGGTGCGGAGTGGCTCTCGAGGTGCTGGACGAGTTCGAGCAGGGCATCCTCCCCCTGACCGCGAACTACGTAGTCGACACAATCTGCCTGAAGCGTTTGATCGGGCAGGAGAGAAGGATGCCATCCACCAAGGATGATGGGAAATTCAGGGTTCCATTCTTTGACGGCACGCGCTATTTCGACGGTCTCGCGAATCATGGGCCCGGTGACCAGCGAGATGCCGAGACAGACAGCGTCGCGGACTTCTTCAAGGACGCGCTGCTTATAGTTTGGCGTGATGGTGGAGTCGATGAGGACGATCTGATAGCCGTCCCGGATGAGCGGCGTGGCTACTGCGAGGATGCCGAGAGGTGCCGTCGCCTCAGAGCTTGCGAAAGAGGGAAAGAAGAAGACGACTTTTCTGGACGAACCAGTTCGTTTAGGCATGATGAGCGTCAGTAAGCTTTCTCTTCCTCAGTCTGCCTAGTGACGAGTGCAATTGTGTCAGGATGTTGTCACCACTTTGTCACTTCGCTGTTGTATCGCATGATGAAGCAAGCATCCATGCGGTGTGCCGAAGGAATGACAAAAGGCTGACGAGACGGTGACATGGCTGAGGTGCGATCTTTCTTATGCTCAGGAGCAGGCGTGTGCCTGAAGTCCCATTCTTGGAGAAGCATGTTGAATTTCTTCCGCGCTCGTTTCCGGGAACGCTCTAGTCCCGTAGATCAAAGTGACGCTAAGGCGCAGTTGGTTGCAGAGTGGTTGCTGCTCGTTGTGTTTTCCTGCTTCCTTTTTCTGCACACGATGCCACGCGCGTGGAAGATTTCTGCACACGATGCCACGCGCGTGGAAGACGCTCGATACGGATTTTCCGAACTACTATCTGACCTCCCGGCTCGCGCATGAGGGCGTCGACATGTCGCGAGCGTATGAGTGGCGTTGGCTCCAGCGGCAGAAGGATCACCGAGCGATTGATCAACGGGTAGTCGGCCTTGTGCCAATTACCCCTTTTTCTACATTGTTCTTATGGCCGCTGGACGGTTTGCAGCCACTTGCGGCAAAGCATATCTGGCTGCTGCTGCAGATGTTTGGATTGGTTGCGATTGCGGGTGTGCTTCGAGCGATCACAGGTCAGCCACTTCGTCGCATCGCGATGCTGATCGTGATCTGCTTTCCGATCTATCGCAACTTTCTCTATGGGCAGTTCTACATTCTGCTTCTTGGAATGATTGTGGGTGGGTGCTGGGCTTATCAGCGAGGACACTCGAAGTTGGCAGGAACTCTTGTCGCTTTAGCGACAGCGACTAAGGTCTTTCCGGTGATCTTTGTGTTGTATTTTATTCGAAAGCGGGACTGGCAGGCGCTGTGTGCGGCTATGCTAACCGGGGCTGCTGCGGCTCTGATCTCCGTCCACGTGTTTGGATGGCAGATGCATCTCGTCTACCTGCGGGAGGTGCTGCCGTGGACACTGCGCGGCGAAGCCCTGCCGCCGTACATGCTCGCGGGTTCGTCCATCTCGACGCTACTGCATCGGCTCTTCATCTATGAGCCGCAGTGGAATGCTCACCCGTGGTGTCCCGCGCCGGCGATGGTTGCTATTCTCCAACCGTTGTTGCAGGCTGTGATCCTCGCACCGGCGCTGCTACTCGTGCGGCGAGGTGTTCGAAGTCGCTTGCAGATCGCCATGGAATGGTCGGCAGTTCTGACTGCGAGCCTTGCGATATCGACGGTGCCGGCCTCTTATAATTTTGCGTTGCTGCTTCTACCGATCGCGGTCCTATGTTCCTATCTTTTGCCGCATCGGCGGCTTGCGGCGCTTGGCGTCGTGTTGCTGTATGTCGGTATCGGGTATCCGGGATGGAATGCTGCAAACGTCGATGGGTTGCGAGCTTTACTTCACGTTCCTAGGTTGTACCTTGTGCTTGCGTTTACTTTAGTTCTGTATCGAGCGTTGGGCCTGCGATTAAGGTGGAGACGCGGGGTAGCGCGGGAGGATCTGATCTGGTGTGGTGCTCTTGCGCTTGTCGTATCCAGCAGCATCGTTTCAGGCCTTCTCCGACAGGATGGTTTATACGACGACTATGCATATCGCATTCCAGCGGATGCAGGCGTGTTTCTGGCGGGTTCCCCGGTGGAGTGGAAGGGAGTCGTCTCAAGCGTATCGCTGGTTGCTGAGGGATATCACATCTGGCCGCACGCACCTGGATCAGCTTTGGACGAAGGAAACGCTCGGCTGGGATTCGATGATCTCGCGTTAACGAGCGATGGGACGACAGCGTGGACGGAGGAGGTTTCCACCAGATCACGCTTAGTCTCTTCCGATGTTGGTGGTCCTGGCTCGATTGAGGAGGCCGAGTCCCCGGTGCTTGCGGCTGATGGTCGCCATCTTGCATATCTGCGTGAAGAGGGCGGGGGCTACCGGCTTTTCACACGGGCGCTCATGTCGCCGGAGTTAGCTGAAGTCGCTACGACACCAAAGGAAATGGATGTCGATGGAGCTACGTTCCTTCCAGACGGATCATTGATTGTTTCGGCGTTCGCAAAGGAAAGGTCTTATCAGCTGTTTCATGTACGGATCGGAGCTGAGCCACAGCAATTGAAGCTTGGGAAGGCGCGCTATCCAGCGGTTTCACCGGACGGTCATTGGCTGGCATACAGCCATTTCGAAGCGGGCGTCTGGAACCTCTGGCTTATGGATCGGGGTACCGGATCAACGCGCCGCATCACACACGCAGCGTGCAATCAGACAGACGCTTCCTGGGAGCGAGACTCGAAGACCCTGTTGTATGCGAGCGATTGCGGACGCTCTCTCTGGTTCACAGCGATATGCAGACGGCGGGTCATTCCTTGACACCTGTAAGCCCGCCGTCTGCGCTAGTAAATCGCCCGGAATTAGATCTCAGACTTTAAGATTTTGTATGTAGTCTGCGTCGACTTTGAGCGATTGCATGTAGGGCATGTCAAATGCTTCCTGCTCCACAAACATATGCTTGATCTTCTGAGTCTTGGCGGCTTGCTGAAGGATCGGGCGGTAGTCGATGCTGCCGAGGCCCAGTTCGGTTACCGTTGGTTCCGGTGAGTCAGGGCCTGCTGTTGTGCCCGCGGGAACCTTGAAATCTTTTACGTGCAGCATGGAAAAGCGGTTGGGGTGATCGCGTAATACTTCTACCGGTTTGAATCCGCCGACAACAGTCCAGCCGCAGTCGAGTTCCAAGGTCACCTTTGCGGGATCGGTGATGCGGAGGATCTCCATGTAGGGAACAACACCGTCCACGGCAATGAACTCATGGAAGTGGTTATGGTAGCCGAAACGTATCCCTGCCGCGTTCGCCTTCTCGCCCATAATGTTGAACTGTTCAGCGTTGTAACGCCAATCATCCAGGGTGAGAGAACGACGGGTCGTATTGGGGCCTTCAGATGGAGTCTTCATGCCGGGACTGGAGCAGATGAGGAACTCGACGCCTAGCTCCTTGCTGTAGGCGAGGTGGTCGTCAAAGTGCTGGTGCAACTCGCCGAAGGGAACATGGGAGCTGACGCAGCGAAGGTTAGCTTTCTGCATCGCCAGCTTGACGTCCGCGGCGCTACGTTTGTTGAAGCCTGCGGCTTCGACTTCGCGATAACCGAGACTGCTGAGTTGGGCGAGCGTGCCTTCGTAATCCTGCGTCAACTGCTGACGGACTGAGTAGAGCTGGATGCCGAGTGGAAGGCCAAGAGGTTGAGCAACTGCGGGACGCCCTGCAATGGCTACATAGGCGGCTGTGGCTGTAGCACTGGAAAGAAAGCTTCTTCGCGAGATCATAAAACTCCTTTGACTAATAAGACCGTAGTGCAGGCTAAACATTCTTCTTGCGCATCTCTTCAGCAAGATGTTCTGAAGCTCGCATGGAGAGTGAAAGGATAGTCATGACCGGATTTCTGCCAGCCTGCGCTGGGAAAGTCCGCTCCATCGACAATGAAGACATTCAATCAGGCCCTCCAGGATTCCCATCTGGGTCGGGTCAAACAGGCGAAGGCTGGCCCAGGCGACAGCACTTCTTTCTTGTGCTGGGGTAATCTGCCTTTCGCCATTCAACCAGAGGGCCCAAGGGCCCCGAGGATGGGGTACCAGACCGGCTGCCTTACCGTCCGCCTGCGACACGAGCATCTTCGGTGCCGCTACTACTACAGCCGTCGCTCTAACAAGGTCACGTCGCCGCATAGGTTTCATTGTTGTTCTCGAGAGAACGATACTCCGCAGATACGTCCACAGTCCACTTCCTTGGAAGGTCTCCTTCGATGCACCATAGGCAAGGCGAATCAGTAAAATTGCTTCTGTCGAGGCGGAGTGGTTTGCTATCGCGACTAAGTTTCGCAGCCGAAGCTGATTGCCATACCAAAGCGAATGACTTAGAGCAGGGCGCCTAAGCAGCCAAATGCACAGCTGGTATTAAAGATCTGCGGAATCGGTGTGGACAAATGGAACTGCTTCGATGGATGAGGCAATGATGTTTCTAAACTTGGTTGTTCACCCAGTATGCGCAGCTATGGTTAACCAGCATAGGTCGAATGCAGTGGTGAAAGGAGCCCTTCGGTACATTGGCGAGATCAAGCACCTCCTTAACCCCATGGCGGTATACCCTGTGGCACGAGTTGTTTGAGGCCAACCTCGGGGATATGTTCACACGTAGTTGGGCCGGAAATCATACCTAACAGCAGATGGATCCGTTAGCAAAAAGGTTCTAAGTGACTAATAGGTCGCCGAGTTGGGGAGGTAGTCTGCTTCATCGTTACACATACACCGACTGTCTAATCGATGGCTTCGACCTATCATGAAAAAGCGACCGGCATCTAAGGCCGGTCGCTCATTTCGCCCCACGGAGTATTTATTTGATTCGATGCGTTACGCACCAGCCGGCATGGGCGGGGTTGGAATTCCTCCCATGTGAGCAATACCGTCGATCATCTCTGTATGCCTCTTAATCACGGTCTCACCCTTAGCAACGGCCGCCTTCAACTCTGGATCGGCTGTCTTGTTCATCTCATCCATGAACTTCTGGAGATCGTCATGATGGTCTTTTACCATGGCCTCAACATAGGCTCGATCAAAGTCAATACCTGACTTCATCTTGAGCTCTGTATATTTCGCATGATCCACTAGAGCTGGGCCGCTCGGCGCCTTGACCCCTAGTTTTTTTGCAAACGGCTTCATGCTGTCGATCAGCATCTCATGATCCTTAATCATCTTGCTTGCGAACTCTCGTACATTTTTGTCCTGGCTCTTTTGCAGCGCGAGCTTGGCATAATTGATTTCTGCAAGACTGTCCTGCGCCGAATCAGCAATAAATGTTTTGTCTGTCGACTTTGTATCTTGTGGCTCCGCTACGCAGTAAACACTTGCCGCTGCCAACGTAAAAGCTACGACGCCCGCCTTATACCTTTTCATGTATCTCTCCTAGAAATCTGCAATCAACCTCCTCTCTGAGCTTATGTTTGTCCGTAGAGTTGCCTGAGCCTAATCAAAGACGACGGTCTGGCGCTTGCGCTTATTGAAGCAGTGAAATCAGCAGGTCGGGTTCGGCAAGAAATGCGTCGTGTCCGTGATCAGATATCAACTCGCGATACGTACAGTTCACACTTGCATCCTGCATATCCTGTGCCATCGCTTGAATGTCAGCAGATGGAAACAACAAGTCGGAGGAAATGCCCACCAGGAGCACCTCCGCTCTTATCCTTCCCCAGGCTTCCGCGGGCGAATGGTACCCGCGTACGGGATCGAAGAGGTCCATGATACGGGTGATCATCAGATAGGTGTTGGCGTCAAAGCGTTCGTTAAATAACTTGCCCTGGTAGTCCAGAAATCCAGCCACATCGAATCGGCCCCCCAAAAAACCGCTCCATGGATCTTCGCCACTTCGATCAGCTTTACGGTTGAATCGTTCGCGAAAGAGAGCGCTGGATTTATAGCTGCACACCGCAAGGCCCCGTGCTAACGCCAGGCCCGTTAGCGGCGGAGTGACCTCGGTGTACCGTCCAGCCTCCCACAAGGGGTCAAGCATGATCGCCTGACGTTGAAGATGATTGAGTCCCAATCCCATGGGCCCGAGCGGGGCGACCCCGATGGCGACTACCTTCTTGACTCGCTCAGGAAAGAGGATTGCCCATTCCAATGTTTGCATGCCACCTATAGAAGCTCCGATAGCAAGCTTGAGGCAGTAAATGCCTAAAGCGTCCAGCAACAACGCCTGGGCCTGTACTGTGTCTCTGATCGTTACTAAGGGAAAATGAAGTCCATACCGCTCTCCGGTGTCAGCCTGAATCGATGCTGGTCCAGTCGAGCCGTAACACGAACCTAGGATGTTGATTCCGAGCACTAGATCCTGCTCTGCATCGATTAGCCCTTGCATCTCCCAAATTGCTGGCCACCATTCGGCCACTCGGGCAGACCCAGAAAGCGCGTGGCACACGAGAACTACGTTGTCTTTAGCCGGATTGACGTCGCCGTAAAGCACATAGCGCAAGCTGGCGTTTCGCAGTACCTCTCCTGATTCAAGGATAAACTCCGCGGGTAAGACGAAGTCTCCTTCAAAGCTAGCGATGCGTTTTCTTCGTTCGATGGCAGCGTTCATTGCGCTGCTAAAACTTCGTGTTGAATGGCCCTATGTCCGTTAGCACTTTCGATAGCCTGATCCAGATCAGCGATGATATCCCGCACATCCTCAATGCCCACGGAGAGACGAACAAGCTCTGCTCGTGTTCCTGTCGATTGTTGCTCTTCCTCTGTAAGTTGCTGGTGCGTTGTCGAAGCGGGATGAATGACAAGAGATTTTGCATCGCCAATATTCGCCAAGAGAGAAAATAATTTAAGTGAGTTAATCACCTTCTTACCTGCCTCGTACCCACCCCGGATACCAAAGGTGACGAGGCCACCCTGACCATCTGGCAGATACTTTTTTGCACGCTCATAGTAAGTGCTCGAGGGCAGCCCCGGATAGTTGACCCACTCAACACCCGGATGCTGCTCCAGAAACTTCGCCACGGCAAGAGCATTTTGTGAATGACGCTCAAGCCGGAGATGCAGCGTCTCCGCTCCCTGCAAAAGGAGAAACGAATTAAATGGTGACAAGGCTGCACCCATATCCCGCAAGCCCTGCGTCCTCGCCTTCAGGATGAATGCGAGCGGACCAAAGGCCTCTGCAAAGATCAGCCCATGATACGAAGGGTCGGGCTCGGTAAAGCTTGCAAATCGCCCGGATGCCGCCCAATCAAACTTGCCAGCGTCGACGATGATGCCTCCGATCGAGTTGCCGTGCCCGCCAATGTACTTCGTCGTCGACTCAACCACGATGTCTGCGCCCCATTCGATCGGCCTCGACAAAGCAGGTGATGCGCTTGTGTTGTCAATGATGAGCGGTAGGCCATGCTCATGAGCAATGGAAGCCAGGGTCTCGACGTCTGCGATGTCCAGCTTCGGATTGCCAAGTGTCTCCGTGTAAATCGCTCGCGTCTTATCGTTGATTGCAGAGCGTATTCCATCGAA
This sequence comes from Granulicella arctica, assembly GCF_025685605.1. Lineage (NCBI taxonomy): Bacteria > Pseudomonadati > Acidobacteriota > Terriglobia > Terriglobales > Acidobacteriaceae > Granulicella > Granulicella arctica. The sequence goes on from NZ_JAGTUT010000001.1 coordinate 3,746,266, forward strand.
ATCGTCTGCATCTACAAAGCGCACATTTATGCCAAATTTTGGCAGCGTGTAGTGGAACAGATTATATGTGCCGCCGTAAAGGGAAGTGGTAGAGATGATCTCTTCGCCCGCGCTGGCAAGAGTCGTGATCGCCAGCATCTCCGCAGCCTGCCCGCTTGCCGTCGCCAGCGCGGCGGCGCCTCCTTCAAGCGCTGCAATTCGCTTCTCTAGAACATCCGTAGTCGGATTCATGATGCGCGTATAGATGTTCCCAAACTCCTGCAACCCAAACAGGCGGGCAGCATGGTCCGCATCCTGAAAGACATACGACGTGGTCTGGTAGATAGGAACCGCGCGCGCACCAGTAGTGGGATCTGGCACTTGGCCGCCATGAACTGCAATCGTTGCCAGGTGCTGCTTCGGTACTTCACTGCTCGACATAGAAATCTCCTAAGCTGCTGAATATAAGTAGATCGAATGCACTGAAAGGACTTCAGTGACATGCTGACTGCATCAAAGAAGTTTGCTGCCCCGCCAGCAGGAGTTACAGGCACACTATTCAGCAGCAATTGATCCATCGAATTCAACCGCGATGGGCCGGTGCCGATGACACAAGCCAGTATTTACAAATCAGTGTTGAGACGCAAGGGGCAAAACTCAATTTCTTCCATGTAGGTCGACTTTGGCCCGCTACAGGTTCCGTACTTGCAAGATCCTTTGTCAGCTTACGTTTCGATCGGCTCCATATCGACTTCGACATTCAATGTATGACTGCCGCCGCCCAGAATCAGGCCGCGTAGTGGGCTGACATCGCTGTAGTCTCGCCCCCATGCGAGAGTTACGTGCCCATCTGACGGTGCGACGTTGTTGGTCGGATCCATGTCGAGCCAACCAAGATCCTTACAATATGCGGAGACCCAGGCGTGTGACGCATCGGCGCCAATCAGTCTCGCTTTGCCAGGCGGAGGGTATGTCCGCAGGTAACCGCTCACGTAGCGTGCAGCAACGTTGATCGAGCGGAGGCAGGCGATCTGGACGTGGGCGAAGTCCTGGCAAACACCACGCCTCTTCTTGAAAACCTCCTCAGTTGTCGTTCGAACCGTCGTGACCTTAGAGTCAAAGCGGAAATCCCTGTGGATGCGGCTCGTCAAATCGAGCAGCGCCTCACGCATCGGGCGTCGAGGAGTAAACGATTGAAGTGCGTATGCTGCGAACTCGGGACGAATGCGAATGCGCGGTGATTCGAACTGGAACTGATAGGCGTCCAGGCCTTCGAGGGTGTGATCTTGAGCGAGCGCCACCGCGGAATCTTCCCAGGGGAGCGATTCTCGTTCAGCCGCGGCTATGTCTGTAATGACTTCGCTTTCCGCCTGCACAATCAGTTCTTTATGTAGCTCCTGCACTGTAAAGAAGCAGAGGATATTGCCAAAGTAGTCGACACGCTCAGTCAGGGTGACAGGGGTCGGATGGATGACGAGAGAATTTTCGATCAGGCGATTGTGCGGAAAGGAACGTGGCTTCAGGCACGCAACATGGTTTCCTACTGAGACCGGGTAAACATACTTGTATGTGGTGCGATGGGTAATTTTGTAGACCATGATCCCCGTCTATGAACCCATCGTGATGGGCAGGGTACGTGCGTGGCTGAAGTAGCGGCTCGATAGGTTATTCGACCACGCAGGCAGCGTTGCTTCCAATTCTGCGAGGTAGCGATCAAGTTGCGCAAGGCCGCTTACGCGCCGCTTACCGGGAGCAGCGAGGCGCATGGCTTGCAGGTCGATATTTCGCAGAGCTTGAAGCGCATCCTGCAGCGTCTTCAGATCATCCGGCACGTGTCGAGGAAGCTTCTCGTAGAGTTCGGCCAGGTGATCCAATTGGAAGTCCAAAGACCTTGGATTGGTTTCGTCTGACATTAAGACATCGAGCACGGCGAGTGGCTGTATGGTCGTGTAGTACCGCGTTCGGTAGGTCACTGAACTGTCGGCAACCTCAAGCAGGTGTTCGAGAAATGACCAGTTTTCAAGTGCGAGCGGTTTTGTGATCACACGCAATTGTCGAGTGAGATAGATGGCACGTTCGAGGCGGCGGCCAAGACTCATAAACAACCAACCTGAACCTCGGTTGACGTTCTCGCGCTCCATACCGGAGAAGGCAGAGAGTCGCTCCAGGCATGCCGTTAGCATGACCGAGTAGTCGGGCAGTCGGTTGCCCGGCTTGCTCTCCATAGCATTCCGAAGCTGGCCGATCAGGAGCATCATGTCCGCCGACAGACGTTCGCGCACGTTGCCACCGATGCGTGCAACTTCTTCTAGTGTGCAGGGCAAACTATCCGAACGGTTTGTATCGGTCAACAGCGAGATCAACTCTTTCTCAAGTGTTGGATAGGTAGTCGCTGTTCGCTTCGTTTTCGGGAGTTTACTCTTCCGCGTGCCCAGACAACCGTGCAGAAGAAGCAGGCTGCCAAGCTCTGCTTCTTCCTCGCGTCCGACACGCGGCAGCATCGACCGCAGGATACGTGCGATGTTCTCTGCTCGCTCGACATAGCGGCCCAGCCAGAACGTGTTATCGGCGACGCTGCTGGGAACGACGCGAGAGACCCGGCGCAGTTCAAGGGGCTCGTCACGTGGCGGCAGCATGCTGAAGGTGTCTACCGGCTGATCCCAAAGAACCCAGGCATCCTTGCTATGACCACCGCGCTGCATAGAAACGACTGAGCCGTTCGCTTCGGCAACACGGACGAGTCCGCCAGGGATCACTTGCCAACCGTCTGCTGTATTGAGGACGTACGTGCGAAGAACCATGCTGCGAGAGCTGAGGTTACTGTCTTCCCATACGGGAGCCGTCGAAAGGGCGACCTGCTCCTGTGCGACATACTCATGAGGAAAGGCCCGAAGGCGCTCAATAAATTCGGCACGTTTGTTCTGAGGCAGCTCAGACCCAAAGACGGGCTCGATGCCGCGGGATGGGAACGCTGGTTTAACCACTACTGATTCCAAATGGTCAAGAACCCAGGCAAGCGCTTGGGGCTGACCGCACCACCAGGTCGCCACCGATGGCAGCTTTAATTCTTCGCCGAGGAGGTGCCGCGATAGCCCGGGAAGAAACGGCATGATGGCTGCTGACTCGATCAGACCGCTGCCGAGCGCATTCGCAACCTTGACATTGCCAGCAACGATCGCGTCGACCAAACCAGGGACACCGAGGAGTGAGTCGCTGCGCAGTTCGAGCGGATCACAGAAACCATCATCGACGCGGCGCAGGATGACATCGACCTGCTCCAGGCCTCCCACCGTCTTGAGGTAAACGCGCCGGTCGCGCACCATCATGTCGGCACCCTCGACGAGGGTGAAGCCGAGATACTTGGCAAGGTAAGCATGTTCGAAATATGTCTCGTTATGAGGACCAGGGGTCAGAAGAACAATGCGCGGGTCTTCACGCTGACCCATACTGATCAACGCATCGCGCTGTGCACGGAAGAAGGGAGCGAGGCGGAGCACGTTCGAGTTGCGGAAGAGTTCGGGGAGCAGATCGGAGACGATGGTGCGGTTCTCAAGCGCATAGCCGCTGCCGGAAGGTGCCTGCGTACGATCGGCAAGGACCCACCACTGGCCGTCTGGGGAGCGCGCGAGATCGACGGCGAGCATGTGCAGATGGCTATGCGGAGGTACCTTAACTCCGACCATAGGGCGAAGAAACGCAGGATTGCCGTAGAGGAGCGCCGCGGGAAAGTGGCCGTCTTTGAGGAGTTCTTGCGATCCATAGAGATCTTCAAGCATGAGGCTCAGCAAGCGGGCGCGTTGTTTGACGCCTGCCTCGATAAAGCGCCACTCCTCGGCTGAGATGAGAAGGGGAACGAAGTCAGTGCGCCAGGGGCGGTTCGCGCCAAGTGGATCGCTGTAAATGTTGTAGGTGATGCCGTTCTCGCGAATGCGGCGTTCGGCCAGAGTCCATCGGCGACCCAGCTCCTCTGCGCCGAGGTCGCGGAGGGATTCCATTAAGTGGACCCAGTGTGGCCGAGGGTTCAATCCGTCAGCGGACGATTCCTCATAGGTTGCACCATAACGAAGGTGGGACTGGTAGAGGTCGCCGATCATGGCACAACCCTTCTCAGCTCTGTGGAAGCCTTGCCATCCGGCGTCGGCCATCGCATGTCCAGGGTCATGGGGAAGATGGGGTTGTCCTCTAAAGCGGGTGCGGTCATCGGTTCAGTCGACGGATCGGAAGCTTGGAATCGTTGCAGTCGGCGTTCTCGCGCCTCATTTGCGTCCGCTGGTCTAGTTTGATGCGCGGTCCCGTCTGGCGGTCCAGCATAGTACGTGCAATGACCGATCGAGCGATCCGTTGAGGTGTCGATCAGGTCGAAGACTAAAGGAGTATGGACAGGGATTGATGGATGCAGCGCGGCGGAGAGCTTGCGCGCGCGATAGCGTATTCCGGCTACAGCTTCACCTGGTTCGCCGGTTGGATGGAGCGGCACCCGGCGGCCGTTGCAGGTCACAACGTAGCGGGAGTCAGAGGTCAAGCCGGTCACCTTGACCTGCATTCGCTCGAGCGATGAATCGACGCTGCGTCCGGTGCGGCCCGAGTTGGTCTCCTCGGCAAGAACGTTCCAGGGTTCAAGAGCTTGACGAAGTTCAAGTTCGACGCCGTTGGCGGTAATAGAACCGATCTTGGGAAAGCGGAATTCCAGGTGCGCAGCGAACCACGAATCTTCAAACGCCAAACCAGCGACGCGTAATGCCCTGAGTACCTCGGCAAAATCGTCCTTGACGAAGTGGGGCAGCATGAATCGATCGTGGAGGGTCGTACCCCAGCGAACCAAAGGAGCTGTGAACGGCTGTTTCCAGAACATCAGGACCAGCGCGCGGATAAGCAGCATCTCGACCAGACCCATGCGGTAATGGGGTGCCATCTCGAAGGCGCGAAGCTCAAGCAGACCAAGCCGTAAACCCTGACCTTCAGGTGGATAGAGCTTGTCGATGCAGAACTCCGCACGATGGGTGTTGCCGGTGACGTCGACGAGGAGGTTCCGGAAGAGTCCATCAAGAATATACGGGGGACATTCGCCCAGAGGCAGATGACTGAAGGCTACTTCAAGCTCATACAAAGCGTCGGCGCGGGCTTCGTCCACGCGAGGGTACTGACTCGTCGGGCCAACGTACATGCCTGAAAAGAGATACGAGAGTGAAGGATGATTTTGCCAGAACGTGACCATGCTGCGAAGCAGATCCGGGCGCCGCAAGAGGGGGCTATCTGGTACGGTCGCTGCGCCCAGAACAATATGGCTGCCGCCACCAGTCGCGAGGTGACTACCGTCGTAGGCGAACTTCCCGGCGATCAAGCGATTGCCGAGGGCCTCTTCCGAAAGGATGGCGTTGAGTTCTTCAAGCTCGTCCCAATCGCTGGTAGGCGGCAGGTTTACCTCCAGAACGCCAGGGTCGGGGGTAAGGCTGAACGCGCGGAGGCAAGGGTCAGAGGGTGGTGTATAGCCTTCCACCCAGACCGCCCTGCTCAGGTATTGGCAGGTGTCTTCGATCGCCGCGACGAGGTCGAGATAGTCAGGAAGTCCCGGAACATAGGGGAGGAAGATGCAGAGGTGTCCATCGCGAGCCTGGACGCAAAGGGACGGGCGAATCAACTCGGTCGCGGTCTCTGAGGTGCTGGAGAGCGGCGGCAGCAGATCAGGCTGAGGCTCAACCCTGAAGAGGTCCCTGCGCCGTGCTGGATGAGCAGGAATCTTGACACGGTCGCTTGGAACATCGCCATCCATCTCGTACTCGTAAACGAGTTCGTCCGGCGCAACGAACGGCATTGCTTCGACCGGGATACGGTAGCCAATGGGCGAATCGCCGTAGGAGAGTACAAGCCGAGTAGGGCGCTCAAACCAAAGCTGGCTCGACCATGCCAGCCCACTCGCAGGCTGGCGGCGGCGGAGCGGAAGGATGTACCCGGCTGGCTCCGACGGGTCTCCCGCGCCGGTATCCGGATCAAATCCGGGAAGGATGTTTTCGCCACTGACCTGCAAGCGATGCGCGAGGGCCTGCATGAAGGCGAGGCTGTCGGCAATGCCGAAGCTATACTCCTGTTCCTCCGTGGCGATAAGGTCGCCGTCCTCCCAGACAGGAACGCCGTCCATGCGGGAGATACAGTGAAAGGCCCATCGAGGAAGCTGCTCGCCGGGGTACCACTTCCCCTGTCCAAAGTGAAGGAGAGCGCCGGGAGCGGTTCGCTCTCGAAGGCGGCGGATCAGGGTGAGGCCGCGCGTGCGCTTGATCGGACCGAGCGCTTCGATGTTCCACTGCATGCTCTCGGTGTCATCGATCCCGACGTAGGTGGGTTCGCCACCCATCGTGAGGCGTACATCTTCTGCCTGAAGTTCACGGTCGATGCCGTGGGCGACCTCCCGCACACGGGTCCAGGCCTCATCGCTGAAGGGCTTGGTCAGGCTGGGCACCTCATTCAACCGGCGCACCGACATCGCGTAGCTGAACTCCACGCGGGCGTTTTCGACTGTACCGGCGATCGGGGCTGCCTGTGAAGCTTCAAGGGTGCAGGCAAGAGGGATATGACCCTCCGCAGCCATCAGGCCCGATGTTGGGTCCATGCCGATCCAGCCTGCGCCGGGTAGAAAGACCTCTACCCAGGCGTGCAGATCTGCCGAATCGATCCTGGGTCCGTCCGGGCTACCCTCTTCGGCAGCCATTTGAATCAGATAACCCGAAGCAAAGCGCGCAGCGATACCCAAGTGACGGAAGATCTGAACGATCAGCCAGGCGGAGTCGCGACAGGAGCCTAGCTTGTCTGCAAGTGTCTGTTCGCAAGTCTGGATGCCATCTTCGAAGCGGGTAACGTATTTGATCTCGTTGCTGATGCGCTGGTTAAGGCCGAGGAGAAAGGCGATTGTGCCTTGCTTCTGTCTCGAAACGCTTGCAACGAAAGCTCTCAGAAGCGGCCCGGCAAGTTCAGGAGAGTAGTAGGGTGCCAGGTTCCTGGCCAGATCGGCAGGATACGTGAAGGGATATGTTTCAAAACCTGGTTCAAGAAAGAAGTCGAAGGGATTGTAGGGAGCCAGATCCGCGACGAGGTCTACTTCCACCACAAACTCGTTGGTTTTACCTGGGAAGATAATGCGCGCCAGATGATTGGCTACTGGATCGAACTGCCAGTTAAGGATACGGTCATCGGGGGTTACTGCGAGGGAGTAGCTAAGGATAGGGGTTCGACAGTGCGGCGCAGGACGCAGTTGGATGACCTGAGGCCCGAGTGATACAGCCATGTCGTACTGATACTGGCTTCTATGGTGCAGCGCAACCTGATTACCCATTGATCTCTGATCCTAATACGACTCGTTGGCAGCGTTGGCGTCTCTTTGCGAGGACTGCATCCCCGTAAGGCATGCAGTCTGACCTGCGATGGCCCGGAGAGCAGTTGCAATCAATGTTGGGACTTGACGATACTCTGATCTTAGCGTTCAAAACGGCCATTCGTCACTCGATAGCGTGACAAGCTTGAGCAGCGTCTGGTGAATTCGTAATTGAAGCTGTCAAATCGGATGCAAGCCTCTCGGGGGCCTTCCCGCACCGGTACGCTAAACTGAGCTTCTTACGCGAATACTTGAGCGAATTCAAAGTCTATGGAGTTTCATGCGTATCTTGTCTGAGTTCGATATCCAATTCAACCTTCCCGGTCCGATCGCTATGGTCGCTTTGCTGCACCTGCATCCATCGCTGCAGCCGCAGATCCTCTCCGGCAACGATCTTCTTGTGGAGCACCTTACCACCCCGGCACCCGATGCCTCGCCGACCACGAACCACCCAAAGACCATCGTTGCCTCGACGGAATACATCGATACCTTTGGCAACCGGTGCGCTCGATTTCTCGCGCCCGCAGGTCACCTGCGCCTGTCCGGCACAAGTATTGTCGAAGCTGATTCTCATCCCGACCAGCTCTTTGAGTCTGCCGAGCAGGCGCCGATCGAGCTCCTTCCCTCCGAGGCCCTGCAATTCCTGCTGCCCAGCCGTTACTGCCAGGTAGACCAGTTCGGCGCAATTGCCCAGGATCTCTTCGGCTCCTACAAGCCTGGCTGGGAACGTGCCGTAGCGATTCGCGACTGGGTTCACGACAAGGTAACGTTCAATTACAACGCTGCACGTCCGACCAAGACGGCCATGGATGTCTTCACGGAACGCATTGGGGTCTGCCGCGACTTCCAGCACCTCGCCGTTACGCTGTCACGATGCCTGAACATTCCCTCCCGCTATGTCACCGGCTACATTGGAGACATCCGCAGGCCCTACAGCGGCCTTGGAGATTTCAGCGCCTGGTACCAGGTCTTTCTAAACGGCCAGTGGATCAATCTCGACGCTCGCCACAACTACCCACGGTTGGGTCGTCTTTTGATGGCTGTCGGGCGCGATGCCGCTGACGTTGCCATTACCACCAGCTTTGGCGCGGCATACCTCACCAATTTTTACGTTGAATCAAACGAGATTGATGCCGACGGAAACAAGATTCCTCCATCGCAAAACTTCGCGTACAACATGACCCCACCGACCTTGCACGATTCAAACACGCCTACACAGACCAACAGCCAGGCCAGCCCAACCCAGACACAGTCCGCGGTATCGTAATCAAAGCACAAGGCCTTCGTCCCTCCTGAGGGAAAGCCTTGTGCCGTATGTCGCAATATCTCGCTAAATAACTCTGAAACCGCCAGCGGAACGCTCGCCGCCTCAGGTGTATACCTTGTGCATGCCGCCCTTGCGCTCTCTAATAGCCGTCTTTATGTTTGTTTCCCCGATCCTTGCTCACTGCCAAACTGCCGACCCCATTGCAGTCATCGACACCACGGCGGGCAGGATAACCTGCAAGCTTCTTACCCATCAGCGACCTGTAACCACCGCTCACTTCATCGCACTGGCCAAGGGGACTGAGCCTTGGACCGCACCAGATGGATCAGCAGGCGGGAGCATACCGTTCTACGACGGCACCCGCATCAGCGCGCAGACCTCCGGCATCGCCGCTGGCACCCGCGCCACACCCGCGCAACAGCCTGCCGGTTTACCATTCGCAGTCGAAGTGGCACCGCCTTTGCTCTTCGACCGCCCCGGCCTTCTCGCCATGATCGCCAGCAAAGGTAAAGCTGGACCCTCACGTTTCCTCATTACCGACCATGCGAACAGGGAAGTGGACGGACACGCGGTGGTCTTCGGTACGTGTGACGACGACTCGATCAAGCTGGTAGCCACCTTACGACACACGCTGCAGAGCACAGATAACCATCCCGCCACTCCGTTCGCGATCAATCACATTGCCATCGTCCCGGCAGGAGACCCGCTGCCACCGCCAGCGGCGCAAATCCCCCTCGATGCCATCCTCCCTGCGGAAACGATCACGCCACTGGCCGCACCCTCGGGCCCGGAACCATCTGGGCCTATGGCTGTTCTGGAGACGACAGTCGGCAATATTCGTTGTCGCCTTTTCGTGCGAGAAAGCCCCATCGCCACCAGTACGTTTATTGGACTGGCAAACGGCACGAAAGACTGGACCGATCCCAGGACCAGGGTCGTCCAACATCAGCGCCGCTTCTATGACGACATGCCGATAGATCGCGTGCTCCCCGACTTCTACATTCAGTTCGGAGACATCACCGGAGACATCAGCGGCAAGACAGACATAGGCTTCCGTTTCAAGAATGAAAGCACCCCCGGCCTGACCTTTGATCGACCTGGACGGCTCGCCTTCGGCAATGGCGGCCCTGACACGAACAACAGCGAGTTGTTCTTCGCACTCAATCCTATGCATGTTCTCGACGGGGGCTATCCGATCATTGGGCAATGCGACTCAGCTTCAGTGGCTATCCTTGAGCGTATCGCGCATCTGCCACGAGACGCCTCGAATCACCCGCTTACCCCGGTCGTCATTCGGCACATCGCGATCCAACCCTGATAGGCTTCGGCGGAAAACAATGCGCCTCGCTGCTATGCTTTGCGGAACAAACAGGCGTTGAGCGCTGGGTATCAGAAGGCAGATCAGCGCTGAGATGTCTGTGGCGCAGACGGCGACAGTAGATTAGAGCTGAAGCTGCGAAGTTTTGACCTTTGGTAACGTTTCCAGTAATGTGATCCCACTCGATCCATTTAGAACGCGATGTGTGCTCCATCCAAATCTGTATCTGGAGAAGCTATAACGTATGCGCAAAATTACGTTTTATCGGCCCGCCTTCACGAAGACATCCACCACTCTGGCGCTGCTTGCCCTAACAGCACAATTGGTTCTAGCGCAGCAACGGCATGCTATGCCCTCTGCCGAGACCGCACCCGCCTCTGAACCGGTGGTGGCTCCAGTACCCGCCGGCCAGTCAGTTCCTTTCGGGCTGACCTTGCCGCTCAGGAACGTCGCCAACCTTCAGGCTCTCTTGCATGCGCAGCAGGACCCAAAGAGCGCCCAGTATCATCAGTATCTTTCGCGGCAACAATTCCTGGATCAGTTTGGGCCGACCGAGGCAGACTACGATCGCGTCGTAGCCTTCGCGAAGGCGCAGGGCATGTCGGTCACCAAGACCTTCCCGAATCGTCTGCTCGTCAACGTCACGGGAACGTCCAAACAGATCAAGAGTGCTTTCGCGGTTAATCTCCAGGTTCACCAGAACAAGACTGAAAATCACACCTACTATGCTCCGGACGTCGAGCCGAGTGTAGGCGGTTCTCTTCCAATCCTGAGCGTAGTTGGCCTGAGCACGCGCGAGCGTCCGCACCCCATGCTGGTGCATGCCAACACAGTCGTTGCGAACACGACTGGTTCAGGGGCAAGCGGCCAATTCCTCGGCAGTGACATGCGTGCTGCTTACGCTCCTGGCGTAAGCCTCGATGGCGCAGGCCAGACGGTCGGCCTCATCGAACTCGGGCCCTACAACCTCAGCGATGTACAGGCTTACTTCAAGGCAGTCAATCAGCCACTCAACGTGCCGATCTACAACGTTCTCCTCAACGTTGATGGAGTCTGCTCCGGTACATCGGCCACAGGAGGCTGTGACGATGGCGAAGAAGTGATCGACATTGAGCAGGCTATCTCCATGGCACCGGGCCTGAGCGGGCTTATCGTGTACGAAGCCTATGGCTCCGGCAGTGACGCCCTCACCGCGTTTGCCCAGGCGGCCAGTGACAATGTGGCGAAGCAGCTAAGCCTCAGCTTCGGTTTTGGTGGAATTCCATCCACGATGCAGGGATACGAACAGGTCTTCATGGAACTGGCAGCGCAGGGACAGAATCTCTTTATTGCATCCGGAGATTCGGGTGCCAACGTGGGTGGTGTAGGCTACCCGGGCAATAGCCCCAACGTGACAGATGTTGGTGGCACGGATCTGGTAACCGCCGGCCCTGGTGGTGCCTGGCAGGCTGAATCGGCATGGGTCGGCAGCGGTGGCGGCTGGAATACTCAATCACCTATTCCTGGCTATCAGCTTCCTGTTATCAACAACAGCAACGCTGGATCCCCAAGCTTCCGCAACATCCCCGATATCGCCATGGAAGCCAACACGGACAATTTCTTCTGCGCGAACGGAAGCTGCCAGGGCGGCATCGGCGGTACAAGCCTTGCAGCACCCAGATGGGCTGGTTTCCTCGCTCTTGCGAATCAGCAGGCAAACGGCAACCCTATCGGCTTCGTCAATCAAACCTTCTACGCACTTGGTCAGACCTCGAACTACACAAGCAGCTTTCACGACATCGTCATGGGCAACGACTTCAACACAGGCAGTCCGAATCTCTTCCAGGCAGTACAGGGCTACGACCTGACGACGGGCTGGGGTAGCCCAACGGGGCAATCCATGCTCGATACTCTGGCTCCGCCAAGCCTCAGCTCTGCTCCGAACTTCTCCCTCACTGCAAGCCCAGCCACGGTCAACCTGACGCCTGGCGGTTCCGCAAGCGGAACGGTCACGCTGCTTCCGGCCAATGGTTTTGCCGGCACCGTGGATCTGACAGTGACCGCGATTGGATCGCCAGCCGGGGTGACCGCGACGCTTGTTGCCAACTCGCTCACAGGCTCTGGACAGACGACACTGAACATCGAAACGACGGCGAGTACTCCGGGTGGAAATTTTGTTGTCGCTGTCACAGGCAGCAGCAACGGACTGATGCACACCGCCTATGTCAACGTAGCGCTGCCGGACTTCAGACTTATTGCCACCCCATCCAGCCTGTACGTCAATCAGAGCAACAAGACGAAGGGTACGATCACGGTGAACGCGATCAACGGATTTACAAGTCCGGTTGCGCTTTCGCTGGCGAACACACCACCATTCGTTACGGCAAAGTTCTCGTCCACCGCAACTCCTGACGTAAGCCAGTTGTTGCTCAAAGCCGGTGTCACTGCACCGACCAGCAGTGGCTCAGTATTGGCGGTCTCCGGCACCTCGGGGGCAACCACGCGCACGGTCTCTTCGCTCACCGTTGCAGTCAACGCCGGACTCGGTGACTGCGGTCTTGGTACAGAGGTTAATCTTGCAAGCAGCTATAACCTCGCGGCTATTCGTTCCGATGGAACGACGTTTACCGACGGTGGTCTCGACGGTGGCGGCTCTGCCTACTCCGCGAAGTTGCTGACGAGGGCACGTGTACTCAACGGCATTCATTTCCAGATCGGCCCACCGAATGTTCTGGACGCTGTAAGCGGAACCGGGCAGACGATTGCGCTCCCCCGCGGACGGTATAACCTGCTCCAGCTTCTCGCGACGGGGATCGATGGGAATCAGACCAGCCAACCCCTCACAGTCACCTATGCAGACGGGTCGACGACGCAACTGACACCAGGCTTCAGTGACTGGTTCACCCCATCTGTAAACGTAAACGAGGGCGAAGCAGTCGCTATGCCCTATCGCAACACCAGCAAGGGAACTCCAGACAATCGGCAGTTCAATGTGTACGGATACAGTCTGCCGCTTAACAGTGCTAAGACTATCGTGAGCATGACGCTTCCCAACAATCGCGCTGTGATCGTGTTGTCCGCGACCCTGTCGGATCTGCCGCTTGGGAACGAGGTCGACCTGAGCAAGGCCTACAACGCAACCGGCATCTATACGGACGGCACGACCTTCGCGCCCGACGGTGGCCTCGATGCGGGCGGTACGGCGTACTCCGCCAATCTGCTCAATGGACTTACCGCAAACGGACAGGAGATCGTCGTTGGACCTTCAAACTTCCGTCTTGGCGGCAGCAATGTTCCTGACGTCGTATACGGAGCAGGTCAGACGATTGCTCTTCCTGCCGGTTTCTATTCCGAACTAAAGCTGCTCGGCACAGGAGTACAAGGCGACCAGCAGAGCCAGGTCCTCACCGTGCACTATGCTGATGGTTCCAAAGAGACCTTCAACCAGAGCTTCAGCGACTGGTCTTCGCTCACAGGCTATTCAAATGAGTCATTGGCAATCAAGACGGCTTACAGAAATAACAATGACGGCACAGAAGATCAACAAGCCTTCAATGTGTATCTCTACTCACTCAAACTGAATCCGCTGAAGCTCGTCAAGAGCATCACACTTCCAGACAATAGAAATGTGGTCCTTACCTCCATCACGCTTGCGCCCCCATCACTTGTCGACCTTGAACCCTTGGTATGTCCATTGATCGAAGAGATCAAATAGCGACTGTAACCTTCGATGATCCGTCGCGCCGCTCCCATTCATTTGTATGAAGGAAGCGGCGCCTCTAGTTCCTGTGCATTGAGCGAAATACGACGAACATCAGAAACCTTTACTTAAACCCCTGTGCAGCGACATGCGCCTTTCTCACATCACTGGCCGTATAGAGCGCCAGAAACGGAGCGTCTCCGGCCGCAGCTTCAATCGCCGCCCGTCCACCCTGCTCCCGATCGACAAGGCACAACACTCCAACCACCACCATGCCCGCCTCGCGCGTTGCCTCAATGGCCGTAATGGTTGACCCTCCAGTTGTACAGACATCATCAACGATTACGACCGAAGCGCCAGCCTTCAGGAATCCCTCAACCCGCCGTCCCGTCCCATGCGCCTTCTCCGCCTTCCGCACAAGGAAGCCGTGTACCAGCGTCGGCTCCGGACCTGGATCATCATCCTCTTCGAACTCGAGCGCCCCCGAAAGCTCAAGAATCTCCCGATAGTCTGCCAGTGCCCACGCACTCGCGCTCGCCGTATTGGCCACCAGCGGATCAGCACCCATCGTCAGCCCACCTACCGCCTCAGCCTCCGGAAACTGCTCACGGATCAGTTCATACAGCAACAAGCCGGCAAGCCGTCCGCCCTCAGCATGCAGCGTTGTTGTTCGGCAATCGATGTAGTAGTCACTGCGTCTACCACTCGCAAGCAGAAAGTCGCCAAGCTTGAACGAGTGTGTCGCAATCAGGTTGAGCAGGGAAGTACGATTGTCCAAAGGCATAAGCCGATTGTAACGAACCAGTGGGAGGTGTTCACGCATGTGTCACGCGATTGTACGCGGCGGAGAGCATTGCTCCACAAGCTTCAACGCGCAACTTTATCCAGATGCCTGTAGCCGCCAGTCGCAATAAAAAGTACCAGGAACACCGAAAAGTTATAGCTCCCATGCACCAGCACCGAGCAGGCCAGCGAGCGCGTCTTCACCCGCACCGCCGTGAGTAATATCGACACCGCTCCAAGCAGCAGCACCGCAGCCCAGGTATAGCCAAGTTGTTGCGCGTGCAGTAGAGCAAAGCAGGCGCTCGTAACCAGGCTCGAGATGAGGACCGCAGGCAGACTGCGGAACGTGATGTTGCCAGTCTCTGGTGCCAACCCAGCCGAGCGCTCCTCACGAAATGTAACGAAGTGTTGCGGTGGTTCTTCACCGCGCAAGCGGCAGACTGAGAACTGAAAAACATACCGCACCATCGGTCCAAGCCAATCGAAAGCGATCGCAAACGCGGGAAGCAGAAAGCCTCGGAAGCAGACCTCTTCAAACAGCGGAGCGAGCAGTGTCCCAAAGAAGGTAACAAGCCACACGTCGGAAGTCGATTTGAAGAAGTCATCCATCGGCACAGTCTTTGGCATGGAGATCAGGCTTGAAATTCCCTGAACAGTCCATCCGCTCAGGATCCCAAGCGGAATCAGCTTCGCAGCCAGAGTGAGCGCCTTACGACCGTTCCACTCGATACCAGCCAGAAAGCTTCGATGCCAAAGCAGCGGAAAGACAAACCAGCAGACTGCCAGCGTCACCACGTACGTTGCGCCTTCAGATGCCAGCAGCAGCTTCGGATGCTTCAAACTTACGGCCACCGGCGAACCGCCGTGCATCAACGGCAGCAACACGACAGCCTGCGACAGGAGCAGCAGCAGTCCGGCAATCAGTAGAAATAGCAGTGCATAGCCAAAATGCGGAACTCGAGCAGAAGGCAACTCGTGTTCTGGGGAGGCAAGCTCCCACTCCCCAACCTTGATCTCACCCAGCGACTCTGGCGATTCTTCGCTCATACCTTTTTCTTCGGCCTGCCAACAGCTTTCTTCGCCGTCTTTTTTGCCGGAACGACACGAGCCGTCGGAACGCCAGTCTTCTTCTCAGGAGCCACGAACTTCCCGCGAGCCACCTTCTGGCGATCCGCCGCCGCGACGATATCGTCAGGCTGAGCACCTGCATGGCCCGCACCACCAGAACCGTTTGTCCCGGCAGAGTTGGTAGCGTAATGCCTAGCCAGAAAGCTCCCCGTATGCGAAGCCGCAACCGTCGCAACCTGCTCCGGAGTTCCGTGCGCGATCACGCGACCGCCGCCTTCGCCACCTTCAGGACCCATGTCCAGCAGGTAGTCTGCATTGCGGATAATGTCTAAGTTGTGCTCAATGATGATGACCGTATTGCCCAGATCCGTCAGGCGATGCAGCACCTCCAGAAGCTTGCGCACATCGTCAAAGTGCAATCCGGTTGTCGGCTCGTCAAGCAGGTAAAGCGTTCGACCCGTCTGCCGCTTCGAGAGTTCACGGGCCAGCTTCATCCGCTGCGCCTCACCGCCCGAAAGCGTCGTCGCCGACTGCCCAAGATGAATGTAGCCAAGCCCAACATCGACCAGCGTCTGCAGCTTGATCGCAACCGTAGGAATGTCCTTCAGGATCGGCACAGCGTCCGCAATCGGCAGTTCCAGCAGATCTGCAATCGAGTAGCCGTTGAACTTAACCGTCAATGTTTCCTGGTTGTAACGCCTCCCGTTACACACATCACACAGCACATAAACGTCCGGCAGGAAGTTCATCTCGATGCGCCGCTGTCCCTCGCCCTGGCAAGCCTCACATCGACCGCCCTGCACGTTGAACGAGAATCGTCCCGGCTTGTACCCGCGCTCACGCGAGTCCGGCAGCATCGCGAACAGGTCGCGCATCGCCGTAAACACGCCTGTATAGGTCGCAGGGTTAGACCGTGGTGTCCGTCCAATCGCCGATTGGTCGATCTGGATCACTTTGTCTAACTGGTCGATGCCGCGCACCGCGCCATGCTGTCCCGGTTCTTCCCTAGAACCGTAAAGCTCCTTCGCAAGTGCGCGATAGAGAATGTCATTCACCAGCGTGCTCTTACCCGAGCCACTTACACCGGTCACAACCGTCATCACGCCGATAGGGAAGTGCGCCGTCACATGCTGCAGGTTGTGCGAATGTGCATCCTCAACCGTCAGCCACTTGCCCGTCAACGGCCGCGGCTCAGCCCGCGCTACAATCTCGATCTTGCCCGCAAGATACTGCCCGGTCAGCGACTCAGGATTGTCCATCACCTCCTGCGGCGTTCCACTCGCAATCAGAAAGCCGCCGTTCTTTCCAGCGCCCGGCCCAAGGTCAAGCACGTAATCCGCCTTGCGAATTGTGTCCTCGTCATGCTCCACAACCAGCACGGTATTGCCAAGATCCCGCAGCGCCTCAAGCGCCGTAATCAACCGCTGGTTATCCCGCTGGTGCAGCCCAATCGAAGGTTCATCAAGTACATACAACACGCCGCGCAACTTCGAGCCAATCTGCGTAGCCAGTCGAATCCGCTGCCCTTCGCCGCCCGAGAGTGTAGCCGCCGAACGATCGAGCGAAAGGTAGCCAAGACCGACAGCATTTAGAAATTCAAGCCGTTCGATCACCTCACGCTGCAGACGATCCGCAATGATGCGGTCGCGTCCCGTGAAATGCATCGCCCGCGCTCCGGTGAGAGCCCGCTCCAGCGGCAATGCCGTAAAGTCTGCGATCGACGCATCATTTACCGTCACTGCAAGCGACTCCGGCCGCAGCCTCTTACCCTTGCATCGCGGGCACGCCGTCGCCGACATGAACTGCATCATGTACTCGCGGTAACCCTCGGACTTCGTCTCCTCGAGGTTGCTGCGCAAGTACGCAAAGATTCCATGAAATCCAGTCCGGCTCGTTTCGCCCTTCGGCGGTCCATAGAGCAGCAGGTCCTGTTGAATCTTCGTCAGATCGCTGAACGGCTGCTTCAGGTTGATCTTGTACTTTTCAGCTGCCAGCTTGATCAGCCGCAGCAGATATTGCGACGCCGATCCTGGTCCCATCGCGCCATCGAGCAGCGGCTTCGACCAGTCAGCAATCGTCTTCGCCGGATCGAAATCGTAGATGCTGCCAAGTCCGTGGCACTCCGGGCAGGCACCGTAGTTCGAGTTGAACGAGAAGCTGCGCGGCTCCAGCCGAGGCACGTTGATCCCGCAGTCAGGGCAAGCCATGGACGAGGAATACAGCGTCTCCTCCATCCCATGAATCGCCACCAGCACAAGACCGTTCGCCATTTGGAGCGCCTTCGTCACCGAGGTCTCCAGCCGGCGCGTGTCGTAGATTGGTGCCGCTCCAACCTCAGCCGCCGCGACACCCGCCACAGGCTTCAGAATGATCCGATCGACGACAGCCTCAACCGTATGATTCTTGCGCTTCTCAAGCCGCATTCCTTCGGTGAGTTCCGTCATCTCGCCGTCGATGCGCGCACGAAAACCCTGCTGGTCCAACGCTTCCAGCTCTTCGCGAAATTCTCCTTTGCGCCCACGAACAATCGGCGCATATACGGTGATCCGCTCACCGGGAGCGAGTGCCACGATGCGCTCGACTATCTGCTCCGCCGACTGCCGCGAGATGGTCCGACCGCAGTTCGGGCAGTGTGGCTGACCAACCGATGCATACAGCAACCGGAGGTAGTCGTAAATCTCCGTGATCGTCCCAACAGTGGAGCGTGGGCTACGGCTCGTAGTCTTTTGTTCAATCGAAATAGCGGGAGATAGACCGTCTATCGCGTCAACGTCGGGCCGTTCCATCTGGTCGAGGAACTGCCGCGCATACGCCGACAGGGTCTCGACGTAACGCCGCTGGCCCTCTGCATAGATCGTGTCGAACGCAAGCGAAGACTTTCCCGAACCGGAAAGGCCGGTCACAACAGTCAGCGTATTACGCGGAATGCTGACGTTGACATTGCGCAGATTGTGCTGCCGTGCGCCGCGAACGGTAATGTGAGTGATGCCCATAGAGGTTTCTGGCGAGATACAGCCAAGTCTCTAGAATACGGCATCAGGGTCGATAATGCGTCATCGGCCCAGGCCGCCAACTTGAAATACAACTTCCCGTCCCGGAACGTGTATCCAATCAATCAATACCGATTTGCAGGTTGTGCAAGCGCAATGGCGCAGTATTTGTAAAATGGATCTCGGGAGACGAGCATCGGCCCAGAAGTCGATCTTCGTTAATCCAACTCAAGGGGTGTTGCGTGAGTACTTCGATCGTGCTGGTATGTGCAGTTCTGGCGTCAATGGCGGCAGGAGTTTTGATAGCCTATGGCGTCTGCAACGCAATGTTTGCACTTTTCCGCATCCACGCTCGTCAGGTAGCCACTCGAACGTCCACCAGCGTAGTTGCTGCGGCAAGCATCGTCGAGGGTTAGAACCCCGCCCCGTCTCTACTCATCTACTGCTGTGGCGGCAGCTGTTGCTGGCGTAGACGCTGCAGCTGCTCGTAGATCTGCTGCGGAGTCTTGACAGCATTGGGGTCGGTAGCCGGATCACCCGTAGTCGCGGGGGCCGCACCAGGTTGATTATTTGCAGAAGCGGGCGGCACATTGGCCGGCGGAGCAGCCACCGGTTGGGCGGCAGGCTGTTGCACCTGGGGCTGCTGCGCATCATCTCCCGAACCCTCGTCGTCAAACCCCGGAGCATTCGGATTTGGCGGAGTCACCCCACCCTGTCGCGGCGTCAGGATCAGTTCGCCGGGTGAAGCGGCATCGCTCTGTAGCATCAAAACATTGCTTGCAGTCCCATCGAGCAGCGCGGCCAAAACCGCAGACGGAGCAGACGGTCCATACTTCCCAAAGACCCGCTCCTCGGCGACACCACCCGTGATCTTGATGCCCGTCTGCCGTCCGATCTCCCGCAGAATCTGGTTCAAGCTCGAGTTATCAGCATCAACCGCAAGCTGGCCGTCCGCAAACGTCACATCGGCTCGCCGGGCAGGTCGCTGTGCAGGTGTTTGCGAAATTGAGTTAGTCGTTGAGGCCGAGTCGGTGGCAGTCACAGACGTCGGCGGAGTCCCCGGAAGCATCGCCGACGGCTTAGGCCGAGGAGTCACTCCGATTTGCCCAAACACTACAGCGCACGGCCACAGCCCTGCAATCAAGGTGAAGGTGACAACGACCCGGGCTGAATTAGGAAAGCGCATCTGTACTATAGGACGCCGTGAATGCATCGAAGGTATCACGACGTGTGCCGAACACAGTCTACCGTGTTCTTAGAAGTAAAAGGCTTTGCGCACGTATCGAACTGCCCGGTTCTTAGCGATGCTGCTCTACTTTGTATAGACTGACAGGGTCACCGGTCCAACCGGAACGAGAGGTCTGCTGGATCTATGCTGCACCTGACCAAATCCGCCATCACAGCCGTGATTGCCCTGATCCTCGGCCTATCCGCGACGCGCATGCATGCTGAGATCTGTACCACCCAGTCGCTTATGGCACCCGCCGACCGCGACACACTCGCCCAGGTTGCGAAAGATTTAGCCCTCAAGATGCAGATGGCGGACGCCGCGGGTCTGCGCTCCGAGAGCGTAGCCGAGGTAGCCAAAGACTTCGCCGGTATCTCGGAGGTCGTCGCAAGTACGGCTCCAAAGCTCAAGGGCACCAGCCTCGCCGTGGATCAGGTGTATCTTCTCGACGCTTCAACTCTCAAGCGAAATGCCGACGGTGGCGCTGCCGACGCTCAGTTTTTCTGCACCCTGAACAAGTCCACGGCAGAGGCTGACTTCCTCATACCGGCGCTGCCTCCCGGTAAATATGCTTTCGCCATCGTCGACGCAGATAGCCCGACGGCTCCGTGGCGGCTCTCGTTTCTCCTTCGGCAGGAGCAGGGAAAATGGCTGATGGCTGGCCTCTACCCCAAAGCAACCACCGCTGGCGGCCACGACGGTCTCTGGTACTGGACGCAGGCTCGGCAGATGGTCTCCCGCAAAGAGCCCTGGAGCGCCTGGCTCTACTATCAGCAATCTGCCTCGCTCCTGCAGCCAGCTGGCTTCGTCCAAAGCTCGCATCTCGAGAAGCTTCGTAATGAAGCGACCGCTGCCGCCCCGCCAGCGCTGTCAGAGGGAATCACCAATGACATTCCCCTCGTCGTCAAGGCCAAAGACGGCGTCGAGTATCGCTTCACCAGTCTTGGAACGGATGACTCCCTCAACACCCCGAGCGTCGACCTCGCCGTGCATCTCAAGGCCGATCCAATCGCCGATCAGGCAGCCGCTCGCAAGCGGAATATCGCCGCTATGAGCGCTTTGCTGGCTGCCTATCCTGAGCTTCGCAAGCCCTTCCACGGCGTGTGGGTCTTTGCCGATGTAGCCGGCCAGAACCCCTATGCGACCGAGCAGGCCATCGCAGATATTCCGTAACACTGTTCTTCTGCTGCCATTTGCCGTTCTAATTTGATCCGATAGTGCTATCGTCAATCTCGTTCCCGCAGCACGTTAAGTCAGACGGTCAATGCACCATCGCTCGATCCAGAAGCCATGGAACTTCGTTGATTCCTCATGACGAATAAACTTAATGCGAGAGAAATAATGTCAATGGTTAAGCCCGAATTGAGAGTCCGATCTTGAGCAAGCCCGAGAAGAAACTCAGCGAAATCGTCTTCGGCCGCAGGGCGACCCCAAGCTTCGATGGCGAGCCCATTCCATCTGAAGATCTCCGGGCCATCCTCCAGGCCGGCCTCCACGCACCCAGCGGCTACAACATCCAGCCTTGGCGCTTCATCGTCGTCCAGTCGCCAGAGCAAAAGAAACGTCTCCGCGCTGCCAGCTACAACCAGGGCAAGGTGGAAGAGGCCTCCGCCGTCATCGTTGCCTGTGGCGACGCAGACGGCTGGCGCAAAGACCTCGACGAGATGATTGCCCAGGGTCGCGAGGGCGGTATGCCCGAGAGCTACGCCGATCAGGCGCGCAGCAGCGTCCCCAACTATCTATCGAGCTTTACCAGCGAACAGATGCACGGCTGGCTGAATAAACAGGTCATGCTCGCCTACACCCACATGATGCTGATGGCCGAGGTCCTCGGCTACGATACCGCCCCCATGGAAGGCTTCGAGCAGGACAAAGTTCACGAAATGCTACGCCTGCCGCTCAGTTATTGGGTGGTCGCCCTTCTCGCCGTCGGCCATCTTAAAGGGTTAGATAAGTTCGACGGTGGCCGCTTCGACATGAAGCGAACTGTCTTCGGCGAAGAGTTCGGTAAGCCGCTCAAGTGAAGAAACTCGCCGCACGTATAGCCGCAGCGCTTGTGCTGCTTCTCATCGTTACCGGCGTTTTCTTCTATCGTCATCCAGTCTGGTTCCTTGATCGCGCCATCTACTATCGCCTCTGGCGTGGCCACGTAGTCGGCAAGTACATCGACGTCGGCACCAATCGCCTCCACTACTACGAGGCAGGCGATCCCAACGGCACGCCACTCCTTCTCATTCACGGTCTCGGCTCCCGTGGAGAGGATTGGTCCACCCTCATCCCCACTTTCGCCGCCGCAGGCTTCCACGTCTACGCGCCCGACCTACTTGGCTACGGTCGTTCCTCACGCCCCGACGTGGATTATTCCATCGCGCTCGAAGAGTCCGTCGTCGTGCAGTTCATGCAGGCTGTCCACCAGCCAAGAGCCAGCGTAATCGGCTGGTCCATGGGTGGTTGGATTGCCATGAAGTTAGCCCTCGACCATCCAGCAATGGTCGACCGCCTCGCCGTATACGACAGCGCCGGAACGTACTTTGCCGCGGTTCTGCCCCCGAACCTCTTCACGCCCAACGACGTCGACGGCGTCAAACGGCTCTTCGACGTTCTCGAGCCCGAGCCCCGCACCGTACCCGCCTTCATCGAGCGCGACTCCCTCCATAAGCTTCAGAAGAATAGTTGGATCATCAACCGCAGTCTAAGCTCCATGATCAGCGGCCGCTACCTGCTCGACTTCCGCCTCGGCAGCCTGAAACAGCCCATGCTCATCATGTGGGGAGGTGCAGACCATCTCATCCCGCCCGCCGTTGGCGAGGAAATCCACAAGGCAGTCACGCACTCCGTCTTCGGGCTAGTGGAAGGCTGCGGCCACCTCGCCCCCGCCGAGTGCTCAAAGCCATTCCTCGAAGGCACCATCGCCTTCTTAAAGTCCCAGCCGCCCATGTCCTCCGGCGAAACGACCTACCCTAAGCCAACCCAGTAAGAAGAAAAGCCAGCTGAATTAATCAGCCCGCCACTGGTAAGCACCCGCTTGCGGCAGTCCCACATGCGCCAGCACGCGATTCACAAACTCCCGAGCCATAGCCGTCGTACTCTGCGGCAGGTTGTAGAGCGTGGGAATTACCGGGAAAATGGTAGCGCCCGCATCCGAAGCAAGCTGCATATTCCGCAGATGAATTCGGTTTAGTGGCGTCTCCCGCACGCAAAGAACCAACGGTCGCCGCTCCTTTAAACAAACATCTGCCGCACGCTGGATTAGGTTCGCCGCCATCCCGTTTGCGATACCAGCAAGCGTTCCCATGGAGCAGGGAAGCACGATCATGCCGTCTGACGGGTAACTTCCACTCGCCACATTCGCCCCGATATCGCTCTCAGGATGCTGTTGCGTCTTCACCGCCGCGACCCCAAGCAGCTTTTCGACCAGCCCCGTCCGCCCGCTCAGTTGCATCTCCTCGGCGAACACCCGCAGCGCGTTCTCAGAAGCAACAAAGTTGACCTTGCCCACTCGTGCATCAGCCTCAAGCGCCCGCAGCATCTCCGCAGCATAGATGCTCCCACTCGCACCGGTCACCGCCAAGGTAAGATTCCGCAACTCACTCATCTCTCGATTATCGCCGACCGGCCCGCGTCCTCCACCTGAAACACCTCCGGGTGCCCCATCCTTTGTAGTCCTATCGCAAAGGGTGGGATCGTAAACCGCTAAGCTCCCCGCAACGCATACGCAATCAGGGTCTCACCCCGCCGCCCGGTCTCTGCGTCATAAGCCGCATTGCTCTCCTCCTCCAACCCGGGGATCGCAGGATCAAGCTCACACCGCGCAGTCTCCTCCGTGTCCGCTCCAATAAAACAGAGCTCACACGTAGCCAGATTTCCCTCCTCAGTCCGCATCGGAGGCCCAAACGTCCGGCAAAGAATAGGCCGCGTCTCATAGAGATCACACGTTCCCGTATCGAGATCGAGCGCCGGACAAGGCTCGTTGTTCGCAAACTCCTCAAACAGAATCGCATCCTCATACGACTCGCCGAGTACGCCGCTCACCACGTCTCCCGGAAACCAGGGGTCAAGCCGAACCAGCGCGGAAGCTGCCCGTCCCCGCACCCGCTCCGCCCTCTCAGGATCACTTGCCCCAAGCTCAATCAGCCCAGCCCGCAGCCGATCCGCATCCTGCCACCCAATCGGAAACACACCGACGCAGCACTGCGAACACCCCGGCCGGCACGCCAGCCATCGCCCGCCCCGCTTCGTGGCATCCGCCAGCGCCGCATCGGCAATCTGCACCAGCGACAACGCGGCCGTCATCAACTAAGCGCCCAGCACACGCGCAAAGATCGCATCCACATTCGCCAACTGCCGCCGGTAGTCAAACGCCCGCGCCAGCTTCTCCGGCGACAGTCGCTCCGTAATCTCGGGCACCTTCGCGATCTCATCCCGGAAGATCAGATCTTCCTTCCACGCACGCATCGCATGGCTCTGCACCAGTCGATACGCATCCTCACGCAGCATGCCCGACTCAGCAAGGTCCAGCAGCAACTGCCCCGAAAAGATCAGCCCACCCGTCGATTCAAGGTTTTTCAGCATCCGCTTCGGATACACCATCAACTTCTCGATCAGCGTGGCCGTCTTCGCCAGCAGATAGTCCGCCAGAATCGTCGAATCCGGCAGGATCACACGCTCTGCCGAAGAGTGCGAGATATCGCGCTCATGCCACAGCGCAATATCTTCAAACGCAACCTGCGCATTCGCCCGCACCACCCGCGCCAGCCCACTGATCTGCTCGCTCGTAATCGGATTTTTCTTATGCGGCATGGCGCTCGAGCCCTTCTGCTTCTCCGAGAAGAACTCCTCCGCCTCGCGAACCTCGGTGCGCTGCAGGTGCCGCACCTCCGTCGCAATCTTGTCCAGCGTCGACACTAGCACCGCCAGCGTAGCTACATACGCCGCATGACGGTCGCGCTGGATTACCTGCGTCGCCACATCGACCGGCGTCAAACCAAGCGCTGCGCAGATAGCCTCTTCATGCTCTGGCTTCAAATGCCCAAAGGTCCCCACCGCGCCTGAAAGCTTACCCACACGGAGGTCTTCCGCCGCAGCATCGAAGCGCGCCAGATTACGCTGTGTCTCGGAGTACCAGAGCAGAAGCTTCAACCCGAAGGTCGTCGGCTCCGCATGAATGCCATGTGTCCGTCCAATAGAAGGCGTGTGCTTGAACTCCACCGCCCGCGCCTTCAGCACCTCACCCAGCCGTACAATCCCAGCCCGAATGATCGCCGAAGCCTCCTTCAACTGCAACGCCTGCGCCGTATCCACCACGTCGGTCGAGGTCAAGCCATAATGCAGCCAGCGTGACTCCGGCCCGATGTATTCGGCCACCGTCGTCGTGAAGGCAATCACATCGTGCTTCACCTCGTCTTCAATCGCTTGGATGCGCTCGACCGTGAAGTTGCCTTTATCGCGAATCGCGTCCGCCGCTTCTTGCGGCACCATGCCTGCCTTGGCAAGCGCCTGCGAAGCCGCGACTTCAACAGCAAGCCAGCAGCGGTACTTATTCTCATCGGACCAGATGCGGCCCATCTCAGGACGGGTATAACGAGCGATCAAGTGAAACTCCTTGCAATAGACTCCAGTCTATCGGAAGGCGCTTCGTGCGTTCAGCCTGCCTCGGTCACGCCCAGCAACTCCGACATCTCGTCGTGCAGAAAGCCGAACCCGGGTCGATAGGGCTGCACCCACTTGCCGTCGATCACGAACTGCGGAATCGCTCGTTTGCCCACATGAGCAATCACCTGCTCCGCAGCACCGGGAGTAGCTTCGATATCAATTTCTTTGAACGGAATATTGTGTTTGGTCAGGAAGCGCTTTGCTTCACGACAGTCGCGGCACCAGGAGGCAGAATACAGAAGCAGGTCCATAGTTCCTATTTTAGCGTTATTGCTCGTGATAGTTACGCATCAGCCCACCGTCCACCACATAGGTCGAACCTGTGACATAGCCAGCCTCGTCAGAAGCGAGAAACGCCGCCAGCGAAGCGACATCGGCGGTGCTCCCCAACCGACCCAGAGGAATATTCGCTAAGAGGGCATTTAGCTTCGGCTTGTCTGCCAGCAGCGCCGTGTTGATCGGCGTATTGATCGCACCCGGAGCAATGTTGTTCACCGTAATGCCAAGCGGTCCAAGCTCAACAGCAAGATCACGCATCACCATCCGCATGCCGCCCTTTGACGCGCAGTAGGTCGAAAAGTTCGGAAACACCATGTCCTCATGCACCGAACTCATATTAATCACGCGCCCGGGCTTCTTGGCGTCCCGCAGCTTTCGAACAAATGCCTGCGTCAGAAAGAACGCGCCCTTCAAATTCACGTTCAGCACCGCATCGTAGTCCGCTTCGGTCACATCCCAGAAGGCAGCATTCTTCTCAATCCCGGCATTGTTCACGAGGATGTCACAGCCTCCAAGCTGCTCCCACGCCTGATTCACAAGGTTCTGCGTATCTGCCAGGTTCGAGACATCGGCCTTCACCATCACCGACTTGCCACCCGCCGCCTCGATCTTCGCCTTCGTCTCCTCAGCCGCCGCCACGTGGTCGCGAAAATCGATCACAACATCCGCGCCCTCCTGCGCAAACCGCTCCGCAATCGCCTGACCGATCCCCGATCCCGAACCCGTAACAATCGCAACCTTACCCGCAAGACGACCCGCCATGAATATCCCTCATTCTCAAAGGTTGTGCTTCTCACATACATAGATGCGAAGCCGACACTTCGGCGCAACAACTGCAGCAAAATTCATCGTCAGCCACTACCCCTTGGCCAAGCCACAACTCATCGGGTGCCCCATCCTTTCGCACCGTTAGCGAAAGGGTAGGATCGTAAACCTTCCCTAAACCACCCGCCCCCGCCGAGCCCTGAAGAACTCCGTCAGCATCGCCCCGCACTCCTCCGCCAGCAGCCCCGCGCTCACCTCCACCCGATGGTTCAGCCGCGGATGATTCATCACCTCCAGCACCGACCCGCAAGCTCCAGCCTTCGGATCAGCCGCCGCATACACCAGCCGCGCAATCCGGGCATGCAGGATCGCCCCCGCACACATCGCACAAGGCTCCAGCGTGCAGTAGAGAACACAGCCCTCCAGCCTATAGTTGCCGATGGCCAGCCCCGCCGCCCGAATCGCCACCATCTCCGCATGCGCCGTAGGATCTGAGTCCGCAATCACCCGGTTGCGTCCCACCCCAAGCACCTCGCCATCCCGCACCACCACTGCCCCAACCGGCACCTCACCCGCAGCCTCCGCAGCTCGCGCCTCGCCAATCGCCAGTTCAAGATGTGCGAGATCCGTCATCACTGCCCACGCGTCTGCGGCTTCGCTTCCGCTCCGAAGAAGCGCGCAATTTGCGCTGCAATCCCCTCGAGCCCCGGTCGCCGCTCCGCCAGTTCCGCATCGTCATCCACGAGATTCTTTCGCCAGATCGCCTCAATCAGCGGCATCAGCCGACCTACCGTAATCTCCTCACTGACGAGGTGAGCGATCCCCTCGTGAAGCTCCTCGGCCTCCGTATCGTATTCATCCGCCGGAGAACCGTCCGCGATGAACCCCTCCACATCGGCATCCCGCACAAGCTCCTTGATCGACTCAAGATCAGGCGGCGGCGGCCACGCGGCTATCGAAGATGTACTCATGCCGGCTCCTGTTGCGTCATGCAGTGCAGCGTCCCTAGTCCCCAGACCAGGTCCACCGCATGAATGCCCACAACCTCGCGCGTCGGAAAACAGTCCGCAAGGATATTCAAAGCCCGCCGATCATTACGGTCATTAAACGTAGGAACCAGCACCGTCTCGTTCGCGATATAGAGGTTCGCATAGCTCGCCGGCAGCCGCTGTCCCTCAAAGATCACCGGCGAAGGCATCGGCAGCGTCAGCACCTCAAACGCCTCGCCCTTCAGATTCGTCGCCGACCGCAGCCGATCAAGATTCTCTGCCAGCGGAAGGTGGTTCTCGTCCGCCGTATTCGGCTCGACCGCCGTAACAATCGTGTTCTCGCCGACGAACCGCGTCACGTCGTCTACATGCCCATGCGTGTCGTCGCCCGCACAGCCGCGATGCAGCCAGATCGTCTTCTCAATCCCCAGGTATTCCGCAAATGCGTTCTCAAGCTGCTCCCGTGACACACCAGGATTCCGCTGCTGCACCTCGCTCAGCAGGCACTCCTCAGTCGTCAGCAGGATGCCGGCCCCGTTCGTATCGATGCTCCCACCCTCAAGCACCAGTCGCGTTCCCTCGATCTCTGGCTTGAACTCCACCATGCCGTAGTGGTTTGCTACATGGTGCGGAATCTGGTCGTCCCGCCGCCAGTTGTCATACTTGGCCCAAGCGTTGAACTTCCAGTTGGTCACCGCCAGCCGGTCCTCCGCATCCTTCACGAAGATCGGCCCCGAGTCCCGCAGCCACACCCGATCCGTCTGCCATGAGTGGAAGTGGAGCCGCGCCAGGTTCGCTCCCGCCCGCATCAGCATCCCGTTCGCCCGCTTCTCAGCCGCAACGTCGTTCACCAGGATGTGCACGTCCTCGCAGCACGAAAGATGGCGCACAATCTCGGCATACACCCAAGGAATCGGCTGAAACTTGCCCGGCCAGTCCTCCGCATTGTGCGGCCACGCGATCCATGTAGCGGCATGGGGTGCCCACTCTGCAGGCATCCGGTATCCAAGTTCCAGGGGCGTTTGCGCAGTCGTCATTAGTCCAGAAACCTGCTCGTAATCCCGTTATACGAATCGATGCGGCGGTCCCGCAGAAACGGCCAGTTCCGCCGCGTATCCTCCAGCAGCTTCAGGTCGATCTCCCCGATCAGAATATCCTCGCGGTCATGCGGAGCTTGCAACACCACGCGCCCGAACGGGTCCGCCAGAAAGCTTCCGCCCCAGAACTGCAGCCCCGCCCCCTCCGGCCCCTTCATCATTACGCCGTCGTGCAGCACGTCTCCCTGCTCATGCCCCACCCGGTTTACCGCAGCCACATACACGCCATTCGCGATTGCATGGGCCCGCTGTATCGTCTGCCACGCAGAGTACTGGGCTTCCCCAAACTCCTCTTTCTCACTCGGATGCCAGCCAATCGCCGTCGGATAGAAGAGCGTCGTCGCCCCGCGCAGCGCAGTCTCCCGCGCCGCCTCCGGATACCATTGGTCCCAGCACACCAGCGTCCCCACAGACCCCTGCGTCGTAGCGAATGCTTTATATCCAAGGTCCCCCGGCGTGAAGTAGAACTTCTCGTAATACAGTGGATCGTCCGGGATATGCATCTTCCGATACTTACCCGCCAGCGAGCCATCCGCCTCCAGAACCGCCGCCGTATTGTGGTACAGCCCCGCCGCCCGCCGCTCGAACAGGGAAGCGATCACCACCACGCCTTCCTCCTTCGCAATCGCACCCAGCCGCTCCGTGCTCGGCCCGGGAATCGCCTCTGCGGTATCGAACAGCGCATGCTCCTCACGCTGGCAGAAATACTGTGCCCGGAACAGCTCCGGCAGGCAAACCACATTCGCCCCGGCCCGCGCCGCCTCCCGCACCTTATCCGCTGCCTTGTCCAGATTGGCCGCCGTATCCACGCCGCACGCCATCTGGATTAGTCCCACCCGTTTGTTCTTCATCGCCTGCGCCATCAACACTCCTCTAACCCGCACCTTCAAAGAAAAGGACGCCGCACACTGAGGCGTCCGCTCACAAACCTTCGCTAAATCCCTACACCATCTGCATATACATTTTAGCGTCTTTGCCGCGACCCGGAACCGACACGCCCGCTTCGACAGCGGAAGCTCGCAAAAACATATAAGGAAGCCATAAAGGTCCGATGAATGGCCCTGAATTTTATCGAAAAATCTGATACTTTTAGGGCATCCATAGATCGCTCACAGCTCGGCTTTCACTCACTTCCACCGCAGACTGTCAAAGCATGTCGCGGCACCGGTGCACCTCAGATTCAGAAAGGATTTCATGTTGAACGAATTTCGCAATTTTTTGGAACTCCCCTACGCTGAGCTCGAAGACCTGAACCTCATGGCAAAAGACCAGCGGAAGAACCGCGTCGCCGCCGATGTCATCCAGGAAGAGCGTCTGAAGTACCTGACGGACGAGCCGCGCATCAAGGCCGTCACCGTCGTCTTCTCAGACCTCGAAGGCCGGCTGCACATGCTCGACTACGACAAGAAGTTCTTCGTCAAGGGCTGGGATAACCTCACCTTTGATGGCTCGTCGATCCGCGGCTTTACCGCCCAGCGTGAGTCCGACCTCCGCCTTGGCATCGACTGGTCCGCGTTCTACTGGGTCCCCGCAGACATCTTCGGCGCTGGCAAGGTCCTCGTCTTCGGCGAAGTCGTCGACAAGAACGGCGGCACCTACTCTGCCGACATTCGCGGCGTCCTTAAACAGTTCGCCAACGAGCAGTACGCCACCAACGGCTACACCCTCAACGCCGCCAACGAGATCGAAGGCTTCCTCTTCGACGGTATCGATGCCGAGCGCAACTTCCACGAGACCGGCAGCTTCGAGTACGTCAACACCGGCGGCTACTACTACTCGCTCCCCGGCGATCCCCTCCGCGAGTTCATCGACACCGCCGCCGAAGTCCAGCGCGCCATGGGCTTCGAGAACGAAAAGGACCATCCCGAGGTCGCCCCCTCGCAGTTCGAGATCAACTACACCTACGGCGATGTCGTCACCGCTGCCGACCAGATCCAGCTCTACAAGCTCATCTGTAGACAGGTCGCGACCCAGATGGGTATGACTGCCAGCTTCCTGCCCAAGCCCGTCACCGGCGTCAACGGCTCCGGCATGCACACCAACGTCTCCATCACCAAGAACAAGAAAAACCTCTTCTGGGACCCTAACGGCAATGAGAAGGTCTCGAAAATGGCCTGGCAGTTTGTCGACCGCATCCTCACCCACGGCAACGATATCTGCCTCCTGCTCAACGCCAGTGTCAACGCCTACCGCCGCCTCGACCCTCACTTCGAAGCGCCAAACCAGATCAAAGCCTCCGCAACCGATCGCGGCTCCATGGTTCGCATTCCCATCGGCAATGAGAAGTCGGCCCGCGTTGAAGTTCGCTCCGTCGGACCCGATGCAAACCCCTATCTTGTCCTCTACTCCGTCTTCAAGGCTGGCCTTCACGGCGAGACCTCGAAGATCAAGAACCTTCGCCAGGCCGAGCGCTACCTGCCCGACAACGTCTACACCGCTCTCGAGCACTTCCGCGGCGCAGACTTCGTCACGACCATGCTCGGTGAAGATGTAAAAGCCCGCTACGCCGACCTCAAGCAAGCATCTGCCGACCGCTGCGCCCGCCTCCTCGGCACCATCGTCAAGGCCCCCGAGGTTCAGTTCCACCACGATGTCTATAACCAGCTTCTGTGGAACAAGTTCTAGTAGGTCTGCAGGAACGATAGCCCAGTCTGCCGCAATCTTTGCCGCAGATTGGGTTTTCTATTTGCATTCGACCTCTGCTACATAGGGAAGCTGAACGGATCGACAATCGCGACGTTAAACACTTTGAAATGGCGGACGTTGCGAGTCGCTACGGTCAAACCGTTCACCTTAGCAATCGCGGCAATCATGGCGTCTTCGAACAGGTCCGGAGACTGCCCATGCATCAGCTTTGCTGTCATGCGGGCGGAAACTGCATCAAGGCTGACGATGCTAGCGGTTGTCACGATGCGATCGATCCATGCCTCGATCTGATCTGCTTTTGCTTGGTCTTGGGTTCGTGTTCTTTCGACACCGGCTTGTAGTTCGTAGAATGCGACGGCAGGCAAGTAGAAACTTTGAGGCGTGTGAGATCCGTACCAGGCTAGAACTCCGCCGTGTGGTCGAGTCTTTCGCATCTCCGAAACTACGTTTGTATCAAGTAGAAACACTAGAACCGGACCGCCTTACGCATACGCACAAGGCCTCTGGGCGGAATGTTCAGGTCAAACTGTGGTCCGGATTGAAGCACCTCCAGCAGCGTCGGCTTTACGGAGCGAGTCAGTTCTTTCCATTGGTCGATGGGCACAACAACAGCCTCTTCTACGCCGCGTCGAGTGATAATCTGCGGCCCATCGCGCTTCGCAGCATTTACAACTTCACTTAGTCTAGCCTTCGCATCCTGCAGTGGCCATGAAGCCATTGAATCCCTCACAGACTAGTCAGGAGACTAGTCTGTTCAATCGTACTCTAGAAGTTTGTGCAGCATGGGACGCGGGTTAGCCCTCAGCACAGTTTCGGCGCAGTCGATAACCGCCCGCCCGGTCCGCTTACCGCTAGCCCGTCATGTCTCCACGGACGTATCATGGTCAAGTCGAAATACGAGCCACCAACAAGGGAGAGAACACGCAATGCGTAAGAAAGTAACCATCGTCGGATCGGGCAACGTAGGCGCAACCGCCGCTCACTGGATCGCCGCAAAGGAACTCGCTGACGTAGTCCTGCTCGACGTAGTCGAAGGCGTACCCCAGGGCAAGGCCCTCGACCTCCTCGAAGCCATGCCCATCGAGAAGCGCGACTGCAACATCATCGGCACCAACGACTACGCCGACTCCGCCAACTCGGATATCGTCGTCATCACCGCAGGCATCGCCCGCAAGCCCGGCATGAGCCGCGACGACTTGCTCAACACCAACGCCAAGATTATGGCGGATGTCGTCGGCAAAGTCGTAGCCGCGTCGCCGAACACCATCATCATCGTGGTTTCAAATCCCCTCGACGCCATGGCGCAGGCTGCGTTCAAGCACTCCGGCTTTCCCCGCGAGCGCGTCATCGGGATGGCCGGTGTCCTTGACTCCGCCCGCTTCCGCACCTTCATCGCGCAGGAACTGGACGTCTCCGTCGAGAACGTCACGGCCTTCGTCCTCGGCGGCCACGGCGACACCATGGTGCCGCTCTCCCGCTACTCCACCGTCGCCGGAATCCCGATCACCGAACTCATCGCCCCCGACCGCCTCAAAGAAATCGAGACCCGCACGGCAAACGGCGGTGCCGAGATCGTCAAATATCTCAAGACCGGCAGCGCCTACTACGCCCCCTCAGCAGCCGCGACCGAGATGGTCGAGGCCATCCTCAAAGACAAAAAGAAGATCCTTCCCTGCGCCGCCTACCTTCAGGGCGAGTACGGCATCACCGGACTCTTCGTCGGCGTTCCCTGCAAACTGGGCGCAAAGGGCCTCGAAAAAATTATCGAGATCAAGCTCACCGCCGAGGAGCAAGCTGCCCTCCAGAAGTCCGCCGACTCGGTCAAGGAACTCTGCACCGTTATCGACGTCCTCTAAACCACCGGCAACAACTTGACAATCAGAGGCGACTTTCACCCCCTGCAACGCAGAAGTCCCCGGCAAGTGCCGGGGACTTCTGTCGTACAAGTACAGACCTAACCCACGTGTTTTGAAGACTTTCGTACTTCAGGTACGGGGGGAGGGGGTACTTCGATTAAGCAACCCGCTCGATCGTGACACTCTCCAGAACAACCGGAGTCTTCGGACGATCCTGCCCATCCTTGCTCACCTTCGAGATCTTCTCCACAACGTCATATCCCTCGACCACTTCGCCGAAGATCGTGTGCTTCCCCGTCAGCCAGCTTGTATCGGCAACCGTAATGAAGAACTGCGAGCCATTGGTATTCGGACCCGAGTTCGCCATCGCCAGCTTGCCCTTCTCCTGAAAGCCATGCTTCGACCCCTTCGTCTCATCGGCAAACTTGTAACCAGGTCCGCCCATTCCGGTACCTTCCGGATCGCCGCCCTGGATCATGAACTGCGGAATTACGCGATGAAAGATCGAGCCGTCATACAGCTTCGCACCCTTCTTGGTGCGGCTGTTCCACTCCTTCGTTCCCTCGGCAAGACCGATGAAGTTGGCAACCGTCTCTGGCGCATCCGCCTCAAACAGTTCGCAAACCACGGTTCCTTCCGATGTCTTGAATGTTGCATAAGTGCCTGGCTTCGTTGGCATGTCATATCTCCTTACAGGTTTATCCAGCTCAAATAAGATGCACCCTCGCACGTCGCGAGGGCAAAAGGTCTAATGAGGAAGCGGAAGATTCACAGGAGCAGCCGGAGCAGCTACAGCCGGCTTGGCGATCGGCGGCTCTGGTGGAATCTGCTGTCCATCGCGCACCACGGTGATCTTGGTGATAATCACAGGCACAGTCGGCTTGTCGCTCGAATCCCGATCGACATGCGCAATCAGCGTCTCGACCGAAACACTATGATCGTCACACTGGCCAAAGATCGTATGCTTCCCGTTCAGCTCTGGAACCGGCACTTCGGTGATGAAGAACTGCGATCCATTCGTTCCCCCGCCCGTCGGTCCAGCACCAGCATTCGCCATCGCGAGCCGTCCCGGAACGTCGAACTGCAACGAGGGGTCAATCTCATCCTGGAAGAAGTAGCCTGCATCGCCCGTGCCTGTTCCCATCCGGTCGCCACCCTGGATCATGAACCCAGGAATGACCCGATGAAACGTGACTCCGTTGTAGAACGACTTACCCTTCACCTTCTTCAAGGTATCCGGATCGATCCACTCCTTCGAGCCATCAGCAAGCCCAATAAAGTTGGCCGAAGCAATTGGAGCCTCCTTGTCGAACAGCTTGCACGTCATCCGTCCCATCGTCGTATCGATCACGACCGTTGGACCGGTAGGGACAGCCGGAGCCTTCGCCTGGGTCGTCGTGCTCGGTGCATCCGGGAGATCTGGCAGAGTTGCTGCAGGTGGCGTACGAGGTGGAGTAACCGGCGTTTGACCCAGTGCAACAGCACTGAATCCCAGCGCAAACGAACAAAACGCACTTCGAAGAATCATTCCGTCACATGCTCCATGGATTAGGCTACCGCAGGCACGCCCCGGAGGCAAAGCGCTCGCTATACTGATCGGCAGATGCGTAGCCGCCTCATCGCCCTCAGCACCGCCCTCTACGCTCTCGGCGTGTTGTGTGCGGCAGCCGTAAGTCAGGCGGTTCAAACCACTCCCTACACCCTCAACGTAGCCGTAGACGAAGTAAGCGTCACCTTCCACGCTGCCGACTTCAACGGCATTCCCATGGATGACCTGACCCTTGCTGATCTCCGCATCCTCGACAACGGCAGGCGTCCCGGCCAGATACTTTCCTTCGAGTCCTACCGCAATCTACCCGTCCGTGTCGGCTTTCTGATCGACACCAGCCGCTCGATGCTGTCGGATCTCAGCCGCAACCAGAATCTCGCCAGCGAGTACATCAATCATCTCCTTCATGCCGAGACGGACCACGGTTTCGTCATGCGCTTCGACTCCCAATCAAAGCTATTGCAGGATTGGACCGGCGACCGAAAACTCCTTGTCCCTGCCATTAGCAGTGTCGCAAGCTTTCAAGCCAGCCGTCTCGGCGGAACGGCCATCTTCGACTCCGTCTACATCGCCTGCCGCGACCAATTCCGCAAGACCAGTGACGTGGGAGCCGGCAACTTCATCCTGCTCTTTTCGGATGGCACCGACAATGCCAGCCACGCGCTCCTCGAAGATGACATTCGCATGTGTCAGTCGAGCAACACGGCGATCTACGTCTTCAGCAACGAGCCTAGGTCGGTGCTTGCCGCAAGTGAAGGTCAGCGCACCCTGAAGGCCCTCGCAGCCGGCACCAATGGCCTTATCTTCTACGAGCAGAAGCAAGCCGACATTTTGGCCGATCTCCGCATGATGGATCGCAATCTGCGCAGCCAGTATCGCCTTGTCTACAGGCCCACTCGATTCAAGCACGATGGCAGCTTTCATCGACTAAAGGTGGATAGTCCAAATCGTGGTGGCGTCATCACTGCCCGCTCAGGCTACTATGCACCGCGCTAGCACGGATGCTCGGCAACGAAGTCTGCGTCAGATCCTTGATCCAACGCATCCAACCGCCTGGAGGAACTATCCATGGCAAAGTACGCGCTGTATGTCTCACTCGAAGCAAAGCCCGGCAAGGAAGCCGATGTAGAAGCTTTCCTCAAGCAGGGAGCCCAAATGTCCGAAGCAGAGAAGGGAACTGTCTCCTGGTACGGCTTCAAAGAGGATGACGGCAACTATGCCGTATTCGACACCTTCGACGACGAGGAAGGCCGCGACGCACATCTTAGCGGCGACATTGCCAAGGCTCTCATGGCGAATGCCGACACCCTGTTCGCCAACACTCCGCTCAAGATTCACAAGATCCGCATCATCGCTGACAGAATCTAGCCCTGTAATCTAACACTCTAAGCCTACCCGTTTCCATGTCTCCTGGAAACGGGGGGGCTTGCACTATGCTTATCGCGCCAGATTCTGAACTGCACTAAACACTCGCAACAGATTTCCCCCGAGTATCTTCCGCACATCCTCACCTGAGTATCCTCGCTGCAAAAGCGCCGCTGTGATCTTTGGCAGGTCTGCCGCCGAATCTATCCCCTCAGGCAAACACGGAATCCCATCAAAGTCCGTCCCGATACCCACATGATCGATCCCGGCGACCTGCGCCACATGATCGATGTGGTCGATCAGCGATGCCAGCGGAGCCCGTCCAAGCCGCGCGGCAAACTCGCGGTCAATAGCGTTCGAGACATGATGCGGCATTGGTCTGCCAAGCGCCCGATACTCTCCCGCAAGCTCATTGATAGCGATCTGCCGCTCTTCCTTCTGGGCCATCCACGCCGCACGCCATCCCTCATCGATGAATGCAGGAAAGAAATTTACCATCACGATCCCGCCACGCGCCGCAATTGCTCGCAACCATTCATCCGAGAGGTTTCGAGGCGAGTCCGTGAGCGCCCGCGCAGATGAGTGCGACGCAACAATTGGTGCAGAACTCACAGCCATCACGGTTGCAAGCGTTGCATCGGAGACATGGGAGACGTCCACCATCATCCCAAGCCGATTCATTTCGATGATTACCTCGCGCCCAAATGCAGTCAGTCCTCCATGATGTTCAACCTGCTCGTTCCCAAGGTCACCCGACGAGTCCGCCCACTCGTTCGTGTTTGACCAGGTCAGCGTCATATACCGCACGCCAAGCCGATGGTACGCCCGCAACAACTCCAGATCGTTCTCGATGGAGTGCCCGCCCTCCACTCCCATCAATACGCCAAAACGACCCTCGGTATGGGCCGTGAGAATGTCCTCAGCCGAAAGGCAAAGCCGCAGCACAGTGGAGTGTTTTCTCACCTGCTCCAGCACACCTTCGATCAGCGCTAACGTTCGCTCCGCAAACCGTCCCGCCCACTGCGAAGGTTCCACCCAGATTGCAAAAAACTCCGCTCCGAGACCACCCTGCCGAGCAGTATCGAGCGATAGCATTCCGCCATCAATACTTCCGGTGAATTCCCATCCTTCATCAACGAATCGTTGCGGCGTATCCGCATGACCATCAATCACGATGGCACTCTCATGCACCCGCGATGCCTCATCTCTTTTCTCGCTCATCACCCTCAAAGTGTAGCAATCTAACCATCGCTGTAGCGGCAGAGCAACCCTCACCTCGTGCCAGCTATCTCATCTTCAAGAGGTGCAACATGGCACAAGGTATTGACTCAACGAAAACCCCGGCACGTCCCTCCCACGAAGCTATAGAGTCCGAGCATCATGACACGGATACCGAAGAGTCCAAGCAGCATAAACTCGACCAGATCGGTATGGAGAGCGCCAAGCGTGGCGAAAATCGCATCCATTCCAACGAAGAAGTAACGCGCAAGGAATCTATCTTTTCGAAATAACGCGACTCCTAATAAAACGAAGCCCCGCTCTAGAGCGGGGCTTTCGGTTGCTACTCACAACTAGCGCCCTGAGTTATACGCACTCTCGAGATCGGTGACACAGCCTATACCGGCCTTCTTCTTGGAGTCACCCGTCGACGTTTTGAAGAAAGGCAAAACAGAACCTTTCAGCACGGCCTTCATATAGGTGGACGATCCGAAGGTCATGCCGTAGCTCGTGTTTGGCTTTCCATCATCTCCGGTCGTTGTCTTGCTTGTACCCTCATGTTCGCTGCGCTTATCGAACGTTAGCGTCACATCAGCCACGTCCGAATCATCGATCACGGTGAGTTTACCCCGGCGCTTCAACGCCTCAATGGCGCCCTGTTCCACCTGATCGTTGTGCGTGTTGTTTACGATCGCTACGGTCTTCGCTGTGAAGACCTCCTTTGGCATCGCCCCTATATCCCGCTGTGCCAGAGCTAGTCCTGGCAAAATAGCGAAAGTCACAGCCATTAACACGCGCTTCAACATGGAATCTCCCCAGATTAGATCAGGCAGCGTTGCCGCCCTCGCACCGCAGCTTAACAGTCCACACAAACGGTGTAAAGCTGCAAAACAAAAGGGCCTTGCATGATTGCAAGGCCCTTCCAACTTCATCGCAACCTGAACGCCTTAGTTGACTTTGCCAAGCAGCCCATGCGGATCAAGCACGAACTTCTTCGCCACGCCTGAATCGAATGACTTATAGCCTTCCGGCGCATCGTCGAGCGAGATTACCGTTGCATTCACGATCTTCGCAATGGGCAGCTTGTCATACAAGATCGCCTGCATCAATTGACGGTTGTACTTCAACACCGGAGTTTGCCCTGTGTAGAAACGGTGTGACTTTGCCCAGCCAAGCCCAAATCGCATCTTCAGGTTGCCCTGCTTGCCAGCCTCGTCCTTCGCGCCCGGATCTTCCGTTACATACAGCCCCGGAATCCCGATGCCGCCTGCAGCCCGCACAATCGACATCAGCGAGTTCAGCACTGTTGCCGGAGCCTCTTCACCATCCTTGCCCTGCGCCTTCGCCTCAAATCCGACAGCGTCCACTGCCGCATCCACCTCAGGCTTGCCAACCACCTTCGCAATCAACTCTCCCAGGTCATCGCCATCTCGAAGATCGATCGGTGTAAAGCCGACGTTTGCCACATGCTGCAGCCGTTCCGTATTCATGTCGCCGACCATTACGAGCGCCGCACCGAGAATCTGCGCCGAGGCTGCCGCCGCCATGCCGACCGGTCCAGCACCAGCGATGTACACAATAGAGCCCACTCCTACGCCTGCCATCACCGCCCCGTGAAACCCCGTCGGCAGAATGTCCGACAGCATCGTAAGATCCTGGATCTTCTCCATTGCCTGCGCTTTATCCGGGAACGGGATCAGATTGAAGTCGGCATAGGGCACCATCACATACTCCGCCTGTCCACCGATCCAGCCACCCATATCCACGTATCCATACGCTCCGCCAGCGCGGCCCGGATTCACGTTCAGGCAGACACCCGTCTGCTGTTCGCGGCATGTTCTGCAGCGTCCACACGCCACGTTGAAGGGAACTGTACACAAGTCTCCAACCTTGATGTACTCGACGTCCGATCCGGCTTCGATTACCTCGCCGGTAATTTCGTGCCCTAACACCATACCGGTGGGCGCTGTAGTGCGGCCGCGAACCATGTGCTGGTCCGATCCACAGATATTCGTCGAAACCACCTTCAGAATGACGGCGTGCTCAATCTTCTTTCCCTTTGGATTCTGCATCTTCGGGAAATCAATGGATTGCACTTCAACTTTGTTCTGTCCCAGAAAAACGACTCCGCGATTCTCAGCCATACGAACCTCATATCAACAGCAATTTGACAATGCATTCAAGACAAACGACGGTGCTGCGAACGAGCCCCAGAATTCGGTAGCGCCAGCCTTCCCAGCATCGTCGTAAGGGGTGGGGTTGCTGTAATCCCCACCCACCTTCGCGCTAGTAAGCCGCTACACCAGCCTCAGCAACTTCGTGATCTTGCACGCCGCTGCCACCACTCACGCCGATAGCTCCGACGACCTGACCATCCTTCTTGATTGGTATGCCACCAGCAAAGATCATTACCTTGCCATCATTCGAAGCATGTATCCCAAAGAACTGGTCGCCCGACTGTGAGTTTGCGCCAAGATCCTTTGTCGTGATGTCAAACGCGCGCGAGGTCCATGCTTTCTTCTGAGAGATGTCGATTGAGCCCAGCCATGCGTTCGTCATTCGTTCAAACGCAACCAGGTTCCCGCCCGCATCCACAACCGCAACGTTCATCGGCTGACCAATCTCTTCTGCCTTCTTCTCCGCCGCCGCAAGGATGCGGCGTGCGTCTGCAAGCTGAATCATGTAGTTCTCCTTGATCCAATCTTAACCCTCGCGGATGAAAGCTGCATTACCGCGCGGGCAGCGGAGCATTGTTCTCCATGAACAGATAACGCCCACGCCTCGAATCGGGCTTGGCCATTGAATCTGCATTCAAGTTCATCACCTGCCACCCACCGCTCGCGTCGTACTTAGGCCAGTTTGGCAGTCCGGGCCCATTAGGGTCACCTGTCTTCGCAAAGTTCGTCCAGTACTGCCCCATCTGGTCCGAAAGCTTGCGATCCTCAGGCCGCCACACTGCTTCCTGCCGCGAATCGAGCGCGCCAAAGACATATTCAATATCGTCCGAGTGGAACGCCCCGATCTCAGCCTTGTGGAACTTGTCCCCCGGTGAGCCAAGCGTAAAGAAGTAGCGATATACCGGAGCCTTGCCCGTCTCTACCTGCGCCTCAAGCCACTTCCAGGTCGAGTACGCGATGAACTTGTCTCCTGCATAGTCCGCAGCCGAGTTCAGCGCCTCCTCATCGGTTCCGCCTCCGTAGACCGCAAGAAAATCCTGCGACTTCGGTCCATATTCCTTCTCTGCCTGGGTCGCAAAGCTCGCCGAAGTCGGAGGATTTGCCAGCACTCCGCCGCGGCCCTCGTCTGCGTTCCAGCCGGCCATCATCGGTACATGCGCCTGCTTTCCCGCCTTGTAGATATTCGGTACTGAATCCGGCAGGAAATATCCATCGATGTCCGGTCCAAACCGAGGCGGCGCTGGCGTAGTCTTCGCCGTAGCAGCCTTCACCAGATCGTCAGCCGAAATCTTCCGCAACTCCGCTAGCTTCGTCGTCCCGAATGCCGACTGTGCGAAGTTCGTATCCGTCAGCTCCCGTTCTGACAGCGTTCCATAGCTCAGCCCGCTCCGTCCAAACGCCCCGCCGCTCTCCCCGATCGCCTTTGAGACCATGTCCTTCGACAGCGGCGAAGCCATCAGTGTGCTTACGGCAAACGATCCAGCAGACTCGCCGAAGATCGTCACATTTTTGGGATCACCGCCAAAGCCAGCAACATTCTTCTTCACCCATGCAATCGCCGCCATCTGGTCCATCAGCCCGTAGTTGCCGGACGCGTGATGTGCCGACTCTGCCGCCAACTCCGGGTGCACGAAGAAGCCAAATATTCCAAGCCGATAGTTCATCGACACCACTACTACGTCACGATGCGCCAGGAACTCCCCATCCTGCCGACCCTCCGACGTAGCGCCTGTCGTAAACCCGCCGCCGAAGACCCATACCATAACCGGCAGGCTACCCTTCTTCGCTCCGGCGGGCGTCCACACATTCAACGTCAGGCAATCTTCGCTCGGCCCTGGATCATGAAATGCCATGTCCGCATTGAAACCAGACTGCACGCATCGCGAACCAAACTCCTTTGTCTCCTTCACGCCCTTCCATGGCATAGCCGGCTCCGGAGCCTTCCACCGCAAGTCTCCGACCGGTGGTGCCGCGAACGGAATTCCCTTGAACGCTACGACCTTCCCATCCGTCGTCACCGCTCCAACGACGCTGCCTTTATCGGTCTTCACCTGCAAAGCATCCGAGGCCCGTGCCTGTCCAGCAAGAAGACTCCCGCAAATCGCAGCAGCCGATATCATCTTCAGCGAGAAGTATGCAGCATCAAAATTCATAGATTTTCCCCGAAGCCAACTTACCATATGGCCTGCCTCGCGGGTCTTCGTCGGCAGCATGAGCTTGTCGGTAACGCTGTGGAAGCTGTCAGATCCTTGCGCCTGAGAAGCCTCAAGATCCCAGTGGAAAATCTGACGTTTATCTTGAGTCTGAATGCCTTCAGATCTCTCATGCATCCGCGCCGCGCCGGTGACCTGATCACGATGGCCTATCGTACCTGCCGCTCCAATCGGCTGGTCATAACGGACTGGTGGAGTCACAAACTTCTTAGCCGGATTTGGGTTCGCAGCACCTGCCCGTCTTGTGCCGCGCAAACACAGTACAGAGGCGAGCGAACACCTCGAAGGTTGCGTCCTAGCCGCTTGATTGCAGACTGTGTCAACTTGATCGCTGATCTCATTTGTGAATTGCGTCAGCCGATGGAAGCCGACTTCAAGAAGATCAGTGGTTGAAATTCTATTAGCAGCATTCTCAAAATTGATCTTCCTCTTCTTTGATTGCGTCTCCACAACTCCTGCCCGTTTCGAGCGAGGCGGATCTGCAGAAGAAGCTGCTGCGAGTTGTTTCCGCAAGGTCTTTAGTCACCATTACGGTTACCTGCTTCCTCTCGCCTACGACCTTGCAAACACTACCTTGACTTATGACCCGTTGAGGGTATGGGACTGTTTATGCCGCGCTCGAGAACGCTTTGTAGCTCTGTAAGTCACTACTACTCGATAAACTATTTTCTCGTTTTGGGACTAAATATATTTATCAAGCTGATAAGTTACTAAGGAGTTATGAGAGTAACTCCAATAAATGTGGATCATAGTTACAGAGTTGCTGCGCACGCTATTAGTACCTGCAGAATCTCGATCTTCATTTCTCTAGGAGTCCCATCCATGTCCTTCAAGAAGCTCGCTCTCACC
Source organism: Granulicella arctica (assembly GCF_025685605.1). Taxonomy (NCBI): domain Bacteria; kingdom Pseudomonadati; phylum Acidobacteriota; class Terriglobia; order Terriglobales; family Acidobacteriaceae; genus Granulicella; species Granulicella arctica. The sequence continues at coordinate 3,788,596 of NZ_JAGTUT010000001.1, forward strand.
GCGGTAATTCTCGGTTCCACGATGTCCGCTTTCGCGGCTCCAGTCGTCACTCGCCCTGGTGGATACCAGCCTGACTCTGCTATCGCAAAGAAAGACCCGTATCACCTCTCGATCACGATCGGCGGTATCGCGATCTACACCTTCTACGCCGCAACCTCAGAACAAATCTTTGCGATCGTTCACCTCCTTGGCTTCTAAGTAAACGAACGATTAGTGGTCGCTAGTAAGCTAACCGGAATGCCGCTGGATAGCTGCATTCCGGTTAGCTTTTAGGGCTATGGTCTACATAGCATCCTTGGTCTCGAACAGGATTTCTTGATGCCTCCGGTGAAGTAGATAGTACGCAATTTCGCCCTGCGCGCTTCGCTTTGTACAGTGCGTTATCAGCATCCCGGACCAGTCTTTCAACTCTCGACAAGTCGCGTGACGCCGCCACTCCGAAGCTGCACGTAATTTGTAACGAAGCTGTCTCAGTTACAAACGGCGTGTTTGCGATTGCCGCACGAAACTCTTCCGCTCGCATATAGCCGTCCTCCAAAGAGCAACCCGGCAGAATGATCAAGAACTCCTCGCCTCCGTATCGCCCGGCAGCGTCATAAGTGCGCGTCAACTGTGTGATTCTTCTAGCCACTTCCTGCAGCACGCTGTCACCGTCCATGTGACCATTCAAGTCGTTCACCACCTTGAAGTGATCCACATCCGCCATGAGGACGCAAACTGGCGAGCGATCGCGAGTCGCTCGCGCAGCCTCTTTGTGCAAAATCTCAAAGATGGTCCTTCGATTCCAAAGTTTGGTTAGGCCATCCTTCATCGCCAAATCGTGTAACGCCTGGTGAGCGGCCTCCGTCACGCGCACTGCCTCTTGTAACTCCTGAGTGCGTTCTTCTACCTTCTTTTCAAGAAGCTGTGTACGCACCATCAGGTAGCGGATACGCACCCGGTAGCAAGATACGAAGATCAGCAGGAGAAGCAGCCCACAAAATCCACGGAACCATACTGTCTGCCATAGGTGGGGTTCGAGCATAATTGTTATAGGGACCGCTGCTGCGTTCCAGTCCGCATCGCCAACCGTCGTCTGCACTCGAAAGCTATAGTGTCCGGGAGGCAACTTTGTGTAATACGCGATCCGCCGGTTATCGATGTCGATCCAGTCGTTGTCAAACCCCTCGAGCCGGTAGCGGAAACGAAGTCGATCTGGCATCTCGAAGTTTGGTGAGGTAAATCGAAATTCAAGATCGCCGCTACCATGGACATAAACCGATGAGTTCTGAACAACAACAGGAGCGTGTCGATAGAGCACCTCTTCGACCAATACCGCTGAAAGCGTATCCTGCGCGACGATGCGTCTCTCGTCGGCAGAGGCTATTCCAGCCGTTGTAGTGAACCACAAATGACCGTCCCTGGACTTCCAAGCAGACGGTTGTCCGAAATTGCATTCAGCCTTTCGCATACCATCCGCCGTGCCATAGACCTCGCTGTGGACCGCTTTAATCTTGCCGTCCGCATAGTCGTTCAGTTCCTTCTTGCTGACACGAAAGATGCCCTTGTTGCACGTCATCCAAAGATTGCCAAAGTCATCTTCGACGATTGCTCCAATGGTCAAGCCGTAGAGGCCTTGCGCGACCGAGTACGTCGTCACGCGGCCGTTCTTGATCCGGTTCAGCCCTCCCGGCGATGTGCCAGCCCACAAGACGCCGTCACGATCCAGATAAAGTGTCTGAGAGAAATTGCTGAGTAGTCCGTCCTTTGTCGTGTAGTTGGTAAGTTTGTCACCTTGGATATGAGTAATCCCGCTATGGTCAGCTCCTACCCATATCGAACCATCGCTTGCAATAACAGAAACATTCAACATCCCAGGTAGCTTGTAGTGTTGAAAGCTTCCATCACGAAAGCGAACGAGCCCGTCCTCTTCGTGAAAACCTAGCAGCAAGTCTCCCGTTGCTTCCTGCCTGATCGAGATGAGGTAGCCCCTCTGACTCTTGGGATCGCGAAACACTGTGAAGTGGCCATCTTTAAAGTGTGCCAACGCTCCATCTTCAAAGCCCATCCATAGGCTGCCGTCCCGTGCCTCCATCAAACTGTAAACGGGGCCTGCCGGCAGGCCATTCTGAGTTGTAAAGTGATGGATCGCGCCTGTCGTAGTGATTTGCTCGAGGCCCTTGCTGTTGGTTCCAACCCACATCGAACCATCCTGCGTCTCTATGACGGACCACACCCTATCTTCGGCCAGGCCCTCACGCACACCGAGGTTGCTGAAGATTCCGTCACGCAGCTCAGCGACCCCATTCTGAAGCATGCCAATCCATACATGACCCGAGCCATCCTCAAAGAGGCTGCTGATGTCCTGACTCGGCAATTCTTCATGTGAGCCAGATCGAATCCACCCGCCATTTCGGTAGACTGCTAGGCCGTTGTGAGTGTATCCAACCCAAACCGCGCCATCGCGGTCCGCCAGCATCGCGCCGATCCGTGCATCCTTCGGCACACCCGGAGGAACCCACGAGCCCAGCAGGGAGCCCTTCCAGTGAAGGACATTCGATTGCATGCCAAGCCAGAGCGATCCGTTACGACACATGGCAAGTGCCATCACCGGTTGATTTGGCAGGCCTTCTGCCGGCCCGTACGTGTGGAAGACCTTATGCTTAAAGTCTCCCAGGCCAACCAATCCCTTATCCGTTCCCAGCCACAGGGTCCCATCTGGCCCTTGCGCAATAGCGTAGATATGTACATCAGGCAGGCCGTCTCGTAACCCGAAAAGACGAACTTGGCCATCCTTGATCACGTACAGCCCATTCATACTCGCGACCCAAATTCGTCCGTCGCTACTTTCAAAAATGGAATTGATGGTTGAGGCCGCAGAGATATATGGGCGGAAGACGCCGTCTTTGTAGCGGCTGACACTGCTTCGCGTGCCTACCCAGAGACTTCCATCGCGACTCGCTCTGAGAGCTAGTACGAGATTGTCCTTCAGCTCCTTATGACTGGCCGTATCGAAGACCGTGACCCGAGTGCCGTCATATCGCGCCAGCCCCTCCTCGGTGCCGAACCAGAGATAACCATCCTTGGTCTGCGCGATGGCCGACACCGAGCTCTGAGGAAGTCCGTTCTGATCGGTGAGCCGCGTCTGCACATATTGGCTGAGTGCCTTATGGGCATCCAAGCCGAGCAGCGCAGAAGGCGCAGCCAAACTGCAAATCAGAAAAAGGGCAGCGCGCAAATTCAGCCACAACGGCAAACCGAGCCTGTAAAAGTTCGCCGGATCGCAAGAATCTTTCACCGGGTCTGTTCTCACCGGCAAAGCACTGCTTGTTCTGTTTCCTGCCTGCATGGCTGCTCTCGATCAAGTGTGTGAATATAGCGGTCACACAGATCATCGACAGAGCTTGGCAGAATATGAGTCTAGGTACAGCTCCAGAGGAACAAAAGCTATTTAGTCACACAGTTACTGACTGCGCAGATGCTCTTTCCTGGACTAACTTCACAGCTAACGTACAAAAAAGTCTTTTACCTGCTGAAGAATAACGTCCCTGCTCACGTCCGAGATCGCCTCGGTCAGGGGCAATTGTTTCGGGCAGGCTTCGACGCAATTCTGTGCGAACCCGCACTCCTGCACGCCTCCATCCCCAGCCAGTGCCCGAAGTCGCTCCTCCTTCAACACCTTTCCCGTGGGATTGCTGTTGAAGAGCTTCACCTGTGCGATCGTAGCCGCGCCTACGAAGTTTGTCTGATCGTTGAACTGCGGGCAGACCTCCATACAAATCGTGCACGAGATGCAATTCGATAGCGGATATTGCTCTTCCTGCAACTGCGGAAATTGCTTCGGTCCAGCACCGAGATCATACGTCCCGTCGATCGGAACCCAGGCCTTCACAGCTTTGAGATTCTGGAACAGCACTGACCGGTCGACCGACAGGTCGCGCACCACGGGAAATTTGGATAGAGGAGCAAGCGAGATGGGCTGCGTTAACTTGTCAACGAGCGCCGAGCAGGCCATCCGGGCCTTGCCATTAATCAGCATGGCGCACGAACCGCAAATCTCTTCCAGGCAGTTGGCGTCATAGGTGATCGGCGTTGTGGCTGCGCCGTTTGCCGTCACGGGATCGCAGGCGATCTCTCCCAGCACGGACGTGATGTTCATATTCGGACGATAGGGAATCTCGAACTTCTCAATCACCGCTGTGCCGTCCGGTCCACTCTGCCGCTTGATCTCGACCTTGATCGTCTTCGCTGCCGTTGCCATTGCTGCCTCCATCCTGTACTTGAAACTTCTCAACCTTCGGAAGACAACGTCACTTCCGGGTACCGCCTGCTGCTACCAACTACTCAACCTAAGCCGTAGCCGCATAGTTCCGGGCGCGTGGCGTAATGTGCGATGTATCGACCTCTTCATACTCGAACTTGGGTGCCCCGTCGACGAAGCTTGCCTTTGTTGTTTTGAGGAATTTTTCATCATTTCGTTCTGGAAAATCGGGCTTATAGTGCGCGCCGCGAGATTCATCCCGCAGCGCCGCACCTTGCACAACCACTCGCGACAGTTCCAGCATGTTGAGCAACTGCCGTGTAAAGGCGAAGCTTGTATTCGCCCACTGGCTTTTGTCCGAGAGATTGATGTTCCGATATCTCTCTTTCAGCTCCACGATTTTGGCATCGGCCTCGGCCAGCCCGGCGTTATAGCGAATGATTGTGGCGTGCCGCGTCATCGTATCCCCAAGCTCTCGCCACAGCTTGAACGGGTTCTCGGTTCCCGTAGCGCTCAACAGCTGCCCATTCAAACCTTGCTGCCGCGTAAGCTCGGCTGCATGCCCACCATCACCTTCCTGTGGAGCCAGACCCTTGGCGTAAGCCATCGCATTCGGCCCAGCTACAAAGCCACCATAGATGCAGGAGAGCAGTGAGTTGGCTCCAAGTCGATTGGCGCCGTGGATCGAGTAGTCAGCCTCACCTGCCGCGAAGACGCCCGGAAGGTTTGTCTGCTGCTCGAAATCGACCCAGAGCCCGCCCATTGTGTAGTGCATGCCCGGGAAGATCTTCATGGGAACTTCGCGAGGATCATCGCCTACGAACTTCTCGTAGATCTCAAGAATGCCCTCAAGTTTGCGGTTCAAGGTCTCGCGATCGATATGGGTCAGATCGAGATACACCATGGGCTGGCCATCGATTCCCATGCCGTGCTCGTAAACCACCTTATGGATTGCCCGCGTAGCTACATCGCGCGGAACCAGGTTTCCATACTTCGGGTACCACTCCTCAAGGAAGTACCATCGCTCTCCCTCGGGAATCGATTTCGCAACCCGCTTATCGTTCTTGTCCCGTGGTACCCAGACCCGCCCACCCTCACCTCGGGCCGACTCAGACATCAAGCGAAGCTTATCTTCGCCGGGAATCGCCGTAGGGTGTACCTGGATGAACTCGCCGTTCGCGTAGACAGCCCCCTGCTGATACAGAGCAGCTTGCGCTGATCCGGTGCAGACGACTGAGTTTGTCGACTTGCCAAAGATTGCGCCGATGCCGCCGGTGCAGACGATAATGGCGTCCGCAGGAAAGCTTCGGGTCTCCATAGAGCGAAGGTCCAGAGCCGCGATGCCTCTGCAGGCACCCTTCGAATCGAGTACCGCCGACAGAAACTCCCATCCCTCGTACTTCGTTACCTTGCCCTCAGACTCGTACCGCCGTACCTGCTCATCCAGCGCGTACAGCAGTTGCTGGCCGGTAGTCGCTCCAGCGAACGCGGTCCGCTGATAGAGTGTGCCACCGAAGCGACGGAAGTCCAGCAGCCCTTCAGGCGTTCGGTTGAACGGTACGCCCATCCTGTCGAGCAGGTCGATGATCGCGGGCCCCTGCGCCGTCATGTTCTTGACTGGCGTCTGGTTGGCGAGGAAGTCACCACCATACACGGTGTCGTCGAAGTGCTTAAGGACGGTATCGCCCTCACCCTTTAGGTCCTTGGCGGCGTTGATCCCACCCTGTGCGCAGACGGAGTGAGACCGCTTGACCGGGACGATCGAGAACAGGTCAACCTTGCCGCCGGCCTCAGCGATCTTGATGACCGCAGCGAGACCGGCGAGACCGCCACCAACCACAATGATTCTTGGACTTGCCATGACGTGCGCGGCCTTTCTAGCTACTGAAGCGGAGAAGGTGAGGGATTAGTCGAGCCCGGAACCGGGTACTCAGGGGCAGGCTCTGTGACGCCGGGAGGCTGTGCTGACATGACATCAGCAGGAGCATTCTTGTATTTCGGTCCGACAAATGCGTAGATACTGGCCAGACCCATTACGGTCAGCACAATACCAAGAGCAGTGCATACATAACCTGAGCGTCGTCGTGCGCGATCGCCGGGCGTGATGCCCCACTTTGCGGCGAACAGCCAGATCCCATAAGAAAAGTGGAAGCAGGTCGCAATCATCGCGATAATGTAGATCGCCAGCATCCAGGGGTTCGCGAGTTCGTGCTGGACCTTGGCGAAGGCTGCACCGGGATGTTCCGGCAGGCTGACACCGCTAAAGCGCTGACGCCAGACATGTTGCACAATGTAGGCCAACGCGATGAGGCCTGTGACGCGCTGCATCAGGTACATCCAGTTGCCGGCCCAGGGATAGACATTGACGCTCGCACGTCCACGAAAGGCGATAAAGACGCCGTAGAGAGCATGAAACGCTAGGGGGATGAAGATAAATGCCCATTCCAACACGCGGACCAGCGGGAGGGAGTTGAGAAATTTGACCTGCTGGGCATAGGCGAGAGGACCGTTTAGAGCCTCGAAGTTCGAGAGGATGTGCTCCAGCAAGAACGCGCCAATGGGAACGATGCCCGAGAGCGAATGCAGCTTGCGCCACAGAAAGGAGTGACCTTGGCCCGCGCGCAACGGTTGCACGCCGCGTAACGGCGATGTGGCAGGGGGTGCTGGTGGGGCGGCAGCGGCCATCGTTCTAACTCCTGGGGGACTACATGTACTCGATAGCAAACAACAGACAGCACGATTATTCAGCCCGGCTTTCATGAGCGTCAAGGAAAGCTGAACTATTCGTGCGATTAGCGTTACCTTTGTGCGATATGAGCTATCCCGTGGACGAAACACCCTCGTTGTTTCGAAGAAGAGGTAGAAGCCGGCGTAAAGCATCGCCGCGATGGCTGCAGGCGAGCCGGGCATCGGGATCCAGTTCGGCCATAGTCTTCTGGTAGGAAGACAGATAGAAGAGCGGGTCGTAGCCGAAGCCGTTCTTGCCGCTGGGTTCAGTAAGGATATCTCCTTCGACTGTTCCATTCGCAACTTTGACAATCTGCCCATCACGCGCTGCGGCTAGGCTGCAGCGGTATCGTCCCGTGCGCAGACCCTGTGGAATACGGAGCAACGCGTGCAGGAGGCAGGCATTGTTGCGCCCGTCCACACTCAGGCCCTCGGGCGCAGCGTAGTGCATATCGTCGGCATAGCGCGCGGATCGAACGCCGGGAGCGCCGTCAAGCGCATCGACTTCCAGCCCTGAATCATCCGCAATTACGATCTGCCCGGGGGCGTGTAAGGAGTAGTAAATAGCCTTCGCACGCGCGTTGCCGTCAAAGGTCGGCGCATCTTCGGGTGGGGCAGAGATCGTCGCCAGACCTGCCAGGGTTTCCAGATCGACATCGGGTCCGCTGGCCGATGCGAAGTCGCGTAACTTTCCGGTATTTGAGGTGGCTACATACAGCTTCAAGAGCATCTCTCCGTTCCGTCGGCGGCATCCTGCGAGGGCACGCTGGCTTCATGCCAGTATAGAGATTGATTCGCAGGAGACATGCAGCCATGGCAGGCATGAAAGCGCACACCGAGTACCTTACCTTCAACACGCCTGAACGGTACGAGATGGTTCACATTACGCCGGACGTCGAGCAGATCGTCAGGCGAAGTGGCATTGTGGACGGGCTTTGCTTCGTCTCCCCAATGCACATCACAGCCGCTATCTACGTCAATGACAACGAGGACGGTTTGATCGAGGACATTAGCGCATGGCTTGAGAAGCTTGCACCGTCGCAGCCAAACTACAGGCATCATCAAACGGGCGAGGATAACGCGGACGCTCATTTGAAGGCGTTGCTGCTACATCACGAGACGACTCTGCCCATCACAAAAGGCAGACTCGATCTCGGAACCTGGCAGCGAATCTTCTACGTAGAGTTCGATGGACAGCGGCGTAAACGGGTCATCGTAAAGCTGCTGGGTGTGACAGAAGAATAATGTCCACTCGCCGATTTCGCGCTCGGCCCTCAGGGGTTGCGTTACTGGCTATCGGGTGAAACTCCGCGTAGCCAGTCACCGCAAGATCGGCAGGACTTACCGGGCCGTTCTCGAAGAGGTACCGTGCGATGACGATGGCTCGCTCCGAGGATAGCTCCCAATTGGTGGCAAACTGTTCCGTGTGGATCGGGACGGTATCTGTATGTCCTTCGATCCGCATCGGTCCGGCGGGAAGCGCGGCCGCGATCTTCATGAGAACCTGCCGAGACTGCTGCTGCACCTCGGCAGAACCAGAGGTGAAGAAGCCTGCTTCCTGCAGAGAGATCACCAGTCCTTCGCTGGTCGTGTGCATGGTGAGACTGCCGGGAGGTAACCCTGCAGATTTTTTCTGCTCCTCCAATATCTTGCGCACACCCGCGGCCGTCCGATCCATTGAGTGAGGAGATGGAACCGGCGGAGCGACAGGCTCGATCGTCTCAGCCGCTGCCGCACCCTGGGTGAGGGCAGGCTTCTTGGAGTGAGGCTCAAACATCGACACAGGGCTGAACGCTGCCTGCATGGCCGCAGCAAGTTGCGTCTGTTTCTTCTTATCCGATTGACCCGATGCGAAGAGGACGACAAAGAAGGCGAAGAGGAGCGTAATGAAATCCGCGTAGGAGACTAGCCAGCGTTCATGGTTGACGTGTTCGGGGTGCTTCTTCCTGCTCACGCCGTTGCCTCCGCGGCTTTGCCGGATGTCTTGCCGGATGTCTTGCCGATGCTCTCCGGCTTGGAGTCAAAAAGATAGGTCCGGAGCTTGGTTTCGATCATGCGCGGATTCATTCCTTCCAGGATGGAGATCACGCCCTCAAGCATCATCTCCTTAATCATCTGTTCCTCACGATGGCGAAACTTCAATTTCCCGGCAGCGGGAAGGAAGATCAGGTTGGCGAGAGCTACACCGTAAATGGTAGCGACAAAGGCTGTAGCGATGCCTCGTCCAACCTCGTCAATGTTATCGAGATTCTTCATAACCTGGATGAGACCGAGCACCGCGCCGATAATCCCAACGGTGGGTGAATATCCACCCGCAGCCTCAAAGACGGCAGGGATCTTCTCTTCGATCTCGGACTTGTTGTCGAGCTCAAGCTGCATGATCTTACGAACTTCATTTGGCTCGGTTCCATCGACAGCAAGCATGAGCGCCTGCTTCAAGAAGGGGTCATCGATCTTTCCCAGTTCCGAGTCGAGCGAGACGATGCCGCTCTTGCGGGCCTTATTCGCAAAGGCCACAATCTGTGCCAGCACTGCCTCGCCTTCAGGGCCTTTGTGCATGAAAACCTTGACGATGCTCTTCATCGCGGCAAGAAAGATGCTCATAGGGAATTGCAGCATCACCGCTCCCATGGTGCCCCCTATGACGATCATCGCGGCGGTCGGCTGGGTGATCTGGGAGATGCTGCCGCCCTCGATCATCATGCCCGCCAGAATGCCGATCAGCGCCAGTGCGATTCCGCCAAAGCTTGCAATATCCATCGGTCCTGTCCTCGTTCCTGCTGTGATCCGTTATCGATGGCGTCGAGCTAGTGCTTATGTTGCTGAGAGACGCATTCCGCTGCATCGTAGGCGGCTTTAGCCGTAAGCGATGCAGCCGCATCAGGCCACGCCTGCCGGAGGATCTCGGCACGATAGCTCAGCGCCAACTGCCGAACCTGGGCACACGTCTCAAGCACGACCAGCTTCTCGCCAGTGATCAGGGTAAGAACAGTGTCAGGAGAGGCTTCGGCGTACTTGATGAGATCGCAGCTGACGCTAAGGCAGTTGCCATTCAGGCGAGTCAGTTCGATCATGGGGTCGTTCCTCATTGTCCTCATCGACTGAAGGAACGTGTTCTATAGTCCCGTGCTGCAGGATAGAAACCGAAGAAATGGTGTTGTGTTCGTGGGACTAATGCGGTGTGGCAGAACGCCGATGATGTGTGGGAACGCGGAGCCGTCCGCCGGTTGGGTTCGAGGTTGGCCAGCACATCAAGTGGTCCTGGCTTCGAATCTGGCACCCGGGACAGGCGTCGCGGTAACTCAAACCGAGCAGCACAGGAGCGGACTGATATGTCTTTGGGTGTCCTTAATAACATTGCAGCAATCTACGCGAACAACAACATCAACAACACGCAGGCGAGTCTGCAGAACACACTGACGCAGCTCTCCTCGGGTTCACGTATCAATAGCGGAGCCGACGATGCCGCCGGTCTCGCCGTAGCGGATGGTCTCCACGCCAACGAAGCCGCACTGACGCAGTCTGCACAGAATGCACAGCAGGGTATTGGTCTATTGCAGACCGCAGACGGTGCGCTCTCGCAGGTGACCAACCTCCTCAACCGCGCAGTAACGCTGGCAACAGAAGCAGCGAACAGCACGCTTAACAGCAGCCAGGTAAGCTCGGCGAATCAGGAGTACCAGAACATCATCACGGAGATCGGCAACATCGGATCGACGACCAACTACAACGGCAATACGGTCTTCTCGAACACGGCCACAAACCTGTTCGTGAGCGACGGCACGACCTCGGGCGCGAATGTCTATAGCGATGTAGTGGGTGCTCTCAGCGGAGCCAGCGTCGGTGTAGTCGCCGCACTTGGAACCACGACGTCCACGACATTCCAAAATCCAGTTGCGAATGCTTCAACCGCAACTGTGAAGTCAACGGTGACGTACGCCGCGGCCACCAGCTCGGATGCTCTTTCGGGCACGCTCACCATTGCGGTCGGTGCGGGCACAGCCTTCTCGGTCAGCATTACAGCCGGTAGCACCATTGCGCAAACAATCGCGCAATTGACGTCAAGCACCGCCTTCACCACCACAAACAGCCTCGTTGCGACCCAAGGTACGGGCGCGAATGCAAACCAGCTGATCATTACCGGTGCAGTCGGCGCGGCAGGAGCTGCTACTCTCTCGCTTTCCGGATCGGCACTCTCGGATACAACCGCCACTGCAGGTGTAGCGGTCGTCAACCCCACTCCAACTGCCTCCACGACCACCACCGGCGCGACAGCAACCTTCGCGCTGGCAGCAAAGACCGACACCCTCAATGGAGCTTTCAGCGTAACGGTTGCAGGTGGTACGGCCATCACGGCGACCTTTGCATCGGGTACCTCTCTTGCGGCAGCGGCAACCCAGTTGAACGCACAGACAACCTTCAAGGCCGCAGGACTCGTAGCCAGTGTCGGAACGGGTGTCAATGCCAACAAGCTGATCGTCACTGGGCCGGCGGATACAGGTACTGCTGGAACCAATGCTCTGGTGTTGACCAGCACCGCGATCAAGGATGAAACCACCCCTCCTGCTGGTGCTGGCATTGACTTCACCTCAGCGAAGATTGCGACGCTAAGCAACGCGACTGCACAGGACGTCCTGACCAGTGTTACCTCGGCGATCGGCGATGTAGCCTATCAGCGCGGTATCCTCGGTGCCAACATCAACGAACTCACCGCAGCGTCGAACGTTGCCAGCTCCGAGTCGGAGAATCTTACCTCCGCAGAGAGCAACATTCGTTCGACCAACTACGGTCAGGCAACCAGCGACCTTGCCAAGTATCAGGTGCTCAGCCAGACCGGTATCAGCGCACTGGCGCAGGCGAACAGCGTACAGCAGGAAATTCTGAAGCTGCTGCAGTAGCACTTTAGGCGGCTGCCGCTGGAGTGTTCCTACTCTGGCTGCAGCCGCATTTTTCTTTCTGCTTAGAGTTTTCTCAGGATTGACACAAACGCTGGTCACCCGATTGCTATAGAGACGCTTGCTGCACCTGGAGAGAACAACATGAGCACGGTTGGCATCAACTTTGGCGCCGCGAGCAGCGGCCAGGGCTTTGACGTTGCGGCAACGGTAACGGCCATCCTGGCGAATGAGTCGGGAATCGAGACGCCCTGGAAGAGCCAACTCACCTCGCTGCAGGCGCAGGACGCCGTATTTACTTCTCTAGGTACGGATCTCTCGACTCTCACGACAAGCCTTCTGGCGCTGACAGACTTCACCGGGGTGCTGGCTGCGAAGGATGGATCGAGCTCTGATACGACCGTGCTGAGTCTATCCTCTGCGGCTTCAGGAGCGGTTGCCGGCAGCCATACCATCGTAGTGAATAAGCTTGCCTCGACATCGTCTCAGTATTCGGATGCGACGCCCGCGACTGACGTGATCTCTGGCAGCCTGACGATCCAGGTTGGATCAGGGCAGAGTAAGACCATCACAGTAGACAGCAGCAGTAACACGCTCGCTTCCCTCGCGGCAGCCATCAACCTTGCTGGAGTCGGCGTAACCGCAAATATTATCTCTGACTCAAGTGGCTCGCGATTATCGATTGTGAGCGGTACGGGGGGAGGCGCCGGGGAATTAGCGGTGACGAGCGCCCTGACCGACACGACGAACAATGGCGGCGCACTTGCATTTCATGTCGGCCAGGACGGCCAGGATGCAAAGCTCAACGTCGACGGCATCGACCTGAGCAGCGGAACAAACACTGTCAGCACGGCGATTCCAGGCGTGACCTTTCAATTACTCTCCGTCTCGACGACGCCGGTGCAGGTCGAGATTACAAACGATAACAGCACCATCGAAAGTGCCTTCAGCGCGATGGTCGCGGCCTATAACGCGGTCGTCAAGGATGTAAGCACCCAGGAAGGAAAAGATGCCTCCGGGAATCCTGAACCGCTGTTTGCCAATGCGACACTGGGACTTATTCAAAGCCAGCTATCGACGGCGCTACTCGGCAGCACAGCCAGCGGGACGATCAATAGTGTGATGCAGCTTGGCATCAGCTTCAATAAGGACGGTACCCTTACGCTCGATAACGACGCGCTGACTGCCGTGCTCAACAGCAATTTTTCGGACGTTGTCGGCTTCCTCCAGAACTCAGACAGCTTCGGAAAGACCTTCGCGACTACGTTGAACAACATGGGAACTCAGGCACCAAATGGCTCCATTTATCTGGCTGCTCAGCAGAACGCTGCACAGGAGGCTGCATTGACGCTCAGCATCAGCAACGAGGATGCATTGTTGGCAACACAGAAGATCTCATTGACGACCGAGCTGAATACGGCGAACCAGATTCTGCAGTCGATCCCCGAGCAGTTGAATGAAGTCAACGAACTCTACAGCGCGATCACAGGCTTCAACACTGGCAACGGAGGCTAGGCTATGGCTGCAAAGAGCTACCAGGAACAGACGCTTGATGGTGCAACCGGCATGCAGATGGTCGTCGCTCTTTACGACGGTGCCATTCGCTTTCTCTATCGCGCGATTCAGAGTGTGGAGGAAGATGACATCCACGGCAGGCGCATTGCCGTGAAGAAGGTCGTCGACATTCTCATGTACCTTCAGGCAAGACTTCGTCCGGATGTTGGCGGTAGCGCGGCGACGTCCCTCTCAGACTTCTATGCGGCCATGTTTACTCTCACGCTCGAGGCTTCGCACTATGCTTCAAAGGAGCAGTTTCAGGAGGTTATTGCATGTGTTCGCAATGTGCGGGATGCCTGGGTGATCGTCGCGAAAGATCCTGTTGCAGGGCGAATTCTGCCGCGGGAACTTCGGACACAGGAGGAGCGAATGCCCGTAGGCGTCGTTCGCCAGGTGGTGGAGCAGCAGAGCGGATCGCGGTGGTCGGCGTGAGCTACTGAGCGACGGCGAGCTCTTCCTCAAGAGCCTGTTTCTCGAACAGACTTGTGTAATAGCCGCCGCGGGCAAGCAACTGATCGTGTGTTCCTAATTCAGCAATGCGGCCTTCTACGAGCACGGCGATCTGGTCGGCGTTGCGGGCAGTCGAAACCCGATGCGAGATCAAAACTGTCGTTCGGCCCTGCATGACGCGGCGAAGACCGTTGAGGATTTGCTCTTCTGTGTAGGTGTCGACGCTTGCCAACGCGTCGTCAAGGATCAGAATGCGTGGGTCGCGGATGACGGCGCGGGCGATTGCCGAGCGCTGCTTCTGGCCACCTGACAACGTGACTCCGCGTTCGCCAACGAGGGTGTCAAAACCCTTGGGGAACTCTAGAATTTCCGTCCGGATGTGCGCGACTTCAGCGGCACCTTCGACATCAAGATCGCTTGCTTCGGGCCGACCGAAGGCGATGTTCTGCCGAACCGTGTCCGAGAAGAGGAAGGTCTCTTGCGGAACGAAGCCGATCTGGCTGCGAACGTCCGCAAGCGGATAGTGATGGATCGGCTCGCCGTCGATCAAGATCATTCCGGGCGTTGCATCGAGCAGCCTTGGGATCAGGTTGACGAGGGTTGATTTGCCGGAGCCAGTTGGTCCAACAATTGCCAGGCTCGTGCCCGCCGGGATCTTTAACGAGATGTCATGCAGCACGGTTCCGCCGGTTGGATAGGCAAAGCTGAGACCTCGGAACTCGATGTCTCCAGCCAAAACTTCGGCGCTCACAAAGCGCTCTCGCAACGTCGGCGTGACGTCGCGATCGTCGATGCTCGGCTCCTCCTTGAGGAGTTCGTCGATGCGGACGACAGAGGCGGTGCCGCGCTGGAAGAGGTTGACGACCCAGCCGACGGCGATCATGGGCCAGGTGAGTTGCACCATGTAGACGTTGAACGAGGTGAACTGACCGACCGAGATGTGGTGTGCGACGACTTCATGGCCGCCGACGAGCAGCGTAATCATCAGCGAGAGGCCGAGGACGAACTCTAGCGTCGGCCAGAGCATGGCCATCAGGCGCACCAGCAGAAGGCTGCGTCGGATGTACTCGATGTTCGCCGTCTCGAAGGAGGCGATCTCAGCCTCTTCCTGAGCAAAGGCGCGGATGAGCCGGGCGCCTGAGAAGTTCTCCTGCGCCTTCGCCGAGATGTCCGAGAACATGGCTTGGATGCGCTCGAAGCGCGTGTGGATGCGATTGCCGAAGTATTGAACAAGCACTGAAGCCATCGGGAGCGGGACGAAGGCAAAGAAGGTCAGCTTCGGACTAATGCGATACATGAATGGCAATGCAGCGACGGTAAAGACGAGCGTGTTCGCTGAATACATGATGGCGGGACCGAGAAGCTGGCGAACAGCATTCAGATCGTTCGTGGTGCGGGCCATGATGTCGCCGGTGCGATGCGTGTGGTAGAAACTGGCCGGCTGGCGTTCGAGGTTCTTGAAGAGATCGTTGCGAAGATCGAACTCAATCTCACGCGACGCGCCGATGATGACTTGCCGCATGATGTAGAGGAAGATCGCCGAAAAGGCTGCGAGAACAAGCAGGCGCAGGCCGTGGTAGAGAATCTTCTGTTGCGTCAGGCCGTGCTGCATGTCGTCGATGGCGTGGCCGATGACGAGTGGCAGCAGGACCTTCAGGACGTTGTAGAGGATGGTCGCGACCGCTCCCCAGGCAAGGCTCTTCCAGTAGCGTTTCAGGTATGGAGCGAGCGGTCGCAGACGGCTAAACATGCTTGATCAGGTTCTCGTGTACTGGTGATTGGACGCGTTAGCGCTGCTGAGGATTCGGCGTCGGTCTGGTTGCCGTGTCGGGCGTCGTTGCGTGGGCCGGATCGTTGGTTGCCGGATCGGTTGAGGGCTTGGTCGGATCAGGCGCTGGTTTCGCGGTCGAATCCGGTGTTGGTGCGGGCTCCCGCTCTGGCTGCCTGGTTGGCGGTGGAGCGACCTCGGCTTTGACGAGCTCGATGTCGAAGATCAGGTCAGACTTTGCCGGGATCGTTGGCGGATGGCCGGACTCGCCGTAGGCAAGCTGGTAGGGAATGAAGAGGCGGCGCTTGCCACCGATGTGCATGCCCGCAAATCCTGTGTCCCAGCCGGGGATGACACGGTGAATGCCGACGGGAAAGGGAAAGGCTTCGGCGCCGGGATGGTCGAAGGACGAGTCAAACTTTGTTCCGTCCTTGGCGAGCCAGCCGGTGTACTTGACTGTGTAGATCATGATCTTCGAGTCAGCCTGCGAGGTGCCGAGAACGGTCGCCTCTGCAAGCGGACCGGTGCCGGGAGTGATGTCGATGTAGCGCAGTGCATAGAGCGGCTTCGCGATGCCAGCGACCTTGGGGATGTTTGGTGGCAGCGTGCTGGTGGTGGTTGCTGTGTGGTGCGCGACCGGTTTTTTGGCTGCGGTTGTTGCGGTCTGGCTGACGGCGAGCGTCGCAGGGACGAGGGCAAGGAGCAAGGTCGGAGCGAGTCTCATGATGCTCCTATCGTAAACGGTGGCTGGAACAGGAACTCTCTGCCTGGAACTTTTGAATTGATTTGCTACAAGTGAGACTTAGCCGATGTACTTTTCAAAACGGAGGGGTACCCTAAACTGTCTCGAATGAGTGGTTTACGCTGCGATGTCTCGATAAAGTATTCATTCTATTGAGCTTATAGCCAAAGTATTCAATCGAAAGAACTTATACTGGCTGGATCAAGAATGCCCTCTAAGTTGGGCAGCCACTTTAAGTTTACGTCTGTGCGCAATCTAAATAGCCACATCTGTCGACTTCCCTTTCGGCTACAAGTGATTTGTTTTGTGTCGGTTATTTGTGAATGTGAGTTTAAACGAGTGACGCCGGCCTGACGAAAATTTGGCTTCGCTTAGAAGAGCGTGATGCGAGAGTAGACGCTGGTTCGCTTCGGGAATGACCGAAAGAATCGCAGGTCCTTCGAGCTCGCCCAGGATGACGGTACTTGTAGAGGCGTAGGAGGGAGAGGCGGTCAGGTCTGGGTGCGGAGGAGGAGGTAGCTACCGGCCATGGCGAAGAGGAGGTCGGGGGACCAGGCGGCCAACAGGGCGGGCAGGGTGTTGGTGTTGCCCATGGCGCTGAAGAGGCCATCGACGACCCAGTAGGTGATGGCGAGGCCAATGGCTGTGGCGATCCCGGCGAGGCCTCCGCGCTTGCCCATGGAAAGGGCGAAGGGGACGGCGAGGATGGCCATAATGACGGTGATGAGGGGATAGGCGATCTTGCGGTCAAGCTGGACCGAGAGGCGCTTGGTGTCGAAGCCGGATTGGCGCAGATCGTCGATGTAGCGGGAGAGTTGGGTGTAAGACATCTCCTGCGACTGGAGGCTCTCCTTTTTGAAGTAGGCGGGAGCTTCGCGGATCTCGGGGAAGGTGTTGAGTGTGAAGGGCTGGAAGGTGGCGGTGGTCTCTCCGGTGAAGGTGCGCTGCCAGCCATTCTCGAAGATCCAGCGGTGAACGGCATCGTCCCAGTGGGCAGAACCGGCGAAGATGCGGCGGGTAAGCGAGAAGGTCGCGGGATCGAACTCGAAGACGGTGAGGTTGGCGAAGCTGTTCTTATCGGCGTCGAAGTATTGGTAGTAGAAGATACGGGTGGGTTCGCCATTGGTGGTGGTCTGGCCGGAGATCCACTTGCGGTCGGGCCGCAGGAAGGTCTGTGCGGGCTTGCCCTTAATGACCGAGCGGATGGCTTCCTGGCGGCGGTTCGCGCCGGGGAGGTAGAACTCATCGAAGGCGAAGAGCGAGACAGAGATGATTGCCGCGAGGACGAGCACCGGCGTGACGATGCGATAGATGCTGATGCCAGAGGACTTCATGGCGATGAGTTCAGAGGACTTGTTGAGGGCTCCGAAGGTGATGAGGACGGCGACAAGCGAGCACAGGGGCGTGACCTGCGACAGGATGAAGGGGATGAGATTGAGGAGATAATCGCCGACCGTGATGAGCGGGGTGCGGTTGCGGATCATGTCTCCGATGAGCTCGAAGAAGGTGAAGACGATGAAGAGCATGATGAGCGCGGAGAGGACGAGGCCGAAGTTCTTCGCGTACTCGCCCATGACGTAGTCGTCGAGCAGGAGTGGGAAGCGAATGCGGAAGGTGCGGCGAACGAAGGCGGCGACGGTGGCGGGGGTGCGCATGCCTTCGTCGTCTCCCTCCCCTTTGTGAAATAGGCTCAGGACGCGCCGGCTGAGCGCCTGCCCCATGGAGGAGAAGATGCTGAGCGCGATGCCGCCACGGGAAAGCTGCTGCAGGAGGAGTATGCCGGCGATGCCGAAGAGGAGGTTCGCGCCCCAGACGCCGACAACGGGGTAGAGGGTGCCGGACTTTGCAAAGGCGACGCCGACGAGCGAGAGGACGTAGTAGGTGAGGACGAGGAGGATGGTGACAACGAAGCCAGTGCTCTTGCCGCCGCGCTTGGAAGAGAGGCCTAGCGGCACGCCGACGAGCATGAGGACGAGGCAGGCGAAGGGGTAGGAGAATCGGGTGTTGAGCTCGATCGCGTAGGGACGGGCTTTGCTCTTTACCGCTCCGCTGGCGTAAGAGCGCTGCCAGAGCTCAGGCAGGGTGAGGGCGTGGAGCGGCGTGTCGACGCGGCTGACGTGGGTGTCGTCCTGCGCCCCGGTCTGGATGGGCAGGTTCATGGTGGAAAAGGTGGAGACGTCGTACTGGTTAGGATCGTTGGCGGAGATCTG
Organism: Granulicella arctica; assembly: GCF_025685605.1. Lineage (NCBI taxonomy): Bacteria > Pseudomonadati > Acidobacteriota > Terriglobia > Terriglobales > Acidobacteriaceae > Granulicella > Granulicella arctica. The sequence goes on from NZ_JAGTUT010000001.1 coordinate 3,807,185, forward strand.
GTGCTGACCGCCGTTCATGAGGTGCATGCGGAGGGTCTGGTCGTCTCCGTTGACCACGAGAGCCTGGTCGGCGGTGGTGATGTGCGGTGTGGCGGGCTCGGTGAGGTCGGCGAGGAAGACGTGGTGCCAGATGGCTGCGCCGGTGGCAGGGGTGACGTTCTGGACGTAGAGGACGTAGTTCTTGAAGTCCTCGTAGAAGACGCGGGGCTGAACCTCGAAGGAGGCCTGGCTCGACTTGAGCGAACCCTCCAAAGCGAGCAGACCGGCGGCGGAGCGCGGTGCGAAGTAGACGGAGTTGACGATGCCGAAGGTGAGGGCGGCGATGGAGACGATGGAGACGATGCGAACGAAGTCCCACGCACCCATGCCGCAGGCGCGCATGGCGGTGATCTCGGAGTCGGCGGCAAGGCGGCTGAGGCCGAGCAGAATGCCCACGAGGACGGCCATGGGGACCGTGACGGTGAGGGCGTTCGGGAGCATGTAGGCGAAGATGCGACCAATCTCCCAGAGCGAGGCGGAGTTGCGCACGACCAGCTCGAGGATGGTTCCGAGGTCCTTCATGAAGAGCACGAAGGTGAAGAGCGCGCCACCGAGCAGGGCATGAGAGATGACTTCGCGAAGGATGTATCGAGTGAAGAGACGCATGGATTGGAACGCTACTCCAGTGTAGCGTCTACCGGGTTTAGTGCGGGTATGAAAGGAAATGAGCGGTGCGGGCCGTGAGGGACTATGATTGCGGCTTCAACACTTCACAATCCTGGGCCCGATTTAATCCGTCAGAGCGCGCGACAGCAAGGGGCCATCCCGTCATACATTTCAACCACGATCGCTGGAGAAAGAACCGGCAGCTTGCAGACCTCCTGCCGAGGCGACGCTTGCAGTTGTTACGACACCGCGTCGTGAAGATGGGCTCGTTCCGGGCGGCAGCCTGGATTACAGCGATCGCTGAGGTGATGGCGATTTTGCTGGCGCTGATGCTGGTGAAGGTGATGGGATATTCGACTGAAGCGGTTAAGGCGGTGATGACGGCGGCGTCGACGCTGCCGCTGATCATCGCGCCGATTGTAGGTGGGACGATTGTGCTGCTGCTGGAAGATCTGGAGACAGCGCGGCTGGCGCTTGAGGAACTCTCCACGCGTGACGGGCTGACAAGCCTCTTCAATCGGACCTATTTTATGGATCGGCTGCGACGGGAGATGGCGCAGGCGGTACGACATCACATGCCGCTATCGCTGCTGATGGTGGATACAGATAACTTCAAACAGATCAATGACCGCTATGGGCACACGGCCGGGGACCATGTGCTGCAATCGCTGGCGCACACCTGTACGCTGCTGCTGCGCGAGGGCGATGTGCTGGCTCGCTATGGCGGCGAGGAGTTCGTGCTGCTGTTGCCGGCGACGTCAGAGGATGGCGCATGGCAGGTCGCGGAGAAGCTGCGCTCGGCTTTGGAGGCCATGCGCGTCACGCTGATCGACTTGGAAGAGCCGATGAGCATTACGGTGAGCATCGGACTCTCGGGGCGGCAGGGGCAGGACGACACGGCGGACGCGCTGTTCGGACGGGCGGACCGGGCGCTCTACCGGGCGAAGCTGGCTGGAAAGAATCGGTGCGTTGTGGATGGCAAGGCCGCTCCGATAACGTTAGCCGAGCCCGATTCTGAGGAGATCGTGGATGTGGAGGATGCCGACGGGCGTGCCTTCATCTCGTCCGTTGCCTAGAACGAAGACGGTGGTCACGCTACGGGCGTTCATCTGGAAGAGGACCTCGGGGGCGAGGGCCTCGGTGGTGATGGTCCACGGGCTGCGGGTCATGGCGGCCTCTACGGTGCAGTCGGTGAAGCCGGAGCGGAAGGTGCGGCGGAGGTCGCCGTCGGTGATGATGCCGGTGAGGTGACCGGCTGCGTCGAGGACGGCGGTGACACCGAAGCCTTTGGAGGTCATCTCGACGATGGCGGCGGAGAGCAGGGTGCCTTCGCGGACGATAGGCAGGCGCTCGCCGGTGTGCATGAGGGTGCTGGCGCGGCGGAGAGTAGCGCCGAGACGACCGTTGGGATGGAGATCGTGGAAGGCGTCGGAGGAGAAGCCACGGGCTTCGAGGAGGCAGACCGCGAGAGCGTCGCCTAAGGCAAGCTGCATGGTGGTGGAGGTGGTGGGGGCGAGATTGTTGGGACAGGCTTCGGGCATGTCGGGCAGTTCGAGGCAGATCTCGGCGATGGAGCCGAGCGTGCTGGTGTGGCTGGAGGTGATGGCGATCAGCGGAATGTGGAAGCGACGCGTGTAGTCGAGGATCGGCGCGAGGTCTGGGGTTTCGCCGGACTTGGAGATGGCGAGGACGGTGTCGTCTGCCTGGAGGAGACCGAGGTCGCCATGGCCAGCTTCGCCGGCGTGGAGGAAGTGGGCGGGCGTTCCGGTGGAGGTGAGCGTGGCGGCGATCTTGCGGCCGATGTGGCCGGACTTGCCGACACCGGTGACGAGGACGCGGCCAGTGCGGATGCGGATGAGTTCTACGGCTGCGGCGAGATGCTGGCCGAGGTTGCCGTCGAGGGCGGTGCGGACGGCGACGAGGCCGGCTATCTCGAAGTCCAGGGTGCGGGTTGCGCTGTCGGCGGTGCTCATAGGGCCACGACGGGGAAGTCGGGAGATTTGACGAGGGTGTCGATGGCGATGAGCGAGCGGAGGAGCGTCTCGAAGTGGCGCAGGGGAATCATGTTGGGGCCGTCTGAGGGAGCGTGATCGGGATCGGGGTGGGTCTCAAGGAAGACGGCGGCGACGCCTACGGCGACAGCGGCGCGCGCGAGCGTGGGGACGAACTCGCGCTGTCCGCCTGAGGTGGTTCCTTGACCTCCGGGCTGCTGGACGGAATGTGTGGCGTCGAAGACGATTGGTGCTCCAGTGCGAGCCATGATGGGAAGGGAGCGCATGTCGGAGACGAGGGTGTTGTAGCCGAAGGAGGCTCCGCGCTCCGTGAGGAGGATGTTGCGATTGCCGGTGCTCGTGAGCTTAGCGACGACGTTGGTCATGTCCCAGGGAGCGAGGAACTGGCCCTTCTTGACGTTGACGATGCGACCAGTTTCGCCGGCGGCGATCAGGAGGTCGGTCTGGCGGCAGAGGAAGGCGGGAATCTGGAGGATGTCGACTGCTTCGGCGAGCGGAGCGCACTGCTCGGGAGTGTGAACATCAGTGAGGATGGGGAGATCGAAGGTGTCACGGATCTCAGCGAAGATGGGGAGCGCGTGATCGAGGCCGAGACCACGGTGCGAGGTGGTGCTGGTGCGATTGGCCTTGTCGAAGGAGGTCTTGTAGATGAGGCCGATGTTGAGCCTGGTGGCGATCTCTTTGAGAGCGGCGGCCATCTCGAGGGCGTGATCGCGGGATTCGAGGACGCAAGGTCCAGCGATGATCGTGAGGGGAAGCGCGTTACCGATGCGGACATTGCGGGTTTCTACGATTGGATTGGGTTCTGGCACGGGATTAAGTGTACTGCCAGTGGATATTGATCTAATCGTCTTCGCACGGGGGGTACCCCCCTCCCTACTTGAAGTACGAAAGTATTCAAAACAGGGGAGTTAGGTCCGGACTTCGGTATGGGGTAAAGGTGATGCTTTCAGTGACAAAGTACGCATGGGGGGTCCGGGGCGTATCAGATTGTCAAGTTTCATGACTATGGATTGGGGTTGGGGAGGAAGCGGTAGCCTACGCCGCGGACGGTGACGAGATGGGTTGGGTTGGCGGGGTCGTCTTCGATGTAGCGGCGGAGGCGGACGATGAAGTTGTCGATAGCGCGGGTGTCGGTGTCTTCGTGGACGCGCCAGACCTGCTCGAGAATCTCTTTGCGGGAGATGACCTGACCTTCGCGGTCGGTGAAGTAGTGGAGGAGGTCGGCTTCCATGAGGGTGAGGTGAATGAGTCGGTCGGGGGCGACGAGTTCGAGGGTGTCGAAGCGGATGGTGCGGTTGGCGAAGATGTAGTCGTGTTTATGATCCGGTTCGGGCGCGGCTTCGCCAGAGGTGTAGGGCTGCTCGGTCTGCCAGGTCATGCGGCGGAGGAGCGTCTTGAGGCGCACGAGGAGGATGTTGAGGTCGAAGGGCTTGGGGAGGTAGTCGTCGGCACCTGCTTCGAGGCCTTCGAGCACATCTTCGGTGCGACCGCGGGCGGTGAGCATGAGGACGGGGGTAAAGCGCTGGGCTTCGCGGAGGGCGCGCACGATCTGGAAGCCGTCTTTGCCGGGGAGCATAACGTCGAGGAGAATGGCGCTGGGCTTGTCTGGTCCTATCTCTGGCGCGGCGAGGAGAAACTTCAAGGCGCTGTCGCCATCGGCTTCATGGTGAGTGCGGTAGCCTTCGGCCTGGAGGTTGAAGAGGAGACCCTGGGCGAGATGGTCTTCGTCTTCTACGAGGATGATGAGGGGGGCGGTGGACATCGGATCGACTCTCAATCACAGTTTAGTGTGGAGACTTGGTTGGCAGAAATTCGATGTTAATGAAGGACTCTGCTGGCTTCATGTCGAAGTCTGCCGTGATCAGAACGTTTTCCGGACGAGTCATTGTCAGTTACCGCGAGGGCATCCACATACGGAATGCCGTACTCCGCCTTGATAGCGACACCTCGCGCAGCACGTTCAGCATCGACGGAGATGACGGTAAGCACCAGGGCGCGAAATTGTTCCATCCAGAACTGCGCTCCAGTCAGTCCGTGCCGCCTATAGAAGATACCAATGACCTCACCGAAATGTATCGGTGAGATGATGGCTTCGGCGGAGTAGTCGGAATACTGACCAAGAATGGCGGCAACACGCTCCGCACCTGCTTCACCATCCATGTAACGGAGCACGGCGCTGGCATCAAGGATGAAACTTACCACTTGTCTTTGTCTCGATTTTGGAAGTACTCGTCCTCGAGAGATGGCTGTCCAGCATGGCTACCTTGTAGCGCGCGCATTGCGTTTCGTGCGGCTATCTGGTTGAAAGGTGGACGGTCCTGTTGTACTAACTCAACGTAACGATCGTGGATAACAATCTCGACACGCGAGCCAGGTGATATGCCAAGAGTCTTTTGGACCTCCGCTGGAAGAACGAGTTGTCCGTCAAGTCCAACCACAGCAGTTTGGCGTTCCATGAGTCCGATGTTATACGAGATTTGTTCAAGCTTCTTTATTGGCCAGCGGGAGCTTGAAGGTGATGGTGGTGCCGAGATTGGGGCCGGGGCTGGTGGCGGTGACGTCGCCGCCGTGCTGGCGGGCTATGGTGCGAACGAGAAAGAGGCCGAGGCCGGTGCCTTTGATCTTGACGAGATCGCGGCCGGGGACGCGATAGAAGCGGTGGAAGATGCGCTTGTACTGGTTGGCGGGGATGCCGAGGCCGGTGTCCGTAATGGTGAGGGTGACCCAGGTATAGCGGGTGATGGCGAGGCGGCAGGTGATGTGGACGCCTGCGGGGGAGTACTTGACGGCGTTGTCGAGGAGGTTGAGGACGGCGGTGCGAAGATCTTCGGGGATGCCGGAGATGGGGAGGCGGACAGCTCCGGGTACGGGCTGAAGGATGACAGCTTCGGGTGCGAGGTGATGGCGTTGGAGGATGACGCCAATGCACTCGGATACGAGTGATTCGAGGTCGATGGGGACGCGGTTGAGCTGGCGCTGACGCTGGCCGAGTTCGCCGGCCTTGAGGACCTGCTCAACGGTGGCGAGAAGCCGGTCGGAGTCGGCGTGCATGATGCCGTAGAACTGCTGGCGCTGGGCTTCGTCGACTGCTGTGGATCGGCGCTGGAGGGTTTCCAGGTAGAGGCGGATACTGGCGATCGGGGTCTTGAGCTCGTGGGTAACGGCGTTGAGGAAGGAGTCCTGGCGCTCGTTGCGGCGGACCTCGCGGACGAGGAAGATGGTGTTGAGGACTACTCCAGCGACCAGAACGGCGAAGAGGATGATGCCGAGGACGACGTAGAGGGCGCGGGCCTCGTTGAGAATGATCCACGGGACGCTGAGGAAGACAGCGACACCGGCGAGGAGTACGCCGAGGGTGATGAAGGTGGCGATGGTCCCGCGGCGTCGTGAGATGTTCATCTAGGACAGGGTATAGGGAATGGCGCGGAAAGGAAGGGTAATGATTGAATTACCCCTCCCGGTGCGACTTACGACTTGGGGCAGGCTTTGCCGCCGTTCGCGCGTACTCCCTTGGCCCTGGCGTCGGCTTCGGGCATGTAGCTACCTTTTTTTGTCTTGCCGTAGTAGTCGGTGCCGGGGCAGTGGTAGACGTTGCTCGAGGTGTTGACCCAGACGAGGCCGGGACCGCCGCCGGGTGCTTCGGGTGTGTTGGCGAGCTTAGCCCGCGGACCCTTCTTGACCGGTGTTTTGGTCGAGGCTGTGGCGGAGGGTGTGGTCGCGGGTGCTGTCGGTGGGGTGATGGACTGGGTGGCTGGTGGCGTGTCCGACTGGCCTGCGGACTGAGCGGCGGCTGCGCTCTGGGTGCGGACCTGCGTGGTGGGGCTGGGCGTTACGGGCGTGGTGGCCGGGGCAGGGACTTGTGCCGCGGGGGTTGCCGGTGTTGCGGCGGCAACTGTGTACCACTCCTGTACGCCGTGATGGCCACGGCAGGCGCCGCTCTTTGCAGCTTCGGTGGAGTAGGTACCGTCCTTGCAGATGCCGGTTGCTCCGGCGGGCCTGGTCCCGGGTGCGACGGCGGGAGACTGGGCGGCTGTTTGGGCGGCCACGAGGTGACAGGTAAGGAGCGCTGTCGAGAGTGTTGCCAGGTGTATCAATTTCTTCATGAAGTAGCTCCGGTTCGGAATTCGAGGGTTGCAGTCGAGCTTTGGCGCTGGATGCTGTTGCTGTACAGGGTACTCTCTCAACATGGTTTGACTGATGACGAGCCGCCTGGGGCACTGCAATCCGGCGGAAAAAGGGGAACGATGGCATCGTTGAAACGGGTATGGAGCAAGGTGCGGTGGTCGGTGCAGCAACGGGGGATTGGCGGAACATTGCGGGTCATGGTGAGTCGCGCGACGGCTGCGCCTTCTGCGGCCGAGAATCATGGGCCGCATCCATTTGATGCAGAGTACGGTGTCGACACGGGCGGCATTATCGGGGGCGGTGACCTTACGACGGGGCATGCGCACGATGCGTTTATCACGGCGTATGCGGGCATTCCGCCGTCACGCTTTCAGGCGACGATACGGCGGTGGGCGGAGACGATTCCTGCTGGTTCGATGGCGAGCTACGCCTTTGTCGACCTGGGCTGCGGGAAGGGGCGGGCGGTGCTGCTGGCGTCAGAGCTTGGCTTTCGCGAGGTGATCGGCGTGGAGCTCAACCCGGACCTGATGCGGGTGGCGGAGGCGAATCTTGCGATTTGGAAGGAGGCCGGTAAGGGTTCTGGAGCGGCACGGGTGGTGAGGGGCGATGCTACGGAGTTTGAGCTGCCGCCGGGGCCGTGTCTGGTGTACCTGGTTAACCCGTTTGGTGCGGTGGTGCTGCGGAAGCTGTTGCAGAAGCTTGAGGCTCGGGCTGCTGCGGGCGGTGGGCCGCTGGATGTGATCTATCAGAATCCTGAGCAGGCTGCCGTGTTTACAGAGTTTCCCGGCTTTAAGCTGCTCTGGAGCGAGGCGATTGCGATGTCGCCGGAGGATGCTGCGGTTGACCCTGTGTACTCAGGCGAGGACAAGTGCAACGGATATCGGCAGTAAGTGGCTGGTAGCAAATGAAAAGCGCAGAGCCTGTGGGCTCTGCGCTTTTCATTGCGGAAACAGGAGGCTAGATGCCTGCTGGTTTGGGGTCGAGCTTGTCGTACTTGGCGATCTGTACCTTCTGGGCCAAGCCGACTTTGCTGAGGAGCCAGATGCAGTAGTAGTTGATGTCGAACTCGTACCAAGCGAGGCCGTGTCGCGCGCTGACCGGGTGGGCGTGGTGGTTGTTGTGCCAGCCTTCGCCACCGGTGAGAATGGCGACCCACCAGTTGTTGCGGGAGTCGTCCTTGGTCTCGAAGCGGCGCTTGCCCCAGAGGTGGGTTGCCGAGTTGACGAGCCAGGTGGCGTGGAGGCCCATGGTGACGCGGAGGAAGGTTCCCCAGAGGACCATGCCCAGAGCGCCGACGACGCGATGACCCGGGCTGGCAATGACAGCGCCGAGAGCTACCTGGAGCAGGCCGGTGATGACGAGCGGCAGGTAGTGATACTTGCTGAGCCAGACATGGACCGGATCGCGGGTAAGGTCAGGAGCGTAGCGGCCGAGAAGAGCGGTCTCGGAGTGGAGGGCGCGACCGGAGAGAATCCAGCCAGCATGAGCCCACCAGGTGCCGTCATGCGGCGTGTGCGGATCGCCTTCGTGGTCGGAGTTCTGATGGTGAACGCGGTGAGTGGCGACCCAGAAGATCGGTCCGCCTTCGAGCGCGAGGCAGCCGCAGGCGGTGACGAAGTACTCGACCCACTTGGGGGTGCGATAGCCGCGGTGCGTGAGCAGGCGGTGGTACGCGACGCCGATGCCGACGTTGATCGCGAAGAAGTACATGACGAAGAAGACAGCCAGGTTGGCCCAGGAGAAGAAGAAGAGCGCTGCGATGGCGCCGACGTGGAAGGCTCCCATGGCGATGGTCGTGATCCAGTTGATGCGGCCTTGCTGATGCTCGCGGCCCATGCGAAGGTCCTGCTTGACCTTCATCTGCACTTCGGCGACGACGGGAATGGCGGCGATGTTCTTGACGCGCTTCTGGGCTTCCGTCTGGGTGCCCTTTGTTTCGTCCTGCGTAAGGAGAGTCGGTGTCATATGTTTTCTTCGGTCCCTTTGGTGTTGCCTGTTGCCTACTGCTTGATGCCTTATCGACAAGCTAACAGGGGTGAGGAGGGGGTGGGTGTAAGACTTTTGTAATGCCGGGATGTGACTGTATTTGTTAGGGTTCTGGCATGCGAGTTTTCTGGATAACGACGTTTATCGGCGTGACGGTTTTGGGTGCGGGTCAGAGCATCGTGGCGCAGCATCGCGACCTGCCGACGAGTAAACAGATTGTGGGTGTGGTGCCGGGTTCGCCGAAACGGCTGAACAGCCTGCCGATGTCGATGGCTGTGTCGCCGGATGGCCGCTACGTGGTCACGGTGAACGCGGGGTATGGGACGTTTGAGTCGGGGTATATGCAGTCGCTCGCGGTGATGGATACGCGGACGGGTGCGGTGGCTGACTTTCCGGATGACCGGACGCTGGTGGGTGCGAAGCAGACGCTGTATTCGGGGCTGGCGTTCAGCGCGGATGGCAAGCATGTGTACGCGAGCATGGGGTCGGAGACGGACCCGCTTGGGGCGCAGGGCGACGATGCCGGGAGCGGTGTGGTCGTGTACGGGTTTGCGGACGGGAAGATTGTTCGGGAGCGAATGATCAAGATCGGCATGCAGCAGTTGGCGGGCGGTCGGCGGACGAAGCTTGTGGGTGGTGTGGATGGGAGTCTGGGCGTGCCGTTTCCGGCGGCGATTGCGGTGGTGGGGCAGCGGCTGCTGGTGGCGGATAATCTCTCGGATGATGTGTTGCTGATGGATGCGGCGACGGGTGCGGTGGTGACGCGGTTCGATCTGGCGGAGAGCGATGCTGTGCCTTCAACCTATCCGGTGGCGCTGGCGGTGACTAAAGATGGAAGCCGTGCGTTTGTGGCGCTCTGGAATGCGAGTGAGGTGGTGGAGCTTGATCTTGCGAAGGGAACTGTGGGTCGCAAGCTGGCGCTGTTGAAGCCACCGAGCGCGATTGCTCCGGGGACGCATCCCTGTGCTCTTGAGATTGCCGCGGATGGCAAGACGATGTACGTGGCGTTATCGAACCGGGATGCTGTGGCTGCTTTGAATGTCGGGGCTGGGCAGTTTTCGGTGAAGGGCTACTTCGATACGCGGTTGCCACGGCAGACTTACTTTGGGGCGGAGCCTGAGGCATTGGCTATGAACGCGGATGGCAGCCGGCTGTACGTGGCGAACTCGGCCAGTGATGCTGTGGCGGTGATCGACGTAAAGAAGCTGACGGCGAAGGCGGCGAAGCAGGGGATGGTGGAGCCTATTGGCTTTGTGCCTACGGAGTGGATGCCGATGTCGATGGCCTTCAGTGGGAGCAAGCTGTATGTAGCTACCGCGAAGGGGCATGGGACGGGGCCGAATCCGTTGCCGATGCGGTCTACGGACGCTTCGGCGGGGAGGCGGTTTTTGCGGAAGTACACGTATATCGGGACGCTGCTGTATGGGTCGCTGGCGGCGATCGATGCGGGTGAGATGGAGACAGGGCTGAAGGCGTCGACACAGGTGGTGCTGGAGTCGAACCGGATGAAGGCGGCGGAAGAGAAAATTGCGTTTGCGGGTGGCGGCGATGCCAGCCGGATCAAGCATGTGATCTACATCATCAAGGAGAACCGGACCTATGACCAGGTCTTCGGCGACCTGAAGAAGGATGGGAAGCCGGTGGGGAATGGTGACCCCAGCCTAACGATGTATGGGGAGGCCGTGACGCCGAATCAGCATAAGCTGGCGCTGCAGTTTGGGGTGCTCGATAACTTCTTCGACTCGGGTGAGGTCTCGGGTGACGGGCATGTGTGGTCGACGGCGGCGATCGGTACGGACTACCTCGAAAAGACGTGGCAGCAGAGCTACCGGGGCAATGAACGGTCGTATGACTTTGAGGGTGTGGTGGCGGAGGGGTATCCGCTGCTTCAAAGGATCCCGGACGTGAATGAGCCGTCGAGCGGCTACCTTTGGGGGAACCTGGCTTCGCACGGGAAGACGTACTACCACTTCGGGGAGTTCATCTCGACTGTCTTCTGCGGGGAGAAGAAGACGGCTAACCCGCAGCAGGGGCCGATGCTTGAAGGACAGACCTGCGCGAAGAAGGAGATCGCTCCGGGCGAGGCGCTGCCGGAGGCGTGGGGCGGCGGGGTGAACAAGTGGCCGTGGGGGATTCCGCTGATGGCGTCGAATATTGCGACAAAGCCGGAGCTGGTGGGACACTTCGCTACGGAGGCTCCGGACTTTGCGCTGAAGGTGCCGGACCAGGTGCGGGTGAACATCTTTGAGAAGCACCTTGCGGGCTGGGTGAAGGATAAGGAGCAGGGGCAGGACACGATGCCGAACTTCGTGATGCTGCGGCTGGGCAACGATCACACGGCGGGGACGACGCCGGGTTCGCCTACGCCGAAGGCTTCGATTGCGGACAATGACCTGGCGATTGGGAGAGCGGTGGAGGCTATCTCGCACTCGCCGTTCTGGGACGATACGGCGTTCTTCATTCTTGAGGACGATGCGCAGGATGGTGGCGACCATGTGGATGCGCATCGGAGCCTGGCACTGGTGATCAGCAAGTATGCCCCGCATGCGGGGGCGGGTGAGAGCGCGTTTGTGGACAGCCGCTTCTACTCGACGGTGAGCGTGATTCGGACGATGGAGACGCTGCTGGGTCTGCCCCCGATGAATAATAATGATGCGTTCAGTTCGATGATTTCGCCGGAGTTTACGGGGCCGGGGGACCAGGCTCCGTTCAACGTGGATGCAAGGAATCGGGAGAATGGGCTGATCTATACGGCGAACACGAAGACGGCACCGGGCGCGAAGGAGTCGATGAAGATGGACTTTCGCCATGCGGATCGAGCGGATGCACAGAAGCTGAACGTTATTCTGTGGAAGGATGCAATGGGCGATCAGGCTGTGCCGACGTCCCTGACGGAGCGAAGGAAGAACAGGAAGAAGGATGACGATGACTGAGTTGACGAAGCTTGCACCATTTCGGTTGGCGCCCTATTTTAGCGAGCGCATCTGGGGAAAGAAGAGCCTGGAGCCGTGGTACGCCTCGACGGGCACGACGGAGCTTGTGGGTGAGGCGTGGCTGACCGGGCCTGCGTCCGTAATTGAGACCGGCGAGCTGGCAGGGAAGACGCTCGCGGAGGCGATACGCGAGGACGCTGACGCGGTGATTGGACCGAAGGGCGACCGGGAGTTTCCGCTGCTGGTGAAGATTTTGTTTCCGAATGAGAAGCTGTCGGTGCAGGTGCATCCGGATGACGTGCAGGCGCAGGCGATTGGGCAGCCGCGCGGGAAGACGGAGTGCTGGTATGTGCTGGAGGCGGAGCCGGGCGCTTCGGTGATGCTTGGGCTGACGCCGGGAGCAGGGCCGGACCAGGTGCGGGCGGCCGTGGCGGGCGGCACGATGGAGCAGTTGATGCAGCATGTGCCGGTGGCCGTCGGGGATATGGTGTTTGTCGATGCGGGAACGGTGCATGCGATTGCGCCGGGCGTGACGTTGCTGGAGACGCAGCAGACTTCGGATACGACCTATCGGCTGTATGACTACGGGCGGCCGCGTGAGCTGCATGTCGAGCAGAGCCTTGGCGTGATGAAGACAACTACGAAGGCGGGGAAGATCGCGCCACACGCTATGGATGGCTTTACAAGGCTGATCGATGAGCAGTATTTTTCTGTGGACCGTTTTGATCTTGCGGGCGGCTCTCTTGAGGTGGCGATGGAAAGTGTTGGCTGTCTCGTGGGATTGAAGGGCACGGGCTCGGTGGATGGCGTAGAGTTCAAGGCTGGACAGGCGGTGATCGTGCCGCTTGGTCTTGGCAAGGTACAGGTTGAAGCGAAGGCGGACTTTGCGTTTGCGCGCTGCCTGTCGCCGGTCAGCTAGAGGAGGGTTTATGGCGCAGTTGAAAGCAGTCCCGGATGGGTATCACAGCATCCAGCCGTACCTGATCTTCAAGAATACGGTGGAGGCGATTGCCTTCTATACAGAGGCGTTCGGCGCGAAGGAGCGCCTCTGCATGAAGAATGAGAACGGCAGTGTAGGTCATGCAGAGATCGAGATTGGCGACTGCTGCATCATGATGGCGGATGAGAGCGAGAAGATGGAGGCGTTCGGGACGGAGCACTATGGCGGCTCACCGATCAACCTGATGCTCTACGCCGAGGACTGCGACGCGGTGTACGCGAAGGCGATTGCGGCGGGCGCGGTGAGCGTGCGTGAGCCTGCCGATCAGCCGTATGGAGATCGGATGAGCGGCGTGAAGGACCCGTTCGGTTATAAGTGGTGGATCGCTACAAATATCAAGTACATGACACGAGATGAGTTGGAGCGGCTTGGATAGGTTGTTCTTCGGGTTGCGAGTGTAAGGCTGGAGTAGCGTGTCGAAGAATCGATTTCGTGTTCATGGTGTATCGAACAGCCTTTGGAATGAAGACCTGGCTCCGGTGGCGCGTGAGGACCGGAGGTGGGGGCTCTGGGACCTGTGCTCGGTGTGGCTGGCGGCTGCGGTAGGGGTGCCGGCATGGTTGCTCGCGGGCGGACTGGTTGCGTCCGGGATGACTGCGGGGCAAGCGGCTGGGACGCTGCTGGTGGGGAGCGTGCTCGCGCTTCTGCCGATGGGGTTGAGTGGAGCTGGCGGGATCACGTTCGGGGTGCCATCGACGGTGCTGTTGCGGGCAAGCTTCGGGGTGATCGGCGCGCGTGTGCCTGCGGTGCTGCGGGCGCTGGTGTCGTCGGGATGGTTCGGGATTCAGTGCTGGATTGGTGGACTGGCGATGTATGCCGTGCTGCGACTGATGATGCCCGGCATCCATGCGGAGGCGAAGGCCTGCTGCTTTGCGGTCTTCTGGGTGGCGAGTGTGGCACTTGCGGTGTGGATGCCTCTCAGGGGCCGCGCGGTGCGGGAGGGAAGTACGCTGCTTCTGCTGGCGGGGGCGGTGGGGCTGTTGCTGATGATTGGCATGGGCGCTCGGCCGGGAGAGGCTCTCGAAGGTGCATTGAACGTTGTACCGTGCGACGAGACGCAGATGCAGCTCTTCCGGAAGATCCTTGGCGGATCGCTGACGGCGGTGTTTGGCTTCTGGAGCGTGGTCGTCCTGACGGCTTCTGATGTGACGCGGCATATGAGAACACAGGGAGTTGGAGGGCGTCGACCATGGGCAGGGTCGTTCTTTCAACTTGTCGGCGTGGCGGCGGTTCTGGCGGTGGTGATCATGATGCCGGGAGTCCTGGTTTGGAACCCTGTCGATTTGATCCTGAGGCTGCATCAGCCGGTTCTTGCGACGCTGGGGCTGGTTGCTGTCGCGGTGGGGACTATGGGGGCGAATTTATCAATGAATGTAGTGGAGCCTGCGGCAGTCTTTTCTGGCTTGCGACCGAAGGCAATTTCTCCGCGGATGGGAGCGGTGATTGTTGGGCTGGTCGGGATGGTCGCTATGCCGTGGCGCTTGACGGCTGATCCGGCCAGGTATGTGGGCGGATGGTTGTTGGTGGTGTCGGGCATACTGGGGCCAGTCGCCGGGGTGATGATTATGGACTACTTCGTGGTGCGGCGGCGTTCGCTCGATGTGGAGGGCTTGTATGTGCGAGGCGGGCAGTATGAATACAGCGCTGGCTTCAATGTACGGGCGCTGCGGGCGATGGCAGCGGGGATGATTGTGGCGTTTGCAGGACTATTGTTTCCGCGGCTGCACTTGCTGTTTGAGTATGCGTGGTTCGTCGGCTTTGGGGTGGCGGCGCTGGTGTATCTGGCGCTGATGAGTGGGCCTGCGGAACGGGCGTCGATTTCACCGACGCCACTGCTGATCCCGATGCAGGGATTTGAAGGTGAAGGCGCTTGATCTGCAGATCAGGGGAAAAAACAAATAGAGATGCTGAGCATAAGCTGTTTGCAATGAACGACTTAGCTGTTTTACGTGTCGCTAAATGCAACATAACAAATGACTTACACGTAAATATAAAATTCAAAAGGAGATAGACATCTTCTGGAGTTAGCGGAGAAAGACTCCGAGCTCATTTGCGGCGTTGCGGAGGTGCGGCAGGAAGCGGGTTTGCATGTCGTAGACGGGCATGCGGGGGGCGTGGCCGCTGAGGTTGATCGTTGCCACGACTCTCCCTGAGGGGGCATAGACGGGGACGGCGAGGGAGCGAAGACCTACCTCCAACTCCTGATCGACGAGGGCGTAGCCGGTGCGGCGGACGTTGCGAAGGGCGAGGCGCAGCTTGTCGACGGTGGTGATGGTGCGGGTGGTGCGGGGAATGAGTTCGACGTGAGCGAGATACTGCTCGAGCTTGTCGGGGGGAAGGTAGGCGAGGAGGACGCGACCCATGCTGGTGCAGTAGGCGGGGAGGCGGCTGCCGATGTGGAGGTCGACGGCGACCATGACGCGGTCGACGGTGGTGCGGGCGATGTAGACGATGTCGTCGCCGTCGAGGGTGGCGACGGAGAAGGACTCGCGGAGGCCAGCGGACATGCGCTCGAGGATGGGCTGGGCGGCGGTCGAGAGCGTGCTTGAGGCGGTGTAGCTGTGGGAGAGGGTCAACATGCGGGGGCGCAGGCCGTAGCGTGAGCCGTCCTCTGCACCTGCGAAGCCAAGCTTGGTGAGAGTGTAGAGGCAACGGCGGACGGCGGCGCGGGAGAGGCCGGTCTTGACGCTGAGCTGCGAGATGGTCATCTGGGGCGACTGCTGGGTGAAGGCCTGGATGACGATAAGGCCGCGTGCGAGCGAGGTCATGAAGTTGGGATCGCCGGTGTAGATGTCCAGCGCGGAGGCAGGTGTGGCCTTCACGGCTGGGACGGTTTCCCTGGTTTCGCCTGCAATGGGGAGACCGGTCGATTCTGATTCAGGCTGACGCGCGGGGAGGGTCATAGTGTCCTTTCGGGCTTGATCGGACGGGTACGTGCGATAGCCGGACTATCTATACGATAAGCGCACAGGGGCTATGGTCGCAATTTTTGTGCATTGGCCGATTGTGCAGGACTGTAAAGAGTGATCTGGATTTGAGGAAGAAGGCTTAACACCGATCAGTGCGGATGACGCCGATCTGGTGCAGATGCAGGTTTGTTCAGGGAAGAGACTGAGAGCAACCGCAGGTCCTTCGACTTCGCTCAGGATGACAGGTCTAAGGGGCGGGGGACGGAGCAGAAGCAACGGCTGCTGGGTCTAGATGTGGGAGTCTTTGAGGGGTAGGGAGGCGAGGACTTTGAAGACTTCACTGGGTTCCGGGCGGACGCGGGGGTCGGCGTAGGCTTCGGCGAAGGCTATGGTGTTGTCCTGGGCGACGACGATGGTGGCGGGGAGGGGAAGTCGCCAGCTCTCTTCGGTGGCTCGCTCGTAGCCAGCGCCGGAGTTATTGAAGGGAATGTTGATGAGGATACTGCGGTAGTAGCGGCGGGAGGTTTCGGGGAGGCTGTAGCCGATGCCGTACTGGCCGGCGAGGACGGCACCGGCGTCGGCGAGCAGTGGGTAGCGGAGGCCGTGCTGCTGTACGGTGAAGTCATTCTGACGGTTGGTCTGTGGGGAGATGGCGACGAGGAGAGCGCCGGTGCGGCGGAGGTCGGGGAAGAGGTCGCGCCAGGCTTCGAGTTCGGTGACGCAGTAGGGGTCCCAGCGGCCGCGGAAGAAGTTGATGACGAGGGGGCCGAGGGCGAGCAGATCAGCGGAACTGACGGGCTTGCCGGTGAGGGCGTCGGGCAGGCTGAAGCTGGGCGCGGTGCTCCCGACGGGCAGGAGCCGATCTTCGATGCCGGTGGCGAAGAGATCGGCTGTGGCCTGCTCGGAGATGGCGAGACGCTCCGCCTGGACGAGGCGGCGCGTATTCGCGGTGATCGTGTCGAGGCGGTCCTGAAGGAGCGTGGCGCTGGTGAAGGTTTCTGGCACGCTTACATTATTGCAGCCGGTTGGGCGGCGGTGGCGACGAGGGAGGGCTTTGCTGCTTCGTCGTGGCAGGAGATGGCTGCTACCGCCGTCTTCTTTGCTGATGTTTTCAGGCCGTGAGCAGGTAGGGCGGCGTGGGTAGACGCGTCCGCTTGCTTGAGGAGTTTGGTGAGACGCGCGAAGGCTTCTTCGCGGGCCTTCTTGTTCTCGGGCGTTCCTGCGGGGTCTTCACCGGCGCGCATGAAGCCGTGACCTGCGCCGTCGTAGGTGACGGGCTCGAACTTCTTCGAGGCGGCTTTCATGGCATCGGTGGTAGCGGGTAGCGTGGCTCCGATGCGGGCGTCGTTACCGGCGTAGAAGCCGTAGACGGGCGCGGTGATGGTGCTGACATCGGTAGGACCGGGGCCATAGAAGACGAAGGCGGCGGAGAGATCATGCCGGTGAGTAGCGAAGGCGAAGGACTTGCCGCCGCCCCAGCAGAAGCCGATGACGTTGACCTTGCCGTTGGAGGCGGGAAGCTTCTTGCCGTAATCGGCTGCGGCGTCGAGGTCGGCGGTGACGACGTCAGGGTTGAGGCCGGAGACTGCCTTGGTGGTGGCGTCCATGCTGGGGAAGGCGTCGGAGCCGCCGCCGTTGGGCCCGAAGCCGGTGAGGAGGTCGGGAGCGATGACGATGTAGCCTGCGGCGGATAGCTCATCAGCCATCTCCTTGGCCCAGTCGGAGAGGCCGAAGATCTCGTGGATGAGGACGATGACCGGCGCTTTCTGCTTGACCTCGGGGTAGACGACAAAGGCCTGGACGGTGCGATCACCATGCTTGATGGGCACGTATTCGCGATGGCGGGGCGAGGCTTCGAGGCGGGTCTTGGCCCAGTCCTGTGCGTGCATGGCGGTGAGCGGCAGTAGGAGCAGGACGGGGAGCAGTTTTAGGGCAAGGTTGCGCATGGAAAGCAGTCTATGCTGTGAGTAGCGGCTGGGCAAGAGGCTTTGCGCGGCGCAATTTATGAGGGCGGATGCGGTGCAGAACCAAGAGATTCAGGTATTTAGGGTGATATCTGGTCTGTATTGCGTCAATCTGTGTAGATCGCCCTGGTAGTCCGCGCAACTTTCCAGAGACAGTTACGTTCTAATCAATAGAAGCTTGGACGCATGGAAAATGCGGACGGCTTCTCGAAGCACATCCCGACTGGGGCGTCCTTTGTTGAGGAGGTTTGAAATGCGGCTTTTACGGTATGTCGCTTTACTCGGTGTTCTTCTTATGTTGCCTGTGGCTTACTCTCATGCCCAGGTATCGGTGGGCGTCGGCATAGGCGGCGGGCAATATGACGGCGGCTATGGTTACGGTGCTCCTGCCTGCTCGTACGGTTACTACGACTATGCGCCTTACTCGTGCGCTCCTTACGGGTACTACGGTCCTTCCTGGTTCAACGGCGGAATCTTCATCGGCGCCGGTCCATGGTTCCGTGGCGGATACGGCTATGGATATCGTGGTGGCTACGGCTACCGTGGTGGTTATGGCTATCGCGGCGGTTACGGTGGCGGATACCGCGGTGGCTATGGCGGCGGATACCGCGGTGGTGTAGGCGGCGGCTATCGTGGCGGCGGCGGCGGATTCCGTGGTGGTTCAGTAGGCGGCGGCTTCCATGGCAACGCTGGCGGTGGTTTCCACGGTGGCGGTGGCGGCGGTGGCTTCCATGGCGGCGGCGGTGGCGGTTCGCATGGTGGTGGTGGCGGACACCGGTAAAACAGAAGTCAGTTGAATGAAACGGTCGTCGTCCTCAGGGGCGGCGGCCGTTTTGCTGCGCTTTATACTCTTGCGATGAACTTCATAATTAGGGTGGCAAAGACGGGAGATATTCCGGCGATTCGGGAGTTGATCGCGGCTTCCGTTCGCGGTTTGCAGATGGAGTACGGTGAGGCTGAGCGTGAGGCGGCGCTGGCTACGGTGTTTACGGTAGACAGCAGGCTAATCGCCGATGGAACTTATCTGGTTGCAATGGATGGTGACCGGATGGCGGGGTGCGGTGGATGGAGCTATCGCAAGACGCTCTACGGCGGCGACCACCAGATTGAATCTGCTGAGGATGGGATATTGGATGCTGCGGTTGACGCAGCGAAGATTCGGGCGATCTTTGTGCATCCGGACTACGCTCGCAAGGGGCTGGGCAGCAGGCTGCTCCGGGCTGCAGAAGATCGTGCAGCGAAGGCTGGATTCTGGAAGGCTGAGATGGGAAGTACGCTGGCTGGAGTGGCGCTCTACACCGCGAAAGGTTATCGCCGGGAAGCGGTGGTTCAGGTGCCGGTTGGTGCGGGACTAAGGATAGAAGTTGTTCGCATGACGAAGCTGCTGTGAAGCAAATGCCCGGCCCTGAATGGAGACCGGGCATTCGCTCCTAGACGACTTTGAGCAGAAGCAGGATGAGCACAATCAAGAGGATCAGGCTGATACCGCCTCCACCGTAGTAGCCGAGGCCAGGGCCCATACGTGCGCCGCCGAAGCCAAAAAGCAGGATCAGGACGATCAGAAGAATAATCATTGGTACGTTCTCCATGCGGATGAATTTCGTTTCATGGAGTGTGATGCAGAACTGTTACGTAAAGTGAATCGTCCGCTAATTTATTCGTGCTCTCGGCAATCTGAGGGGCCGTTTTCTCTTGGCAGCTTTTGGGCGTAGTGTTCGCGGACGTGCTGATTGATGTAGGTGGACAAGCCTTTACCTTCAAGAGCCAGGCGCTTCATCGTGTTGACATGCTTGAGGCCGGGTTTGCTCGTGTTGTAGAGGTAGCGGAATTTGTGGTCGACAAACTCGATGATGATGGCGTTCTCGAGGATTTCATAGGAGAGGACGCCGGCTGCCGGGTTGTGTTTCTGGTAGGGCGACATCATGGCTTCATCTTCAGATCACGTTCGGCCGGTATGGTTGAAGTATGAAATACCTGCCATCTTTTTCCTCCGAGAGATTTAGCTACTTCATTTCCAAGGGTGGGTCGCTGTTCGGGCCTGTGGTGTTGGCGCTGCTTTGTTGCGTGTCGATGAGGATGTCGGCGCAGGAGAGTCACGGTCCTTCGACGGTGGATGTGGGACTTCCGGATGCTCCGGGGTTTGGGCAAACGGCGGTGGTGCAGGGGACTGGAAGCATCAGCGGCGTGGTGATGGACATCAACGGTGGGCTGGTTCCGGGGGCGAAGGTGACGCTGCTGGAGCATGGGCGAACGGACGAGCGGGTGACCACAGCGGGGACGGATGGGAGATTCAGCTTTGCGGATCTCGACGTGGGAAGGTTCAAGCTGACAATTACTGCTTCCGGGCTGGAGACGTTTGTGTCTTCGGAGATCGGGCTGAAGGTTGGTGAGCGGCGTGAGTTGCCGCGCATTGATCTGCCGATTGCGGCCACGAGCACCGATGTAACGGTGGTGGTGACGCAGGAGCAGTTGGCGCAGGAGCAGATCAAGGAGGCGGAGAAGCAGCGGGCGTTCGGGATCTTTCCGAACTTCTATACGAGCTACGTCTGGGATGCGGCTCCGCTGACGCGCAAGCAGAAGTATGACCTTGGGCTGCATTCTGTCGCGGACCCTGTGACCTTTCTTGCGGTGGGAGTGGCATCGGGGATCGAGCAGGCGCGGAATACCTTTCCTGGCTATGGGCAGGGAGCGAAGGGCTATGCGAAGCGCTATGGTGCGGGCTATGCAGATGATGCGATTGGGCGGATGCTTTCGAGCGCGGTGTTTCCGTCGATCTTCCATCAGGACCCGCGCTACTTCTACATGGGATCGGGAACGGTGCGAGAGCGTGCGTGGTATGCGCTTCGGTCGGCGGTGGTTGCTAAGGGGGATAACGGCAAGTGGCAACCTGCTTACTCGTTTGTGCTGGGATCATTTGCGTCGGGGGCGATCTCGAATGCTTACCATTCGGCGGATGATCGTGGGGCTGGTCTGACGATTCGGAATGGGTTTCTGGATCTTGCGGGGCATGCTGCGGATAACCTGCTGCGGGAGTTTATCTCGCGGAAGGTTACTCCAAATATTCCGGTGTATGAGACTGGTAAGCCGGAGTAAGTGAACCTACCGGGGAGCCTTTTCTAAAGCTGCTATAGCGTTGTTCACTCCCACCCCTTCACGATAAGAATATGAAGGATGTGTCACCCGGCTGCGTAAGGCGATAAGCAAGCAAGATTTACATTGACACGATTCCGTTCGCATATATCCTCGGCAGACCTCGTCATATGCCGGAGAAACGTATGCCAATGCAGGCAACTGGTCGTCCTATCGGAATCGTGATTATCATCCGTGACAGAATCGCGACCTGGGTGGAAGGACGCCATGAAGCCTGGGTAGCTCTTATCTTCCTGAGTGTCTTCGCCGCTTTTATTGAATTGGGATACGCAGGAAGTGCAAAGCCGCATTCTGTTTCAGGTTTCTTTGCTGCTTTGACTTACACACTGAGCATTGCCCTTGCTGCCCTCATCGTCGGAATATTTCTGGGCTTTCTTTTTGGAATTCCACGAACTCTCAGTGGCAATAATCCTTCCTCAAAAGAAAGCGACGGCTTCGAAAGAGATGCTTCTTCGAGCACGGAGAGATTGACCGCGTTCGGTGTTGGCCCTGATCGCCATGGTCCTGATCGGCAAGTGAACTTCGGTGTGAATACAAATCTGGAGCAGATCTCTGACTGGCTCACGAAGATGCTTGTTGGTGTGGGGCTAACTCAGATATCGAAGCTGCCAGTTGCAATCCGCGTATTGAGTTCCGCGCTCAAACCAGGCTTTGGTGATACTGCGGGGGCTGGTGCCATTGGTGTTTTGATCGTCATTTTCTTTTCAGTCTGCGGTTTTTTGATCGGTTATCTGTGGACCCGTATCTACCTAAGAAAAGAGTTTGCAAGTGCAGAATCGGAAGCGACGGCGCGGCTTGCTGCAAAGGTTTCGACGATGGAGTCGAAGAGCGAACAGGTGGCTGCCGCGCTTTCCACCGTTCAGGCGCAACCAGATAAGGACGCAATCGCGCTGAACCTCATGCAAAAGGTGCTTGAGCCCGCGTCAGGCGATACGCCTCCAACGCAAGACGTGCTGGATCGAGCGCTCTTCGAAGGGTCGCCTGCGTTGAAAGTGCAGGTTTTTTACACGGCAAGAAAAGAGAGAAAGGACGCAAGGGATACAAGCCGGGAGCAGAAGGTAGCTGCAATGGTTATCCCGATATTCCGCGCGCTCAAAGCTTGCGATAGCACGAACCGCTACCACCGGACTCGCGCTCAACTGGCGTATGCGTTGTATGAGCAGAACCTGAGCGATGTTCAAGGTGCGCTTGCGGAGATTGAAAGCGCGATGAAGATCCGCGACAAAAAGGGCGCGAACGGATATTGGAAATATGAGGTGTTTCGGGCGATCTGTCACATTCGCCAGCTGGAAAACGTGCCTTCTGAGCAACAGAGCCTGCTCAAAGATCAGATACTCGACGATCTTAGGTTCGCGGCTTCTAAAGATCTCGATTCAGTGAAGGAAGTATCCAAAGCCGTCGATTGGCTCAAAGAACAGGGCATTCGTGTCGAAGACCTTGCTCGAAATACTTAGCGCCCAAACCGTTGTTTTTGTTGTTGCATCTGGCTCATCATGCGTTGCTGGGCTTTTATTCCGCCGCCCATGCCGCCACCCATTGTCTTGAACATCTTGCGCATCTGGGCGTATTGGCGGAGGAGGTTGTTGACCTCTTGCACGCTGGTGCCTGAGCCTTTGGCGATGCGTTTGCGCCGGTTGCCGTTGATGATCTCGTGGTCGCGCCGTTCCTTGTTGGTCATCGAGTTGATGATGGATTCGACGCGGGTGAACTGCTTTTCGTCGACGTTCTCGGCGGCCTGCGCCATGCCTGCAAAGGGGCCGACTGAGGGGAGCATCTTGAGGATGGATTGCATGGAGCCCATCTTCTTGATCTGACGGAGCTGGTCGCGAAAGTCCTCCAGCGTGAAGCCGTCGCCGGAGAGGGCTTTCTTGGCGAACTGCTCGGCCTTGCCCTTGTCGAGGGTGGCTTCGGCGCGCTCGAGGAGGGTGGCGATGTCGCCGTGGCCCATGATGCGGGAGACGATGCGGTCTGGGTGGAAGGGCTCGAAGGCGTCGGGCTTTTCTCCGGTGCCCAGGAACTTGATGGGGGCACCCGTCACGTGGCGGATGGAGAGGGCTGCGCCGCCGCGCGCGTCGCCGTCCATCTTGGTGAGGATGGCGCCGGTGATGGAGAGGAGATCGTTGAAGGCCTTGGCGGAGTTGACGGCGTCCTGGCCGGTCATGGCGTCGGCGACGAAGAGGATCTCGCTCGGATTGAGGAGCTTCTTGAGCGCGGCCATCTCGTCCATGAGGGTGCCGTCGATCTGGTTGCGGCCAGCGGTGTCGACGATGAGGATGTCGCAGCCGAAGGAGGCGGCCTCGCGCTTGGCTTCGCGGGCGAGGCGGAGGACTTCGTCGGTGCCGGGGTTCTGCTCCGTCAGCTTGCCCTCGTAGAGCTGGGCGGAGATGGAGCGGGCCACGATGGCGAGCTGCTCGCGGGCGGCGGGACGGTAGACGTCCACCGAGACGAGCATGGGGCGGTGGCCAGCCTTTTTGAGCCACTGGGCGAGTTTGCCACTCGTCGTGGTCTTACCTGATCCCTGTAGCCCGGCCATGAGGATGACGCTGGGCGGCTGGGAGGACTTCTGGAAGCGGGCGGTGTCTTTGCCGAGGAGGTTGACGAGTTCGTCGTGGACGATCTTGACGATCTGCTCGGAGGGCGACAGGGCTGTGGTGACCTGGGTGCCGAGGGCGCGGACGCGGATGTGCTCGACGAGTTCGGTGACGACGGAGAGGTTCACGTCGGACTCGAGGAGGGCGAGGCGGATCTCGCGGAGGGCCTCGGCGATGTTTTCGTCGGAGATGGTGCCCTGGCCGCGGAGGTTTTTGAAGGAACGCTGGAGTTTATCGCTTAGGTTTTCAAACATGACTGTGTTGAGTTTATCAGTGGAAGGCGGGCGAGGAGGCGACCGTGCAGGATGTGGGTCGGCGGCCTGTCTAGCTGCCCAGGCCGTACTTCTTCTGGATCTCGGCGAACTCGGCTTTGTGCTGCTTCATGAAGGTGATGTTGGCGGGGTTGACGTGGGCTTCAGCGGCGGCTTTGGCGGTGTCGGTGCCGGGCTGCTCGAGCGCGACGATGAGGCCAGCGGTGAGGATGGTGAGCTCGGCGACGACAAAATCATGGACGGTGAAGCCATGCTGGGTGATGAGGGCGACGACCTCCGGGTGGGCGGAGATGCGCTGGTCGATGTTGGCGATGGACTCCTGCTTATCGTCACCGGGCTGCATGACGGAGGAGGCGTCCGGGTGCGCCTTGGCGAATTTGGTGATGTCGGCGAAGGTCTGGGCGAAGCGGGTGACCTCGTCCATGGTGAGGGCGTGGTGGGAGAGTTCGTCGATGTCCTTATCGGCGGAGGGGGTTTGCGCCGGGAGGTTGGCGACGCTAAAGGCTAGAAGGAGGGCGGCGGCGTAGAGGTGGCTTCGCATGTGGATTGACTTCTCCTGATACCGGGACGGCGTGCTTCGGGCGAGGACGGCAGTAGAGCACACGGCAGAGTAGGGTCGCAAGGGATGGGCTACTCGGCCATCTGGTCGTCGATGTAGCAGTAGAGCCAGCGCTCGTCGGGCTGGGCGGAGGCGATGACGGGATGTTTGACGTGGTTGTAGTGCTTGGTGGCGTGCTTGTTTTTTGAGGAGTCGCAGCAGCCAACGTGGCCGCACTCGAGGCAGGTGCGGAGATGGACCCATTCGTCGCCGAGCTTGACGCATTCTTCGCAGACGTGGACTTTCGGAGCCTTGTATTTGCTGTGCTTGAGGTGCTCGCAGAGGGCCATGGTGGTTCCTTTCGGGGCTGTAGTTCACGATACAGCGGTTTGTGGCAGTGCTGTGTGTGATGCTGGCAAGGCTGGTGCCGGAGTGCAGGTTACGAGCGTTGGGCGGGGGTAGCGGCGAGATAATGAGCGGTATGCCTGTAGATGGAGAGTTGGCGGGGAACGCGCGGCTGATCGGTGAGTACATCGCGTATCTGCAGGTCGAGAAGGGCATGCGGCCGGCTACGTGTGAGGCGTATCGGAACGACCTGGAGCAGTTCGCCGAGCAGGTTGAGGGGCGGGCGGGGCTGCTGGTTTCGGCGACGCAGGCGGATGTAAGCGCGCATATGCAGAGGATGCGGGGGCATGGGGTGGAGTCGCGGTCGATTGCGCGGAAGCTGAGCTGCCTGCGCGGGTTTTATCGATGGCTGCTGATGGACAAGCGGGTCGGGAGCGATCCCACGGTCAATATAGAGACGCCGGTGAGTTGGAAGATTCTGCCGAAGTCGCTGGCGGAGATTGATGTTGCGACGATGCTCGAGCGGACGGCTGTCGCGGCCAGGAGCGCGGATGCGGATGGGCTGGCGCTGCGGGACCACGCGATCCTTGAACTGCTGTACGCGGGAGGGCTGCGAGTGGGGGAGATCTGCGCGCTGCGCGTGGAGGACCTGCACCTCGATCAGGCGCGGGCACAGGTGCGGGGTAAGGGCGACAAGGAACGGATTGTGCCGCTGGGAGAGCGGGCGGTGGCGGCGCTGGAGCGCTATCTCGCGATAGGTCGACCGGGGCTGGCGCATGCGGGTGCGGTGCAGCGGAACCTGTTTCTGAGTGTGCGGGGCAAGGCGCTGACGCGGCAGTGGGTGTGGGAGATGGTGCGGGCGACGGCGAAGTTGGATGGGAAGAAGGCGAGTCCGCATACGCTGCGGCATAGTTGCGCGACGCACATGGTGGAGCATGGGGCGGACCTGCGCAGTGTGCAGACGCTGCTGGGGCATGCGGATATTTCGACGACGCAGGTGTACACGCATGTGGCGCTGGGACATCTGAAGGCGGTGCATCGGCTGCATCATCCGCGCGGGAAGCGGCGGGTGGGTGTATGAGTGATGCTTTGGATGGTGAGGCGACCGTAGCGACAGGTGAGATTACGGGGCTGGCGGGACAGTTTCTGGCGATGCTGGCGGATGAGCGTGGGTCGAGTGAGCATACGCTGCGGGCTTATGTGCGGGAGGTGCGGAGCTTTGCGGCTTATCTCGAGAAGGCACTGGGTAAGGATGCGGCGATCGGGTCGGTGGAGCACCTGCATATTCGCGCGTACCTTGGCGTGTTGTATGAGCGGGGGTTGACGAAGGCGAGTGCGGCGCGGGCACTGGCGGCGGTGCGGAGCTGGTTCAAGTGGCTGGCGAAGGAGGGTAAGGTGTTGCAGAATCCTGCGCTGCTGGTGAGCACGCCGAAACGGCCAATGCATCTGCCGCGGGTTCCCAGTATGGAGGAGGTGAACCGAGTGCTGAACTCGCTGGATGGAGCGGGGCCGGTCGGGTCGTCGGATGGGCAGGAAGAGAGTGTTTGGCCGGAGCGGGATCGGGTGATCTTCGAGTTGCTGTATGGGTGCGGGATTCGAAACTCGGAGTTGGTGGGGCTGAATATGATGAGCGTCCAGTGGAATAACGACGCTGTGCTTGTACGAGGCAAGGGAAAGAAGGAGCGGCTGGTGCCGTTGGGAGACGAGGCAGCACTGGCGGTGCGGGAGTATCTGCCAGGGCGTGAGGCAAAGCTGGTTGCGGCGGGGAAGGGCGGCCTCGTCCACGAGGGGCCGCTGCTGACGAACCTGCGGATGCGCGGTGATTGCCGACTGACGACGCGGAGTGTAGGGCGGATTGTGAAGGCGATCGCGCGGTCGCGTGGACTCGCTGCGGACGTGCATCCGCATACGCTGCGCCACGCATTTGGAACGCACATGCTGGAGGAGGGTGCGGACCTCAGGGCGATCCAGGAGATGCTGGGGCACGAGCGTTTGTCGACGACACAACGCTATACGCAGTTGACCGTCGGACAGGTGCAGCGGGTGTACGACGAGACGCATCCACGAGCGAAGTAGGTTGGGCTGGATGTTAGTAGCTAAAACTAAAATAGGTTACGGCCACCTGATTAAAGGTGGCCGTCGCTATTTATTAGAACTTACTCATAGTTATCCGAGTTAGTTTTAAAGTCGATCAGTACTGCGGCAGACTTGGGATACATAAGTTGATGCCTCGTAGGTTAGAGGCTTCCGGTTGCACCAGTGACTACATTCTTTACCTGACCTACTTCGTAGAGAAGGATTGCGGCGTTGGCAAGATTGTGGATGGCAACGGTGTCGTTGCTGAAGGCAACAACTGCGCCATTGAACTGGCTGTTGATGTAGAGGTGGTACTTGTAGTTCGCGCTATCGGCGGCGTAGCTTGGGTCGGACTCAAGGTCGAACTTGATGCCGGTGGTATCGAAGCCAACGAAGTTGAAGGTGCGGACGAGGTCCTGCTTGACGGTCGTTGTAGCTGCAGGCTGCTGGGCTGAGGCTGAGGCGGAGGGAGTGATTGCTGCGGCAGAGGTGAGAAGGATTGCAGCGAGGGCGAGTTTGTTAGCGAACTTATAACCAGAGAGAATCATGACAGCCTTTCGAATTAAGAACTAGGTAGAAAATAAGAACTAGATAGAAAGTGAACACGACGTAAAGTCCGCGCTACTTGCATTCGCGTACTACACCGTTTTCGCTACACTCTTCTATCTCAACGAACTAAGTCAATTATTAGTTTTTGCCTTTTATGCCCCGATATACGACTTTGAGAAGTTCAGTACCCACATCGAGCAAGAAAAATTGTTACTGCGGATAGGGAAGTAACTCCCTACATTCAGTAATAAGTAGTGCTCCTAGGTAGATTCGTCCATAACTCTTATAGTTTGCTAAAAATATTATTCGGGGGACGATCTCTCGTAACCCGTGGGCGCCAAAACGGAACGGAATATGACCGGATTTCGGCCTTGCGTCTACACCGGCGCTGGTTACCTGTTTTTAGCTATGGCTCTGCGGATGAGGATTCTCAGCGCCCCATGAGATGGAGATCAAGCTGGGAACTCCTGTATTGACAGGGGTTTCGAGATCGAAGCAGATTGTAAGGTGATGCCGTTTGTGCCCGGAGCCGGGGCGTGTGTACCTGTTATTGCGGCGAGAACGTAGTAACCATTTTTGAACGTGGTAAGGAGGTCGGCTGCGGCAACTTGAAGCTCTCGGGCACCAATCCGGTCGTGCGGCGCGTTCTGCATCGCGGAGAACTTAGAAGTCGCGGCGGCCTTCGAGTGCGCGAGTCATGGTGATCTCGTCGGCATACTCGATGTCGGACCCGGCGGGGACGCCGGTGGCGATGCGGGTGATCTTGAGGGTGGTGCTGAGGCGGCGGAGCTCGTGGGAGAGGTAGCCGGCGGTGGCTTCGCCCTCTGTGGTGGGCGAAGTGGCGAGGATCATTTCGTCGACGTTCGGCACACGGGTGAGCAGATTGGCGATGCGGAGCTGCTCTGGGCCCACGCCGCCGATGGGCGAGAGCGTGCCGTGGAGGACGTGATAGACGCCGTTGTAGCTGCGGGTCTTCTCGATGGTGGCGATGTTGGTGGGTTCTTCGATGACGCAGATGAGGCGCTGGTCGCGGGTGGGGCTGGTGCAGTAGGTGCAAGGGTCGACGTCGGTGATGTTGTTGCAGATGGAGCAGAGGCGGAGGTGCTGCTTGAGTTCGCGGATGGCGTGGGAGAGCGCGTCGGCGTCGGAGGCGGGGGAGCG
Organism: Granulicella arctica; assembly: GCF_025685605.1. Lineage (NCBI taxonomy): Bacteria > Pseudomonadati > Acidobacteriota > Terriglobia > Terriglobales > Acidobacteriaceae > Granulicella > Granulicella arctica. The sequence continues at coordinate 3,835,444 of NZ_JAGTUT010000001.1, forward strand.
GAGGATGTGGAAGGCGAGGCGCTGCGCGGATTTGGTGCCGATGCCAGGGAGCTTGCGAAGCTCTTCGATGAGGCGCGACATGGGTTCGGCGAAGCGGGTGGACATGGCTACCTTTATTGAGAGCTAAAGCAGGAACCGGCAACGGCGGAATGCGGGGGTCTCTCCCTTTCGCATTGCTCCGGTCATCTTTACTGGCGCTAGTTGAGGCCAGGGAGGTCGGGTAGGTTGAGGCCGCCCATCATGCCCTTTACGGAGGATTGCATGGCCTGATCGGCGCGGCGGCCGGCTTCGTTCATGGCGGCGATGATGAGGTCTTCGAGGAGTTCGAGATCGCTGGCGGAGCTGCCCATGACGGTGGGGTCGATCTTGAGCTTGAGAACTTCCTTCTTGCCGTTCATCTTGACGGTGACGACGCCTCCGCCGGAGGTGGCTTCGACGACGGTGGAGGCGAGCTTCTGCTCCATCTCCTCCTGCATCTGCTTGGCCTGGGACATCATTTCTTTCATCTTGCCGAGGTCGGAAAAGTCCATGGTTCTAGTCTCCTTCGTGGAGGTCGATGACGGTGCGGATTTCAGCGTTGAAGAGGCGCTGCGCCTCCTGAACGATTGGATGCGCGTTGGCTTTGGATTGTGCCGACCCTGCCTTGGCAGCGCGAGGTTTCTTCGCTGCGGCTGCAGCGCCTGCTCCCGCGAGCAGGGTGAGCTTAAGACCGGTGCCGGTGAGGGTGGCGCGAATGAGTTTTTCGGCCTCGGCGTTGATGACGATGGGGAGCATGGTCTTGGAGACGTTGGTCTGAACCTTGAGGATGGCACCATCGACGGTCCATTCCGCATCGTCCATGGCGTCGGCGGCGGATTGCTGGCCTTTGGCGCTTGTGAGGGCTTCGACTGCGGCTTGCTGTAGGGCGATGGCCTGCGGTGTTGCCTGATGAGTCGGGGCCTCGGCGTGGAGTTCGCTTAGGACTAGAGGCTCAGGCGTCAGGGGCTGCTCGGGTTCGGGTGCTGAGGTTTCGATCTCGACCGGAATGGAGAGTGGCACCGGAACAGGTGTCGGCATCGGGATGTCGACGGGGAGCGGTAAAGGATCGGGGAGCTTGAGCTCGGCTGGCTTTGGGAGCTCGGGTGGAGTTGGTTTGTCTCTTGGGATGTCGACGACGGCGGCTGCTGGTTTGATGGGCTGCGGCGCTGCTGGCGGATCATCGAAGCGCTTGCGGTCGGTGCTTTGCTGGAAGGGGGAGAAGGCTGGTTTTGCGGGCTCGGGGAGTTCCTGGGGAACCCGGCTTTGTGGAGCCGTAAGTTGTGGGGTCTGGATCTGCGCTTGTGGCTCGGCTGACTTGGGTGGGGCGATGCCGCGCTGGGTTCCGCCGGAGCCGGGGGAGACGGGGATCGCGCTGAGGAGTTCTTCTACCGGCAGGAGGCGGCGCAGGTGAACAAGCTTCAGGAGGCCTAGCTCGAAGTGGAAGCGTTGCTCCTGTCTATATCCCAGCTCGTCGAACGTGCGGAGCATGACCTGAAGAAAGCGGGTGAGCTCCTCTTCGGTGAAGAGGCTGGCGGTGCGGCCGGCGCGGCGCTGCTCGTCAGGGGAGATCTGGAGGAGTTCGGCGGCGGTGCCGTTGGTGGTGTTGCCGTCAACGTCGATACCGGCGATCTTGGCGATAAGCGCGTTGCGGAGATAGCGGCAACACTGACGGGCGAGCTGGGCGGGCGAGTTGCCGGAGTCGAGGAGCTGGTTGGCTACCGTCATAACCTCGGCGGAGCGGTTGGCGTCGACAGCCTGGAGAATCTTTTCAAAGACTGCATTGGGAACGGTGCCCATGAGCTCGCGAATCTGCGAGGCGTCTAAAACGGCGCGGCCATCAGTGACGGGGGCGGAGGCGATGGCCTGATCCATGATGGAGAGGGCGTCGCGCATGGAGCCGTCACCGGCTTCGGCGAGCAGGCCGAGGGCGGCGTCATCGGCGTCGATGCCTTCCTTGGTGGCGATGCCGCGAAGTTCGGAGAGGATGTCGACGAGCTTGACGGCATGAAAACTGAAGTGCTGGCAGCGCGAGCGGACGGTCTGGGGGATGTCCTCGGGCTGGGTGGTGGCCATCATGAAGACGATGTGGTCGGGTGGCTCCTCGAGGGTCTTGAGGAGGGCGTTGAATGCCGCGTCGGTGATCTGATGGGCTTCGTCGAGGATGTAGATCTTGTACTTGTCGCGGGCAGGCCGGTAGCGGGCGGCGTCGCGGAGTTCGCGGATCTCGTCGATGCCGCGATTGGTGGCGGCGTCGATCTCGATGACATCGACGGCGTTGCCGGCCTTGATCTCGGTGCAGGACTCGCAGACCTCACAGGGCTCGGCGGTGGGGCGGAGCTCGGTGCCGATAGTGTTGCGGCAGTTGAGCGCCATGGCAAGGATGCGGGCGATAGTGGTTTTGCCGATGCCGCGATGGCCGGAGAAGATGTAGCCGTGGGCGATGCGCTGCTGGGTGAGCGCGTTCATCAGGGTGACGGTGACGTGATCCTGTCCGGCGACGTCTGCGAAGCGTTGGGGGCGGTACTTGCGAGCTAGAACCTGGTAAGCCATAGAGCTAGGTCGATTGTACCGGGGGAGCGAGCCTGAGTCAGAAGCGTGGGTATCTAGCTCAGCGTGAGGAGGATTGGCGTGTGGTCGGAGGGCCTAAGTTGGGCGCGGGGCCCTCTGTCGATCTCACAGCGCTCGATTCTGGATTGGAGCGACGGGGAGACGAGGAAGTGGTCGATCCGGACGCCGCGATTGTGGTCGAAGGCCTGGCGGAAGTAATCCCAGAAGGTGAACTGGCCGATCTCCGCAGGATGCAGGGAGCGGAAGGCGTCGGTGTAGCCGAGGTCGAGCATGGCACGGTAGAGCGCCCGGGTTTCGGGCTGGAAGAGCGCGTCGCGAACCCACGAGGCTGGCTTGTGGCAGTCGATATCTTCCGGGATGACGTTGAAGTCGCCGCCGATAACGGTTGGGATCATATCGCTCTTCCACTCGCTCATTTTGGTCAGGAGGCGTTGCATCCATGCGAGTTTGTAGTCGAACTTCTCGGTCCCGACGGGGTTGCCGTTGGGCAGGTAGATATCGACGATGCGGATACCGGCAATCATGACTTCGAGGTAGCGGGCGTGGGTGTCGGCCTCATCTCCGGAGAGCACGGTGCTGACGGATTCGATCGGCGATCGAGAGAGTATGGCTACACCGTTGTAGGCCTTCTGGGGGACGGCGACGCTTTCGTAGCCCAACTCCTGAAAAGCTGCGGAAGGGAACTCGGTTCCTTTGAGTTCCTGCAGGAGGAGGACGTCGGGATTGCGCGAACTCAGCCATGCGGTTACGTGGTCAAGACGGGCTTTGATCGAGTTGACGTTCCAGCTTGCGATGACGATGGCGGCCTTCTTTCTGCGAATGCATTGATCCAGTGCAAGTCTTTTCCGGTTCAGACTACTCGTTGCAGTAGCTCGGTGACTATGCTTTGCCATTCGGTATGGAGGTCGCCGCTTTGAGTTGGCCGGTGTGCGCGCCTGTACCAGTAGCCAGCGTTCGCGGTGTCGCCTTCGACGCGATGGAGGTAGGCGTGCACCCACGCTCCTTCGGGGTTGTCGTCTGATTGTGCGACCTCATGCGCCTGCTCCCACTCTCCTCGATTTGCGAGCCACAGGGCGCGAAGAGCAGGCGGATGGAATTGTCCGCTGCCAGCGACAAACTCTTCGAGTGTCATCAAGCTTCTCCTGACTATTGGAGTAGACGGGCGCGACAGAGGATTGCTTGCCCCGACCCTGCTTTGACGGGTAGACGCTGAACGTTCCGTCCACCGTCCCTCTATGGAGTTGTTTACTTCGCTCCGGCTTTTCGGGCTTCTTTCTGGGTGGCTTTCTTTGCGTTTTTGGCGCGGCGGGCTAGTTCGAGGTCGGAGAACATGGTGCCTCTGCAGTTGGGTGCTCCGCAGTGGCAGGAGCCTTCCTCGTCGTCGGAGTCGTAGAGGTTGTACTCGTAGGTGAGTTCTTCGCCGGCGGCGATATCGCGGAGGGCGAGGACGTAGATGTGGTCGTTATCGTCCTCGGTCTCGCAGTTCGGGGCGCAGGAGTGATTGATGAACATGGGGGTGCCGAAGCCGTCGATGACCATGTTGCCGTCGCCGTAGCCGAAGAGATAGGTGACGAATCGGTCGGCGTATCGCTCGTCGGCGACTTCCTTTGTCATGCGGGGACCGTCATACTCACAGACGCGATCGCCCTTCTTGATGGAGCGTGTGGTGTAGCAGCCGGCGGCGTGGATCGTGGAGGAGCGGATGATGAGGCCTGGCTGCATAGGGGTGTCGGGGTCCGGAGGGTGGTCTGTTGCCGACTATAACAAATCGCCGGTGAGGACCGTTATCGATCATTGGATGCTTGCTGCGGGCGGACAGTGCTGCGGTCATTGGTGAGGGTACGAGGTAAAATGATGGCGATGGTAAGTCGGATTTCAGGGCGCGTTGTGGTGTGGCTGATAGTGAGCGCAGGAGTGTGTGTGGCGCAGAAGTATGTGCCGCCACCGCCTGAACTCACGGTTGACCCGTGCGCTGTGCAGCCGAATGCGAAGTTTCCGGTGGCCCCTGATCCGAAGGTGAAGGCTCCGGTGTGCCCGCCGCCGGGAGCGGTTGCGGCTCCGAGTGCGCCGGCAGCTGCCGCTCCTGCGGCTGGTGCGGCGTTTCCGTTTCCGGGGGATGCACCGAAGGCTCCTGCGGCGGCGAAGCCTTCGACTGCGGAGCAGTTTCCATTTCCGGGTAGCGAACAGAAGGCTGCTCCTGCTGCTGCTCCGGCGGCGAAGACGGGAGGGACGGGGGACCAGTTTCCGTATCCGGGTGAGACGAGCAAGTCGCCGGATGCGGTGCCGGAGGGGAATACGCCACGGTATGTCCCGGATTCGCCTGCGCCGGGTTCTGCAGGCTCGGGGTCAAAGGCGCCGGGCTCGCCTGCTCCGGGGGATGACAGTAGTTCGAGTAGCAGCAGTAGCTCTGGATCAAGTTCCAGCAGTGACTCGGTGCCGCCGGGTGTCGATGACGCTCGGAGGGCTGGGGATGATGGCGAGGCCTCACCCGTGCGGAGCCGGAGGAAGCTGGCGAAGGTCAATGCGCAGTCGAACGACGATCGGGTGACCGAAGACCTGAGCGTGGCGAAGTTCTACACCTCTCGCGGCAACTTTACGGCGGCCTATCTGCGGACCAAGGATGCGACGAAGGCGATGCCCGACGACGCTGAGAGTCACTTCGCGCTGGCGCAGGCTGCGGAGAAGCTGCAGAAGAAGGACGAGGCTGTCGCCGAGTACAACACCTACCTGCAACTGGAGCCGAACGGGGACAAGATGGCTGCGGCGCAGAAGGCGTTGGCCGGGCTGCACTAGTTTCAGGGAAGACGTGACGGTTTGATGCTGGCGGGGTAAGCTTGCGACCAGCCATGCACCCGATCCTCGATAAGCTTCAGAATGAGATTCGTGACAGCCTCAGCGGTTTGAGTGCGGAGCAGACGCAGCTTCGTCCGTTGACTGATCCGGCGAAGTGGAGCATCCAGCAGGTCATGGAGCATCTGCTGCTGACGTATCGGTCGAGCTGCGCGGTGGTGGAGGGGCGTGTGGCGAAGGGTACGCCGACGAAGGCTTCGCCTGACATGCGCCAGAGGGTCGCTCAATTCGCGGTGTTTCAGTGTGGGTATTTCCCGACGGGCAGGAGGGCTCCGGCGATGGTGACGCCGCCTGATGCGGGCGAGGCAGTTGCGGGCGAGGTGCTGGCGGTCCGGGCTGCGGAGCTTCTGGAACGCTTCGACCGGTTGACGGCGGAGATGGAAGGTCTATTCGGAAGGAAGAGGGCGATCAGCCACGGCGTGCTGGGTCCTCTAGGTGCGCAGCAGTGGCGACGCTTCCAGTTGATGCACGGACAGCACCATCTGCGCCAGGTGTGTGCTATTCGTGCGGCTCACGGTCTGTCGAGAGGGTCTGATCGTCAGGGATGATGGAGGTGTTGGTGGTTTCGGTGTCCAGATCCTCGACGACGCGGAGATAGCGGCGCATGTAGCGGAGAGGGTCTTCAGCGGCGGCCATCTCGCGGAGATGGTAGAGCCAGGCGTTCTCGCGGGCGCTGCGCCGCATGTAGCCCTTCCGCTGAACGGTGTTGATGCGGCCGTCAGCCATTTTGCGGGTGAAGGTCTGGGGAGGCACCTGGAAGGTGATCTGGCCGCCCGCCTTCCAGAAGCTCACGGCAAACTCGTGGGAGAAGAGCAGGGCGTAGTATCGCCGCTGTTCCACGAGGGTGCTGACAGCTTCTGAAGGGTTCTTCCAAGGCAAGCCGAGCCTCACGATATACCAACGCCTGAACTCAAACCCATTGGCGCGGGCCTGACCTACGAGCAACTGCAGCAACTCAAGTCTAGTCATGGAGATAACGTCTCAGCGTCCCCTTGACTTGCATGTGCGGGGCCCGTAATCGCTTTAGTGTACGTGCGAGACCCGACATACGAATCAACCCCCGGATAGATTATTTTGACGAGGTGATCAAAAGGGTATTTGGGCATCTGAGTGGAGATATGTATCGTTGGCGCAGGATGAAGTTGCGAGCTAAATTTCTGGGAATAGCCTGTGCCGTTGTGCTGCTGGGCTGCGCGATGGCAAGCACAGCAATGGGGCAGCCGGGTGGGCTTCCGCCGGATGCGGCGAAACATACGGACCCGATCAACCTGCAGCAGGATGTCCGCGACGCGCATACAGCCTTCTACAACCTGGACTACGACCGGGCGCTGGGGATGTTTGAAGCGGTGCAGCGGGCGCATCCGCAGGACCCGATGGCGACGGACTACGTGCTGATGGTGCTGATCTTTCGCGAACTGTATCACCAGGATCTGCTGGATACGACCTACTACGCTCACGACTCTTTTCTAAGTTCGAAGCGGACGGTTTCGATCGCAGACGGGACGCGGCAGCGGATTGAGTCGTTGACGGATTCGGCGATTGCGCTTTGCGACCAGGCGTTGAAGCAGAATCCCGACGACAAGAATGCTTTGTTTGCACGAGGGTATGCGCGTGGAATGCATGCTGCCTTTATCACGCTGGCGGACCACAGCTATGTGACGGCGGCACGGCAGGGATTGGCGGCCCGGAATGACAGCGAAGCGGTGTTGAAGCTCGACGCGGGTTACCAGGACGCCAAGATGGCGGTGGGAATCCAGCAGTTTGCGGTGGCGAGTCTCCCTCGGCTGGTGCGGATGATGGTGGGTATCGCGGGTGTGGGCGGGAGCCGGGAGAAGGGGCTTGGGATGCTGCGGGATGCGGCGACCTACGGCATCGTGACGCGGATCGAATCGCGGACGACGCTGTCGCTTTTTCTGCGGCACGATGGGCGATATCCCGAAGCTTTGGTAGTGCAGCAGGGGTTGGCGCAGGAGTTTCCACATGACTATCTCTTTCGGCTGGAGCAGGCGAATTTGACGAAGGATGAAGGGAACGGCCCGCAGGCGATTGCGGCGTATCGTGACGTGCTGGCGGATGCGCGCAAGCCGGGATATTTTATCGATCCTCGGCTGCAGATGGCGTGGTTTGGACTGGCGGATACGGAGCGGGGTCAGAACGATATTACGGATGCGGCGAAGCATTATCTCGAGGCGTCGGAGCAGCCGAACTGCAGCGACTGGCTGCGGCGGCGGGCGCAGTTGAATGCGGGGCAGATGCTGGACCTGCTGCACGATCGCGGGGGAGCGGTAAAGCAGTACCAGATGGCGGCTGCGGGTGGCGGGGACCAGTCGCAGGCGGATGCGGCGCGGCGGTATTTGAAGGCGCCTTATGACGGAAAGTAGCGAAAGGGAACCTTCCGCTGCGGGTCGCCGTATGTAAAGATGATGTCTTCGGAGCTCTGCTATGTATTGCTCATGTTGTGGAAACCAATTCGGATCAACGGCGCGCTTTTGCCCGTCCTGCGGTGCGGCGCTTCCTGCTGAAGCAAAGGCGACTTCCGGCTATCCCCCTCCTCCGCCGCCCGGAGCCTTTCGCGGGCAGCTTGTTCGTCCGCGTTCGCCTCGTGTGATTGCGGGTGTGTGTTCTGGACTCGCTGAGCACTATGGATGGGACTTGAACGTGGTTCGCCTTGGAGCGGTGGTCATCACCCTGCTGACCGGTGTGGCGTTGTTTGCGTACATTGCGGCCTGGATCATTATTCCAGATGGGCAGTATGCGTTGCCGTATGGTGTGCCGCCAGCGCCCCCTCCGCCGCCTGGGGCTTCGACTTCGGAGAGCGCTGCGATTTGATCATTGCGCATCGCCCCTTCATGTACCGCAAGCGTCAGCTTCTCTGCGACGGCGTTGACCTGACGGCTCTTGCCGAGGAGCAGGGCACGCCGTTGTATGTGTATTCGGCTGATCAGATCTTGCACCGCTTCTCTCTGTTTGCTGATGCGTTTACGCAGCCGCATACGGTCTGCTATTCGGTGAAGGCGAACTCTGCCCTGGCTATTTTGCGATTGCTGGCGGAGCAGGGCGCGGGTTTCGATATCGTGTCGGGTGGGGAGCTGGAGCGGGTCCGGCGGGCGAGTAAAGCTGCGTTGAAGCGGGTCGTCTTCTCCGGTGTAGGGAAGCAGGTCTGGGAGATCGACGCCGCGTTGAAGGCGGAGATCCTGATCTTCAATGTGGAGAGCGAGGCGGAGCTTGCGCTGCTGGCGGAGCGGGCAGAGGCGCTGGGGAAGCAGGCTCGGTTTGCGCTCCGGGTGAATCCGGATGTGTTCGCGGACACGCATCCTTATATATCGACGGGGCTGCGTGAGCATAAGTTCGGGATTGATATTGGGCTGGCGCGGGCGATCTACCGGAAGGCTGCACGGAGCAGATGGCTTGATCCTGCGGGCGTGAGCGTTCATATCGGGTCGCAGATTCGTGCGGTTGAGCCGTTCGCGGCTGCGCTGGAACGGGTGCTGGCTTTGATCGGGGAGTTGAAACGGGATGGGCTCGATATCCGATATGTGGATGTTGGTGGCGGCCTCGGGATTGAGTATGGTGCGGCTGCGTTCGATCCGGCTGAGCAGGTAAAGAGCTATGCGGCGGCATTGACGGCGGCTTCGGGATTGCACCTGCTGCTGGAGCCGGGACGGTTCATCGTGGCACAGGCGGGCGGGCTGCTGACGCGAGTGCTGTATGTGAAGAAGAACGGTGCGAAGACGTTCGTGATTACGGATGCGGGGATGAACGACCTGATTAGGCCATCGCTCTACCAGGCGCACCACGAGATTCTGCCGGTTCGGCAGGGAACCGCGACGGAGCAGGTGGTGGATGTGGTTGGGCCAGTATGTGAGTCGGGGGACTTCTTCGCGCGGGATCGTAAGCTGCCGAAGGTGAAGCCGGGCGAGCTCATGGTGCTGCTGGATGCGGGAGCGTATGGGATGAGTCTCAGCTCGAACTACAACACGCGGGTGCGGCCTGCGGAGGTGCTGGTGGAGGGTTCGGCGGCGCGGCTGATTCGGCGGCGGGAGACGATGAAGGACCTCTTTGTAGCTGAAATCCTGGATTAATAAGACTGAAGAACTTGACAAATCCTCAGGCCCCACGCCTCGCAAATCCCGGGCGTAGGCCCCAGGCAGGGGTACTTCGGGGGTACCAGGTACTCCGCTAACTCGCCTGTTTTGAAGACTTTGGTACTTCAGGTACAGGGGGGTGGGGGGCACCTCGCACAAGGCGTTCCGAGCGCGAAATGGCTATCGCACGGACATGCTAAACTCGCAAGGTTGAAGAGCCGTGAATTCAAACGGCGCGCATAGATCACTGTTGAGGGAACACCATGTCCGGCCATTCAAAATGGGCAACCATCAAGCACAAGAAGGGCGCAACCGACGCCAAGCGTGGAAAGATCTTCACGCGTCTGATCAAGGAAATTACGATTGCTGCGAAGGGCGGCGGTGGCGATCCTGACGGCAATCCTCGCTTGCGAACGGCGATAGCTGCGGCCAAAGCGGAGAACATGCCAGCCGACAATATCAAGCGGGCGATCCAGCGCGGCACGGGCGAGCTCGAGGGCGTGAACTACGACGAGATTACGTATGAGGGCTACGGTCCGGGTGGCGTGGCGGTGATCGTCGATGTGCTGACGGACAATAAGAACCGGGCAGTGAGCGAGATTCGTCATGCGTTTTCGAAGAACGGCGGAAACCTGGGCGAGTCGAACTCAGTGTCGTGGATGTTCTCGAAGAAGGGCGTGATCGTGGTGGCGAAGTCGGCAGCTTCTGAAGAGAAGCTTACGGAGATCGTGCTCGATGCGGGGGCGGAAGACCTTTCGGATGAAGGCGACAATTGGGAGGTGCTATGTGCTCCTGCGGACTACGAAGCGGTGACGAATGCTTTGAAGGCGGCGAAGATTACGCCTGAGCACGGTGAGGTGACGATGATTTCGTCGACCTATACGAAGCTCGAAGGCGCGCCGGCAGGGCAGATGATGCGACTGCTTGAGGTGCTGGAAGACCTTGACGATGCGCAGAATGTGTACTCGAACTTTGACATGGACGAGGCCGCAATGGCGGCTGCCGGACACTAGGTCGAGCATACGAAGAGGTTTGAACAGGAGGCCGCCGACTGCCGGCGGCTTTCCTTTGGTCGCCTCTGCCCTATGATTGAAGCTGGGCCACAAGAGTACGACCCTTGGAGCAAGTTTTGACGAAGAAGTTACGAGGTTTTGGTGGGGCTGCTGTGCTGGCTCTGCTGGTTATGTCTGCCGCGAGTGCGATGGGGCAGGCTGTGTTGAATCCGCTCTATTCCGATGCTGGGGCCGCTGCGAAGCCAATTGAGTTTGGTGCGATTGTGCAGGGCGGCAACGGGCTCACGGAGAATCGTGAGAGCTTCCACTTCATGAGCGCCGGCGTTCATGCGGGCAAGGTGCTGACGCCGAACTTCGGGCCGGGCCTTCTGCATGGGAACTTCGAGTATGCGATGGAGTTGTACCCCTTCTGGCAGTCGTACACGCCCAGGTTTCAGCGAGCGAAGTGCGTTGCCGGTGTGGCGCAAGGGAGCACAGTCTGCGGACCTCTCTACACGGTTGGAGGAACTTACAGCGGCGTGACGGTGACGCCTATTATCTTGCGTTGGAACTTTTCGGGTACGCGGCGCATGGCTTATTGGGCGCAGGCTGCGGGTGGGGTGCTGTGGACGAACCATAAGTATCCTGCGTTTGGTTCGCCCGATCTGAACCTTGGCAACGATGGGCCGAATACTGAGGCGAGTGTATGGAACTTTACGCCGCAGGGTGGTGTTGGAATGCACTATTTCGTGAAGCCGCGACGGTCGATCGATTTCGGAGCGAATGCGGTTCATATTTCAAGCGCCTCGCTGGGCGACAAGAATCCGGGTGTGAATGCGAGTGTGCAGTTCACGCTTGGATATAGCTGGTGGAAGTAACGAATCCTTTGTAGGATTCTCCTGCCATGAAGCCTGATTCCATTATCGAATGCGTGCCGAACTTCTCTGAAGGAACGGACCGCGGGGTTGTGAGCCGCATTGTGGCGTCGATGCAGGTGGAGCACGTCCACCTGTTGGACTGGTCGCTCGATGCGGCGCACAACCGGTCGGTCGTCACGCTGGCAGGGCCTCCGGAGGCGGTGGTTGAGGCGGCGGTGCGGGCTGTTGGTGTGGCTTCCAAGCTGATCGATCTGACGCAGCAGAGTGGCGTGCATCCCCGGATTGGCGCGGCGGACGTAGTGCCATTTGTGCCGGTGAGTGGCTTGTCGCTGGCGGAGTGCGCGATGCTGGCGCGGCAGGCAGGGCTGCAGATCTGGCGGCGGTATGGTGTGCCGGTGTACTTCTATGGTGCGGCGGCGGCACGTCCGGATCGCGTGCTGCTGGAGGACGTGCGGCGTGGACAGTTCGAGGGACTGCGCGAGGCTTCGCAGAAGGACGCTTCGCGACGGCCCGATATCGGTGGGCCGGAGTTACATGCGACTGCTGGGGCGAGTGCGGTTGGAGCGCGTAGTTTTCTGATTGCTTACAACATCTATCTCGATGACGCGGATATCTCGGTGGCGCGGGCGATTGCGCGGGAGATTCGTGCGGCGAACGGTGGATTGCATGGCGTGAAGGCGATCGGGGTGATCTGTGAGGGACGAGCGCAGGTTTCGATGAATATTACGGATTTCCGGATGACTCCTATGCGGGTGGTGCACGCGAAGGTGCAGGAGTTGGCGCATCTGAACGGCACGCGGACGGCGGAAGGTGAGCTGATCGGGCTGATTCCGCAGGATGCGTTTGATCCGGATGCGGCATGGGTGAAGGAGATTCCGGGCTTTCACGCCGAGGCGAAGGTGCTGGAGCAGAAGTTGCATCAGCCGATGGACTGGCCGGTGGCTTAGCTTTTGGGGTTATTCTGGTGGTGGGGATCTGATTTGAGCATGAGACGAGTTGCGGCTTCGCTTCTGGCTGTTCTGCTATTTTGCGGAACGTCATGGGCGGCGGTGTGCGATCTGTCATGTCAGTTCAACTCCATGAAGACGGTGTGCGCCGATGCCTCGATGGATCAGGGTGCGATGCCGATGGCTTGCGACCACTGCCAGGGAAATGATGAGCTGCGTGGTTCGTTGCAGGTTGCATCCTCTGCGTGTGCTCCGATGCAATGCGGCCATGCCGTGGTCGCGAGTGAGCGGGCGAGTGACGAGGCGTTCACGCTGCTGGCAAGCCCGGTGGCGATGGTGGCCGATCAAATCACTGTGGCGATACCGGAACTCGAATCAGAGCCATATCGGCAGATTCGACCTCCTGGTGATGGCTCCGCGTTCTATCCATTGTTTGTCTCGCTTCGCGTCTAGATCACATCTCTTCAGCTTGCTGGATGCTGGCTTGTGCCCTTGAAGGGCGCGGCTGGTCCGCTGTTTCTCCAAGCTGCCGAATGTGATCGGCTGGAAGTCAGGGTTTACGTTGCGAAATTTTGTAGTGGGTCTTGTGGTTTTAAGTGCGCTGGGTGCTGGCGCTCAACAGCCTGCGTCGATGCCGGGTATGCCGATGCCGGGCATGCCAATGGAGGATTCGGCTCCTGCTAAAACGGCCGCACCCTCCGCCATGCCGATGGATATGCCGGGCATGAAGACGGGTCCGATGCCGATGGATGGCGGGTTGAAGGAGTTGATGGACCAGATGAATCCGCAGACGTTTCTGCAGGAGATTCAGCATCACGGGTCTTCTGGGACGAGTGCGGAGCCGAACTCGACGCCGGTGCCGATGCTGATGGAGATGAAGGGGCCGTGGATGCTGATGTTTCATGCGAATGCATTTGTGGTGAACACCCAGCAGACGAGCGCGCGCGGAGCTGATGGCTTCTTCTCGACTAACTGGATGATGCCGATGGCGGAGCGCCAGCTTGGACCTGGTCAGTTTACTGTGCGTGCGATGTTTTCGCTGGAGCCGGCGACGATTACGGGGCGGCGCTATCCACTGCTGTTTCAACAGGGAGAGACGGCGTTTGGAGTGCCGATCACCGACGGTCAGCATCCGCACGACTTTTTTATGGAATTGGCGGCGCTGTATGACTGGAAGCTCGGACCGAAGACGCTGCTGTCGTTCTATGCGGCGCCGATTGGTGATCCTTCGATTGGACCTACGGCTTATCCGCATCGGGCGTCTGCGTTTGAAAACCCAGTGGGGACGCTGGGACACCACCAGGAGGACTCGACCCATATTGCTGGAGATGTGGTGACGGTGGGGCTGACACAGGGGATGGTGCGGCTGGAGGCGAGTGGCTTTCATGGGCGAGAGCCAAACGAGCATCGTTGGGAGATTCAGCAAGGCGCGATCGACTCGTGGTCGACGCGGCTCACGGTGCAGCCGGGTAAGGACTGGAGCGGGCAGTACTCGTATGCGCGGCTGAAGAGTCCGGAGCAGTTGTTTCCAAACGAGGATCAGGAGCGGATGACGGCTTCGGTGATGTACAACCGACCGTTTCGAGGAGGGAACTGGGCGAGTACGGCGCTGTGGGGGCGAACGCGGTCGTTGCAGGATGGCGGGAAGGAGAACAGCTACCTGCTGGAGTCGACGGTGCGGTTTGCGGAGCGAAACCATGTGTGGACGCGGATTGAGAATGCTGGGCGGTCGAATGAGTTGCTGAATGGTGAGCAGGCGTTGCCGGGTGGATTTGAGGAGATGCCGCTGACGCATGTGCAGGCGTATACGTTTGGGTACGACCGGGATATAGACTTGGTGCCACATCTGGCGTCGGCGATTGGAGCGCAGGTGACGACGTATGGGGTCGGCAAGCCGCTGCAGGGGATTTATGGAACTGATCCCGTGGGGGTGACGATGTTTGTCAGGCTTCGGCCGTTTTCGGGCAAAGATCGCTAGGGATGCGTCGATAAAGAGCTGAGTGGGTGCATCTGCTTCGAGGCGAAGATCGTTGTAGATACAGGAGATGCGGCGGGGGTGAACAACCTTCCGCCGGTCTACCCGTCAAACGAAGCAGGCAATTCACTTGCTTCTCACCCTGTTTCACGGAAGAATAGAAGGGTTATGCCCCGCCCTGAACAGGCCGGTGGCCCTATGGAGTTTATCGTGCGTATCTTTACCCGGCAGAATTTGATCCTTGCGGCGCTTGCGCTTGTACCTTCGATGGCCTTTGCTGCGCAGTTGAGCAGTGACGGCAGGTCGGCTATCCCGCATGATGTACAGCAGTTGATTGTGGTGGACTACCGCGCGATGCAGAACTCATCGGCGGCGATGAGCCTGAAGGACCGTGTGCTGCCGCCGGAGCTGAAGCGACTGGAGACGGCGCTCAAGAATTCTGGCATGAAGGTGGACCAGGATGCGGACGTGTTGGCGTTTGCGGCGTTCCGGGTGAGCGACGGGGCGAAGGCGGACGGGGGCACGCGGACGGTTGGGATTGCGCAGGGGCAGTTTCAGACGCGGGCCATCCTGGCGAACTTTGCGAAGAACAAGGTGAAGCCGGTGATCCTGCGAAATAACAGCATCTATCCGATGGCTTCGGGTAGCGTGGTTTCCTTCCTGAACCAGACAACGATGGTGTTTGGCGACCGTGATTCGGTGAAGGCAGCGCTTGACGCGCGGGACGGCATGATTCCGAACTTTCTGACGGATACGGACATGGTGAACGAGATGGCGACGGTGGATACGCGCGCTGTCTGGAGCCTGCTTGACCAGAAGGGCACGCAGACGATGATGAAAGGCGCGCTCGGCGAGGCAGCCCAGTTGGCGGACTACGACACGATCAAGAACCGCTTCAAGAGCTCGCGCTACACGATGGACTTCCAGAATGGTGTGCGGTTTGAGATGGCGGTAGTGATGTCCGATACGGTGACGGCGGCGACCGTGGCGACTTTGATGCAGGGTGCGGCGCTGTTGAAGAAGAGCACGGGTACTCCGCTTGAGAAGACGGCGCTCGACCAGACGCGGATCGATTCGAATGCGGGTACGCTGTCGGTGAACTACTCTTCTTCAGATAGCCAGTTTGCGAGCCTGTTGAGCTCGCCTTTGTTCCAGTCTGTGGTTCGGTGAGAAGCTTAACACCGATCAGTGCGGATGGACGGATTTTGAGAGCTAAACAAAAGAACCCCGATTATGTCGGGGTTTTTTTATTTAGGCGTCAGTTATAGTTCTCTAATTTTTTTCCTGACTGCTTCGGCCCGTTACCTGCTTTCAACCGGGCATGGACAGTGGAATCTACGCAGCGTATACGGGTCTGCTGGCGCGAACACAGGCGCTGGATACCGCGGCGAATAACCTGGCGAACGCCGGGACGAATGGCTTTCGTGCGGAGCGGGACTATTTTCGCAGCGTGCTGACGGACCGGATTACGGAGCAGCCGGCCTCGCAGGTGGGCTCAGCCGTGAATGGCTTTGGCGTGCTTGGCGGTAACAAGCTGGATATGGGTCAGGGGCAGATTGCGCCTACTGGTAATCCGCTTGATCTGGCTCTGAATGGCAATGGCTTCTTTGCGGTCAAGACGGCGCAGGGCGTGCGGTATACGCGGGACGGCTCATTTGGCCGGTCGCCGACAGGGCTGCTACAGACCGGTGCGGGCGAGGCGGTACTGGATGCGAAGCTGCAGCCGATTACGATTCCCTCGGGCGCGGTTCAGGTTTCGCCGGATGGAACAGTTTCGGTGGCTGGCGCTGGTGGGAGCACGATTGCGGGACAGGTGGGCGTGTTCGACTTTGCGAGCAGTGCTTCGCTGATTGCCGAGGGAACGAACCGATTTGCGACGACGGCTGATAATCCGCCGATTTTGGCGGCGGGGACGATTCAGCAGGGAGCGCTTGAAGGTGCCAACAACGATGCGGTGCATGGGTCGATGCAGTTGATCCTCGTGCAGCGGCAGGCGGAGATGATGCAAAAGGCTCTCTCTGCGTTCAATAACGATCTGGATAAGGTAGCGGCGGAAGAGTTGCCGCGGGTTTAGCAAGGGTTTGTGAGTAGTTCAAGATCTCTGGAGGCAGGGCGATGATACGAGCTTTATATACGGCGGCTAGCGGCATGAGTGCGCAGCAGGCGAATCTGGATACGGTGGCGAATAACCTGGCGAACTCGGCGACGACGGGTTTTCGGCAGCGTCGGTTGCAGTTTCAGGACATGATCTACCAGAACCTGATCACACCGGGGTCTCCACAGAGCCAGAACACGGTGTCGGCGGGGCTGCAGATTGGACTGGGTACGCGGACGGCGGCGAGCGAGGTCATTATGACGCAGGGTGACTTCAATCAGACGTCGAACCCGCTCGATCTTGCGATTCAGGGCGCGGGATTTTTCCAGGTGCAGCAGCCGGATGGAACGATCGCCTATACGCGCGACGGCAGCTTTCATCAGAATAATCAGGGTGCGCTGATGACCGCGAATGGCGACCTCTTGCTACCGAATGTCACGATCCCGTCGAATGCGACGGCGGTGACCATCTCGCAGTATGGCGTGGTGTCAGGGACGATTCCGGGGCAGACGAATGCAGCTCAGCTCGGAACCATGCAGCTTGCGACCTTTGTGAATCCGGGTGGGTTGAGCTCGATTGGGAGCAATCTGTTTCAGCCGACGCAGTCCTCGGGTAACGCGATCACGGATCTTCCGGGGGGCACGAGTGGCATGGGCACATTGCAACAGGGATACCTCGAGAATTCCAACGTGGATGTGGTGGGCGAGTTTGTGCAGATGATCCTGGCTCAGCGGGCGTACGAGAGTAATTCGAAGGTGGTGCATGTGGCGGATGACATGTATTCGCAGATCAACGGAATGATTCGCTAGGAGACGTGATGGCTAAGATGCGTTGGCTTGCAGTTGTTGTCGTTGCGGGAGTGCTGGGTGGGTCTGCGGGGTCATCGCGGGCCGCTGCTCTGGATACGGCTAGAGATGCTCCAAGAGGGCTGTGTGCGAGTACACCGGCGGCCGCGTTGGTGGATGCGCGACGGTCCAATGAAGCCTCTGCGACCGGTCTTGCGGAGATGCATGGCTATCGGGTGGAGGCCGTGCGATGGGACCCGCTGCTGCGGCGAGGCTGGGCGGTGATACGAAGCTGTGATCATCTGGACAGGCCGGCGATCACGATTCCTACGGACCTGCCGGTGGTGCATGCGGAGGCTGGTCTCTTTACTGCGGGAGTGAGGGCTTCTGCGGCGTTGCCGATTGTGCGAGCCGGGGACTTGGTGAGGCTTTGGAAGAGTGAACGCTTTGCGCATATCGAGATGATGGGGACCTCCGAGGAGAACGGAGCTATTGGAGCGCGGGTGAGAATTCGGCTGGCTACACCGCGTGATCTGGAGGGGCAGACGAGCGCGCCGCAGTATCTCGCGGGCGTGGTGCGCGGGCCGGCGGATGTGGAGATGGAGCCATGAAGAGGCCGCATGAACTGGAGGAGTCTGACCTGAAGGTCTTCTGGCCGTTTGTCATTGCGTCCGTGACGCTGCTGGCAGTGTTGCTGATTGGAAGCTTTGCGCGAGCACAGTCCGGGCCAGTGGCACCCCAGGCGGGTGCGCCTGCCGTGCAGCCTTCGATGACGCCTGTCGTGAAGACGACGATGGCTCAGAAGATGATGCTGGCACCGAGGCCAAGTGTAGCTTCGAACTCGCTGACGGCGTACCTTGCGAGGGTGCGGATGGAGAGTTCGAATGCGCTGCCTTCGGCTGGAGCAATCTGGACGGATAGTGGGCGGCTGACCCGGATGAATACAGATGTGCGGGCGATGCGTCCGAACGATCTGATCTCGGTGGTGGTGTCGGAGAATCTTGCGGCGTCGACGGATGGGACGGTGAAGAACTCGCGTGCGTCGAATGCGAAATCGCAGATCACGAGCCTGTTTGGACTCCTGAAGGCAAGTAATGCGCTGCAGAATCTTGTAGGCCAGACCTCGACCCAGGCACTGAATGCGCAGGGTGCGAGTGCGACGAATTCCAGCCTGACGACGGTGTTTGGAGGCCAGGTGGTCGACGTGCTGGCGAACGGGACATTGGTGATCGAAGCGCAGCGGCAGGTGGAGTTCTCGCAGCAGACGCAGACGATTGTGCTGCATGGGTTGGTGCGTCCAGAGGATATATCGCAGCAGAACCAGGTGTTGTCGACGGCTATCTCGAGCCTTGAGCTCGAGGTGCGCGGCAAGGGTATTGTGAATGACGCAACCTATCGGCAGAATGCGCTGGTACGGCTGCTGGAACGAATTTTGATCTTCTAACTTCGATCTTCCAGGGACAGGCAATGAGACAGGATGCGATAGCACGGTGGTTGGAGGCAATGGTCCCGGAAGAACGGAGCCTGCGCGCGAAGGTGACGCTGCGGTTGATCCTGCTGGCAGGCGCGCTGGGAATGATCTGCATGCTTCCTGATGCGGCGTTTGCTGAAAACACACCGACCAGCCAGGCGCATCAGGCACGCATCAAGGACATCGCGTCGATCGAGGGGATTCGCGATAACCAGTTGGTCGGTTACGGGATTGTGGTGGGGCTGAACGGGACGGGGGACAGCCAGCAGACGAGCTTCCCGATCCAGACGTTGGCGGCGACGCTGCTGCGTATGGGGGTGAGTGTGCCGGCTTCGTCGATACGGGTGCAGAATCTCGCGGCGGTTTTCATCTCGGCGACGCTGCCACCGTTTGCGCGACCAGGAACGAAGCTGGATATTACAGCGTCTTCTGCTGGCGATGCGCGAAGCCTCGAGGGCGGGCTGCTGCTGATGACACCGCTCTACGGGCCGGATGGAAAGATCTACGCGCAGGCTCAGGGGCCGCTGGTGCTGGGCGGCTATTCGGTGAGCGCGAACGGGAATGTGAAGCAGGTGAACCATCCGACGACGGGACGGGTTCCGGGGGGCGCGATGGTGGAGCGTGGGGTGCCGCTCGATCTGACGGGGCGCAGCGACTTCTCGCTGCTGTTGAACGATGCGGATTTTCGCAGCGCGGAGGCGATGGCACAGGCGGTCAACAAGGAGCTTGGACGCAATGCGGCACATGCTGTGGATAGCCGCAGGATTACGCTGGCGGTGAAGGGCAACGAGGAGATACCGGCGCTGCTGGGGAGGGTGGAGGCGATCGAGGTGCCGTTCTATCCGCGCGCGAAGGTGGTGGTGAACGAGCGGACGGGAACGGTGGTGATCGGTGGGACGGTCGTGCTGCAGGCCGTGTCGATCCTGCATGGTGGGCTGACGGTGAATATCGTGAGCGACTTCGAGGTGTCGCAGCCGAGCGCGTTTGGGAGCGGGACGACGCAGGTGGTGCAGCAGACAAAGATCGAGGCGAAGGATAAGCCGGTCAACCGGATCGAACTGAAGCAGGGAGCTACTGTGGATGACCTGGTGAGGAGTTTGCAGCAGATTGGGGCAACGGCACGCGACGTGATCTCGATCCTGCAGGCGATGAAGTCAGCAGGCGCTCTGGAAGCGGAGATTGAGGTGCTATGAGGATTGAAACTGGGAGTGCGCCCACGCTGCAGCCAGACAAGGATGCGGCGCAGCATACGAAGCTGGTTGATGCGGCACAGCAGTTTGAGGGAATGCTGCTCCAGGAGATGTTGAAGGGGATGCAGGGGAGCAAGGATGGTGAGGACGGGGATGACTCCGGCGGAGGAAGTAACGACACGCTGCGTAGCTTCGGAACCGAGGCAGTGGCGCGGGCGATCGCGAAGGGAGGAGGGGTAGGGATTGCACGACAGGTCGTAGAAAAGGTGACTCTCGAGCATGGCTCTGGTTCCCAAAAGGTAGCGAATTCAAACTAAAGTTTTGGGCGTGGACGCCGATTGATTCAAGTAGGACGGATAAACCTATGAGCATTCATTCAATCAGCAACTCCTTAGTGTCACCCCTCGATCAGCTGAGCCCTAAATCTACTGTGCATGCGGTCTCCGCCGGCGCCCCAGAAACCAGTCCCAACGATGCGGTTAGCGGCAAGGCGAACCGGGTTACCGATCAGGCAAGTCTCAGTTCTGCCAGCACGCTGCTTGCACAGGCTCTGCAGACGCCCGATGTTCGTACGGAGAAGGTGGCGAGTCTGCAGGCATCGATTGCTGCTGGAACGTACCATGTCGATTCCTCAGATGTCGCAGACAGTTTGATTTCGTCGCTGTTGAGCTAGTGATGACGACTCGGCAGGACGGGGCTCAAGCGCTTTCGGACGAGTTGGACCAGGCGTTGACGGCACTGACAAGCTTCGACGTGCAACGACTTGAAGAAGTAGAAGACAGGATTCGGGCGGTTACTGCGGAGCACCTTGCGCATCGCTACGATCTGCTGCCTGAGTTGACCGAGAAGCAGGCAAGGCTCGGAGAGCTGTTGGATGTTACGGCGGCAAATCTGAAGGTGCTGGTGTCGGTACTGAATCTTGAAGGACGAATGGAGACACGATAGCGATGGGTACCCTTACCTCCTTGATGAGCCTCGCGAGCAATGCGCTGCAGGCGGAGCAATCGGCGTTGAACGTGACGTCGAACAATGTGGCGAATCAGAATACGGTGGGTTATACCCGTGAGGTCGTGAACTTCCAGTCGCAAGACACGATCACCATCAATGGTGCGAGTTATGGGGATGGCGTCTCAATAGGCACAGGGGCAACCTCGGTCCGGGATCGAATTTTGGAACAAAGGGTGCAGCAGCAGACCCAGGTTGAGGCGCAGAGCAGTGCGGTAGCTTCGGCGCTGACTGCGGTGCAGAGCGTCTTTCAGTTGACGGCGACGGCCAGCTCCGCGGCGGCGACCACGCTTGGTTCAGCAATCGATTCGTTTTATAACTCGTTCACGGCGCTTTCAGCCAATCCGTCTGATCCGGCGACGCGGCAAAGCGTGCTGAGCGCAGCTTCCGCGCTTTCGAATGCATTCAACGCGGCATCGACACAGCTTTCGAGCACCTCGAACTCGCTCAATGCCGAGGTGACCGCGACGGTAGGTCAGGTCAACTCGCTGACTACAAATATTGCGAGTCTGAACCAGCAGATCTCGCTGCTTGGATCGTCCAGCGACGCTGGCGTTCTGGAAGATCAACGGCAATCTTCCATTGCACAGCTCTCCGGCCTGATTGGCCTGGACCAGATTACGACGGAGCAGAACGGGATCACGCTGACGACGAGCAGCGGTGAGGTCCTGGTGAGCGGCAACCAGTCTTACGCGCTGCAGACGAGTCAGGTTGCGGGCCAGACGCAGGTTGCAGCCGGACCGAGCGCCGTGGATGTAACGGCATCGATCACGGGTGGAAGTCTTGGTGGAGTACTGCAGGCGCGAAGCCAGCTTTCGACTTTTTCAAGCAGCCTTGATGCGCTGGCGTATGCGGTAGGTACGCAGGTGAATACGCAGAATGCAGCGGGACTCGATGGCAGCGGAAACGCTGGCGGCGCGATCTTTACACTGTCAGCAACTTCGGCAGGAGCGGCTGGATCGATCTCGTTGGCGACGTCAAATCCAAATGGCATTGCAGCGGCGGCGGTTGGCCAGGGTGCTACAGGGAACGGAAATGCGGTTGCGCTTGCCGCGTTGGCTACTGGCACTTCAGTGAGTGGACAGACTCCGTCTGCTTCCTTTGCTTCATTTTTGGCGCAGATCGGTACGGCCGTCTCTGCAGCGACTTCGGATAATGCGGTGCAGCAGGCTTCATTGACGCAATTGACCTCGCTGCGCGATTCGGTATCGAGCGTATCGCTTAATCAGGAGGCGTCAAACCTGACGCAATATCAACGATCGTATGAGGCTGCGGCGAAGGTCTTCTCGATCGTGGACGAGCTGCTGGCTGATGCGTTGAACCTTGGTGTTTCTACTGCTGTCAGCTAGAACGTAATCGGGCCAGGTAGTTGATGTGAGCCATTGATGTTGTTCTATGAGGAGTGAGCCTTGCGCGTTGATCCAAATTATCTTACGAAGCTTTCGAGTCAGCTCGATCAGTCCACGAATGTAGAGGCGCAGCTGACTGCCGAGCTTTCGAGCGGCCTGCGCGTCACGTCGCTATCGACTGATCCTGTTGCGGTGGCGCAGAGTACGATCCTGAACTCTGCGATCAGCCAGCAGGACACGTATGTGCAGGTGGCGTCGGGTGAGAGCAGCCGCCTACAGGCGACGGATAGCGCGCTAGGCGAGGTGGTGACGCAGTTGACCTCGGCCGTCACGCTGGCGACTGCAGGCGCGAACAGTATTCAGAATGCCTCGGGTCAGACGGCAACCTTGGCACAATTGACCGGGATTCGCGATTCGATTCTTTCACTCGCGAATACAAGCTACTCGGGGACTTACCTTTTTGCGGGAAGCCAAGGAACTACGAAGCCGTTTTCAATTGACACGAGCACGGTTCCTGCGACGACGACCTATGCTGGCGATGCAGTGGCACAGTCGGTGGTGACGCCGACAGGACAATCGATCCAGGTGAATCTGCCGGGGTCGGCCGTGTTTACCTCGGTCCTGAATACGTTGAACCAGTTGATCGGCGATTTCTCTGGTTCCAATGTAAGTACTGCGGTAGCTGCTGACAGTGCTTCCGTGACGGCGGCGCTGGGTTTGGTGACCGACCAGCGATCGGTGATCGACAACTCGCTGAGCAGGCTGCAGGCGACGAGTACCTATATTCAGACGCAGACCGCTACGGCGACTATCGCACAGAGCAGCCTGGTGTCAGCGAATCCGGCAGATATTGCGACGCAACTCAGTGCGAGTGAGACCCAGAATCAGGCGCTGATGAGCGTGATCAGCTCGCTCGGCAAGACCGACCTGTTCGACTACACCCACTAGGCCCCTGCTTCGCATGATTGTCCGTTTGGCTATACTTGGGCCAGGCGGGTGATTCATGTTTGAGGCACTACGATTTCTGTGGAATGCGACACGCGGCTATCGGCTGCGCCCCTGGCAGAGCCCTTATCTGCGCTGGCGATTCGAGACGTACACGGGTAAAAAGGCGCAAGAGGTTGGCCTGCGCGATTTCTGGCACCTGATGGTGACGGAGCGGCGGCAATTGCTGCGGTTTCTCGGCTGGGTGGGCGAGATGAAGAACTATGCTGTCGCATCCGAACGGTAGAAGCCTGCCAATTCGATGGGACAGGAAGCATGACAAGGTCTGTTCATATTCGAACCGTACTATAGAAGAGTTGTGCCGCAATGCGATCCGGCGGCACACCAAGGAGAATGTGAATGGGTAGTTTTACTACGTTGAAGGCGGCCGACGGCCATGAGTTCCAAGCCTACGTTGCGATGCCGGAGGGTGCGGCGATCGGTGGCCTGGTGGTGGTGCAGGAGATCTTTGGAGTGAATCAGTCGATTCGCGACGTTGCTGATGCGTATGCGAAGGATGGCTTTGTCGCTGTGGCTCCGGCAATCTTCGACCGCTATGAGAGGAATGTTGAGCTTGGCTATGGCGACGGGGATATGCAGAAGGCCTTTGGCTTGTACGCCAAGCTGAACATGGATACGGTGCTGCTGGATGTTGCGGCGGCGTTTGATGAAGCGAAGGCGAAGTCTGGCAAGGATGTTGGGGTCACGGGCTACTGCTATGGCGGGTTGACGAGCTGGATGTCGGCTACCCAAGGCGAGACGGTGAAGATTAAGCCAGCCTGTGCGGTTGGGTTCTATCCCGGCGGCGTTGGAAGCGTGGCAACCCAGGAGCCGAGCTGCCCGGTAATGCTGCACTTCGGCGGAGCGGACTCGCACATCGGATCAGATCAGATTGAGGCAGTGCGAACGGCGCATCCAGAGGTCGAGATCTTCGTCTACGACGGTGCGGAGCACGGCTTCGCGAATCACATGCGCCCGAGCTACAAGCCGGACGCGGCTGCGCTGGCGCGGGATCGGACGCTGGCGTTCTTCAAGACGCATCTCGCCTAGAGTTGGTAGTTTTCGAAGCAGATCCGCTCCCCAGCCCCGGCATTACATTGCCGGGGCTGGGAAGCGGTGTTATCTTGGTAGAGACACTTATACGAGAGTGAACTAGAGATTTTAGGAGTACGAATAGCTGTGTTGGCATCCGCAAAGAAGACAGACATTATCGAGAAGTTCCGCACGCACGACTCTGATACCGGGAGCCCCGAGGTTCAGATCGCCATCCTCACCGAGCGGATTACTGAGTTGACGGAGCACTTTAAGACTCACAAGAAGGACCACGGATCGCGCCGCGGTCTGCTGATGCTCGTCAGCAAGCGCCGCCGCCTTCTTGATTACCTGAAGAAGATTGACAGCGACCGGTACCGCGACGTTATCGGCAAGCTTGGAATCCGTAAGTAGGTCTAGTATTCCCCAAGCCCCCATCCTTATCACGGCAGCCTGCTTGACCCTCCGAATGTGGGTAGCAGTGCTGCCATTGATGATCGAAGGAAACCGCTCCGCAGCCCGAAATGAACGTTCGGAAGCTCCGATTGCCGATACCCGTCTACGTTCCAGATCAACATTCCGGCAAATTCGCTATGTGCAGCACTCGACCTCAGGAGATGGCTCTTCTGCTCGGGCTGCACTTTTTCGCGTTTGCACCCCAGCGGCATAGCGCCCGTGTTGCGCAGCCGCATGTCCAAGTTCCCTAATTGACTGAGAAAAAAGAGAAAGAGAAGAGGACGCACAATGAAACAGGACGTCACAGTAGAGCTTGCTGGCGGCAAGCAGATCAAATTTGAAACAGGCCGCATGGCCAAGCAGGCATCAGGCGCCGCACTTACTTCCAGCGGCGATAACGTGATTCTCGCCACAGCAGTGGCCTCGCCTGACCCGAAAGAAGGCATCGACTTCTTCCCGCTTACGGTTGAGTATCGCGAGTTTACGTATGCCGGTGGTCGCATTCCCGGTGGCTTCATCAAGCGCGAGGGCCGTCCTTCCGAGAAGGAGATTTTGACGAGCCGCCAGATCGATCGCCCGATTCGTCCTCTGTTCCCCGAGGCCTTCCGCAACGAGACGCAGGTTGTGGCGTTTGTGTATTCGGCTGATAAGGAAAATGACCCCGACGTTCTCGGTATCAATGGTGCAAGCTGCGCGTTGGCTCTGAGCGATATTCCGTTCCACGGTCCCGTGGGCGCGGTGCGTGTTGGTCATATCGAGGGTGCATACATTGTCAACCCGACGTATGCGGAGCGCGCGAAGAGCACCTTGAATATCATGGTCGTTGGCACGAAGGACGGCATCGTGATGGTTGAGTCGGGCGCGAAGGAGACCTCGGAAGAGAGTGTCGTCGGCGCGATCGAGTTTGCACACGAAGAAATCAAAAAGATCTGCGCTGCGATTGAGGATCTCGTGAGCCGCGCTGGTAAGACGAAGCGCACGATTACTGCGGTCGAGATTGATCACGAGTACCTGAATGCGCTGACCGCAAAGGTTGGCGATCGCCTGAAGGATGCTCTCGATACGCAGAAGCATCCCAAGTTCGACAGCTATGCTTTGGTCAAGACGATCAAGGATGAGTTGAAGAAGGATCTGCCCGAGGGTGATGCTGCTGCCGGCAAGAAGCTCAGCAAGTACTACGAACTGCTTCGCGAGAATATCTTCCGCGACCAGGTGTTGAATGACCGCATCCGACCGGATCATCGTGCATTCGACCAGATTCGTGAGGTCACCGTTGAGGTAGGCGTTCTTCCCCGTGTTCACGGTTCGGCGTTGTTTCAGCGTGGCGAGACGCAGGCTTTGGTTACCGCAACACTGGGCACGACAGACGATGCACAGCGGCTTGAGAGCTACGAGGGCGAGCAGAAGCGTCGCTTCATGCTGCACTACAACTTCCCGCCGTTCTCGGTCGGCGAAGTCGGTCGAATGACTGGTGTTGGGCGCCGCGAGATCGGTCATGGCGCGCTTGCGTTCCGTGCGATCGAAGCGGTGCTACCGGGTGAGGACGAGAGCCCGTACACGCTGCGCGTTGTCTCGGACATTCTTGAGTCGAATGGTTCTTCGTCGATGGCGACTGTCTGCGGTGCGTCGCTGGCGTTGATGCAGGCTGGCATTCCGCTCAAGGGTTCCGTTGCCGGTGTGGCGATGGGCCTGGTGAAGGAAGGCGACAAGTATGCCATCCTGACGGACATTGCCGGTGCGGAAGATCACTATGGCGATATGGACTTCAAGGTAGCCGGAACCCGCAAGGGCATCACGGCGCTGCAGATGGACATCAAGATCATGGGCATTACGCCGCAGATCATGCGTGAGGCGCTTGAGCAGGCTCGCATCAATCGCCTCTCACTGCTGGACACCATGGACGCGACGATCTCCGGCGCGAACGAAGAGAAGTCGCAGTTTGCTCCGCGCATCCATACGATCCAGATTCCTACGGATAAGATCCGCGATCTGATCGGACCCGGCGGCAAGGTAATCCGCGGCATCATCGACGCTACCGGCGTCAAGATCGATGTCGACGATACGGGCCGCGTGAATGTGGCTTCGAGCGATGCCGATGGTCTGGCGCGTGCGATCCAGATGATCAGCGACCTGACGGCTGTTCCCGAGATCGGCAAGACCTATCTCGGTAAGGTCGTACGGATCGCCGAGTTTGGTGCATTCGTAGAGATCTTCCCCGGAACCGATGGTCTCCTCCATGTCTCAGAGATTGCAGAGCATCGCGTCAAAGAGGTCAAGGATGAGCTTCGTGAGGGCGACCAGATCCTCGTCAAGGTTCTTTCTATGGAAGGTAATCGCATCAAACTCTCGCGCAAGGCGGTTCTCAAGGAACAGCGTGCGAAGCTTGGTCTGCCGGAACCGGGTGCTGACGGTCAGAACATCGCCGCAAGCGCTCCTCAGGGTGACTTCGCTGCGGGTGATGATGCAGTCGGCAACGATGACGACTTCGATGACGAGGACGGTGATGATGGCGACGAGGGTGTCGACGAGCCGAACTTCAACCGTGCGGATGGCGCTCCGGCAGCTGCACCGGGAACGCCTGGCGCGCCGGGTGCTCGTCCAGAAGGGCAGCGTCGTCCAGGTGGACGTCGTCGCCGTGGTGGTCGTCGTCCGGGTACAGGTTCAGGCGGCGGCAGCGCACCCCAGGGTGGCGGCGCTCCTCGCAGCTAACTTCCTACCAGTAACGAATGAGGGCCGCGTGCAGACGCGGCCCTCATTCGTTTGGACGGATAGTTTGTATCAGGCTTCGAGCTTGTACTTTGTTTCGGCGAGCCGGTAGAGCGGGCGCCAGACGAGGCGGTTGACGGTGACGACCATCAGGGCCATGACGATGGTGGCAAGAAGCAGGATTTGGAATTGGCCCTTGTCGCTGGCAGCGCTGATCTGTGCACCCAGGCCCAGGGTGGAGAGCGTCTGTCCTTTGAGGTGAAAGTACTCGGCGATGATGCTGGCATTCCATGCACCGCCGGACGCGGTGACAAGCCCAGTGATGAGGTAGGGGAAGATGCCGGGGAGGATGACGGTCTGCCAGCGCTGGAGTTGGGTGAAGCGGAAGAGCGTCGAGACCTCACGAAGGTCGGATGGGATGGCCATGGCTCCAGCGATGACGTTGAAGAGGATGTACCACTGGGTTCCGAGAAGCATGAGGGCGATGGAGCCGATGCCTAGTCCGCCTCCGAGCTTCATGAGACCGAGGATGATGATGGGAAAGAGAATAGGCGCGGGAAAGCTGGCGGCGACCTGAACGACTGGCTGGACGATGCGGGCCAGCTTCGGGTTGAAGCCAATTGCGACGCCTGCGGGGATGGTCCACGCCGAGGCAAGCAGCAGGGAGAGATTGACGCGGAGGAAGGTCGCTCCAGCGCTCTCAAGAATGATGAGGTATTGGCCGCCATTGATTTCGCGGAGTTTGAGCAGGGCGCTCACTGCAGCGTAGAGGATCCCTATCCCGACCATGCTGAGGACAGAGATTCTTAGCCAGAGGGGTGAAGCCTTCACCTCGCCTGCGGCTTGACGGGTGCGATATTGTTGCTGGCGCTCGGCGAAGGTGTGATTGAGTCGTTCGCTGAGCGGGGTGAGGGTGTGGCGCTTGACGGCGGCGAGGGCGTTCGAGTGCTGGATGAGATGGAGGATGGGCGAGTCGATGCGATCGGCACTAGCGGATTGCTCGATCTTGAACTTGTCGCTCCAGGCGATGACGGGTCGCCAGATGAGTTGGTCCGTGGCAACGATGATGGCGATGACGGTGAGGATACCGTAGACCATCGCTGGAATGTTGTCGGCACTGGCAGCGGTCTGTAAGTAAGAACCAAGACCAGGGAGGCGGAAGTCGCGGTCGCCGAGGACGAACATCTCGCAAGCCATGAGGAAGAACCAGCCGCCAGCAACGGAGATCATGGAGTTCCAGACCAGGCCTATGGTGCCGTAGGGCAGTTCAAGCTGCCAGAAGCGCTGCCAGGTGGAGAAGCCGTAGATGCGGGAGGCTTCGCCAAGTTCGCGCGGAAGACTCTTGAGCGATGAGTAGAAGCTGAAGGCCATGTTCCAGACCTGGCCGGTGAAGATGAGGACGATCGCTCCCATCTCTACGCCAAGCTGGCGGGTAGGGAAGAGCGCGACCATGGCCAGCATGACGCCCGGTAGGAAGCTGAGGACGGGAATAGATTGGAGGATGTCCAGGGCTGCGATCATCAGTGACTCGGCGCGCTGATTGTAAGCGGCGACGTAGCCGTACCCAATGGCAAAGACGAGCGAGAGCAGATAAGCCAAGCCAATGCGAACGACGGAGTAAAAGGCGTACAAAGGCAGGCTTGAAGGTTTAAGAGACACGACGAACTGCGGCTGCGCGCTGGAGAGCCAATACCCAGCGATCTTGAGGACGCCGTAGAAGGCAGCGAGACAGAGTGCGGCGACGACGAGGTCGAGGATGACCGGGCCGGTACGCTTGAAGACCTGGGCGCGAGCGAGCGTGGCTCGGCTACGGGTATAGCTGAATGCCTCGGGAAGCTGAATCATGCGTCGATCTCTGCGGTCTCGTCTACCTGCTCGTCGACGAGCTTCTCGGCGCGCATGAAGCGGCGGCGGGAGGCGTCGTAGTCGAAGAGCTCGGCATAACGACCCCAGTTGATGGCGGTCTCAAGCTGGCGGAGAGTCTCTTCTTCGGTGAACTGCTCGTCGAGCATGTCGTGGAAGAACTCCTCGGAGACGGTGCCATCAGATTTAGCTTCGATGGCTTTGACGATCTGGCGAAGGAGCAGGACGTTCTCGGTGGCGGCAGCTCGGAAGAGTTCTTTCTGACGGAGAATTTCAGAGTTGGCGTATTCCGAGCCAGTGGGCGTGATGGCGGCATCGCCCTCGGTGACAATGAGAAAGCCGAGGAGATTGGCGGCGTCGACGATGGGGAGGAGGTCGTCGATTTCAAAGCCGAGGTCGTCTGCAAGGCGGTAGATGTCGTCCTTGCCCGCGTGGTCGATAAGGAGCTCGAGAAGACCGGCGATGCCACCTGGACGGGCATGTGGGAGCATCTGGTAGTGCTGGCGACGTGGCTCACTCTGCCGCTTGCCGGTCTGGAGTGGAAGCTCCGGTGGCTTGGCATCGGGCTGCGTGAGGACCTTGTAGATGTAGTCGACGAGTTGGGTGAAGGCGGCCGCCTTGCGATCGCGAGGGTGAGCGAGGGTCACCTTGAAGTCGGTGCGGATGTGGCCGGGGTTTCTGCCGAGGACGATGATGCGGTCGGCGAGAAGCACGGCCTCTTCAATGTTGTGAGTGACGATGAAGATGGACTGCGTGGGGATCGTCTTCTTCTGCCAGAGTTCAAGCAGTTCGGAGCGGAGGTTCTCCGCGGTTAGGACGTCCAGGGCGGAGAAGGGCTCGTCCATGAAGAGGACTTCCGGTTCCACGACGAGGGCACGGGCGAAGCCGACGCGCTGGCGCATACCGCCTGAGAGTTCCTTGGGGTAGGCTCCCTGGAAGCCGTCGAGGCCAACTGTGTCAAGCATCTTGAGGCCTTGGCGGCGACGACTTTCAGCGTCTACGCCGCGTGCTTTCAAGGGTGCTTCAACGTTCTCGAGGACGGTCAACCACGGAAAGAGGGCGAAGCTCTGGAAGACGATGGACACGTTGACATCAGCGGTGGCTATGGGTTTCTCGTGCCAGTAGACCTGTCCGGCCGAGGGTGTGGACAGACCGGTAAGCATGCGCAGGAGGGTCGACTTTCCGGAACCGGAGGGGCCAAGCAGAGCGACAATTTCGCCCGGTACGATGGAGAGATCCGTCGGTGAGATGACCTGGATCCGGTTTTCGCTTGGCTGAGCGTAGTACTTTTCTACACGTTCTGCGCGTATGATTGCATTCTGCATATGGGTTCGTGGGCGATGCAGCTCGAGTGACGGATTTCTAGACCGGCATGGTAGCTGTCGCTGCGGTCAGCGTATCATTACGAGGTACGTCCGCGCGTAAAGCTAGACTGGTATAGTCGCCTTACGAGCGCATTTCAAGAAATTAGATTTGGGGACATTCAGAATGCCAGACACAGCCGCTACTCCATCGAAGCCTCGGGTACTCGTCGCGGACGACGAGCAGGTGATCGCCAATACGCTTGCGATCATCCTCAACCAGGCAGGCTTTGAGGCACGCGCCGTCTATAGCGGAGAGAAAGCCATCGAAGCGCTCGATACCTTCCAGCCAGACATGCTGATCAGCGACGTGATTATGACTGGGATGACCGGGATCGAAGCGGCGATCGCAACACGGAACAAGCTTCCTAAGTGCAAGATTCTTCTATTTTCGGGACAGGCTGCCACGGCCGATCTGCTCGAGAAGGCACGAGCACAGGGTCATGAGTTTGAAATTTTGGCGAAGCCGGTACATCCGACCGATCTGCTGGCCAAGCTGCGGTCGTAGTCGTCAGCTGGTAGGGGATATGTGTCGGCGTTCCTTGATGCGAACAGCGGGGACGCCGGCATAGACTGTCCAGGCTTCAAGGTTGCGGGTGGCGACCGAGCCCAAACCAAGAACTGCACCTTCAGCCACATTGACCCCCGGGGCAACCGAAGCGCGAGCGCAGATCCATGCATTCGCGCCGACTTCCATTGCGTACGCGAGTAGGGGAAACGCGGGATCGTCGAAGTCGTGCGTGGCTCCACAAATGTATGCCTCTTGCGAAATGATGGCATGCGACCCAAAGCTTATCGGTGCTGGATTGTAGATTTCAGCTCCATCAGCTACAGCTACCAGATCATCACAAATGAGATTCCACGGCGCCCAAATCTTCGATTTTGGATAGAAGTGGCAGTTCGGTCCAAGGGTCGCGCCAAAACGTCTGAGCAGCATGGATCGCCAGGCATGCAGCGGGCGCGGCGAGGTGCGATAGAGCAGGAGCCAGCAGATGTTCCAGACAAGCCGGCGGGCGCGATTGCCAGTCGAGAAGGCAGGCCGCATGTAGGGATCTGCTGCCGTGTCGGCCGAGATATGATCAGCGGCGTTGTAGTGAGCCTGTTTCGCCATTATTGCCTCAGGTTGGTGTCTCGAAGATACGCACGATCGATTTGGCGTTGGCGCGCATGTCGTATCGTCGCTCAAAGGTGAGGCGGGCTTGCTGAGCCATTGTCTCGCGTTCTGCGGCGCTGAGAGCGATCCATCGTTCAAGAAGCCGAAGTGTGCCTTCGGCGGTGTCGGTCTCCATGAGACCAGCGCCATCCAAGGCGATGTCGGGAGCGATGTTGACCTTATCTGAGAGCAGGACGGGACGACTGCAGGCGAGAGCTTCTGCTACAGCAATACCGAAGTTCTCCTGGTGGGAGGGAAGAATGAACGCTTCCGAGGCGAAGAAGGCTCCCCACTTCACCTCCCCCTCCAGCATTCCTGTCCAATGGACGCGATGGGTGAGGCCAGCGGCGGCAACAGTTTCCATAAGCGCGGCCTGCCAGTGCTGCTGGTCGGGCCCGGCCATGACGAGATCGAGATCAGCATCCTTGGCCGCGATCTTGATGAAGGCATCGATCAGGAGGTCGCAGCCCTTTTTGTGGTGAATGCGCCCCAAAAAGAGCAGGAAGCGGCGATCCTGAAGTTGAGGAAAGAGGTTCAGAAACGCCTGTCTCTGGACGTTATGCTCTGCTGCATCGCCGAGTGGAGCCGTAGCTCCGAAGGCGACTACGTGAGGGTTCCAGCGATGGAGCCAGAAGCTCTGCCTGGCTAGTTCTGCCTCGACATCGCACGTAAAGAGAACTTTGTCCGCACGCCGGAGAACCCAGTATTGGGCTGGAAGCCAGTAGAGCCATTTCTTCAAGTGTTTGAGTGGAAAGGCGTGCTTGAAATAGGGATCGAGCATGCCGTGAGGAAAGACTACGTAGGGCGTGTGGCCCGCCAGGGCCTGCCAGGCAGCGATACCGCAGTAAACCCAGAGACCATGGACGAACACGCCATCGAACCGATCACGATTGGCAAGCAGCCATGGCCGCAGCTTTGGGCCGTAGGCAAAGGTTGAGGTGACAGGACCGAAGGCGTGGGTGGGCACCGGCAGGTCTGCAAGAAAGGGGGCCGCAGGGTCGTCCATTGAGGCGACTTCGTGCTCGTAGTCGGAAGGACCGTACTCAAGAAGAGCACGAATGGAGTCGGAGACACCACCAGCCTTTGGGTCGATCGTTCCGACGATGTGCAGGATTCTCATCGAGGACTCAGGATTGGATCTTTCCGGTGACCGCGGCAAGTGCTTGACGCAGGCCCTGGACGTCCTCCTCGAAGCTCCAGGTCTTGATACGTTCGAGAGCACGCTGGCCCATGGCTGCTGCGGTCTCTGGTGACGCGAGGACGCGCTGTAGAGCAGCGGTAAGGGCAGGGATGTCGCGAACCGGGAAGATTGCACCCTCTTTACCATCGACTATGAGGTCAGGTTGGCAGCCTACGTCGTCCGAGATAATGACGGCGCGTCCGGCGTTCATTACCTCGTTGACGATGAGTCCCCACGGCTCGTGACGCGAGGGAAGAACGAAGACGCTGGAGATGTCGAAGAAGCGTGGTAGCTCGGATTGATTGCGAAAGCCGCAGAAGCGGATGCTGCCGAAGCCTGTTGCTGCTGCCTGAGCCTCGAGTTCGGCGCGGGCCTCCCCATCGCCGACGATCAGAAGATACGGTAGCGGCTCGGCTCCGGCTGCGGGCGCGAGCTTCGTATAAGCTTCGATCAAGTCATCACAGTGCTTGCGGTACTGAAGTTTTGAAGCAAAGAGGATGACGGGCCTTGCGGGATCGAGGTCGAGTTCGGCAAGGAGCTCTGCGCGTCCTGACTGAGCGGAGAGACTTCGCTGCTGGAAGTAGCTGTTATCGACGGCGTAGGGCATGAGGAACTGTCGGAAGTCTTCCCCGAGATAGTGCTGCCAGTACTCGGCATTGAGAGAGCCGATCGGGAGTGTAGCGTCGACGAGCCGGGCCAGAAGATCAAAGAAAAGCTTTTTGGCGACGAGCTTTGCGCCGGATCGCGAGCGGTCACGCAGCCAGGACTCTGCCCGTAACAGCACCGGGATGCCAAGGGTGTTTGCCGCAAGAATGCCGTGCATTGCATTGACGGTCGCGTAGCCGTGGACCCACAGAGCGTCAAAGGGCTGCTGACCATCCCCTCGACGCAGACGACTGAAGATGCCGTGGTTCATGGGGCTGGTGACGCTGACGCCAGAGGTATCTCGCAGGCTCGGCAAGAATTCGTGATGATAGCCGTCGAGCAGGGGAACGTCCCACTTGATGCCTACGCCGAAGCCCTCATCCTTATAGTCACGTACAGAGAAATCCGATCCGAAGAGCACGGTGAGGTCGATGTCCGGTTCCTGTGCGATACGCCGCAGCAGAGGGACCTGGTACTGGATCGGATGACTGACAAGGTAAGCAAGCCGGACTTTGGCCGTACTGCCCTGAGCATTAAGAGGCAAGAACCCCATCCGTATCTGCGCCCCTGCGGGTGCATGGTGCGTGTTGGTCACGATCTTTTAAATGCAAGACGCTACCTGGTCTGAAAGGCAACCAGTAGTAAGGAGGCGACGTTGCTGGCTGCACCGAAGCCACCATTGGTAAGAGCGGCCTTGAGCTGGTTGGTCGGCAAAAAGATGATGTCATCCGCCTGCAGGACAGGGTCGGAGGCCTTGCCGCGCATCACCTTCATCAGGTCAAGCTTGATGACCTTGCGTTCAAAGCCAACAGTCCGAACGACGCGCAGATCCTTATATTGCCCCTCGAAGCCGGGACCTCCAGCGAGGGAAGCAGCCTGCATCAGGGTAAGTGGGGAGTTCTGCTCGAGCGGTATCGCACCCTGGATCTTGAAGGCTCCGAGCACGTAGACTACGCCGACACGCGGAACGACGACTGTATCGAGAGGGAAGAGGGGGACATCTGCGCGGGCGCTGCGGGACGGATCCGTGCCGAGGTCGACAACGATGGGCTGGTCCAAGCCGGGACGATTGATGATAACGGTATGGCTGCCCGTGATCGGGTATTGACCGGCTGCAGATAGAACACTGAGCAGGCTGCGCCGACCAACGACAGGGACAAGGCCATGCATCTCTCCCGAAACCGTAACGACCTGATTTGGAGAGTCGACTATCTGCAGTGTCACCTGAGGATCGCGGTACATGCCGGCATTCTTCAACCGGATAGCAATAACCTGCGAAGCCTGGTATAGCGTAAGGCCGAGGACAGGGACTGGGCCAATCAGGGGCACCTGTAACGCTCCATCGAGGCCTACGCGCTCAGGGGATGCGAACTCACTTTGACCAAACAAATGTACGACGAGTGAATCCCCGACGCCAAGCTGGATGGCGCGGTCGGCCGGGTAGAGAATCGCAGGATCAGTTGTAGGCGTAATCGGGGCATTGACCGGCGTTCCGGCGCCAAGTGATGGGCCGCTGAACTGCGCCTGGAGCTGCGAGACCGAAAAGCAAAGTGCGAGGGTAAACATGGCACCGCGTGTAGCTCGGCGCGTCACAAAAGTGGCGATGGTGTGCACCGTCGAGCTGAAGCTGCCGTTCGTAGTCAAGTTCTGCAATCTCATCGATCAGCTCCTCTTCCGCTTTGTGGTTTCACTGGAGGCACCTTGGGCCTCCCAGCTGTCGGAGTCGATGCTGGAATACGAATATCCGGAGTAACCGTAGTAGCCGTAGTACTCCGGTGCGTTCAGATCAACCGCGTTGAGGACGATACCGGTGATGGGTGCGCCAGCCCGAAGCAGCAGATCGCGGGCGCGTCGAACAACGTGCTTGCTGGACTTGCCATGACGGATAACGAGTGCGACAGCATCTGCCTTACGGGCAAGGAGAACGCCATCTGTCACTGAAAGGATTGGCGGCGAATCGATCACCACGTGTGTGTACAGCTTCCCGCATTGCTCGAGGAGGTCGTCCATAGCCTTCGACGTCAACATCTCGGTCGGGAAAGGGGGTACGGGCCCGCTGGGCAAGATGTGAAGGTTGGGTACTTCAGGAACGCGCTGCACAGTGTCCTCAAGCGAAGTAGCACCAGTAAGCAGCGTTGTCACACCGACTTTGCCGTTTAAACCAAAGCGGTGATGAACATTAGGGCGGCGAAGATCGGCATCGATCAGAAGAACGCTGGTGTCACGTTGGGCAAGAACACAAGCGAGATTTGAGGCGGTTGTGGTCTTTCCTTCTGAGGGCGTTGCGCTTGTAAACAGAATGTACTTCGGTGGATGGCCTGTAGTCGAGAGCAGAAGCGAGGTCCGAAGAGATCGAATGGCTTCGGCAAACTGAGACTTTGGCTGCGTAAGGACGTTAATATTTCTCTGGGCGGTGCTGAGCGTGCCAACAGTCTCCGCATTCGATTTCCGAGAGCGCGGAATGATGGCAAGCGAGGGAAGCCCAGTGATGGCTTCAATCTCTGCGATACTGCGTAGTCCGGTATCGAGGCTTTCCAGAAGGAAGCTGATCGCGACACCGATCATAAAGCTGAAAATCAGGGCTATGATGACGATCGTCGACTTCGAGTTCATTGTCGGATTCGATGGCGGGAGGGCCTGATCGACGACATCAATTTCGAGAGATTCGAGGCCGGCCTGAACGCCTGCGGTGCGGAGACGCTGTCTCAAACCGTCATAGAGGATGCGGTTCGATTCATATTCGCGCTGGCGCAGGGTGTATTCCACAAGATCATCGCGCAGCTTGTAGGCGTTGTTCTTCTCGGTCTCAAGAGTGGTCGCGGTTTCACTTTCGGTGCTACGCGCGATCAGGTAGGCCTCTCTGGAAGCTTGGACCATGCGCTTTTGCTCGAGGGTAACCTGCTTGGTCAACTCTGCGATTTGTGCCTTTTGCGCGAGGGCAGTCGGGTTGTTTGGACCTAAGGTCGCCTGTGACTGCGCGTAGCTGGCCTGAAGATTTGCAAGCTGCGACTGCAATTGCTGAACCTGGTTGGAGTTTGAGCCAGCAGAGGTGTCCTGACCCTGACCCATTCCGCCCGATGAAGATGTTCCCGAGTTTGGTGTGCCTGTGGACTGTGTGCCGCCAGACTGCGTGCCGCTGGATGCCGTACCGGTTGAGGAGCCATACGAACCGGGTGCGGTTGTGCCTATGCTCGACGATCCACTATATGGGTCGACTGCATTCGCGCCCATGCCGCTCAACGTGCGATACCGGGATTCCGCGAGAATGCGGGCAATACGCGCCTGACCCGAGGCTCGGGCCAGGTCGTCCACGCCTGTGGTGATCTGGCTGTGAGTAGGATCGAGGCCAATGATGCCGAGTCGCTTTTGAACATCGATCATCTGTTCTTCGGATGTCTCGACCTGCTGCTTAAGGTCGTCAAGCTGACCGGAGAGCCACTGCGATACGCGCTGCGTCGACTGAAAGCGGGTCTCGTAGCTGCGCTGTATATAGTCCGAGATCAGCTTATTGACGATGTCTGCCGAAAGCTTGGCGTTCAAGCTGCTGTAACTAATCTCGATGATGTCTGTTTTGATAATCAGGTTGATCTTGAGATTCGATTGCAAGGTGCCAACCACTGCCTGGCGGATACCGGGGCTGTCGACGGAATAGTGGGTTGGCGCTCCTCCTTTGGAGCCAAAGAAGTTGGGGTCATTTGCGAGATTCAACTCGCGGGCAACGGTCAGGAGGAGGGAGTCACTTTTGAGGATGTTTACTTCTGTCTGAAGACGAGTCTGCGAGTCGCCTCCGAAGCTTGAGACAGCACTAACTCGATACTCGTTCGATGAGCCCGTACGGACCTGAATGCGGCCCCTGGCTTCATAGAGTTTCGGTTGTGACGTGGCTTTGTACAAACCATAAAAGAGGCCAAGGATCACCGTCGCGACGAGCACCCAGCGCCGCTTGCGAAGTGTAATCAAAACTTCGGAAAGGCTGGTTTCGGACGATGTTGCACTGAACTCCGGCGCTCTCGCACCGGGGGCACCCACGGAGGGTGGGATTGATGTTCCTTGGGAAGCCATTGCCCCTATACTACGCGACGGGGACTACTGGGGGAAACGAAATACTAGCTTTAGTAACCATCGTCATTCCCGCTCCTGCGCATCCTATTGAGATGTGACTCGAATAGAATCAAGAAAGCAAGCCGGAAAATAGTTAGTCCGATCGATAAATCACCCTAAGGGAATCCTACCTAAACGCTATGAGTCAGAATATTTCGATTGCAGTTGTAGGATCCGGGTACGTCGGTCTTGTCGCCGCCGTTTGCTTCGCAGAGATGGGTCACCAGGTAATCTGCGTCGACAACGATGAGCGCAAGGTCGCTGCTCTGCGAGGTGGTGACACGCTCATCCACGAGAACTACCTGCCCGAGTTGCTGGAGCGTTACCGAAACACGCGGGTGCGCTTTACGACTGACCTTGCAGAGGCGACGCGGGAATGTGAGGCGATTTTTATAGCGGTGGGAACGCCGCAGAGCGAAACGGGCGATGCGGACCTCTCCTATGTAGAGGCGGTTGCGTGCGAGATTGCACGCTCGCTTACCAGTTACAAGGTAATCGTTGAGAAGAGCACGGTACCGGTTTATACCAATGAGTGGATTCGCCGGGCCATCGAACGTAATGGCGTAGCGCGGGAGCTGTTTGACGTCGTCTCGAACCCGGAGTTCCTGCGAGAGGGAACGGCAGTTGCAGATTTTCTGCATCCGGACCGGATCGTGGTCGGTGCTGATAGTGAACGGGCAGCCGCAGTGTTGAACGGAATCTATGCTCCGTTGACGACTGGAAGTTACTACAAGCAAGAGGGCCACATTGCCGGAGTCTGCAGTGTCGACGCTCCGCCTCCGCTTCTGAATACGTCCACTAAAAGCGCCGAGATTATCAAGCATGCGTCGAACGCATTCCTTGCGGTCAAGATTTCGTTTATTAATGCTGTCTCGAATCTGTGCGAGGCAACTGACGCCAATGTGGAGCAGGTAGCGCGTGGCATCGGACTCGATAGTCGAATCGGACCCAAGTTCTTGCGACCCGGGATCGGTTATGGCGGTTCCTGCTTTCCTAAGGATGTGGCAGCGTTCCGCTCGGTCGCCGAGCAAATGGGGATTGACTTTAGCCTTCTGAATGAAGTCGAGAAGATTAATGCGAGTCAGAAGAAGCGATTCTTAAACAAGGTGCGGTCTGCACTTTGGACGCTGCGCGGCAAACGCCTTGCGGTGCTCGGACTTGCCTTCAAGGGAGAGACGGACGACATTCGCGAGTCGCCAGCGATTGATCTGGTCGAGATGCTAATCGGCGAAGGCTGCTCGATAGCAGCGTTCGATCCAGCCGCTATGAAGCGTACCGAGCAGGAACTTCCTGCAGGTCCGCAGCTACGCTATGCAACGGACGTTTTCGATGCTGCCAATGATGCCGATGCGCTTCTGATCCTGACGGACTGGGTTGAGTTTGGACAGATTGACCTCGATCGCCTCAACACAACACTTCGCTACCCAATCGTTATTGATGGCCGTAATCTCTACGATCCTGCTGTAATGATTCAACATGGCTTTACTTACCTGAGCGTTGGTCGCCCTGCTGCCTACCACATCAAGCATGGTCGAGGTCCGGCAGGAAGCCAAGGGTGAGGCGCTAGTCTCGCAAGTTGTTGGATCGATCATCCAGAGTCGTTCTGCTTGCGTAGATATAAGTAAGTACAAACTTTGCGAGACAACTAGAGGAAAACAATGACTCAGAGAATTCTTGTTACTGGTGCTGCGGGCTTCCTGGGCTCCCACCTTTCTGATCTACTGCTTGCCGAAGGTCATTCCGTCATCGGTGTCGATAACCTGTGTACCGGCAATCCAGCGAATCTCGCGCATTTAGCGGGGGAGTCGCGCTTCAGCTTTGAGGAGAAGGATATTTGCCAGCCCTTCGACGTTGGAGCGGTAGACTACGTCTTTAACTTTGCTTCACCTGCAAGCCCGGTAGATTATGACCGGCTGGGACCGGAGACACTACTCGTCGGTTCGACGGGCACCGTGAATACGCTTGAGATTGCCAAGAAGTACAGCGCTGGCTATCTGCACGCGTCGACGTCCGAATGCTATGGCGATCCCGAGGTGCATCCGCAGGTTGAGACGTACTGGGGGAATGTGAACCCGATCGGTCCCCGGTCCGTATACGATGAGGCGAAGCGCTTTTCTGAAGCGACCGTGACTGCCTACAACCGCTACTACAAGGTAAACACGCACCTCGTGCGGATCTTCAACACGTATGGTCCGCGGCTCCAGGCAAATGACGGGCGCGTTATCTCGAACTTCATGATCCAGGCGCTTCAGGGTCAGCCGCTCACAATCTATGGCGACGGCTCGCAGACGCGCAGTTTCTGCTATGTATCCGACTTGATCGATGGGATCGTCAAGCTATCGCGCTCGGGAGAGCACCTGCCGGTCAATGTCGGCAATCCTGTCGAGTGGACGATTCTGGAGTGCGCGAAAGAGGTCCTTGCAGTGACGGGATCGAAGAGCGAGATCGTGCGCAAGCCGCTACCGCAGGATGACCCGGCACGGCGGCGTCCCGACATCACGCGCGCACGAACGCTCCTTGGGTGGGAGCCAAAGATCAAACTTCGACAGGGACTAGAGAAGTCATTGGCTTACTTTCAGGCGTGCGTCAACGGTTAATTGAGAGGTAGTTGGCGATCAGGACGGATGGCTTGCCAAGCCTCTCCGTCCTGATTTCTATTGCTTGCCAGGTGTCGTGTGAAGCTTGGGGTACCAGGTGAACTGAACGGCAGCGGTGGTGTTGCTCTGAAGACCTGGTAGATAGACGGGGGCCTTCCATCGCTCAACCTGTACCCAGCCATTGACTTCGAGATCTTTGCCGATGCGCTTAACAACGCTTGCGGTGAATTGATTCTGTGTTGTTCCGCCAGCTATAAAGTCGTACGGTGTTTTCTTGTTCAGATAAGAGAACTGGACCCACTCATTGCCTGATAGGTGATAGGTCACCCATGCCTGTCCGCCCTTCGCCTCGCGGCCGATCCAGTCGCCGAGCAGAAGACCCTTGTTGGTGTAGGCCTGCCGCTGAACTGTCTCCGTGTATTGAGCTCCGCCCTGCGTGCAGGCAAGCGTTGAGCAATCGGTTGAAACTGCTTCGGCCCTGAGGTCGAGCTTCTTGATAACGGGAAAATGCGAGATGTAGAGGCCAGTGCGATAGCCGGCGCGACGTGGAGCGGAGATGGGCAGCACGTCATCGTGCGTCTCCGAGTCGGCGTAGAAGGTTGCATAGTTTCTGAGTAAGGGAAGCCTGTACGAGAAGTTGAAGGAACTGAAGCGCGCGCCGGGATCATCGCGGGAGAACTTCTCAGCCTCGGTCGTATCGTTCACATCGAAAAAGCCCTTGATGAAGGTGTGGAAGTTTACCGGCTCATGTCCAGCACCGCCGAAGACGATGGTTCGCTGAAAGCCAAACTGGAAGTTTGCAGTGGGGGCAAACTCTAAAGTTTCCGAGTGAGCCCATGGGTGGTTTGGGTAAGTGTGACCCTTCAGACTGCCCATGAAGAAGTCGTACCGGATGGGCCCCAGTACGCGGGAGACGAGGGGAATGTGCAACGGCTCAACCCGGTTGATGCGGAAGGCGTAGATGTTTTCAGCGTTGTTCGACCATGACATGCCGCCGCCCATTCCGGGGCCGATCCAGGCGTCGGTCTTGCCGCCGGAGAACTCGTGCCCGGCCAGGTGGAAAGAGAGCGTCGCTTCAACGATGCGGAAAGGATTCTGTGCAGCGATCGGACCGGAGGGAACCGTATCCTGGTTTAGATTGAAGCCCGAGTAAGGTACCTCATCTCTTGAGGAAACATAGGCTGAGAGTGTCGGCGAATAGCCAGCTGCGGAGGGTGCGTGCTGGTACTCAGCCCTAACATGCAGCGAGAATCGGCTCCACTCGTTGAGGCTTGAAAAACCTGTGACGTTATTGAAGCCCTTTTGATAGGGCCGCCCATAGTCGTTGATGATGGTCTGACCGAGGTGATAGCTATCGCGAAGGGGTGTTCCACCGATCCCCATCATGCGGGTGTATACCGATTGCGCTCCGTAGACTGCGCCGCGGGGTATATTGCCGGTTGGTAGTTCGTCGGTCAACTCGCGAAGGAGCACGGCGAGAATCTCCTGTGCCTCCTGATTGTCGCCGCCGAGAATCGAATCCTGCGACTGCCGCAGCATATGAACGACGCTGAGACGCGTCCAGGGTCGCATCGCGAGAAAAGCTGTGTCAATGTAGCCCATGCCGTAGAGACGCATCATCTCTGGATAGATCCAACTATCGACGGGGATGTAGGAAGAGCCAAAGTGACCGTCCATGTCCTCAACGTTATGGGGACCGTAGGGGCCATAGGGCTCGTAGGCGGTATAGATCTCGGACTGCGTATACTTCGGCTGACCGGCGGCCTTGGGCTCGCGGACGATCACCGGCGGGGGCGCCGGTTGAGCCACCGGTGCAGCGGGTGGCGTCGGAATAAGATTGGGATCGTATGGCGGCCGAGAGGGGGTTACATCAGGCGACTGTGTCGTCGGGATGGGCGCTGAAGGAGCAGGGGCAGTCTGGGCCATGGCTGACGAGAGAGCAAACATCGTCAAACCGGCTATAGTCGCTAAAATTCCTGGACGCACTTGCACCTCAGACCCTGTCCTGATTAGTACCTCTAGTGTAAACCGCGTTCTTCCGCACCAGACACGGTTTCTGCACATTGGTGCTGAGAGTGGTATCGCAGTCCCTGGCTTACAGCGCCTTAAGAACAACCTGAAAGCCTGAACGGACGCTGTCAAGCCAGCCCTGATTGCAGATCTGCCGGTCCAGAAGCGTACGCCCCATGGCCGCTGCCGGATCAGAGACCAGGCTCTTCTTTTTGCCTTCGAGCAGTAGGTGAGTGCATTCCATCAGGGCGGGGCCGCCACCGGAACGAGCGCGCCCGATCGACTCCTGCACAACGCGGTAGAGGGCGACCGCGTCACTTGCATCGACCGGAATGCCCGCTACACCGAGCGATGTAGACCGAGCACTAGGGCTCAGTGCCTTGCGAACGACCTTGCTCGTCACCTTTGACGTTGGCTGGGGAAGAACGACGAAGAGCATCGGCAATTCCTGCTGGGCAGCGAAGTGCAGGGTGTGTTTCAAAGTCGATGGCTTTACCTCGCCAGCCTCTACAAAGACCACGAGTATGCGGGAGGGGCTGAGGCGCTTCAAGGTCAGCGCAGCGCCAAGCGCTACATGCAATCGTTCGGCTGTATCGCCGATGGGCGGCAGAAGACTTGCAGGGAAAGAACTTTTCGACGTTGCAGATTTTTTCTGAACGATGTTTTCGATGATGGTGCCGGGTTCCGCACCCAGAAGGAACGCTGCGGTTAGGCTCTCCGGAAGGTCGCTGACCAGATCGCCCGGCTCGAGGTCAATCAGGGCAGCATTTCTGCAGGCCTCCTGGCCGTATGAGCTTCCAAGCTTCGCCTTTTTGTATCGCTTGCGAAGAAGCTCTTCGAGCATTCGGGATTCGATGATGCCCTGGTACATGCGCTGCATCTTCCTGTTCGGGACGAGCGGGCTTTCCTGCGGAGTCGTATCTCCCGCTGCGCGCTTGCTGCCTACCATCTCACCCATGATGCCTCGGACTATCTTTGTTGCGAACTAAGAGAAGACGAGGCCGCCACGATTGCGGTGGCCTCGCGGATGAGGTGCTTAGGCGCGAGCCGGATCGATGGCTTCGGTGTCA
Source organism: Granulicella arctica (assembly GCF_025685605.1). Lineage (NCBI taxonomy): Bacteria > Pseudomonadati > Acidobacteriota > Terriglobia > Terriglobales > Acidobacteriaceae > Granulicella > Granulicella arctica. The sequence goes on from NZ_JAGTUT010000001.1 coordinate 3,878,810, forward strand.
AGACCGAGGTCGACGAAAGCCTTCTGGGCTGCCTTCGGCTTGAACTTACCCTCGCGAGCGAGCTTCGAGAGGGTCGCGCCTACGATCGATGCAGCGTTGACTTCGAAGTGACGGCGGAGGTGTTCGCGGTTGTCTGAACGCCCAAAGCCGTCCGTTCCGAGGGTCACCAGGCGACCGGGTAGCCAGGGTGCCAGCGTGTCCGGAATCGACTTCATGTAATCGCTCGCAGCGATGATTGGGCCTGTCGTGCCGCTGAGCATGGCCTGAAGATAGCTCTGACGCTCTTTTTCGGCGGGGTGCAGGCGGTTCCATCGCTCGACCGCAAGCGCTTCACGGCGCACCTCGGTATAGCTTGGAACACTCCAGACATCGGTCTGCACGCCATACTTCTCGGAGAGGATGGTTTGCGCTTCAAGCACTTCGTTGAGAATTGGACCGCTGCCAAAGAGCTGCGCCACAGCTTCTCCACCGGTCGAGGAGCGAAGTTTGTAGAGGCCCTTGAGGATGCCTTCTGTGACACCCTCCGGCATCGGCGGCATGGCATAGTCTTCGTTGTACATGGTGATGTAGTAGAAGACGTCCTCGCCATCCTGATACATGCGACGGATACCATCCTGAACGACTACAGCCAGTTCGTAGACGAAGGCCGGATCGTAGCTGACGCAGGTTGGGACTGTACTTGAGAGGACGTGGCTGTGGCCATCCTGATGTTGGAGCCCTTCGCCAAGCATCGTCGTACGGCCAGCGGTTCCGCCCATCAGGAAGCCCTTGCCGCGTGAGTCGGCGAAGGCCCAGACCATGTCGCCGATACGCTGGAAGCCGAACATCGAGTAGTACATATAGAAGGGAATCGTCGGGACGTTGTAGTTTGAGTACGCTGTGCCGGCGGCGGTGAAGCTGGCCATCGAGCCTGCTTCGGTGATGCCCTCTTCGAGAATCTGTCCATCCTTCTTCTCGGAGTAGCGCAGCAGCATGTCGGCGTCGTGCGGCGTGTACTTCTGGCCTTCGGGTGCGTAGATACCGACGGCCTTCATGACAGACTCGAAGCCAAAGGTGCGGCCCTCGTCGGGGACGATGGGCACGATCAGCTTGCCGATCACCGGATTCTTTAGCAGGGCGTTCAGCATGTTAACAAAGCCCATGGTGGTCGAGACGGCGCGACCCTTTGAGCCGCCCAGCCAGTCGGTAAAGAAGTCCAGCCCGGGTGCCCTGAAGTCGCGCTTCGGAACGGTGCGGGAGGGTAGGTACCCGCCAAGCTCCTTACGGCGCTCCTGCATGTAGACGATCTCGGGAGCGCTCTGCTCAGGACGGTAGAAAGCTCCGTCCTTGGCGGCCTGCTCGGGAATCGGAATGTCGAAGCGCTTCACGAAGGCAGCGAGGCCATCGTCTGCAAGCTTCTTTTCGGAGTGGGTCGCGTTGCGGGCCTGCGCGGAGCCGAGGCCGTAACCCTTGACGGTCTTGGCGAGGATAACGGTCGGACCACCCTTATGCTCGATCGCACGCTTATAGGCGTTGTAGATCTTGGCGGGGTCGTGGCCGCCGCGATGGAGAGTGATGAGCTGGTCATCGGTGTAGTCCTTCACCAGTTCAAGCAACTCGGGATATTTGCCGAAGAAGTGCTCGCGAAGGTACGCGCCGTCCTTTGCCTTGAAGGTCTGGTAGTCGCCATCGACGCACTCCTCCATCCGGCGAAGAAGCAGGCCGGTGTGGTCGCGCTCGAAGAGGGCATCCCAATCGGAGCCCCAGATGACCTTGATGACGTTCCAGCCAGCGCCGAGGAAGACGCCTTCGAGTTCATCGATGATGCGCTTGTTGCCGCGAACGGGACCATCGAGGCGCTGCAGGTTGCAGTTGACGACGAAGATCAGGTTGTCGAGCTTCTCGCGGGCACCGAGTGAGATGGCGCCGAGGGTGTCGACCTCGTCCGTTTCGCCGTCGCCTACGAAGGCCCAGATCTTACGGTCGGTCTTCTCGATGAGGTTGCGGTTTTCAAGGTACCGCATGAAGCGGGCCTGGTAGATAGCATTCAGCGGACCGATTCCCATGGAGACGGTAGGGAAGTTCCAGAAGTCGGACATCAGCCAGGGATGCGGGTAGGAACTTAGGCCTGGCTCGCCGCGGAGCTCGTGGCGGAAGTTGCCGAGACGTGATTCGTCGAAACGACCTTCGAGGAAGGCGCGGGCATAGACACCGGGTGAGGCGTGGCCTTGAAAATAGATGAAGTCGCCAGGCTGTTCACCGTACTTGGCGTGAAAGAAGTGGTTAAAGCCGACTTCAAGCAACGTGGCGAGCGAGGAGTAGGTGGAGATGTGACCGCCAATGCCGGCGTCCTTCTTGTTCTGGCGGTGAACCATCGCCATAGCGTTCCAGCGGATCAGCGCTTCGACGCGGCGTTCCAGGTTGCGGTCGCCGGGGTAGGGAACTTCGTCATGCTTCGCGATGGTGTTGCGATAGGGCGTAGTCACCTCGCCTGGGGTCGGAACGCCTGCCTCGCGAGCACGCTGGCGGAGGGCGTTCAGGAGTTCGGTGCCGTTCTCCCAATCTGCGGCGACAACATCGTCGAACGCCTCAATCCACTCGGACATCTCTGCGGAAAAATCGATCTTGGCGGAAAGTTCAGTCTTCGTCGTCATAAGCAGTCGTTATACCCCTGTAACCAACACTCTAAAGATAATCGTCTGAACGGGAAACGTCACGTTGCCTTGGTGACGGAGCTGTGAGGCTTCGGCAGAAGGTCGCGGTCATGGGCGTAAATGGCTGCACACGCCAGGGTGAGGATAGCCAGAACGATCAGAATCCTCCGCAGTGCGCCGCCATCCCACCAGATGAAGAAGAGCGATCCGACGCCGTAGATGGCGGAGAGTGCGATCAGGGTGAGGATGGCGACGATGATGGAGGCGTAGATAAGGTCTCCCCGAGCAGATATTAGGAGGAGTAGTCCGCATTGATGCGGACGTACTCAGCGGTCAGGTCGCAGGTGAGGAAGGTGGACTCTTCCGTTCCCAGGCCAAGGTCAAGGTGGATGGTGTACTCGCGTTGGAGCATGACCTCATGGGTCGCTGCCTCGTCGAAGTAGGGCGAGCGCATGCCGGCGGCGAAGACGGGCAGGCCGCCGATCGCGATTGTGACGAGGGCAGGATCGAACTCTACGCCGGAGTAACCGGCTGCGGCCATGAGGCGGCCCCAGTTCGGGTCCGCGCTCGACCAGGCCGTCTTGCAGAGCGGCGAGTGGGCGATGGCCTTGGCGACGGTCTTCGCTTCGGCTGCTGTGCGGGCCCCGGTGATGTGGAGCTTGACGACATGGCTGACGCCTTCGCCGTCGTCGACGATCTGGTGAGCGAGCGAGTCGCAGACCAGTTGGAGCGCGGAGACGAAGGCTTCACCAACCTGGGCGTCGAGAGCAATACCGCTTGCTCCGCTGGCGAGGAGGAGCACGGTGTCGTTGGTCGAGGTGTCGCCGTCGATGGAGATGCTGTTGAAGCTCTTTTCGGCGGCTGGTGCGAGGAGCGCCTGAAGCTGAGCGGCGTCGGCGATGACGTCGGTGAAGAGGTAGACGAGCATGGTCGCGTGTGGCGGCCCTAGCTGCGGGTGGATCATGCCTGCGCCCTTGGCGGTGCCGAAGAGGCGGACTTCTGTGCCGCCGACGTCGATGACGGCGCGGGCCACCTTCATCTTCGTGTCGGTCGTCATGATGGCGCGGGCGAAGAACTCGGCGTGCGCTGAGGTGGTGCCGAGGGCTGCGGTTGCTTCAGGTAACGCGGCGATGACCTTGCCGGATGGAAACGGGACGCCGATGATACCCGTCGAGGAAGGGAAGACTTCGTCGAAGATGCAGCCAAGCTGCTCGGCTGCGGCGACGCAGGTTGCGGTGCAGGCTGCGATGCCGACATCGCCTGTGGCGCAGTTGGCGTTACCGGCGTTGACGAGGACGGCGGAGACTCGGCCGCCTGTGGCTTGAAGGTGGCGTCTACCGACGATGACCGGGGCTGCTACGACCTGATTCTTTGTGAACATCGCCGCGCCGACGGCACCTTTGGGGGCGAAGGCTACGGCTAGATCCAGATTCCCACTGGCCTTGATTCCGGCCTTGACGGCACCCCAGACAAATCCTGCCGGCAACGCTTGCGCCGGCAACGGATGCTCCTTCGATTCCAGTTCCATAGTGCTACTTTACTCGATGTATCCTGCTTTTATGCTCCTCGAAGAACTCCGCACCTCCGTCCTTGAAGCGAATCTTGAACTGGTGAAGCGTGGCCTTGTGCTTTACACCTTTGGCAACGCGTCGGGCGTCGATCGCGAGCAGGGGCTGGTGGTCATCAAGCCCTCTGGCGTCGATTATGACGACCTACGACCGGAGCATATGGTGGTGACCGATCTCCACGGGAAGATTGTGGATGGCAGCTTCCGGCCCTCGTCCGATCTGGATACCCATACGCTGCTGTATCGCGAGTTCCTGACGATCGGTGCGGTGGTGCATACGCACTCGGAGTACGCGACGAGCTTTGCGCAGGCGGGGATGGCGATCCCTCCACTGGGGACGACCCATGCCGACTACTTCTATGGGCCGGTGCCGTGTACGCCAGATCTGACGGATGAGGCGATCGGCGGCCGCTACGTACACGAGACGGGGCTGGCGATTGTGGACCACTTCAAGCGCAACTGCATCGATCCATTGGCTGTGCCGGCGGTGCTGGTGGCTGGTCATGCACCGTTCTGCTGGGGCAAGACGCCGGATGACGCGGCTCACAATGCGGTGGTGCTCGAAGCTGTGGCGAAGATGGCCTATAAGACGCTCACGCTGGTGCCGGGACATCTTGGCGTTTCACAGGCGCTTCTGGATCGGCACTACTTCCGCAAGCATGGAGCGGCGGCTACTTATGGTCAGGGCGGCTAAGTTTTTCAGTTTGGGGTGGACTCTAAGGTGTTTGTTTTGAAACAGTTGCGGCACCAAGTCAACGTAAAGTATTCAAGATGCAAGGGTTGCAGGCAAAGTATTCATTCTAAGCAGGTTAGCTCTCGTGGCTGTTTGTGATTTATTTGTCCCTATAAGTTAAGTGTATCAAGTGGGGTGGAACTAGTAGGCCACTTTTCTTGGCGGGCAGCCCGGGGTGAAGCCGATTTGTTGGCGGAGATATTCGCGGGGCTGAAGCCCTGCGCTCCCACCGAAGTGCGGCTAAGCGATGGTTGCGCGAAAGGTGCGTTTTTAGTTAGGGATTTTAAAGCGACGTGTCGTGGTCTCGATACGTTTGCTGATCCTCTTTGCGGGGGATAAGAAAAGGGTAAACGCAGGTTCCCTTCAGAAATGACAGCTAAAAAGGTAAGCGCAAGGGCAGATGCAGGTCCTTCGGCTTTGCTCAGGATGACAAGTTTGCGGCTCGTACTTGCTAGAAGTTGGCAGGGATGGTGCGGCCCTGGGCTGAACTCTCGCGGGCTAGTTCGAGGAGTTTGATGACGCGGTAGCCCTCTTCGGTGGGGACGGCGAGGGGGGCGGTGCCGTTGATGGCGTCGCGTACGCTGGCGTAGAAGTTGCGGTAGTCGCCGGGCTCGGTTTCGATGGTGGTGCGGGTCAGAGTGGCGGGCTGGGCCGGGTCGGGCGCGATGGTAAGGGTGCCCCAGTGGGCTTTGTCTTCGGAGAGCCAGTCGCCCATGCCGATGGGTGGGACTTGGGCGCCAGAGAGGAGGGTGGGTTCCTGGGGGTCGAGGCCGAACTTTTTGTAGCTGCCGCGGGTGCCGTGTAGGAGGAAGCGGGGCGAGGCGTCCGCAGCGATCATGCTGGAGCGGCACATGGCAAGGAGGCGGGGATAGTGCAGGGTGATGTCGAAGGCGTCCTCGATGTCGGTATTATCGCGGTCTTTACGGACGCTGGCGGTGATGGCTTCGGGGGTGCCGAAGAGGGCCAAGACCTGGTCGACGAGGTGCGGGGCGAGGTCCATCAGGAGGCCGTTGGCAGGGTTTGAGGACTCCTTCCACGTGCCTTCGCGGGGTAGGGGGCGGAAGCGGTCGAAGTGGGACTCGAAGGTGACGAGACGGCCTACAGCCTGCTCGGCGAGGAGCTTGCGGACGGTGAGGAAGTCGCCGTCCCAGCGGCGGTTGTGGAAGGGAGCGAGGATGACATTCTTCCGGGCGGCGAGGGTGATGAGTTCGCGGGCTTCGTCGCTGGTGGAGGCGAAGGGCTTGTCGATGACGACGTGCTTGCCTGCTTCGAGAGCCTGTTTCGCGAGGGCGAAGTGGGTCTCATTGGGGGTGCCTACGACGACCAGCTGGACGGTGTTGTCGGCGAGGGCTTCTTCGACGGAGCGAAGGATGCGGGCTTCTGGATAAGCTTTGCTGGCCTTGTCGCCCTTGCGCTGAACAATGCCGTTGAGGCGCAGGCCGGGGACGGCGCTGACGAAGGGTGCGTGGAAGACGCGGCCTGCGAGGCCGAAGCCGATGACAACAGTTTCGATGGGCGTGGACATGAGTTTGGCCATGTTAGCACTTGGAAAGTGTGAGCGACTGACGGTGAAGGCTTAACACGGATCAGTGCAGATGAATGGATTTAAGGATAGTGCTTTGGGATCGGAATGGTGATGCTGGTGTAGAGCTTAAGACGGTGGCGTGGATTTTACTATCCCACCCTTTCGCGAAATTGCTGCGAAAGGATGGGGCGCCTGATGGTTTGTGGTTGTGAAGAGTGATTATGAGCGGCCTATTGATTTCAGGGCGGGGTAGATCTTCTGATATTCGGTGTAGGCGGCGGTCATGAGTTCGGCACTTGCTGGCGGGGTGGTTTCGGCTACGCGGACGGTGGCGGCGCAGGCTGCTTCTACAGTAGGCCATGCGCCGATGCCGGTTCCTGCGAGGAGGGCGGCTCCGAAAGCTCCGCCCTCTTCGGCTTCGAGGCGGCCTACGGATTGGCCGTAGACGTCGGCCTGGATCTGCCGCCAGAGCTTGCCGCGTGCGCCGCCACCGCCGAGGCGGATCTCGTTGACGGGGATCTGGAGGTCGGCGAAGAGGGTGAGGGTGTCGCGGAGGCTGAAGGCTACGCCTTCGAGGATGGCCCGGACGAAGTGTCCACGGGTGTGGGAGGCGGTAATGCCTACGAAGGCGGCGCGGGCCTTGGCGTCGAGGTGGGGGGTGCGTTCGCCGAAGAGGTAGGGCGTCCAGAAGAGTCCGGCTGATCCTGCTGGAACGTTTTCGGCCAAATTAAGGAGGTCGTCGTAGGTGTCGGTCGGGGTGAAGGTGTCGCGGAAGTAGCGGAGGCTGAGACCGGCTCCGTTGGTGACGCCCATGACGTGCCAGAGGCCCGGTGCGGCGTGGCAGAAGGTATGGAGGCGGCCGAGGCGATCCATCGTTGGTTTATCTGTAGAGGCGAAGACTACGCCGGAGGTCCCAATGGTGGCGGAGACGGTGCCGGGCTTGAGGATGCCCATGCCGACAGCTCCTGCGCCTTGGTCGCCTGAGCCTGCGGCTACGGGGATGCCGACGGGAATGCCGGTGGCGGCCGATCCTGCTGCGTTGATGTGGGCGCAGATTTCGGGGCCTTCGAAGAGTCGGGGTAGCCACGCCATGGGAATGCCTGCTGCCTCGGCCACCTCTTCGGACCAGCGGCGGTGGGCTACGTCGAGGAGCAGGGTGCCTGAGGCCTCCTGCATGTCGATGGCATATTCGCCGGTCATGCGGAAGCGGACGTAGTCCTTGGGGCAGAGGACGTGTCGGATTTTGGCGAAGGTTTCTGGTTCGTGCTGGCGGACCCAGAGGAGCTTGGTGAGGGTGAAGTTGGGGAGCGCGGGGTTGGCGGTGAGTTCGATGAGGCGGTCGAAGCCGATCTTCTCGGTGAGCCAGTCGCACTGGGGCTGGGTGCGCTGATCGCACCAGATGAGGGCGGGACGAAGGACGGCGCCGGAGTCGTCGAGCATGACGCAGCCGTGCATCTGGCCGGTGAGGCCGACGGCTTCGATGGGGACGTTGGCCTGGGTGAGTGCGCCGCGGATGGCACCTTGTGCGGCGCGCCACCAGTCGTCCGGGTCCTGCTCGGCCCAGCCGATCTCAGGGGAACTGATGGGGGCATGATCTATGGCATGGGAGGCGAGGACGGTGCCATCTCGGTTGATTACGATGGCGCGCGTTCCGCCGGTGCCTACGTCGATGCCTAAAAACATACGGTGTCCTACTCCTCTATAGCTGCTGGACCTGTTGGGACCTGCTGGAGAAGTGTATCCAGAAAGGCGCATGTTGGGACAGGGTTGAAACGTATTAGTAACGGGAATCAGGGCTTTGGCTACGTTTGAAGATGGCGGATCAGGAGCGTGGCGATGCAGTGTAGCGATGTTGAGGCATTTTTTTGAAGAATCAATCGGAGGACGTGCATCAGATTGAGTACCGGACGTTTGACGCGCAAGCCCGCAGGATGGATTGCAGGTCTGCGGAGGTCAGGGTGTTCGTGCATACAACCGAGGTACAGGTACCATTATCGTTATGACGCAAAGAAAAGAAGCGTGGAGTTCTCGCCTGGCGTGTGTCTCGCTGGGGCTTATCTTCTTCGCGGCGGGTCGGGCTTACGGGCAGGGCGGCAGCTCGTCTTCGACGGCGCCGCCTACCGCCTCCGGGATCAATGCGCAGATTCCTGCGGCGCAGGGTCAGTTGGCCAATGCCTCGGGGCAGAATGGCTCCCAGGTTACGTCGGATTCCTTCAAGGGTAGCTTGATCGAAGGCAAGGCCACGGATGGTGTGTTGGACCTTTCGCTCGATGAGGCGATCCAGCGCGGTCTTCGGACAAACCTGGGCTTAATCCTGCAGACGGCTTCGCAGAAGAATGCGAACGGCGCGCGACTGGAGCAGCTTCAGGCTCTGTTGCCGACGGTCAACGCGGCTGCCAGCTATAGCGTTGAGCAGATCAACCTTGCGGCTGAGGGCATCAAGTTTCCAGGACTTAACCCGATCATCGGACCCTTTCAGGTGATCGATTTTCGGGCTTACCTGACGCAGAACCTGGTGAACGTTCCAGCGCTACAGAGCTATATTTCGGCGAAGCATAGCTTTGAGGCGGCGAAGCTGACGGCGCAGGATGCCAAGGACATGGTGGTGCTGACGGTCGGCAATGCCTATCTGTTGTGCATCGCGGATCAGGCTCGCATCACGGCGGTCCAGGCGGAGTTGGCTACGTCGAAGGTATCGCTTGACCAGGCGGTGGCGGCGCATGATGCCGGCACAAGCCCCAAGCTGGATGCCCTGCGGGCCCAGGTGGACTACCAGAACGAGCAGCAGACGTTGATTTCAACGACGAACGATCTGGCTAAGGCGATGCTGGCGCTGGCACGGACGATCGGTCTGCCGCTGGATCAGAAGTACCGGCTGGTTGACTCGGAGCCATATCAGTCTCTCGACACCATCGATCCGGAGGCCGCGTTTGACCAGGCGCTGAAGGGTCGGAAGGATCTTGCGGCGGCGGCGGAGCAGTTGAAGGCGGCGAAGGCGCAGAAGACAGCGGCCTGGACGCAGCAGCTTCCTACGGCTGTGGCCAGCGGCGATTTTGGCGACCAGGGTACGACGGTCGGCCATTCGCACAGCACGTACACGGCTACGGGTACGGTCAGTGTGCCGATCCTGCAGATTGCGAAGACGCGTGGGGACGAGCAGGTTGCCGCTGCGGCTTTCGATACGGCGCGATCGCGGTACTCGGACCAGATTCAGCAGGTGAATGCGGATATTCGGGACAGCATTCTGGACATCAAGTCGGCGGCAAAGCTGGTTGAGGTGACGCAATCGAACGTCGACCTTGCCAATGAGGCGCTCAGCGAGGCGCAGCAGCGCTTCAGGGCTGGCGTTTCGGATAACCTGCCAGTCTCGCAGGCTCAGTCGCAGACCGAGCAGGCCAACGATCAATACATCAGCGCACTCTATCAGCACAACGTGGCGAAGCTATCGCTGGCGCGTGCATTGGGAATCGCGCAGACAAATTACAAAGATTATCTGGGAGGAAAGTAACCGTGGCAGATCAACCGGAACAGAATCAGGACGGGCAGCAGACAGCGGAGATCAGCGGGACTGTCCAGATTAAGCAGAAAGACGGCGGCCAGGGCGGCGAGAAGAAGGCTGACGACGGCAAGAAGCAGGATGACAACAACAATGAGGCAGAGCCGCCTGCGAAGAAGTCGCGACGCCGGTTCATCATCATTGCGGTGGTCGTACTGCTGGTGCTGATTGCGGGGCTGTTCTACTGGCACTCCACGTTCTCAGAGGACACGGACGATGCGCAGGTCGATGGCGACCTGTACCAGATCAGCTCGCGTATTGCCGGGCAGGTGATCAAGGTCTACGTTGAGGACAACCAGCGGGTCGAGGTCGGGGCACCGATTGCGGATATCGATCCTCGGGACTACCAGGTTGCGCTGGAGCAGGCACAGGCAAGGTTGGCGAGCGCACAGGCTGCGTATATCCAGGCTGATGTTTCGGTGCCGATTACCAGCATCAACACGCGGACGTCGACCAGTACCACCGGTAGTGATGTATTGAGTGCGCAGGCGGCGATCGCGCAGTCTCAGAAGCAGGAGCAGGCAGCTGCGGCTCGAGTTGACCAGGCTAAGGCGAACGCGATCAAGTCGCGGCTGGATGTGGAGCGGTATACGCCTCTGGTTCAAAAGGACGTGATCTCGAAGCAGCAGTTCGACGCAGCGGTTGCGGCAGATGCTGGCAACACTGCGGCTGTGCTGGATTCGGAAGCAATGGTGCTGGCTCAGCAGGCGGCGGTATCGCAGGCTGTAGAGAAGCTGGCGCAGGCCCGCTCAACGGCTGCCCAGTCCCAGAAGAACGGACCGCAGCAGGTTCGTGCACAACAGGCGCAGGCAAATTCTCAACTGGCCCAGGTAAAACAGGCACAGGCGCAGGTGGATCAGGCATTGCTGAACCTGAGCTATGCGCACATTACGGCACCGAGTTCTGGCGTCATCAGCAAGAAGAACGTTGTGGTGGGCGCGAATCTGAGTGTCGGGCAGGATCTGCTGACGATCGTTCCTCTGACGAACCTCTGGGTGACGGCGAACTTCAAGGAGACGCAGCTCGACAAGATGAATGTGGGGCAGAATGTGACCCTGAAGGTCGATGCGCTTGGCGGTCGCAAGTTCTCTGGTAAGGTGACGCAGGTCGGCGGCGCTACGGGTTCGCGGCTGTCGCTCTTTCCACCCGAGAACGCTACGGGTAATTATGTGAAGGTGGTACAGCGTATTCCGGTGCGCATCGACTTTACAAACCTGCAGCAGGAAAACGGCGACTACAAGCTTCGTCCGGGCTTCTCGGTCACGCCTGAGGTAGCTGTTAAGTAATCGACAGTTGCGGTGTCCCCTGAGGGTAACCACCTCCTCAGGGGAAGCATCGTATTGACTGGTATAAACGTTCAGCGAGGTATTTATGGCAATTTCGATCAAGAAGTCTGAAGTGAAGGATTTGACTACGCCGCATTGGCATGCGAAGGCACGAGAGATTCAAAAGTACGGCGAGGTCACGAAGGACCTGCCGCATCCTCTCGATGAGAAGGTTCGTGCGGAGATGGTTGGCAAGCTGAACCAGCTGCTCGCAGATTCCATCGCCATCCGCGATATGTACAAGAAGCACCATTGGCAGGTAGGTGGACCGACGTTCTACCAGCTCCACCTTCTCTTCGACAAGCACTTTGAGGAGCAGGTCGACATGGTGGATACGATTGCCGAGCGCATCCAGTTGCTCGGTGGCGTGACGATTGCGATGGGCGGCGATGTGGCTGAAGTCACGCAGGTTCCGCGTCCTCCCCGCGGTAAGGAAGAGGTTCCGGTACAGATTTCGCGTCTTCTCGAAGCGCACAAGATCATCATCAAGGGGTGCCTCGATCTTTCTGAGGCGGCTGACAAGGCAGGCGATCAGGGTACGAATGATCTGGCGGTCTCGGACATTCTTCGCCCGAATGAGTTGCAGTCCTGGTTTATTGGACAGCACCTGATCGAGATGCCGCTCGTAATTCCTGAGTAGGCAGTTCGTTAGTCGACAGGTATAAGTGCCCGGCCTACAACAGGTCGGGCTCTTCTGCGTTAAGGCAAGCGAATCGCAGCGGCTCGTACTATCATCTATTCACTATCAGTCGACATGCAGCCGACAGAAGAACCCTATGCCGATAGCACTCGCATTCTTCGTGCAATATGCCTACGTCATCCTCTTTCTCTGGGTGCTGGTGGAGCAGCTTGGGATCCCGATCCCGAGCATCCCTGTGCTGTTGACGGCAGGAACGTTGAGTGCGACGCATAAGGTACATGCCTCCTATGCGTTGCTGGTTGTGCTGGCGGCCTGCATGCTCGCGGACAGTGTCTGGTACATGCTTGGACGTCGCTACGGCGGAAGCATCCTTCGGCTGCTTTGCCGCCTTTCGCTGGAGGCTTCGACGTGTGTGGCGAAGACAGAAGGCTACTTTACGCGGCGCGGTCCGGTGACGCTGCTGTTTGCAAAGTTCGTGCCCGGACTTTCAACCGTATCGGCTCCGATTGCGGGACAGACCGGAATGCCGTATGGGCGATTTTTTCTTTACGACCTTGCCGGTTCCATTATCTGGGCGGAGGCGTACCTGCTTGCGGGCCGATTCTTTGGGGACCTTGCACAGAAGAGCGCGCCGTTCTTCCACATGCTCAGCCACTTCGCGTTCGCACTCTTTGTGATCATGGTGCTTGGGTTTATGGGGTACCGCGTCTTCAAGCAACGTAGGTTCCTGATCCAGGTACGGGCGATGGTGCTGCAACCGACCGAACTGAAGGAGATGATGGACACGGCGGAAGCTGCGGGTAATATTGCTCCTTTTATCATCGATCTACGGCATCCTCTCGACTACCTGCCTGACCCGAGGGTGCTCCCCGGAGCAATTCGGATTGGACCGAACGAGATCGCAAAACGTCAGGGCGAGATTCCCCGCGATCGCGATGTCATTTTGTACTGCACATGTCCAAATGAGGAGACGAGCGCGAAGGTTGCGCTGCAGTTGCAGAAGCTTGGCGTGCATCGCGTTCGGCCGTTACACGAGGGCTTCGATGGTTGGAAGTACCTGGGTTACCCGCTCGAAGATTATGTTGAGCCTGCGCCGCTTGTGTCTACGGTCACGTCGAAGCTTGTCTCGGCAATCTAGGTGCGTCAGCCGCCTAGCTGGAAGTTGACGGTAATGGTGGTCTGGACCTCGATCGGTGTGCCATTGAGCAGGAACGGCTGATAATGCGCCGATCGAATGGCATCGATGGCAGCAGACTGCAACATCGGTAAACCGCTGGTGACGTGCAGACTTTCTATACTGCCGGTCTTCGAGATCACTGCTTCGACAACGACTACTCCCTGAACACCTGCCGCTTTGGCAATCGCCGGATAGACTGGCCGAATCGGCGTTTGCAGAAGCCCGGCTACGACGCCGCCTGAGACGCGCATCGGCTTCGGCTTGCCCTGAGGGATTGCGGCAACCACGAGAGGCGATGCGACTGCGCTACTTGTCAGAGCCCCACCGATCGGGCTCGATCCTTCCATTGTGCTGAAGCTGGTCGCCGAAAGATCAGGCGAAGGCGACTCGTCAATCCGGCCCGGGGTGCGTCTGGGTGCTTCAAAGATCCTGGTGAGTGTAGGTACCGTGGATGCGAGGGCGGTAGAGGCCCGCTGGACGATGGTGCGGGGAACTGGCGGCACGGTGGCGAGCGGGAGCAGGACTGCTGATTGTGGGGTGCGGTCCGGGAGTTGCTCGGTATGGAGCAGAGGAAGGATGATAAGCAGCGAAGCGATGAGGCTTTGGGCTGTTATCGAAGCTACAGCTGTCCATCCGTTGCGTGTGTTGTTGACGTGCTGCGTCGATTCGAAAAGACTGTCCTCAAACATAAGGCACCCTCCGGGTGAAGCGGATCTGGTGCGCATCTGCGAGGAATGCGTCCTTAGGTGAATAGACACCGTGAGCGCGGCAAATGGTTCGAGGGGTGGCTAGGAGGTGACAGTGAGTGGTGCGAGCTTCTGCTGGACGATGTCGAGGATGATGCGCTGAATGTCTTCAACGCCCTGATCCTGGGTGATCGGAACGACGCGGCCTGTATCCCGCTGGGCGATCTCGCAGTAGGCGGTGTAGATGCGCCGATAGAACTCATCGGACTCGCGTTCGAAGCGGTTTTCATCGGTGCCGTGCGTTTGAGCGCTTCGTTGATTGCGGCGACGAGCGCGGGCGAGGGAGGCCTCAAGCGGCGGCAGGAGAAGAAGTGTGAGATCGGGCTGGAGGCCTCCGCAGACGGCGTCGTGCATGGCAAGGACGCGTTGGCTGCCAAGCTGACGGCCACCGCCCTGGTAGGCCTCGGACGAGTCGGTGAAGCGGTCGCAGAGGACGATGGCACCGGCAGCGAGCGCCGGCACGATCACTTCGGCGATAGCCTGGGCGCGATCGGCGAACATCAGCGTCAACTCGGCGATGGGGTCAATGGGGCCGAGAGATGCCTCGGAGCGGGAATCGAGCAGGACGTTGCGGATGCGGTCGCCGAGGGCGGTTCCACCGGGCTGGCGCAGCGTGACGACCTGGTGGCCTTCGGCGGTGAGCGATGTAGCGAGGCGACGGAGTTGCGTGGTCTTGCCTGAGCCGTCAAGGCCTTCGAAGGTGATAAAGAAACCACGCGGCATAGGTGAAGTTTATCGCAAGCAGGGAAGCCGCACCCAACAACCGGCAGACAGCCTAGTGTTTGGACGGCGGCAGTTGCCAGTGCACTCCATCGGGAGAGAAGGTGATGAGGAGTGGACCTTCGTCGCCTTCGCGCAGGCCGGGTCCGGTAAGGTGTTTTTCCTGTTGGCCGCTCTCGGTATAGACGACCTTCATGGGTCCGTCGCCGAGCACTTTGAAGCGATAGTGAAAGTCTTTGCCGGGGGCGAGATTCTCGGTGCCGAAGCTGGCAGTGGGATAGTCCACTTCGATGAGCGGGATAGGCAGGGCGGTGTGATTGCTGACCGTCGCGTCGATGAAGGCGGAGTGGCAACCAGCGAGCGCGAGCAGCGCGATCGCAGATGCGAAGAGGCATTGAAGGCGCATGAAGCTTTAGGGTATCAGGATGGTGAGGTGCAGCTAAGATTTGGGTGACCGCGGCGAGTCCAGGACGGTGGCCGAGAGCATCACGCCCGGCTCGCCATCGTGAAGGGCGATCGGGTAGGCAAGGACGCTCCAGGTTGCATCGGCGCTTGCGGGATGAGGGAAGTTGAGAAGGCCCTGTCGGGAGCCGTCTATGTACGTCTCGCGCCGCGCGACGACATCGAGAACGACCTTCTGCCAGTTGCGGAGGATATGACCCATCTCGGACTGGATGTTGCGGCCGGGGAACCAGTCTCGATGGCGGCCCAGATAGTCCGCTGCGGCTTCATTGCAGTAGACCCAGAGTCCTTGTGCGTCGAAGATCTGGACCAGAGCCTTGGCGCCGGACACGCGACAGATGCGGGAGTAAAAGAATTGACTGGGATCGACGAAGACAGGCGAACCGCGGCGTTTTGCGTCGAGCGATCTCAGAGCGCCGAGCAGATCTTCTGTGGAACTGTAGCCCTTCAGAAGATGTACATCTTCGACACCGCCGAAGTAATGATCGAGCGTGGCCGAAACGATGATGATCGGGATCTCGGGGTGCCTTTTTCTCAGAAGTGTGGCGACTTCACTTCCAAACTTTCCTGCACCAAGGTGGTAGTCGAGCACGGCAATATCTATCCTGTCGAATAGTTCAATGGCATCTTCGTAGGTCGAGGCGGGAATGCAGTCATAACCATGCTTGCGAAGGATGGTCGCTCGCAGCATCAGGTTTACGGCCTCATCATCGAGCAGAAGAAGCCGTAGCGGCATAGGGGCTGCAAGCTCAAGCTGATCGATCTGATCTGTCGGGTCAACGATCATGCCTATACCTCATTGCGTTCGAATCGGAATGGCAGTTCTGCGTTGTATATCCGATGATCTTGCGAAACAGGATAAGGCGTGGCTGGTGCTTCAGCAAGTTACATTTTGGAGCTATCAGGACTGCGGATAGCGCGAAGGAGTTCAGGTAAGCGGTTAAACAATGCTACAGATCGGAGCCACTTGCGATTGTCGACCGCAGGGTAGCCGCTGACGACCTTCCCGGGAGCGACATCGTTCGGGATGCCGCTTTGCGCGGTCGCGATGACGCCATCTCCGATGATGCAATGGCCGGCGACGCCGACCTGTCCCGCGAGAATGACGTTCTGCCCGATCGTGCTCGATCCGGCCAAGCCTACCTGCGCACAGAGCAGCGTGTTGCGGCCCACTGTAGAACCATGTCCGACCTGGACGAGGTTGTCGATCTTGGCCCCGGCCTGGATACGGGTCTCGCCGATGGAGGCTCGGTCGACACAGGCGTTTGCCTGGATTTCTACATTGTCTTCCAGGACTGCGTGGCCCGATTGCAGGATTTTGTACCAGGTGCCGTCGGCCTGCTTGGCAAAGCCGAAGCCGTCGGCACCGACAACCACGCCGTTCTGCAAGGTGACATGGTCACCTAAGCGACAATGCTCCCTGACGATTACGTGGGCATGCGCGAAGAAGTGGCTTCCTACGACAACATGCGGGTAGAGAACAACATGCGGGAGAAGGACTGCGTGGTCGCCCAGAACGACGTGGTCAGAGACGACAGCGTAGGGCCCTATGTGGACATCCTTGCCGATGCTTGCTGTGGGAGCGATGACCGCTGTCGGATGGATGCCGGGAGCGTACAGGGGCGGTGTGTAGAAGAGTTCAATGGCTCGAGCAAAGGCGAGGTAGGGATTCTTCAGGCGAAGTGTGGCGGCTGGGATCTCGGCGAAGCTGGGTTCTACCAGGATTGCAGTCGCACGCGTCGTGCGGGCCAGGGATGCATATTTGATGTTCGCGACGAAGGTGAGATGTCCGGCGCTGGCAGTCTCGATGCCGGAAATTCCTGTGATGACGGCAGCAGGGTCTCCGCGAAGCTCGGCACCGAGGTGATCCGCCAGCTCGGATAAGGTGAGGGAGGTAGTCATGCAGCGATTCTAGTTGGGGCGGGAGTTTCCGGGGAGTGTAGCGAAGAGGGTCTCCTGCAGGGTTGGTTCTTCGACGGAGGGTGTTGGCTTTTTGCGTGATGGAGTCGTAATGACCGCGAGAAGTTGCAGGTCTGTCATGGCAGACCGTGGAACGAAGATGCGCTGGGTGTTCGAGCGGGTGTCGGGTGGGGTGAGATAGAGTCCTGCGTCTTCGATCGTCGTGGACAGCAGAGTCAGGTCTGAGGCAGCGAGCCCTTCGAGCAGGTCGCCGGTGCGAAAGACGACACGCAGCCAAAGACCCTCTGTACGGGGACGGGCGAGGAAGGTGCGACGGAGGAGGCGCTCAGGGTTGATCGTATCCGTCAGGTTGAAGTCGCGAACATAGCTGATCATCTTAATGTCATGGAGAGACAGCGGAACGATCCGGCCGCTGAGGTTGAGCAGGTCGACCTGAACAAGCGAGCCCTCGGTGCGCACAAAGGCTCCAACCGGCAAGTAGCCCGGCAGAACGTCGCCGGCAAAGCGGCGCACGATTACTTTTTTCTGTGCGATGGACATAGATGATTTGTAAGGACAGCGTTAGATCGTTGTCGGTTCGATCGAGGTATTCTCCAGGCGCATCGTTAAAAGGCGTCAAAAAGTGGAAAGAAGCTGGCTACTATGTTACGCTTACATTTTGCGTTTCGTGTCTAAGATCTTTGTAAATTGTTGACTTGCAAGCGTTTAGGTGAACCCGGGAAGGTCCCGGTCTGGAGTGAATGCACGTATGGCCGATTACATTTATCTGCTCGAAAACCGTCTGTCCTCAGCCCAGCAGGCAGCAATCAAAGTAGTGCGTGAGATTGCGCGCTCACAGGGACTTACGGTGTTTCTGGTAGGTGGCGCAGTCCGCGACCTGACTAGTGGTTCTCCTGTTCGGGATCTGGATGTTGCGGTTCAGGGTAATGCCCTTAAGTTGAGGAAGCAGATCGAGTTAGCCGGTGGTCTGGTTACGGGTGAGGCGACCTCGGGCCAGTCTTTATTTGTGCGCTTTGCTGGCGGCGTCCGCATCGAGCTCGGTAGTACGCTCGCGGTGACATACCCGAAGCCAGGAAAACCCGTTTATGAAGCTTCGACGATCCTGGAAGACCTGCGCCGCAGGGATTTCACTGCGAACGCTATGGCGCTTTCGCTGAACGATGGTTCATATGGTCTTCTGATGGACCCGCTGAATGGCGTTGCGGACATTGAGAATCGTCAGCTACGGCTCGTTAGCAACTACGGCTTCATTGAAGATCCTATCCGGATGATTCGTGCAACACGGTTCGCAGCGCGCCTCGGCTGGATGATGGACGAAAAGACACAGGCTCGCTACGACGCCGGTAAAGAAGAGGGCTATATCTCTGCCCTCAGCGATTTTCCACGGGGTTATGAGACGGAGGAGATCTTCCACGAAGAAGATCCTTTGCGCATTCTTCGTAAGCTGGAGGAAGAGGGCTGGATGAAGCACCTGTTTCCAGCGCTCACGGTTGCCAAGGCAAATGCAGTTGAGTTGGATAAACTGCGCGATATCCAGACGCAACTTCAGGTCCGAGGCATCCATCCCGAGGCGGCTGCAGCTAACTTTCCTCTTGTAACGGCTAAGTTGTCGCCGAAGGAGATTGCGGATCTCAAGCACAGCTTCGTACGTCCGGGATTTGTGACCGAGATCGAATCGCTTGAGAACGAGGCCAAGGAATTTGCTACACAACTTCTTGGCAAAGGTGCAGCTTCACCTTCGCAGGCATGGAAGTTGCTCGTTGCTGCAAAGCCTGAGTCGGTTCTGTGGGTGGCTTACTCCTCAAAGAGTGGCGCTATCCAGGCCAAGCTGAAGAGCTTCTACACAGAATGGCCTTTGGCGCGTACCAAGATTCCGTACACCCTGATGCAGGAGATGCGCATTGTTCCTGATCTGCCGGTCTATGAGGAACTTGTAGAGAAGCTGTTCTTCGAATTAATGGACGGCAAGCTGGGTACGGTGGAGGAGATGAAGGCCTATCTCGAAAGCTACTCGCCACCTGCCCCCCCGCCGCCGGTGCATCTCCGCCGCCCCCGCACTGCCAAGAAAGACGCAAAGGCTGCAAAGGGTCGCAAGAAGGCTGCCGCCGATAGCGACGATGACGATGATCCGGAGGTGGTGCGGAATCTTTCCGGTGAGGATGATGACGACGGTATCGACGAGGACGATGTCGAGGCTGACGATACGGAGGCGAACGATGAAGATAAAGAGATCGTTCCTCCTGCAGTAAAGGCTGCTCCGCCGAAGGCAGTCGCCCCGGCGAAGAGTGTAGCGGCACCCGTTGAGGCGGCGCCCGCTCCAGTTGTCGCTCCTAAAACCGCTGCAAAGGCTGTTGCGGCCAAGACCGCACCGGTGAAGGTTGTGGCTACTCCTCCGGCAAAAGCGTCGGCATCGAAGGTCGTTGCGGTTCCTGCGAAGCACAGCGCCAAGCCAGTCCCTCCAGTAAAGAAGGTGGCGTCGAAGTCCCCTTCAAAGCAGGCTCCCAGCAAGCATGTCGTCGCTGCGAAGAAAGCGGTACCGGTCAAGGCCGTTCCGGCAAAGAAGGTCGCTGCCAAGGTTGTAGCGAAGAAGGCTGTGGCGAAAAAGGCTGCACCGGCGAAGAAGGCTGCACCAAAGAAGCGGTAGTCTCGGGGCAGGAGATTGTCGCAGGACCGCATCTCACTCCAAGAGGTGATGATGATGGTGGTTGCTGTTCTGCTGGGCTCTGTTCGCAGTGAGCGTTTGGGAGATCGGGTCGCCAAGTGGGCGATCAGTCAACTGGAGGCTCGCGGTCACGAGGTGGTGCTGGTTGATCCCTTCGCGCTGAAGCTCCCCCTGCTCGACAAGATGTGGAAGGAAATCGACGGGAAGCGTACGCCAACGCCTGACTCCCACCGGGACCTCTTTCACAAACTCGCGCCGCTGGCTGAACTGTACGCTCGGACGGATGGCTACTGCATCGTGAGTGCGGAATACAACCACAGCGCTCCGCCAGCGCTCGTTAACCTCATCGACCACTTTCTCGAAGAATATTTCTTTCGGCCGTCGGCCATCGTCTGCTATTCCGCAAGTCCGTTTGGTGGCGTACGCGCGGCGATGCAGCTTCGGGCGTTGCTGCCTGAGGTAGGGATGACTTCGATCCCGTCGTTGCAGCCTGTACCGTCGGCCGGGACTGCTTTGAGCGCGGACGGTGTGGCTTTGACGCAGGAGCTTGCTGAAAAGTCAGGTAAGTTCTTCGATGAGTTCGACTGGTATATGAAGGCGATGAAGGCGGCGCGGGTCGACGGCGTTCCGTACTGAGCTTGGCCGTGCAGGTACTCTCACGCTACAGTGGGTGCACGAGGTCCAAATGCTAAGTCGCGAAGACGTGTCCGCAAAGATATTGAGCCAGAAGGTAGCGCTTGGTCTTACTTGGAAGGGCGTTGCGGCGAAGTTGGGTGATAGCTCCCCGATTATCTACACGGCCGCTCTGCTGGGTCAGTCCGTGCTGACAATAGATGAGGCGAAGAAAGCAGCGGAGATCTTTGCACTGACGCCGGAAGAGGCGAAGTGGCTGACGACCTCTCCGGAGCGTGGCGCTGCGGCGCTGATGCCGCCGACTGAACCGTTGATCTACCGGTTCTACGAGCTGATACAGAACTACGGGATGACCTGGAAAGCACTGATCGAGGAGGAGTTTGGCGACGGTATTATGAGCGCCATTGACTTCAATATGTCTATTGAACGAGAGGCTGATCCGAAGGGCGACCGCGTGAAGATAGCGATGTCGGGCAAATTTCTGCCATTCAGGCGCTTCTGATTTCCTCGATCGCTACTTTACATCTAAGAAAAAAATTCTCGAGAATTGGAACGATTTATCGATATTTCACGGTAATGCGTAATTTTGAATCAATTGCGGTCGATTCTGCTAGCATCTCGTCAGGCGTATCAATGTGACGTGGCTGTTCCTCGCCAACTGATTTGCCACCTAGCAGTCATTCGGTGATTGACGTTAAAATCCTTGCCAACACTCGTAGCGGTTCGACGTTGTTGCAAGCGCAACCTTCCAGATTGGCAAGATTCTGGAGTCGCCTCTTCTCACGGTCTTACTCGCTGCGTGCAGAATGTAACGTCTGCGGCAGCCACAGATTGAAGTCGGAGATGGTTCACAATCTGGCTTATGGGTACTTCTGCACCCAGGATGAATTCCTCGAATATTGGGATCGAAATCAGTGGTGAACGAACTTTCGGCTTGTGTTCAACAAGACGCCTTCCTCACGGAAGGCGTCTTGCGCTGAGCGGCAGGTAGTCGTGACTATTCGGCTGCCACTTTCTGCTCCTGGTAGTGCTCAATGTGGTTATAAATCTCATCTGGAAACTTGAGATTGCGATAGAGGTTGCCGCAGTCTGGATCATCCGGGTTTGGGATGATCGGAAAGTCCTGCTGGGCTTGCCACTCGAGAATGCGGTCGCGTTTAGGCGGATTGTAATCGCGACCCTCAACCTGGCGGAGCATGACTTCGGCCGCGTCCTCCCCAAAGTCGCCATCCCGTGTAAGCCACGCAAGAACCTCCTCGTGCGGCATAAAGTGACGGGCGACCATAGCGAAGGTAAGTCGACCATAGTGTCCAATGTCCTTGCCGTCCGCTAGAGAATCAAGAAGATGAACCATCATCGAGTCTTTACGGAGTTCGGCTTCACCGCTGCCGTTCGCCGTCGCCGTGCCATGTTTCTCGTTGTGATCGGGGGCAGGCGTTTCATTGGCCTGGGCTTTCAGGCGGGCTAGTTCAGCCTCAGCCTCTCGGGCCCGGGCGGTCGCTCGCTCGATGGTTTGATCGGTGGGTACTTCCTTGTCGAGGACTACGGTTCGCTCGGTCATCTGCTCTCCTGTTTACGCTGTTTATTCGCTTTCTAGAAGGATGATGTTCGGGTCCAAGACGTTGCCCGGACGGTTTGGTGCTGTCTACCACTTCAAGTGTGAGAACGGGCTATGGAGATTTTCTGATGAGTAAGACTGCGCCGACGAAGAGAGATCCCGCAGTAACGACCATGAGGATGATGGCGTGCCGGTATGCGGCTTGCGTCTTGGGAGGGGTAGCGGCTGTATTATCGCGGCATTGGGTACAGCCCTGTCCATGACCTGGCGAAGGGTTGAACAGGAATACCAAGGTCGCAAGGAATAGAGTTCGCCAAACGGCTCTCATTGAAAGAAGGCGAGAAGGACGAAGAGGAAGATCCAGAACACACCCATTGAGTGCCAATACCATGCCGCGGAGTCTACGAAGATCTGGCGATTCTCCATCTGCTTGGAGCTGTAGAGACCAACAAGCGCGCCCACCAATGCGACGATGCCGAGGACGAGGTGCACTCCGTGAACGCCGGTGATCAGGAAGAAGAAATGGCTGCTCGGGTTGGAACCGAAAAAGACGTGTTGCCGGGCAAGCTGCCTCCAGGCGATCCACTGCCCGACCAGGAAGGCGAGGCCAAGCAGGACGGTTGCGGAGAGCCAGGGCATCGCATTCCGAGTGCTTGGCTTACCGAGGCCAAGCCACTCATCCATCACGTCGACCTCGCGGAACATGTGCCGGCGGGCGATCTCGATGGTGAAGGAGCTTAAGACGAGGACGGCAGTGTTGAGCCAAAGGATGGGAGGAATTGCGGTAGGCAGCCACTGATTAATGTAGTTGTTGTAGGCGTCGAAGTGGCCGGTATTCTGCGAGACGAAGAACGCGCTGACGATGGCGACGAAGAACATGAGATCGCCGGCGAGGGCGAAGAAGACTGCGAGGCGAAAACGGCTCAGGCGCTCACGAGGTCCGCGGCGACCCTGGGGACGATTGCTCCAGCCGTCGTTGTCGCCACCGCCACCGGTGCGCTTGTCGTTCTTGTCGTTCGGTGGACGACGACCACCATTGCCGCTGTCGTGATCGTCAACGCGCCGCTTCTTATCGTGTTCTGTCCCGATCGGGGTGATGATTGCGGGCATGGCAGGAGGCTCCGGGAGATGCCGTAGGGACAGATTACTCCGGTTTATCGCCGGGAGACCACTGGGTGAGGAAAGAAGTGTCGCCGTATGTGCATGGAGCATGATGGACGGCGATTGTTTCATTGGATGCGGATGGCGGGGCAAAGGGAGCGAGGTCCGGATGCCATTCAAGCGTAGTGGCCTGCCATGGGTTTTCCGGGGCATATTCTCCGCGACGAGTGCTGCGGATCAGGTTCCAGAGGAAGAGCATCTGAGCGCTTGCCAAGAAGATCGCACCGTAGGTGATGTGCTTCTGTAAAGGAATAGAGCCGGTCGCGAGAAGGTGTGCGGCAGCAGAACCGGGAATGCCGGTGAGTTGGGCGTAGTGGCGGGGTTCGCCAGCGAGGCCGGTGATGTGCATTGGGAGGAAGGTTGCGTAGGCTCCAAGAAAAGATCCCCAGAAGTGCCAGCGGCCGAGCGACTCTGACATGATGCGACCGGCTGGATTTTTGGACGAAGCGCTTAGGAGCGGAAACCAGTAGTAGGCTCCGGCGAAGAGGCCGAAGACTCCAGCCATCGCCATGATCAGGTGGAAATGGGCTACGACGAAGAAAGTGTTGTGCAGATATTGATCGAGAATAGGCTGGGCGAGGATTGGGCCGGTGAGGCCACCGGTAAGAAAGAGAGAAACGAAGCCCAGGGCGAAGAGCATGGGTGTTGTGAGTTGCGGGCGACTGCGCCAGATAGTGGCAAGCCAGCTCAGGACTTTGGCCGCGGCGGGTAGAGCGATGGCAATAGTCGAGATGGAGAAGGCTGTTCCGGCGAAGGGATTGAGGCCGGCGACGAACATGTGATGGCCCCAGACGAGAATGCCCAGGAAGCCGATGAGCAATGTCGTCAGGATCATTGTCCGGTAGGCGAAGACCCTGCGCCGGGAGAAGTTGGCGAGCAGCATTGAGGTCAGGCCCATTCCGGGGAGGATGGCGATGTAGACCTCGGGATGACCGAAGAACCAGAAGAGTTGAAGCCAGAGTAGCGGCGATCCGTTGCCGCCAGTGTGGAGCGTTCCGCTGACGAGGTCGCCGGCTGGAAGGAAGAAGCTGGTTCCGGCGTGGCGATCAGCGAAGAGCATGACGAGAGCGGCGAGCAGAACGGAGAAGGCGAGGATGCTGAGAAGGGCTGCGGTGAACCAGCCCCAGACGGTGAGCGGCAGGCGATCCCACGTCATGCCGTCGCAGCGGAGCTTGATGATAGTGACGAGCGTGTTAATGGAGGCGGCGGTGCTGGCGACGGCGAACAGCACGATGCTGGCGAGCCAGAGATCCATTCCGAGTGCCTGACCGGGACCGGCGGAAGCTACAGCGGAGAGTGGCGGATAGGCGGTCCAGCCGGAGATCGCTGCTCCACCTTGAACAAGGGTCGAGGAGAGCAGCGTGAGCAGCGCGATTGCTGTGAGCCAGAAGCTGGTCGCGTTGAGGCGCGGGAAGGCCATCGTGCGCGAACCAATCTGGGCAGGCAGGATGAGATTGCCGAAGCCGGACTGAGGCGCGGTGGTGAGGACGAAGAAGAGCATCATGGTGCCGTGAAGGGTGACGAGGGCAAGGTAATCCTCGGGGAGGATTGGGCCGTGTCCCGGCAGGATCAGGTCGGGCCAGACGAGATGGATGCGCATGAGAAGCGACATCGTGGTGCCGATGGCTACGGCTACGAGGGCGAGGATCAGGTATTGAAGGCCGATCACGTGGTGATCGGTCGAGAAGATGTAGCGGCGCAGGAAAGGCTTGCGAGCCGTGATGGTGTTCATCGCTGGACCTTCTCGTGAGTGGCTAGCCAGTCGGCGAAGGCTGCAGGGGTGAGCACGCTGAGGTTGGCATTCATGCGGTAATGGCCGGTTCCGCAGAGTTGCGTGCAGAGGATTGCGTAGGTTCCGGGTGTGACTGGGGTGAAGTGAATGTGGACGGTCTCTCCGGGGACGGCGTTTTGCTTGAGGCGCATCTCGGGGATGGCGAAGCCGTGGATGACATCCTGCGCGTGAAGGCGGAGGTCGACCTCGCGACCGGCTGGGAGGACGAGTTCGGAGGTGATGAAGTCGTCATGGCCATGCGAATCTGCTGGATCGATGCCGAGCGGATTGCCCTCCGCTGCCGAGATGAGTTGGGGCTGGATTGCTCCGAAGGTCGCGTCGACGCCGGGATAGCGGAAGTACCAGGCGAACTGCATTCCCGTGACTTCGATCTGGAGCGCTGCGGGATCGGCGCCTGTGTAGCGAGCGGCGGCCCAGAGGCGCTCAGCTTGTACGGTGAGGAAGATGAAGAGGAGTGCGAGGGCGGTGAGCGGGAGGTACTCAATCTGCCAGAGATGCTTTCGGTCGTCGCCATATGGATTGCCGCGACGGCTGCGAAGGAGGCCGATGAGGAGCAGGAGATGAGCGAGGGCGAAGAGGCCGAGAGCGATCCAGAGATTGCGGAAGAGATGCAGGTCGAGCGCTGGGCCGTGTGCGCTGGCGTCGGCGGGAAGCGGCCATGTGATTGTGAGCAGGCTTGCAAGCTGCGGCATGGCGAAGGGCTTCACAGGATCAGGATACTGCGTTCTCTTCCGGGGACTGCGACGATGCTAGGCTGATCTCAGGACAGGTTCGATGAGACTGAAGATTGCGGCAATTCGTTCGGGCACTGAGCCGGTGGGCAAACTGCCGGAGGGTGCGTTTCATCGGTGGCTGGATGAGCCGCTGAACTGCCCGAAGTGTGAGGCCAGTTACAACCTCGTGGTTGATTACGATCAGGCGGTGGGACGGTTCTTCGATGAAGAGTCACGGCGGCCGATCATGCTGCTGAAGAAGGCCGTATTCATGGGTCACGGTAACGATCATCGGGTGACGCACTTTGAGACAGAGGGCGTGGTTGTGAAGAGCTTTACGGTTCCTCACGAGCAGATCGCGAAGAGTTAGGCTCTCGGCGGCGCGTTGGCCTGGCCAAAGATGACGACATTTCCGTCCGGAGTGCGGATGGTGATTTCGCGCTGGCCAACGCTGATCGGTGGGGCCTTTTACGTCGTCTTGCGGTAAGGTGCCGAGCTTCGGTTTGAGTTCGACGTAGAGCCGATCTACATCGCGGACGTCAATGTAGTAACAACGGTGTTGCTTTCGGGGTGTGCCGCCTGCATTCCCCTCTGCTGCAGGAGGCGGATGCCTGCGGTTTCGCGGTGGAGATAGGCGTAGTCGGATTCATGGACGAGTGCTGTCGATCAGATTCGCGTGCCTTGGTGGAAGAGCATTTGCCAGCGATTGTTGCGGAAGATCCAGAGAGAGCTTCGTAGCGCGGCGACTGAAGCTGTGTCGGTGCTTCTTATGGAGCGATAGGTGAGCAGCGCAACCTCGGATGTGATGAGCTGACAGCCGAAGTCGGTGAGGCTGATCTGCCGCGGTGATTCTGCGGCCAGCTCTTCGATGATCTGCTGCTTCGTGTAGATGCGGCCTGAGCTACCGAACTCGCGGAAGTCGTCGGCAAGAAGCGCGGCAACGGCTTCGGAGTTGCTGCGTGTTGCTGGATCGAGTAGCTGCTCTTCGAGGAAGCGGAGAAGGACTTCGAGGTCTTCGGCTCGGTTCATCGTGGTTGTTGGGCGACCATGTCGAGGAAGAGTTGATGCACGCGCGTGTCGGCGGAGAGTTCCGGGTGAAAGGTGGCAGCGAGCAGATGGCCTTGACGGACGAGGGTGGCGAAGCCGTCGCGGTTGGCGAGAGTTTCAACGTTGGCGCCGGTTCGCGTGATTCTTGGAGCACGGATGTAAACCATTTCGAGTGGTCCGCCAGGAATCTCGGTCTGGACGTCGAGGATGGTGGAGTCATTCTGGCGACCGTAGGCGTTTCGCTCGACCGTGATGTCGAGGGCGCAGAGGGACCGCTGCGCGGGATGTTCAACGTGCGTGGCGAGGAGGATTGCACCGGCGCAGGTGCCGAAGGTCGGTTTTTCCTTGACGAAGGTTGCGAGGGTGTCGAAGAAGCTGCCGCGCTCGAGGAATTTGAGCATGGTGGTTGATTCGCCGCCAGGCATGATGAGGCCGTCGAGATCAGCGAGATCTTCTGGGTTGCGAACGAGGCGGACGGTTGCGCCAAGGGAGGTTAGAGCTTTGGCGTGAGCATCGAAGGCGCCTTGGAGAGCGAGGACGCCGATGGTTGGGGGAGTCGTCGAGCTATGCATGGTCGTAAGTACCCCCCTCCCATCCTGTGGGCTTATGTTGTTGATAGCAGGCTGCTTACGTGGTACCTAATTTGCAAAGTATTGCAAACAAATGACTTGGAGGTAAAGTCTTCAAAGCAGGTGGGTTAGGTTATGAATGTGAGGAACGAATTCGATGCGTCGCCCGCCTTCCAGTATAGAGGATCGGCACACCAGGGATCACGTTGTCGAGTCTCTTGCCGAGAGCAGGGTGTGTTTCATAGACTCTGCCTAAAGTCAGCAGGCGGGTAGCTGGTCAGTCATGCGGCGACGAAGCCGTTACCTTGACGTGTCGACAAGGATCTTTGCATACGCGCCGGACTCGACGCGTTCATGAGCCTTCGCAATCTCCGTTAAAGGAAAGACTTCAACCAGCGGATGTTGCAGTGCACCTCGTTGCAATAGAGGGGTGAGGACGTCGATGGCGGTCTTCCGCACGAGAATGGGCAGGTTATAGACGATGAAGAAGTGCAGATTGGCGGAGTTCACAATCATGGGTCTGAAGGGAAGCTCGATCACGGCGGCACCCGATCCGTAGATGACGACATTACCGCCGAACTTCAGCAGTTCTCCATAGTTGCTGGCATTTGCTGCTGCGTCCACTTCAATGATGACGTCCACGCCTTTGCCGTCCGTGATCTCACGCACCGCAGCGACCACATCCTGCTCACTCCGATTGATGACCTGCTCGGCTCCGAGCCGGGAGGCGAGTTGGCATCGTTCTGTGCTACTCGCGACACCGATGACTCTCCCGCCCGAGAGCGCGGCAAGTTGCGTTGCATAGCTACCCACTGCGCCGGTCGCCCCGTAGACAAGAACTGTCTTCCCGAGAAGGCCGCCGCAGGTGTGGACCGCGTACCAGGCTGTCAGGAGAGGAATACCAAGGGAGGCACCTGTCTCCATCGAAAGGGTTTCAGGGAGAGGCGCGACCTGGTTCTCCGGCAGGGCGATCAGTTCGGCCGCGGTACCGAACGGGCGCTTCCACTGCCCGTTAATTGTCCAGACTCGCTGTCCGACCAATTGCGCCGAAACCCCTTGCCCGACTGCTTCGATGGTGCCAGCGCCATCGCTGTGGGGAATGACGCGAGGGAACTCCATCGCAGGATTTGAGCTGCCCGAACGTGATTTGACGTCGGACGGATTTACGCCCGAACGTGCGATGCGTACCAGGACTTCGCCAGCTTGCGGGACAGGATCAGGCTGCTCACCGACGATGAGAACGTCGCGGGCAGGGCCTTTTGTGGAGTAGTAGGCAGCTTTCATAACAATCAGTCTCCAAGCTAGTCAATAAAAGTAGCAACTCATAACGATGCTTCATGCTACGGCTGTCGAGAGCCGTGAGCTTCTTAAGCTCGCTGTCCAACCACTTCGTGAGGCTGTTTGAGGGTGGATCACGCTTCGAAACACCCTTCCGCACGATATGCAGACTCGCATATGTGATGTGCAGTAACAGGAAACGATCTTCCCAAGATGCCAGGGGGAAGGAATGAGCAGCCGGTTCGTGGGTCAATTCGTCTTACAGGAAGGCAGGCGTGTGGCTGTATGCTGGCGGCAGGGCACAGGAGACGACCGATGCGATCTTACGACCGTTCCAAGTGGGTGAGGGTGTCCTTTTCCGTGACGCTTCACCTAGTGATTCTTGCGGCGCTGGTGCATACGCGGAAGATGTGGGTCGCACCGATGCTGATGCCGGGTGATGCGCATGGGTCGCGGATGGTGCTGACATATCTGCCGGGGCAGGGTGCTGTTTCGGGGCAGATGCCGGTGAAGGCTGCGGTGACTAAGGTTGCGCCGAAGACTGCGCTCGATAAGGCTCCGCTGCCGGCTAAGACCCAGGTTGCCGCTGCTGCTGTGGTCTCGCCGCCGAGTGCGCACCCGAATGGGGTTTCAGGGGATGACGCGTTTGGGAGTGGAAACGTGAATATTGCCTTGGTGCGGAGTTTCCCTACGCCGAAGCCGGATTTATCGCGGTTGCCCCGGGGAACTGTTGGGGATGTGGTCGTGGATATCGTGATCGATGCGGATGGAAAAGTTTCAAGCCTGACGACTACCAAGGGACTGGGCTTTGGGGTGGACGAGGTTGTGGTGGCTACGGTGCAGCAATGGGTATTTCAGCCGGCTACGAAGGATGGAAAGCCTGTTGCCAGTGAGCAGGAATTGCACTTCCATTATGAGCGGGCGTAACGCCCACACGCGGGCAAGGAAGTAAGGCTTAGCACAGACCGGTGCGGACGACACGGATCGTGCAGAGGCAGGTTCCCTACGGGAATGACAGAGAGCAAGGAAACTGCCAGTGTTTTCGAATGAAGAGCGGGGCAACAGAAAAGCGCCAACACGTTGAGTGTTGGCGCTTTTTTGGCTGGTCTGATTATTGACTAGCGATTGCGGCCAACGCGGAACATTTCGGAGACGGTCTTCACGAAGTGACGGGAGGAGAGTGGAGTTGGAACGCCCCCGGTGAGGATGGTTTCAAAGGGAATGTCCTTGCCATAGTAAGCGCGGGTGTCGTCCTGGTTCTGGTTGACCACGTCTCCAGTGAGGTCGACGCCGGCGAAGAGACCTTTGCTGCGGGAGTATGAGAGAAGCTCAGCGTTGGCGAGGACAGAGGTGGCAGCCTGGGAGTTGCGGCCTACGGGACCGGCAGCAGCGGCGACATCGCCTCCAAGCTTGACTTTATCCTTGAGCAGACGCTGGAAGCCGTTGTGGTTGGTGGCAATGAGGACGAGGTCGGTGGACTGACCACCTGCCTGGAAGCCGAAACTTGCGCCGGTCATCTGGATGAAGACGGGCGCCGACCAGCCGTGGCCGGTGCGGCAGGTGAGGAGACCCTGGCCGTACTGAGCGCCTACTAGAAAGGCTCCCTTTTTGAAGCCGGGAACGACGGCGACGCAGGTTGCTTTCGATGCAATCTCTAAAGGAATGCCCTTATCGGGCGTGGCCATCAGCTCATGGAGGACGGCGTGTGCGGCAGTGATGCGATCCGTGAGCTTCTGGGTGTCGGCTGCGGTGGCGGCGACTGTGAGAGCGGTCGACAGGCATACTGCGTGGATGAGTTTCTTAAACATCGGCATCTTCCTTATTGCCTGGATTTAGTATCGTGGCAATTCGTGTGATGCGATGGAATGCCGATGAGTTGTGGGTAAATGGTGAAGAACAAAGAGGCTTAACACCGATCAAAGCGGACTACACCGATCAATTTGCTACTTGATTGATGTCGTCCGCTTTGGTGGAGATGAGTTTTCTTGCTGTTGCGTTACCAGCCTCGAGTCTGCATGAGGTTCTTTTCTTCGATGGCTGCTGCGGCGAGACCCTTCATGGAACCGGTAACAGCTTCGGCGGCTTCGGCGAGAATCTTCGGATCGTTGAAGTGAGCAGTGGCGAGGACGATGGCCTTGGCGCGGGAGACGGCTTCGGCACGGTCGGCGGTATTGTGCTCGATATCGAGCGGGGTCGCGCCCTCCTTCATGAAGATGCCGGAGCCGACGAAGACAGTCTCGGCGCCAAGCTGCATCATGAGGGCTGCGTCAGCCGGGGTGGCTATGCCGCCAGCGGAGAAGTTGGGAACAGGGAGCTTTCCAGCCTTGGCGACCATGCGGACGAGTTCGTAGGGTGCGCCGTGTACCTTGGCGGCGTTGTAGAGTTCTTCGTCACCAAGCACGGTGAGGGCGCGGATCTCGCGGACGATCTGACGCATGTGCTGGACGGCGTGGACAACGTCGCCCGTACCGGGCTCACCCTTGGTGCGGATCATAGCTGCACCTTCGGCGATGCGGCGGAGCGCTTCGCCGAGGTTGCGGGCTCCGCAGACGAAGGGGGTGGTGAAGGCGTGCTTGTCGATGTGGTAGACCTCATCGGCAGGGGTGAGGACCTCGGACTCGTCGATGAAGTCGACGCCGAGTTGCTGCAGGATCTGGGCTTCGGCAAAGTGTCCGATGCGGGCCTTGGCCATCACGGGGATGGAGGAGGCGGCCATGATCTCCTTGATGAGCTTGGGGCTGGCCATGCGGGCGACGCCGCCTTCGGCACGGATCATGGCGGGGACGCGCTCGAGCGCCATGACAGCGATGGCTCCGGCTTCTTCGGAGATGCGGGCCTGCTCGACATTCATGACGTCCATGATGACGCCGCCTTTGAGCATTTCGGCGAGACCGACCTTGAGGCGTAAGCCTGTGGGTGAGGTGCCGTAGTTACCGTTGCCGTTTGAGGTGGGGTCAGCCATGGATTCTCCTTCGCGCTGGGGCGGGGTTGGTGTTTTTGGGCTCCGCGTGATCTCCAAGGATAGCAGTTTTGTTGAGGATTAATGCAGGAGGTTCGCGGGCGCGGATGTTTGCTGAAATTTCACCTGCGGTTTATTCACGATGCGGGCTGGAAGGGCCAAGCTATCGCTTAGCGGCACAGGTCTGAGGTAGTTCGGGAGATGCGGATGACGGCTGAACTAACGATAGTGATTCCTGCGAAGAACGAGGCGGAGATGCTGCCGAAGCTGCTGCGGTCGCTGTGCCGGCAGGACTATCCCCTGATGCGGGAGACGCAGGTGCTCGTCGCGGATGCGGGCTCGACGGATGGGACAGTCGAGCTGGCGCTGGGGTTTGGGGATCGGTTGGCGATTGAGGTGGTTGCTGGCGGGCTGCCTTCCGTGGGCCGGAACGTCGGGGCACGGCTGGCAACAACGAAATATGTGCTGTTTCTGGATGCGGATGTGGAGCTGAGTGAGCCGACGCTGCTGCGGCGGGCGATGGGGGCAATGCGGCGACGGGATCTGCATCTCGCGACGACAAACATTGCATGCAGGCATGGTGGCTTCTTCGACGATGCGCTGTATATGGGGAACAACCTGATGCAGCGGATCGGGTCGCAGCTGAAGCCGTTCGCTACGGGGATGTTCATGCTGTTCGAGCGCGAGGCGTTCTGGCGGCTGGGCGGGTTCAACGAGCGGGCGCTGTTTGCTGAAGACTATTTGCTGTCGAAGGGTGTGGCGCGGGATCGTTTTCGGATCGTCAAGGGGAAGGTGCTGACGACCAACAGGCGGTTCCAGAAGCTGGGACATGGGCGGATGGTGTTCATGTTCTTCCAGACGATGGCGCATAGCTGGGATGACGACTATTTCTTTCGGGATCGCGGGTATTGGGGGGCGGGCTAAGCTTTGATGTGGCTGGGGTCGATGGCGATGAAGAGGCCGGTGGCCTGGGCGAGGATGGTGCCCTCGGCGTTGGCGAGTTCGGCGTGGTGGTAGAGCTTGCGACCTTCGCGGCGGAGGTGGCGGCTGGTGACGGTTAGGGGCTGGTTGAGGGGTGACGGGCGGAGGTAATCGACCTGCATGTTGCGGGTCATGGCGAGAACGTTGAGCGGGCGGTTCAGCTTGCTCATGGCCTCGTCGAGGAGCGTGGCGATGATGCCGCCGTGGATGTGACCGGGCGGGCCTTCGTGGAGGCGGGTGAGGTTGACTGGCGCGGTGGCGGTTACTGCCTCGTAGTCGATTGCGAACTTCAGGTGAAGGCCCTGCGGGTTGGTGAGGCCGCAGCCGAAGCAGTTGGTGGCACGCTCGTCGAGGGTGGCATCGCCGTGATCGGTGAGCGTGTCCATTGCAGGTGGGAGATGGCGGGCTTCTTCGGGAATCGACATTGAGGTGCCTCCTTATTCGTTCAGGACTGCAAGGATGGCTGGGCCGAAGCGGTCGATCTTTTCCATGCCTATGCCGGGGATCTTCTGGAGTTGGGGGAGGGTGCGTGGGTGTTCGACGACGAGGCTGCGTAGGGTCGAGGCGCTGAGAACGAAGAACTGGGGGAGGCCCATCTTTTCGGATTCGGACTTGCGCCAGTCGCGGAGGCGCTGGTCGATGGCCTGCTGGGTGGGGGTGAGGGCTTCGGGCTCGGGTTGTGGGGCTCGGGTTCGGGTGAAGGTTTCGGGTTTTGTGGGAGCGGCGGTGGTGGTGCGGGCTGAATGCGGGGGTCTCTCCACTTCGCGTTGCTCTGGTCGAGATGACGGGGGTTTGGGGGCGGGTCTGGAGGACGAGGTGCGGGTGAGGGCGAGGATTTCGGCTCCGTAGCGGTCGCATTTTTCGGGGCCTATGCCGTTGATGCGGAGGAGGTCGGTGAGGGTCTGGGGCTGGGCTTCGACGATGTTGTGGAGGACGGCGTCGCCGAAGATGATGAAGGCGGGTTTGCCGGTCTTGGCGGCCTCGGCTTTGCGCCAGTCGCGGAGGCTGGTGTCGAGGGATCTCTGCGTGGGCGTGTAGGCGGCGGTGGTTTGTTCACGCTCGGCCTTGAGACTGGTTTTGGAGGGGCGTGCGCCGGCGGAGGTGCTCTTGCGGCTGGTCGACGGCGCGGCGGAGGTGCTATCGCGGAGGAGGGCGGCAAGGGCGTCGCCGCTGGCTTCGACGAGGGTGCCTTCGTGGGTGAGCGAGGCCTTGCGGTACGGGATGACCTCGCCTGCGGGGTTGGTGAAGGTCTCCTGGGTGAGTTGGAGGAGGCCGGCGCGGGCGAGGGCGTCTAAATACTGGTCAAACTGCCTGCGGTCGGGGCCAAGGGCGAGGTCGGTGTGGAGCTTGCCGGTCGAGCGCGAGATGCCGCCGGAGAGGGTGCGGAGGATGGTGCGGAGGTGGCGTTCTTCCTGCGGGCTGGGCTCGCGGAAGGGCTGGGCGGTGGCTCCTTCGGGGCTGCAGAAGTCGCAGTGGCCGCAGGGTTTGAGACCGTCGGCGGTGTCGCCAAAGTGCTGGATGAGGGCGGTCATGCGGCACTGGGATGACTCGGCATAGGCGACCATGCGGTCGATCTGAGCGCGGCGGAAGGCGAGTTGGGCGTCGTAGCCGGACTTCCATGTCGTGTTGCCGGTCGAGCGGACGTTGCCCTCGATGTCGAAGGCTGCGGCACCTTGTGCGGCGAGCTTTTCGGCGGCTTTGTCGAAGGTGGCGGCATCCATCTTGAGGCGCTGCCGGAGCATGTCGGGCATGGTGTAGTCGGGGGTGAGGACGGCGGCTACGCGGGCGAGCTCGGTGGCTGCGGGGTAGTCGCGCTCGAGGAAGAAGTCGTGCATCTTGCGGTCGGCGAAGGAATGGAGGAGAACGGTTCTGCTTGGCTGACCATCTCGACCGGCACGCCCGATCTCCTGGTAGTAGGCCTCGACGGAGGCGGGGAGCGCGATGTGGACTACAGTGCGGACGTCGGCCTTGTCGATGCCCATGCCGAAGGCGATCGTGGCTACGACTACTTCGACCTTGCCTGACTGGAAGCCGCTCTGAACGCGCTCGCGGACGCTGGCTTCGAGGCCTGCGTGGTATGCAGCGGCTTTGCCTCCTAGCATCGAGGCCAGCTCTTCGGCGGATTTGCGCGAGGGAGCGTAGACGATGGCGGGGCGGTTTTCCTGCTTTGTGAGCAACTTGGTTACAAACTCGGTGCGGCGCGGTTTCGACATCTCGACGACCTCGATGTGGAGGTTGTCGCGACGGAAGCCGTGGATGAAGAGTTCGGGCACGTCGAGTTGAAGCTGGGCGACGATGTCGCGCTGGACTGCGGGTGTGGCGGTGGCCGTAAGGGCGATGATGGGGGCGGGTCGGAGCATCGGGAGATGTTCGCCGAGGGTGCGGTAGTCGGGGCGGAAATCGTGTCCCCAGGCGGAGATGCAGTGGGCTTCGTCGATGGCAATGAGGGCCGGCTTCTTCTTGGCAAGCATCTGCGGAAAACCAGGGACGCGCATCCGTTCGGGAGCGATGAAGAGGAACTGGAGGGTGCCGTCGAGGTAGTCGCGGCAGGCCTCACGGGCTTGTTCGCGAGAGAGGCCGGAGTGGATGCGGGCGACGCGGAGGCCGAGGGCGGAGAGCTTGGCTGCCTGATCGTCCATGAGGGCGATGAGCGGGGAGATGACGAGCGCGGTGCCTCCGCGGGCGATGGCGGGGAGCTGGTAGCAGAGGGACTTTCCGGCGCCTGTGGGCATGACGAGGAGGACGTCGCGACCGTTGGTGGCGGCGCGGCAGACGGCCTCCTGGTTGGCGCGGAAGGCGGGGAAGCCGAAGGTCTGGTGGAGGAGGGTCTCGAGGGTCATGCCGCTGGTACAGTTTCGCATGTTCTTCGTGTTGGAGGTGAGTGGCGAGATCGGGACAAACGCGGGTTCGCTGCGGGATAGATAGAACTACGACAAGGACAACCGCAGGTCTTTCGACTTCGCTCAGACATGACAGGTCTTGGGGAGTGGAAGAGGAGGAGCGATCTCGCGCAGTTCGGAGCCGTTAGACTTTAGGGATGAAGTTTGTAATGGGTCTGCTGATGCTTGCGGTTTCGGTTGGGGCGATGGGGCAGGATGTGGAGCCGCAGGGGCCTGTGACAACCTTGTCGGTGCGTTCGAACCTGGTGCTGGTGCCGGCCTCGGTGCGAACGAAGAATGGCGAGCCGGTGTTTACGTTGAAGGCGGACGACTTCTTTGTGACCGATGACGGTGTGGAGCAGAAGGTCCGGCTTGAGGAAGATACCGGGGACCAGCCGCTGGCGCTGGTGGTCGTGGTTGAGATTGGGGACACGCCGGAGAGCAAGTTTGCAGCCTATGCGGACCTGGGTACGCTGCTGGATTCGATTGTGGGCGGAGTTCAGCACAAGGTCGCGGTGGTGGGGTTCGATAGCGATGCCGATGTGATCCAGCCCTTTACTGGCGATCTGGATAAGGTGGGGCACGCGTTGCAGACGATGGGGACGGGGGATGGTGGGGCGTCCACGCTTGATGGGTTGGTGATGGCGGTGGACCTGCTGAAGAAACAGCCGCCGACGTATCGCCGGGCGATTCTGCTGATCTCGGAGACGGTGGATCGCGGGAGCAAGGCGAAGCTGGCTACGGCTCTGCGGGCGGTGAGTGATACCAATACGGTGATCTACAGCCTTGGGTACTCAACGACGCGGGCTACGGTGAAGCATGAGGCGGAGCAGATGGGCGGGTCGAGTGAAGCGGGGCCGCCGCATGGGTGCATGGGGAAGTATCCGGATGTGGATCTTGAGGGAAACCCGCTGCCGCCGCGTGCTGATCTGAAGGGTCAGGGGTCTTCTGAGAACAACAAGGCCATCCAGGCGTATGACTGCCTGAGCACGCTGGCTCCGCCGTTACGACTGGCGAAGGCAGCGGTGTTTGCCGCGCTGAATGCGCTGAAGACGAATGTGCCGGAGGCTGCAGCGAAGATCAGCGGCGGCGAGTACTTCAAGGTCGAGGGCGATAAGCGGCTTCAGAAGGATATGGTGGCTATTTCGAATCGGCTGCCAAATCGTTACTTCCTTAGCTTTACCCCTACGGCTTCGCATCCAGGGCTTCATGCCATTGCGGTGCGGCTGCGCGAGGAGCGGGTTGGGGTGAAGGTGGAGGCTCGGAGTAGTTACTGGGAGAACAATTAGCTGATGTTCACTTTGCTTGGCTGCACGTGAAGCTGGCGGCAGTGTTCGGGTCGCCGGTGCCGTTGTACTTTGCGGATTGTGGGTAGGCGCAGAGGGGGCGGGTGAGGGTTGGGGGGCTGGTGCCGGGGGCGGCTTCGTAGTGGGTGGCGATGAGGGTTTCGGGTGGGGTGGAGGTTTGGACCCACTGCTCGAGGGCTAGGCTGATGTCGTGCTGCGGGTCGTCGGGGGTGGCGGAGGGGAACCAGCCGAACTGGCCAAATGAGGTCGCGCCGGGGCCTCCGGCGCAGTGCTGCATGCCAGGCACCATGTAGAGGCGGGTTGAGGCGTTGGCTTCGGGGGTTGCGGCGGTCATCTGGGTGACGTAGTCGATGGTGCCCGTGGCGGGGATCGCTGGGTCGTTCCAGCCGTGATAGAGGATGAGTTTGCCGCCGCGCGTGAAGAACGGTGTGAGGTTGGGGTCGGTGGCGTTGATGGCGGGTGCGCCGAGTTGCTGCGCCTTCTGGTAGGCGGCGTCTACGGTGACGGCTTTGAAGTCCCATGCCGGGTCGCTGTAGACCATGTTTGCGAAGAAGCCCTGGCCGTAGGAGAAGATGCCTGCCTGTCCAAGGGCTTTGCCGGTGATCCAGTCTGTCCAGCCGCCGGGTCCCGTCTCCGCGCCGGGGAGGTAGCCGGGCTCGATGGGCGAGCCATCTGCTGCGTGGGCTCCGGCATAGAGGGCTTGCAGGGTTTTGATCTGGGGACGGGTGAGGCAGGCGTTACCGTTGGCCTTCTTACAGAGGAGTTTGTTCGGGTCGAAGTGGCAGGTGCGGGGGTCGTTGAGGATGCCGTCTTTGAGGCCGTCGTTAGCGTCGCAGGCGTTAAGGACGGCGGCGCTGATGGCGGGGAGTTTCTCGGCGGGAATGTAGCTGGCGGGAGTAAGGGTGAAGGCTTTGGCGGAGGCGAGGGAGTTGGTGAGCAGGGCGGTCCAGTTGTAGGCGGGCGCTCCGGCGATGATGCCGTCGTAGTCGGCGGGGAAGCGCTGGGCTTCCATGAGGGCTTCGCGACCGCCGTCGGAGCAGGCGGCGAAGAAGGTGTGTTTGGCGGGTGTGCCGTAGAAGGATTGCAGGATGGCCTGCGAGGTGACGGTCATCTCGTGGATGGCGCGGTAGCCGAAGTCGATGACCTTCTCGGGATGGTGGAGGGCCCATGTGGCGTCGGTCGCGGAGCCGGTGTGGCCGGTGTCGGTGGCTGCGGTGGCGTAGCCCTGGTTGGCGGCGCGGGCGAGGCCGTTGCGGTCGATGGCTCCGGCGAAGCCTCCGTTGCCCTGACCCCGGAAGAGGCCGTTCCAGGTGAGGGGGAGCCAGATTTCCATCCTGATATCGGAATCGGCGGATGGTGTGAGCTGAGCGGTGACTCGGCAGAAGGGTGGAACGACCTTCGCGGCGGCTGGTATGTCGCCAGGGAGAGCCTGAGCTGGATCGATCGGTTCGGCGGTCAGGATCCTGGTGTTGGGAATGGTGAGGTGCAGGAGATTCGTGCAAGCTTCGGGTTTCTGGGCCTGGGCTGCGGCGGTGAGGATAGCGAAGGCGATAAGAAGCTTGTGCACGGCGAGTCTCCCGGTTGGTCTGTCATGGAGATTATCCGCTATAGCAGACGATTCTCTTCGAGTCGCCGTGTCCTATGGACTTCTTTTCAGTTTGAGTGTGGACTTTAAGTGTCTTGTTTGCTTCTACTTAGGTCCTGAGGTCTAGCTAAAGTACTCAATCGATTGCGGTTATGCGCAAAGTACTCATTCTAAACGGGTAACCATGCGGCATGACAAAGCCCCAGCTTCTGGCCGGGGCTCTATTACGCCTATTACTAGTATATCGGATCAGGTGGAACTAACCGGCCAACTTTTTTGACTTACTTTGAGAGGTAAGTTGCTCTTGTGAGGCAGGTTATGGGTTGCGGTACCAAGGGTGGGCTTGACAGATCTTTCGAAGACCGCGAAGCCTGAGTGACTTCGCGACCCCCTGTGGTTGGAAGTTATGCGTTCATGATCTTGTCTGGAGTGATGGGGAAGTCGCGGACTCGCTTGCCGGTGGCGTGGTAGATGGCGTTTGCTACGGCAGCAGCGGCTCCAGTGATGCCGATCTCGCCTACGCCGCGTGCGCCGAGTGGGCTGAACTTGGCGTCGGGGATGCCGACCACAGTGACGTCGATGGTGCCGATGTCGGCGTTGACGGGGACGTGATATTCGGCGAGGTTTTCGTTGACGGTGCGGCCGTAGATGGGGTCAATATGCGTCTCCTCGTGGAGGGCTGTGCTGATGCCCCAGACGATACCGCCGACCAGTTGATGGGTGCCGGTCTTCTGGTTCATGAGGATGCCGATGTCGTAGCAGGCTACGACGCGGCGGACCTTGACCATGTGGGTGTCCTTATCAACAGCCACTTCGACGAAGACGGCTCCGAAGGACTGCGGGGTATAGGCAGTCTTGTCTTCGACTGCCTCTGCGCTGCCCATGGCTTCTACCGGCTTGCCGCCGTTGCGGGTGAGGATCGCTTGAATGCTTTCGGATTTGTCGGGTGCGGCCTTGGCGAAGAGCTTGCCATCTTTGACATCCATCTCACCAGCGTTGATGCCATGAAGAGGGGACTGCGTATCGGCCTTGGCGAGTTCGCCCAGCTTCAGTTTGGCCTGCATGGCGGCTGCCTGGATGGCAGGACCGATGCTGGCGGCGGATTGTGAACCTCCGGAGACGGGCGCTTTGGGGAGGGTGGAGTCACCTAGTTCGGCGGTAATTTGCTTGGGGTCGAGACCGAGGTAGTGGGCGGCGGTGTCGGCCATGATGGTGTAGGTTCCGGTGCCGAGATCCTGCGAGCCGACGCCTACGTAGCCGCGACCGTCTGGCAGGTACTTGCATATCGCCATGGCCGCGGAACGATTGGCTCCGTACGTGGCGGTGGCCATACCCCAGCCGATTAGATTGTTGCCTTCGGGGGTAGCGGCTACCTGGTTGGGGCGTTTGGACCAGCCGAACTGGTCGGCGGCTTTGGTGTAGGCCTCGCGGAGATGCTTGCTGGTGAAGGGGCGATCTTTGCCGGGGTCACGCTCCGCGTAGTTGGCGAGGCGGAGGTCGAGGGGGTCCATCTTGAGCTTCCACGCCAACTCGTCCAGGGCGCACTCGAGCGCTGCTGTGCCGGTGGCTTCGCCGGGGGCTCGCTGGAAGGTGGCTACGCCGAGGTTAACGTCGACGAGACGATGGCTGGTGACGTTCGACTCGCTGTTGTAGAGGAGACGGGTCTGCATTGCGGATGGCTCGGTGAAGTCCTCCATGACGGAGGTGTGCATGATGACCTTGTGCTCGATGGCGGTAAGTTTACCGTCTGGCATGGCGCCGAGCCTGATCGTCTGGATGGTGGTGGGGCGGGCACCGACGGGTCCGAACATCTGGGTGCGGTCCATCGAGAGCTTGACGGGGCGATTGACCACCTTCGCGGCCATGGCACAGAGGATGACGTGTGACCAGGTGGAGCCTTTGCTGCCGAAGCCTCCGCCGGTGTATGGGCACTGGACGTGGACGTTGTCGAGGGGGATGCCGAGGTTCTTGGCGAGCGCCATCTTGACGCCGGTAATGTATTGCGTGGAGTCGTAGACGTGGAGTTTATCGCCTTCCCAGGAGGCGATGGTGGCGTGGGGCTCCATGGGGTTGTGATTCTGAATAGGCGTGGTGTAGGTGGTGTCGACCTTGACGGCTGCCTTGGCGAGACCGGCTTGCAGGTTGCCACGGGTCTCATCCGCAGGCTCGCGACCGGGCTGCTTGGGGGGGCGAGCTTCCGAGAGACGACCCTTGAAGTCAAGCTTGGCGGGCTGCTGTTTGTAGGTGATCTTGAGGAGGCTGGCGGCGTAGCGGGCGCGGTCGAGGGTCTCGGCGACGACGACGGCGATTGGTTGACCGTTATACCAAACGTCAGGCTCCTGAAGCGTGGTGATGTGGCGGCTGGCGGGTGGGTTGGTCTTGGCCTTTGGAAGCTTCGGTGCGTTGAAGGGGGTCAGGATGGCAAGGACACCGGGGGCTTTGGCGGCTGCGGCCTGATCGATTGCGGTGATGCTGCCGTTGGGGATGGTGCTCTGGACGATCCATGCGTAGGCAGGATTCTTTACGGTGAACTCCGCGGCGTACTTTGCCTTGCCGGTGACCTTGGCGCGGCCATCGTAGCGCTCGGTGAGTTGCTTTGTGTTGGGCTTGGGTTCTTCCTCCTGCAACAACGCTGTGTCGAGGATTTCTTCTATTCCTGGTGTGATCATGCCTGGACTCCTTGCGCGGCGACGGTGAGGGCGCGGATGATGCTCTGTTTGGCTAGCTCGACTTTGAAAGCATTGTGCTCGTAGCCTTTGGCTCCGGTGAGCGCGATATCGGCGACCTTCTTGAAGGCCTCGGGTCCGGGTGTTGCGCCGGTGAGGGACTTTTCGGCTTCGATGGAGCGCCAGGGCTTGTGGGCTACACCGCCGAGAGCAAGACCGGCGGACTTGATGGTGCTGCCATTCATCTCAAGGCCTGCGGCTACGGACACGAGGGCGAAGGCGTAGCTGTTGCGGTCGCGCGCCTTGAGGTAGTGCGAGTTTTTCGCGAACTTTGCAGGGGGTAGCTCGACAGAGAGGATGAGTTCGTCGGGCTTGAGGTTGGTGTCGAGTTGTGGCGTGTTGCCGGGGAGGCGGTGGAAGTCGGCGAAAGGGATGCTCCGCTTGCCTTTTGGACCCTGTACATGGACCGTTGCGCCGAGTGCGGCCATGGCTACGTTCATGTCCGAGGGATTGGTGGCGATGCAGGTCTCGGGGCTGGTTGCGCCGTGGTCGCTCTGGCCGAGGATGGCGTGGATGCGATTGAAACCGTTGATCGCTGCACAGCCGCTGCCCGGCTTGCGCTTATTGCAGGCGGGAAAGGCGACGTCGGTGAAGTAGTAGCAGCGCGTTCGCTGGAGGAGGTTGCCGCCGGTGGTGGCCATGTTGCGGAGTTGCGGGGAGGCTCCGCTGAGAAGGGCTTCGGAGAGCAGGGGGTAG
This sequence comes from Granulicella arctica, assembly GCF_025685605.1. NCBI lineage: Bacteria > Pseudomonadati > Acidobacteriota > Terriglobia > Terriglobales > Acidobacteriaceae > Granulicella > Granulicella arctica. Next base: position 3,920,360 of record NZ_JAGTUT010000001.1, read on the forward strand.
TTGGTCTTGACGAGTTCGTGATTGGCCAGATCGCTGTTGCGAACGAGGGCGCCGATGAGCAGGCCGCCTGTTGGGGTAGCGGCAACCTGGGCAAGGTCGAGATGGGTTATGTCGATGAGCAGGGAAGGGTGCTCGACTTCATCCTTCATGAGGTCGATGAGATTGGTGCCGCCACCGAGGAATTTGGCTCCGGGAGCGGTTACAGCGTGGATGGCTGCGTCGGGCGCGGTGGCGCGCTGATAGGCGAAGGGATTCATGCTTGCACTCCTGCCGCGGCACGGACGGCGGCGACAATGTTGGGGTAGGCTCCGCAGCGGCAGATGTTACCGCTCATGCGCTCGCGAATTTCGTCGTCAGTAAGCGAGGGGTTGCTGGTCTTGCCGGTCTCGAAGCTGACGCGGCTGAGTTCGCCCTTCTTCTGCTCGTCGAGGAGCGCGACGGCGGAGCAGATCTGGCCGGGGGTGCAGTAGCCGCACTGGAAGCCATCGTGCTCGAGGAAGGCAGCCTGGACCGGGTGGAGGGTGTCGTCCTGGGCGAGGCCTTCGATGGTGGTGATCTTTGCTCCGGCGGCAGCGGCGGCGAGGGTGAGGCAGGAGTTGACGCGGCGACCGTCGAGGAGGACGGTGCAGGCTCCGCATTGTCCGTGGTCGCAGCCCTTTTTGCTTCCAGTGAGATCGAGATGCTCGCGGAGGGCGTCGAGGAGGCTGGTGCGGGTGTCGAGCGAGATGGTGTGCGGTGTGCCGTTGATGTCGAGGATGAGGTCGGCCATCTGGGGCGCTACGGTGTGTGGTGTCTCGGCTATTGCAAGCTCAGGAAGGCCAACTGTGGCCGCTGCTGAGAGCACGCCGGCTGCTTGTACAAAGGTGCGTCGGGAGAACGTATCGGACGCGGGTGCTTTTGTTTCTTCGAGTTCGCTTTCGGGTTCAGACAACAGGGGGATGCTCATGCGTATTTCCTCTGTGAAACAGCTTTGCGTTGTGGGAGGGACAGATCACTCTGAGTGAGTAGACGCATGTGCGCTGGCAGGAGATGTACCTCGGTGTAGCGTCAGGGGGTAAGCGTGTGATGGTATGAAATTTCGCGAGCCTGCACGATGAAAAGGCCCCACGAGGGGCCTTTCGATCGCTGCAATTGCTGGAGGCCGAACTAATTCGCAGATTGCTGCTTGAGGATGCAGTCTTGCGGTGCGTTGATGGGGTTGCATCGAGCGACTTCGCTGTTGGGAAGGGCGACCGAGAAATGGCCGGCCCAGCGTGCGGGCTCGTTGGCAGGGTAGTCGGTTGAGAGCATCTGGGCACCGCTGGCCATCATGGCGTCGCGCTGGGTGGTGTCGTTGGTGCGCGCCTGCTTGGTGTCGGCATCCGTGCGAGCGCGGATGAGGTAGCCCTGGCGGACGAGCGCGGTGATGTCTGCTGCGGGGCCTTCGTTGCGTTCGATGAATGCGGCGTCGGGTTGGCCGGGTTGCGCGTTGGTGAACAGGACGCGGCCGCGCAAGGAGGGGTGACCGGCGAGATAGAGCGGACCTACGGCGCGCTGGTCGAGGAGGAAGACGACCTTGCCGCGGGCGCTGTCAAGTGTGGGCCAGGCATGGGCGAGGACGGCTTCGTTGAGCGTTTGATGGCTGCCGCGAACGTTGTCAGGGGTGATGAGTTCCGTGGCTGGGAAGACGGAGCGAATCTCGGCGTCGAGGGCATCGAAGGTGGCGGCGGTGAAGGGCTCGGGGACGGTGAGCTTTGCGTTTTTTGGGGTGCCCTCTTTGGTCTCGACAAGGATGAAGATGGGGATGTGGTCGGGGTGTGCGTGAGACCAGGTGCGGACCTGCTCGAGGCATGCGATGAAGGGCTGGCAGGTGCTGCGGTAGTCGACATCCTGGACGTGCATGACCTTGAGGCCGGGCTTGAGCATGAGGCCGTTCGGGTCGGGATCGGGGTCGGCTGGCAGGTTCATGGCGGCGGCCATGCCAGGGCCGGCGGGGTGTGCGTAGCGGCCACCCTTGGTGTCGGCGAAGATATCAAGCTCAATCTGACGCACGCCTGCGTCAAACTGCACGGGCAGCGGCGGATGCTGGTAGTCGAGGCCAAGGAAGGAATCGGCATACTTCGCCTGCCATACTTTGCTTTCGTTGGGCGAGATGCCCGCGTGGTAGCTGTTGTGGGTGCCGATGACCTGGATCTGATTGAGGCGGAGTACAGCGTCAGGTGCCTGGGCGGAGGCTGCGGTGAGGAGGGCGAGGGTCGCGACGGCGAGGCGCATGGAGTCCTTGTCTAGCTGCGGTACGGCTTGCTGTAGTGAGTGGACCAGTCGACGAGGTCTTCGTTCATGAAGCGATAGGCGCCGGATCGGCGGTTGACCTCGAGGAGCATGTACGCGTTGGGGTCGTAGCGGGTGGCGGCCATGCCAATGTGCTGGGGACCGTATGTGTGGGCGAAGTCGAGCCATTTGTGGACGTGGCCGGAGACGACGAGCTGGATGGTGTCCTTGTGGCGGCGAAGGATTGGCTGAAGGCCGAAGTCGCTGAACTCGGTGGCCTGGGTCATCATCAGGGGGTAGTGAACGAAGACGTAGGTGGGCTTGTGCTGGTTGAGCTGATCTTCGAACCAGTGCAGCTGCTCTTCGCCGAAGGAGCCGAGGCCTGGGTTGAAGTCCTTGGCAGCGTTGTCCTGGGTGCTGCCGAGGAAGTTGTTGAGGTGCACGAACTTGACGTCTTTATAGTCAAACGCATAGTAGGGTTTGGTGTTGAACTTGGCCGCGAAGAGCCGATGGCTCATCTCGCGGGGAACTTTTCTCACATCGTAGTCGTGGTTGCCAAAGCCAATGTGGACAGGGGCTTTGAAGCCGTCCGTGATGACCTTCGCGTTATCCAGCCGGGTGCGATTCTTGAAGTAGAAGTCGTAGTCTGTCGAGGGATAGTTATGGAAGTAGTCGCCGATGAGGAAGACCTGTTCGATCTGCGGGGTGAGGGAGTTGATGAGATCGCGGGCCGAGGTGAGGCGTGGGGTCGTCAGGAGGATGGACTCGTTATCTTCAACGCCGTTCTCACTGCCTTTGACGTAGAAGTCGTCGATGATGTGCGGGTCTGCGATGAGCGCGATGTAGAAGATGTCAGGCGAGTGCTGGGCATGCTGAGCCCAGAGTGAGCGCGTGAGTAAGGATGCGGTGGCGAGCGTGGTGAAGGTGCGGCGGTCCATGGGGCTCCTTGTATGGAGAAAGGACGAGGGCGCCACCCGATGAGCAGCGCCCCTGTTTCTTACGGTTCCAGTTTAGAAGATGATCTTGCCGGCGAACTGGAGGACACGGGCGGGGAAGGTGCTTGCCGCGGTGACAACACCGAAGCTGGTTGAGGTGGGGCTGAAGGTGGTGCTTGCCGGGAGGGCGTAGTTGACCTTGTTGAGGACGTTGAAGGCTTCGGCGCGGAAGTCGAAGTGGATGCCGTCACGATAGATGGCGAACTGTTTGTGGAGGCCGAGGTCGAGCTGGTAGAAGGGGTCGAAGCGGACTGAGTTTCTTCCGGCGCTTCCATACTCCTGGTTCGAGGTAGGGAGAGAGAAAGCGGCGAGATTGAAGGCGTTCAGACCCTGGTTGCCGGCAGTCTTGGTGCGCTGGGACTTGGGCAGAACAGCGTTGTTGGCGATCTGATTGGGGCGCTGGTTAAGGATGGTGGAGCCAGACTGGAAGCTGTTCGGAGAATAGATTACGTTGACGGGCTGGCCGGAGTTGGCATCGTTGATGACGGTGAGTTGCCAGCCGCCGAGGGCCTCTTGAAGAGCAAGAGGAGCCGTTGCGCCGAAGCTGCGGCCTTTGCCGTAGGGGAGATCATAGACGACGGAGAGGGTGTCGTTCAGTGGTTGATTGTAGCCAGAGACGCCGCGCTCGCCGAGAGAGTTCTGGAGGTTGATGCGTGAATTATCGCCGCCGCTGGTATCGAGGTGACCGCTTGCGTTGTCGATGGCTCGTGAGTAGGTGAAGGAGTTGAGGATGTAGAGACCGTGACCGGTGCGGTGCTCAAACTTTGTCTGCAGGCCGTTGTAGGAGAGGAAGCCCTGCGGCAGGGTCTCTTCGATGGTGGTGAAGCTCTGGACGGGTCGACGCTGCGCGAGTGTGAGGCATCCGCTGGTGACGGTCGTGTTGCAGGTTGCGGTGACGGCGTTGGGTACGGACTGGTTGTAGTCGCCGAGGACCTGGAGCTTGACGCCGTGCTCTCCTACATAGGCGATCTCGAGGGTGCTCGAGGGACCTAGCTCACGCTGAACGGTGAGATGGAAGCTCTGGACGTAGCCGGTGGGGAGATTCCTGGGGATGTAGCGCGCCTGGGTGTTGAGGTTGCTTTTCGCGGTGACGTTGGCCGGGCTGGTGAAGCCGGTAGGGTAACCCTGCGAGGAGGTGCGGAAGCAGGGGTTGGGGTTCGCCGGTGAGTAAGGTGCAGAAACCTGGGCGGAGGTGCAGACGGCCTGGAGGGCCTGGCTTCCCGTGACAGCGGGGTCTGCGTTGATAGGAGCCTGCACGATATTGGTGTTGACCACGTTGGGGAGATTGTAGACGAGGAGGTTCTCGCCGCCTTCGCGGTTGAATTGAGCAAAGCCCAGGCCGTAGCCGGCACGGACGACGGTCTTGTTGTCGATGGAGTAGGCGAGACCGACGCGTGGGGCGAAGTCAAGCTTGGGCATGTTGACGAGAGCGCGGTTGTAGAGTGAACCGGGCGACGCCGTAATGAGGGAGTTGGTGGTGGGGTCGAAGTTTGCGAGGAGATTGCTGGACTCCCATTGGGGAGTGACGAGCTCGTAGCGAAGTCCGGCGTTGAGGGTGAGTTTGGACGAGACGCGGATGTCGTCCTGAAAGTAGAAGTAGTGCATGCGCTGGTTGAGATGAGCGATCTGGAGATTATTGAGCTGATAGCTATCCCGTGCTCCGAAGAGGAAGTCGGAGAGGGAGACGGCCTCGCGGGTTCCTGTGTCTGCGCCTGAGAGAGCGGCGGAGGTGTTGACGTTGGTCGTGTTGTTGACGGTAGTGCCGTTGAAGCTGAATCCACCGTTGTAGGTGTCCTGACCGTAGACGGGATTGAAGTCGTTATCGGTCGTATAGATCGCCTGGTACTCATAACCGATCTTGTAGGTGCTTCGGCCGTGAATGTAGGTGAGGTTGAGCTTGGGGTTATAGAGGTAAGGGTTCTGGAACTGAGGGTTCGAACCGAGATTGCCGAACTGTGAGTAGAGATTGACGCTTTGTACATTGAGGCTGCGGACTGCGAGCGGACTTGTGGGAAGGCCGGGGATGCCGGTCTCCAGCGAGGGAAGATTCGCGCCATAGGGGCTCTTGCCGCCGTCGGTGCGGGTGAAGGCAAAGCGGGCGTCCAAAATCATGTTCTGGGTAAAGGTATGGGTGATGCCATCAGCGATCTGCTGATTGAAGATGCTGACGTAGCCGTTGCTGTTTCCACCTGCTGGACCCTGAATGTTGGGCGGCGAGAAGATGTTGCCCTCGTGCTGAGAGTAGCGGACGAAGGCGGTGGTTTTATTGCCGAAGACGCCGTCGACGCGGACGTCGCCCTTGTCGTCCTTGATGGTGTCGGAGGGAAGGGAGGCGTAGTTGTTGGCAAGCGGGCTGCCGGGAACGTTGGGTGCGGGGAGTGCGGCGAGGATGCCCTTCGCAAAGCTGGAGACGGAGGGATCGTTGAAGGGGACGACGCCATTAGCGTAGATCTGGCCGGTGATGGGATTGCGAATGGAGACGCCAGCACCGGAGTCGGCTCCCGAGGCAGCGCGCAGGAAGGTATAGCCGCCATTGCTCTTGGCGAGGGCGCTGGTGCCGTTCTGGTTGGCGGTCGGGACGGTGGCCTGCAGGAGGGCATGAACGATCTGGCGCGTGCCTTCGTAGTCACCGAAGAAGAAAAATTTGTCTTTCTTGATGGGGCCGCCGAGAGTGGCGCCAAACTGATTGCGGATAAGGATGGGCTTCTGTGGTGCGCCGGTGAGGGTGTTGGTCGGCGGGGTGAAGGGTCCGATGGCGTTGAAGACGGTGTTGCGGATGTAGTCGTAGGCCTTACCGTGGAAGGCGTTTGAGCCGGAGCGGATGGAGACGTTGACGACTGCGCCGGCAGATCGGCCGTACTCGGCGGAGTAATTGTCGGTCTGAACCTTGAACTCGGAGATGGCATCAGGGGATGGCGGGATGGCCTGATTGGAGAAGCCCTGGTTTGAGGTGCCATAGGCATTGTTGTCTACGCCGTCGAGGAGAAAGTTGTTGAACTCGGAGCGCTGGCCGTTGACGTTGAAGCTGGCGTCGCGGCTTGAGTCGGAGCCGCTTTCAAGCGCGTTCCGGCGGACGCCGGGGACGAGGGCCGCCAGATCGGCGTAGGCGCGCCCATTGAGTGGAAGGTTCTCGACCTCGCGGGTGCCGATGACCTGACCGCGTTCGGAAGAGTCTGTCTCAAGGATGGCAGCGGCGGAGGAGACGGTGACGACGTCGGTCGTGGAGCCGATTTTGACCGCGACGTCGACGCGCTGATGGGCATTGACCTGGACGGTAAAGGGCTCGGTCTTGCTGGCATCGAAGCCGGAGGCGGTAACCTGGACGTCGTACTGGCCGATCTTGACGTCGGTGAATTGATATGCGCCCTGGTCGTTGGTCTGGACGGTTTTCTGGTCCTTGGTCTGCTCGTTGACGAGAGTGACTTTGGCGTTGGGTACGAAGGCCCCGGAGGCGTCACGGACGTAGCCGAGGACAACGGCGGTTTCAAACTGAGCGTGCAGAAAGAGGGGCGCGGCGCAGATGAGGGCCGCTACAGAAATCTTACAAAGAATGTGTTTCACTGGTTCTCCAAAGGGATTGCCGTTCAGGAATGTGCTGATCGCAATGCAGGCGTTGCGAAACATTGGGGTAAGTCTCCACGGTAGTGCAGGTTTATGTATGCCAGATTGCAGTCAGGTTACAGTTCTGCACTGTGGCGCGAGCGGGGGCGTCCTCTGGAGCGACCAGATGTCCTTCGACCCTGCCTGGAGATTAACGCGGAACTGCTGGAAGGATGCACTGGGTCAGAAGGATATTTTGACGCCTGCCTGCAGAACTCGCGCTCCTCCCACACCGTTTACGTTGCCTACCCCGCTGCCGAGTGTTCCGGTGATCTTGCCGAGATTTGATCCAAGCGTAGAATTCGGCAGACCGAATGCGGGAGTGTTGGTCATGTTGAATGCATCGAAGCGCGCTTCCAGCGCCGACTCGCGAAAGATGGGGAAGCTCTTGAAGAGTGACAGGTTATCCGAGAAGTAGCCCGGGCCACGGAACTGGTTGCGCTGGGTATTCCCGATGGCACACGGGACTGGATTTGCAGCGGAGTAGGCAACGCACGCTGCTGGCGCTGCGAATGAAGAGGGATCGAACCAGGTTGTGTTGGCTGCCCCACTTACGCTGTGGTTTACGCGATACGGATTGACTTGATTGACGGTCTGAGTGGTGCCTGGTGTGGCGCTCGTTGTCGTGATGGTGAAGGGTAGACCGGACAATGCTGAGATGATCGCTGACGTCCTCCAACCGCCTAATACGTAGGAGGAGATTCCGGAATTAAAGTGTTGGTGGCCCCTTCCGGCTGGCAACTCGTAAGTGATGGTCTGCTCGTAGTTCAAGGTTCTGTCGAAGTCCGCAAGGTTATAGTTGCGACGAATGTTGCCGCTGTAAAAGAGCAGATTGCCATCCTGAGCACCAGTCTGATAGTTCTGCGCCTTGCCCCACGTGACAGCAGAAGCGAAGGCGATTCCTTTGGAGAAGCGGCGCTTCAGTTCAATCTGCAACGATTGATAGTTCGTCGAGAAGCCCTGAAAGAACTGGGTGACTGCAGCGGTCTTGCCGAAGGCTATGTTGAGAGGATCGTAGGCAGCACTCTGTCCGTAGACGGTTGGTTGGTTGATGTTCTGTGCGACATCGATCCGCGTGCCGTGGTTGGCAACATAGGCGATCTGGAGGGACATATCGAGTGGAAGAGCCTGCTGTATCGCCGCGTTCCAAGAGGAGACAGACGCGTTTTTAAAGTTGAGGGGAATGTAAAGGTTAGCCAGCCCGATCGTGCCGTTCGCGGCGCTTTCGGTGATCGTTCCGTTCGCTCCGAAGACGGCCGTTGGCGTTGCCGGTATGCCTGTGGAGTAATTGACGACACCTCCGGCGGGGTTTAGAGCAGCTCCGTATGTCGGTGTGTTCGTGTAGAAGGTGCTTGTCTTAATGGGGTAGTTATAGGCATAGGTGTTATCTACAAAAGGAACATAGCTTACGCCAAAACCGGCGCGTACGACTGTCGCATCGGTGACGCGGTAGGAGGCTCCGAGCCGGGGAGCGAAGTTCTTATAATCCGTCTGCATGCCGAGGTTGGACGGGTTGCCGTTCAGGCCGGCTACGACCAACTGATTGTTGGATGGGTTGTAGTTGACGAAGCCGCCTGCCTTGCGCGGTGTTGCGGGCGGATAGAGTTCGTAGCGCAGTCCAATATCGAGGGTCAGCTTGGGGGTGGCCTGCCACTTGTCGGAGGCAAAGAAGAACAGCCATGTCTGACGGTACGCGGGAAAGGTGCTGTTTGTATCCTGACCAACCTGGTTGGGAACGCCGAATAACACGCTGGCAATATCGTTGGCTTGCCCGGTGACCGAGCCATTGAATGCTGTGGCACCTGGGGCTGAGGTCTGGTTTTCGCTGAAGTAGTATTGGCCCGCCGCCGCGTTGTTATTGCCCTGCAGAAGGTCGTCGCGAACGCGGCGGATGTCTGCACCTCCCTTGAGGGTGTGGTTGCCTAGGATCTTGGTCCAATTATTTGCAAAGTCAATATTAGATTCCGCGCGAAGCCAAGGCAGGGATGCCGAATAACCAATGAGAGGGGACGAGAAATTATTGACCGAAAATGCGACCTGCCCGCTGCTGGTGATGACGTTGTTGGTGCCGTTTGGGCCGTTGCCGGGGATACCCAGCGTTCTGGCATCATTGGTTCCGTAGTCTGTCTGTTGCGCCGAGTTGCGCAGGTGAGCGATGCCGACGCGAGCTTCGGTCAACAGGGTAGGCGAGAAGACATGCCCGTAGTTGAAACCTGTGCTGTACGCCGTCGCGATGCCGGTCGCTTCAAATCCTCCGCCAGCCGGTCCGCCGAGGAACGAACCAAACAGAGGTGCCTGATACGTGTCCGTTTTCTGATGGCTAAAGCGTCCGCTCAGATGATCTTTGGCCGTGATCGTGTAGTCCGACTTGATGTCGTAGCTGATGGAATCCTTGCTGAAGGGTGAGTTTTGCGAGAAGTTGTTGGTTGTCTTACCGGCGATGTAGGCAGCAGATGCCAGATTTTGTTTGGGATCTCTTGCTACTGTGTCGAGCGCCTGTAGAACAGTGAGCCCGACCTTGGTGATGCCGGGGTTGGTGAGTGGAATGAGATTGCCGCTGAAGGGAGTACGCCCAGTGCCGCAGGCTGGTGCCGTGCCGCCACTCGTGCAATTGGTTGTGTTTCCGGTGTTGGGATCGTAGACCTGTCCGGAATAACCGCTGAGGTTCAGGTTTCCATTGACTACGTTGTAGAACGGAATGTTGGCGTTGACGGTCGAGGCTTCATGATCGGAGACGCGAAGAAAGTCACCGAAGAAGAACAATTTGTTCTTGAGAACGGGTCCACCAATCGAGCCACCTGTGTAGTTATAGACCAGGCGACCATTGGGGCCGGTGGCAAAGAAGTTACGTGCGTTGACGCCGTTGTTCTCCATGTTCTGGAAGACCGATCCATGGAACGAGTTGGTGCCGGACTTGAGCGTCACGTTGACGACGGTACCGACGGCGCGGCCAAACTCTGCTTCAAAGTTGTTCGTCGTTATGTCAACATTTCCGATAGCAGCGGCCGGCGGGACGAGGATGATGTGGATGCCCGTCCGCTGATCGTCGTCAATACCTTCAATCTGATACAGGTTGACATAAGAAGACTGTCCATTGGCGTTCACGGAAAGGTCGTTGTTGGCGTTGTAGAACTGCGAGTTGTTGAAGACGACCGGTGCCATTCCAGGCACTGTGTTTAGCAGCGATTGGAAGTTGTTACCACTGCTCAGAGGAAGGTCGGCGATCTGTCGCTGCTCTATGGTGGTGGAGATGTCGGCACGATCTGTCTGGAGAAGGGGCGGGGCGGTTGTGACGAGTACTGTCTCGGTGGTGCTGCCCGTGGTGAGGCTTACGTCGAGGCGTGTCGTCGTATTCGTGAGGAGCGTGATATTCTCGCGCGCCTCTTTCTTGAAGCCCGGAGCAACGATGGTGATGGTATAGGTGCCCGGGGGAAGATTCGGCTCGGTAAAATTGCCGCTCTCGTTTGTGACTGAGTTGTGTACCGAGCTTTGGCCTGTAAGTACGATCGTGACGGCAGCATTGGCGACACTCGCTCCCGTGGGGTCGGTTACCGAGCCGACAATGGTACCGCTGACTGCCTGGGCCAGGAGAAAGCCCGTGACGAAAAAGAGAGAGGCCCCTAAGGCAAATTTCAAGTACAAGTGATACAGACGCATGAGACCCTCCGGAACGGCGACGAGTAAAGCTAAGTACATTGAGCAAGAGCAACCTACTCGCATTGAGGTATCCCGGTCAATCGTCAGAATGAGATGAGGCGAGGTTACGTTCAGGGGCTCCTCTCGGAATTCATCACACGTCTTGCTCGGACCATCAACAAGCAGTCTCAATAATCAGAACAGAACGGAAGATGATTTCATGACCAATGGCGAACCGGCGTTGTCGACAGGGATAGCGGGTCAAACGACCAGTACAAGAGTGGCGTCGATCGACGTCTTCCGCGGTCTGACGATGGCGGTCATGATCTTCGTCAATGCGTTGAGCAGTGTGAAGGGCATGCCCTGGTGGACTGAGCACGCGCCCGGGAATGTCGACGTCATGACCTACGTCGACATGGTCTTTCCGTTTTTCCTCTTCATTCTGGGAGTGTCGATGCCCATTGCTGTCACGCAGCGCTTGAAGCGTAATCCCTCTGAGCCGCAGCTTTGGGCTCACATCCTGCTTCGCTCGCTCAGCCTCATCGTTCTCGGTTACGTTATCGCCAATGCGGAGAAGGCAGATATGAGGCTTATGCCACTCAGCGGAGGTCTTTGGGCGTTTCTGGCTCTACTCAGTGCGTCTCTCTACCTCAATGTCTATCCCAAGTCGGAGCGATTTACGAGACTATTCGTTGTGCTGAAGTATGCCGGTCTGATCGGATTAGTTATCCTGCTCGGCCTCTTCCGTCGCTTGTCCCATGGTCATGCAGCGTGGCTGGATCCGTCTTACCCTGAGATCCTCGGCCTTATCGGTTTCTCCTACGTTGCGAGCTCTATCCTTTACGTTCCGACGCGGCGGTGGCCATGGGCCGCTGTTGCATGGTTTACGATCATGATCACCTTCTGTTCGCTTTCAGCCGCTAAGGTTATTGCGTTCCCGGGCAGGCTGCCGCTATACCTGTGGCCGTTCGGCAATGGAGCCATGCCGGCCATCATCATGGCAGGTGTGGTCACATCGTCCATTTTCCTCCAAGCAGCGTCGGAAAAGAAGACACGTCGCGCCATGTTGACCGGCGGCGGCTTTGCTCTTACTCTGCTGCTTCTCGGCTTGCTTCTTACGCCGCTCGGCATCTCAAAGATTCGTGCGACGCCTACATGGTGTCTTTATAGCGCGGGCGCGGCTGTGCTGCTCTTTACCGTCCTCTACTGGCTCTGTGATGTACGGGGAAAGACAGCCTGGGCCGACTTCGTTCGGCCTGCAGGCGCAAACACACTACTTACATATCTGCTCCCTGATCTCTGGTACTTTATCTTTCTTGCTTTGGGCTTTGCCTATTTGGATACGCACCTGAACGCGGGGCTGCCTGGTGTCTTGAAGACAGTCTGCTTCACCGCGCTCATGCTCTGGTTCGCGCGATTACTGACGCGCGCAAAGATTCGGTTACAGATTTAGAGGACCGACTACCTGTAATCTCCTGAATCATTTCGCAACTTGAGGCTATGCGCAACAAGGGCTCATCCAAAGTGCGAGCAATGATGAACGACGGCGTAGCCCCAGTACGGTTTCACTCTAATTTTGTATGATGCAGACACACTACCGCATCGAGTTTTTTGAACCACCTGAACGCTTCAGCAAACAGCTTTATACCGAGGTGGACTAAATAGCATGGCAAGATCATCCATTCCCGTGGGTCGACCATCCGTGCTGCGTCATGCTAATGCCTTGCATGTGCTCAGGCTTCTGCGGGAGTGCCGCGCCTGCTCCCGAGCGGATTTAGTGAGAAGCTCCAGCCTGAGCGCGCCTACCATCACCAATGTAGTGAACGATCTCCTCTCCGCCAATCTTATTGAGCCACTGGGTGGTGGCGAATCGAGCGGCGGCCGTCCACCGGACATGATTCGGTTCAAGGCGGAGCGAGGCTGTGCCCTTGCCATCGATATAACCGCATCATTCATCTCTCTTCTACTGACCGATCTGGATGGGGAAGAGATCATTCTCGATAGCATCTCGCTTCTCGGACGTCGGACGACGCCCGCAGCAATCTGTTCCCTCATCAGCACTAAGGTAAACGCTCTACTCCGCAGAGAGAACAAAAAAACGGGCGACGTGTTGGTAGCTGTCGTTGGCGTACCATCCATCACGAATGTTGATGAAGGGATAGTCCTGTCGATCAGCACACTTGAAAACTGGCGTTCTGTCCCACTCGGAAAGATGTTGACGAAGGCGCTACGGTGTCGGGTAATCATCGAAAACGATACCAACCTTGCAGCTCTTGGTGAGCGCTATAAGGGAGCTGCACAGGGAGAAGAAAACTTCATCCTCATCAGCATCGGTCCGTCTATGGGTTCCGGCATTATTCTCAACGGGGAACTTCATCATGGTTCGCAATGGTCAGCGGGTGAAATAGGGTATCTGCGCCTGCCGAACGTCTCGAAGAGCTATCCCGCGATCCATTCGTTTGGAGAACTTGAGACCCTGGTCAGCGAGCAGGGAATCGTAGAAAGCTGGGAGAGAGCAACTCGTCGAAGGTTATCGCAGAAGACTGTGCGAGCACTCGATGCCGTAGCAATTTTTGAGCTTGCGGCCGGCGGTGACGCGCAAGCAAAGAAGGTCATCCAGGCTCGTGCTGGGATGGTCGCCGATATTATCGTGAACATATCCCTCATCCTGAACCCTGGCCTGATCCTGCTCGGGGGAACACTAGGCAGTCATCCATTGCTGCTGAAGCTTGTGCGTGAGCGACTAAGAGAGAGTGAGTTCGGCATTATGAAAATCGGCCAAAGTGTCCTGGGCAGTTCCGCGACGCTCTGGGGGGGGGTTGCGCTTGCCCTTGAGGTCATCCCATCTGTTCTGCTGCCGAAGCCTGTTCACTGAGTGTTCAAGTTTTATCGGACGCAAGATGGCGTAAGAGGCGGCGTGATGCTGGTAAGTTCTGTACGAAGCCGCTTCGTCGTCAATGGATTTGCCAGGGATCCTACTAAAAACTGAGCTGACATAGAACGTTTACTGAAGCTCTTGCACACTGTTTGCGCGCTTTTTTAACATACCTTTCTCGAGAAATGCGCAACGAGCAGCCCGAGGTGTTCAAAATTCATCTTGTGTTCTTTCGCTTCTGTCTGTATTTTTCTCACTAACAATCTTTCTAAACTTAGCTTAGTAACTTCCGCTTTGAACGAACGCCACTGCGGTCGAAGCGATTGGTATGGAGGCAATATGAGCAAACGTCATCTGTTTCGAGCTTGTCTAGCTGTTCTTTGCCTGAGTCTGTTTGCTACTCTCAACTCGCCACTCTGGGCCCAGACGATTACCGGTGCCGTCACTGGTTCTGTAACCGATGCGACAGGTGCCGTCATACCGGGAGCGTCAGTTGTCGCTACCAATGTGGACACTGGTGTCGCTACCTCCACGCAGAGCAATCAGAGTGGCATATACACCATTCGTTTTCTCCAGATAGGACGCTACCGGGTGAATGTTGCTGCGCCGGGTTTCGGGAAGCAGTCCACCAGTAACTTCGCCCTTGAGGTGGCCCAGGAGGCGCGCATCGACATCAAGCTGTCGATTGAATCCGCCAACCAGACTGTCGAAGTGACCAATACCGCGCCCATTCTCAATAGCGAGAACCCGACGACGGGCGACACCATCACTGCACAGCAAGCAACGGAGCTTCCACTCCAGGCTCGTAACTTTTCTTCGCTGACTACGCTTGTTGCTGGTGCTGTCGCGCCCAATCCCACCGCCCAGAATAACGTTGGTCGCAGCGGCTATAACGGTGGTTTCTTCGTGAATGGCAATCGGGAACAATCGAATAATTACACGTTGGACGGTGCCGACATCAACGAGGCCATCGACAACTACATTGGCTACAGCCCCAATGTCGACGCCATTGGCGAACTCAAGATCATCACGGGCAACGCCACCGCCGAATACGGTAACGCAAACGGTGGCCAGGTTGTTATGGTCACGAAGAGCGGCACGAACGCCCTGCACGGAAATGCCTTCTGGTTCCTCGAGAACACCAACCTGAATGCCAATAGTTGGACCAACAAGCACACTCCAGACCCTGCCGACTTTGGTGCTGTTCCTTCGCTTGACCGCAGCATCTTTGGCGGTACGCTCGGCGGTCCGATCATCCGTGACCGGCTCTTTTTCTTCGTGGACTATCAGGGAGCGCGCCAGCACAACAACACCACTGAGTTCCGCTCGGTTGCTACTGCAGCCATGCGCGCCGGCTTTGCTCCAACGCTAAAGACCACAGTGCAGATCTCCAACCCCGCCGCGGCTTATCTCTTCGCTCATCCGGAACTGTACCCGCTGCCGAATGTGCCGACCACGGATCCTAATGGGATCGTCCGTAACTATCGTGGAAACAATGCTCAGGCAACGAAGAACGATCAAGGCGACTTCAAAATCGACGCTAAGATCACCGCTCGCGATAGTATTTCGGGGCGCTTCTCACTTGGCCGCGAATACGACGGATATAGCAAGGTCACGCTGCCCACGGATATCCCATCGAATAACTCCGATCCCTACACAGGCTTCATTACGAACTGGACGCACGTCTTCTCCTCCAGTGTTGTCAACGAGGCCCGAGCAGGTTGGGGCCGCACGCGCTACACCAATCTCGCAGCTGACGTAGCCGGCCAACTTGGCCTAACAGGTAACCAGAAGCTTGGCATTCCTGGAACACAGGTCGCACCTGGCATATCCACCCTCGATGTCTCCGTGTCGAACGTCGATTCGATCGGTGGTGGTGCAGGCGGATATGCTGGCGTTCAGTCCGACAGCATTGTTAATGCGTTTACCTACGGTGACAACGTGAGTTGGTCGCTTAATCGTCACTCGCTCAAGTTCGGTGCACAGGCGATCCGGTATCAGGCTAACCGTAACTACTCTGGCAACGATGGCGCTCTTGGCTTCTTCAAGTACACGGGGCAGGCGACCGGAGATGCATGGGCGGACTTTCTTGAGAACGATGCATTCAACTTCGGCCAAGGATCCTATGCCGACGAGTGGGGCCAGCGCCAATGGCGCGACGCCGTCTTCTTTCAGGACGACTGGAAGCTAAGCTCTAACCTCACCATCAACCTCGGTATCCGCTGGGAGTGGGATCAGCCTCTTTACGAAGTCAATAACAAAGAGGCGAACATTAATCTGGTCACAGGAGCTATTCAATTCGCAGGGGTGAACGGGAACAGCCGAGGCCTTTACAACAACTTTTGGAACGGCTATATGCCTCGTGTTGGCTTTGCTTACAGTCCTCCTGACTTAGGTGGCCGCTTCGTCGTACGCGGTGGCTACGGCATCACCAACTTCCTTGAAGGTACAGGAGCCAACCTCCGCCTTACCCTCAATCCACCCTTCTTTACAGATTCCTCTGGACAGTCCGACGGCCTGACCTACTACAAAACGCAGAATGGTTTTCCTCGTCCTACGAACACCTCCACCTACTCGGGCAATGTCCGCGCATGGGATCCTCACCTCAAGCCCGCACTCATCCAGCAATTCAACCTCACCACAGAGACCCAGCTTAACAACTCTACGTCGCTCGTCATCGCCTACCTCGGCCAGGCCGGAAATCACCTCGTGGATCCACGCGAAGCAAACCAGAAGCTCTGCCCGACCTGTCCTCTGCCGGTCTCTACGCTCCCAGGCCTGTCTGCCGTCTCGCAAGTTAGCCTTACCGAGTCGGAGTCAATGATGAACTACAACGCCCTCCAGATTACTGGGCGTCATCGTCTCAGCCATGGACTTGAATTTCTCACCAATTACACCTGGAGCAAATCCCTCACCAACAATCTGGGCTACTACGGTGCTGGTGGTGGCGCGGCGGCCTCGCAGAGCGCTTACTGGCAGAACTCCTATAACGGTGGTCAGGATTATGGCCCCGCTTTCTTCGACGCCACCCACATCTTCTCCTTCTCTGGTTACTACGATCTACCTTTTGGTCGCGGCCATACCTTTGGGGCAAACATGAATCGCGCGCTCGACGAAGTTGTAGGCGGATGGAAGCTCGGTGCTGTAGCCAGCCTCCACACTGGTCTTCCTATTACGACGATGTCGACCGAGTTCTACGCTGTTAACCAACGTACCGATCGCGCAAACAACTACCGCAAACTCGTCATTCGCAATCGCACCGTCGACAAGTGGTTCGGCTCCGACCCTTCTGCGACTCCCTGTCTCAATGGTGCAAACGCCAGCGCGAATGACAACGGCACCTGCGCTTATGGAGAAGAGACCAATACGGGACTCGGCACTGCAGCCGTCGGCTCTGAGCGGGCTCCTGGCTACAAGGATCTCGATATGGCGGCCAGCAAGGCCTTTACGATTGTTGGAGAAAAGCAGCTCGCCTTCCGCGCTGACTTCTTCAATATCCTTAACACTGCAAGTCTGGCCCCTCCTAGTAATAACGTTTCCGCCCCTAACTTCGGACAGATTACCAGCACCGTCTCCACCGAGCGTCAGATCCAGTTAGCACTCAAACTGACCTTCTGATTCGAAGGCACGAACTATTTCATTCAGCAGCACAGGAGCTACTACAGCCCCTGTGCTGTCTTTTTTCACTTGAACTTAATTAAACGTGGTGGCCTGATAGTAGCGATGTGAACCTTCGGGATCGATCCCGAATAGAAGTCTCATTGCTGCAAATGTCTGTATCACAGGAAGAGACTATCTACTAAATGTGTGGTGTGTCCGCTGTGACTAGACGCACGGATACGCTGTAAAGGTAGATCAAAAATTGAGCATACCTGTGGTTACCGAGGTATAGGGTCAATTTATTAACCTAAAAATTTATTGACCTTGCATGAGGTTGCCCCTATTATTTGCCAACGATTAATTCAGCTAATTGTTGTGCTTTGGAAGGGGTTCCTTGGGCCCGGCAAATCTCTGTCCTTATGTGGGGTGCACGAGCGCGGTAGCGTACGCTGGCGAAGCGTCTTCGTGTGTCTGTGAGCTTCGTCTTCCCCTTTCGACCTGCCTTGCATGCGGAATGCAAAACCGTCTCGGGGCATTGTTTTGCAGGCGATGCAGGGCGCAATCAAGTCATGGCGAATTGAATCTGCCAGACTTGGATAAGGTTGATCCGCACTTCACAGTGTTACCGGGAGATTTTCGTCGCGGGCCTTTATTCCTGCATAGTTCGTTATATGCCGTTAGTACGGACGGAACACTGCAGGGCATTTCGTTGAGGGACAATGCGGCGGTCCGGACGCTGGGCAGGATGGATCCTGCATCAGCCTTCAATCAGTCCGTGATGGTGAAAGTGCTACCCAAAGGCAGCACGCAGCCGGGTTGGACCTATGTTGGGATTAGTCCGCAAAAGGTGGAGGCAATTTCCCTAGTCACTGGAGAGGGGAAGGTGCTCTACGAAGTGACCGTCGGCGGAGAGATTGCAGTGAACTCAGTGAGTTCCGGGACGCGATTTCGCGGTGTTGCTGCGACTGGACACCTCTTCTTATTTGCGGAACGTGCAGGAGCAGATCAGATATCCCTTGTTGTATGCGGATTTTCAGGGAAGCTTCCCATCGAACGACCGATGACCATCGATGGCACAGTAGTGATGGGGCCGGTGTTGTCGGATGAGTTGGTGGCTCTCTGCAGTCCCCAAGCGGTCGGTATCTACGACCTGAGAAATAAGAAGTCAGTACAGATGCAGCTTCCTTCCAGCTTTGAGCCACTGCTTGTCCGGAAGCAAGGCGGTCTCCATCTTCCGTTGGGTAGCATTCCGTTGAGTGCGGTGCGCGGGGCAGCTGGCCTTGAGGCATGGATTGGGGGCGAAGAGTATGGCATTCCGGGATTTCTAATTGCTGAGGTCGAACTCAAGCGGTGGCGGTTTGAGCGGACGCCCCGAGAGGCTACGGTATCGAACAATCTTGACGGTACGCTCTGCGTTGCTGCAGAAGATGAGATCCGGATACTGGGCACAAAGAAGTGGAAGAGCGACAAGGTGAGTCTACAAGCTGGAATGCCTGCGACGGTCACTGAAGAATTCCTGCTCGCTTTCGAGGAAAGCGGTCGGTTGGGACGCCATCACCTGTCCCTCTCTAAGAGAGGTCGGGGAACCGTTGGCTCGCTTACTTTTGAGGATCCGGAATGCCGGGGTGAGACGATCTGCGGGACCTCTGTTAGTAGCAGCAGCGTGGGCGTAGCGTATCTTTTGCCCGGCATTGATAAAGGATTGAAGGTAGCTCACTGGGATCTCGAACAAACCACTCAGGCGTGACCTACCTAGGCGTTCGCAACTATAAGAATAAGGTTTGGGAGATGTTGACCTAGATATGTCGAATGAGCGGGGACAAAGCGGTGTTGTTATTGTGCTGGGTGGGATCGTACTGCTCATTGCGGGATTGGTCTATGTGTTAACGCACAAGACGCAGGCAGTGCCCCCGATCCCGAATCCGGATCCAGATCCGCCGAAGGCCTCGGACTCAACTACGATCAACTTTTATCTTGACGGATCAGGTTCCATCAAGCACTTTCTCACTACAACGGTTGATGCAGATGGGCACCCATTGAAGAACTACATGAAGGAGTTACTCGATAAGGCGGGAACGACGCTGTCGAATCCTCCGAGTGAGGTGGGATGGAAGGGCAAGGTCAACTTCCTGAAGTTCGGGACCAAGATAGATCCGATTCCTGATAACGATCCGCACACCATGAGTTTGCACCCGGAAGACTTTAATGCTGGAAATACTTCGATAGAGGTTCCTATTCTCGACCAGCGTCAAGGTGAGGAAGTCGAGCGGAACCCAGAGGTGAAAATCATCGTCACCGATCTTTACGAAAACGGCGGACGAATTGAATTTCCAGCCAAGGCTTTGGCCTCCAACTATCTTTCGAGCGAGAAAGATCCCAATGGACGCAACGCTGTCGACATTCTTGCGGTGCGAAATCCTTTTGATGGACAGGTGCAAGATCTGCCGGGGTCGGCGAAGGGAGCAGTTATAAGGAATGCAGCCAATACCATGCCGTTCTATGTCATTGTGGCAGGGCCGACGGCGGATGTGCGCCATGTGATGAGCGTGCTGCTGTCCGGAACCGGGCTGGCGGATGCGAAGAAGAACGATAGCGCTACGGAGTTTCTTTTTACCCGGACGCCGCTACCTCACAGAACTGACGAGATGAAACTTGGCGGATCAGGGCACTTTTCAGGCGGAGACTTCCCAGGCCGCAAGATTCCTCTCATTAGCCTGCAGTCGGGCACGATGGAGATGCGGTGGGACAACTCCGTAAAGCCCTCAGAGGGAGCTGTGAATCTTTATGGCAGACAGGACAATCAGCAGTTGCGAACTACTGTCCTTATGCCGCCAGTTAATACCCCAGGTGGGAGCAGCGACTCTCCTGCGTGGGTTGAACTTCCCGATGGTTCGAACGCGATCGATGACTGCACTCCGGCTGACCTTCTGTGCAAGAGTATCGACCGCTCAAAGCTGCCCAAAGAACCCCGCACATACATCCTGCGGTTTGATCGGGTCGTGAAGGAGCGAACGACCGCTCTTGATCCCGACTCGCCGGACCTGCACAAGTGGAATATTGAAGAAGCAGACGCCGAGGTGATAAGTCATACCCCGCCGAACAAGAATCCTCACTTCGAAAATATGCGTGGCCTGACGCCGGACCTGTCGAAGTTTCTCAACGCACTTGAGGGACAGATGTTTCGTTCGCCGGTTCCGGTGACAAGTTACTACGTTTATCTTCAGGCCAACTAATAAGAGCACTGCAACAACGCGCAACCGAAGGTGCAGTAACTAGTCTAAACGCAAAAAATTCACAGAGGCAGGCAAAGTACGTATGGATAATAAATCGGCAATTCGGGTCGTAGGAATTCTATTGGTCTATGCGGTCTTTGCGCTCGTGGCCAAGGTGCTCGATCCAGGTTGGATTTTGCCGAGAGTTACGAACATCGGCGTCATCATGTTAGTGCTGCAAAGTAACGCACTGATGGTTGTTGCTGTTGCGTTCGTATGCTCGCTCATCTGGTTCATTGCGGGTGAATGGGCTATTCAGGCATGGGCCCCGGTACGGACCTGGTATTTGACCTGGGTTCTTCTCTTCATTGTCGTAGTGGCTGCGGCGATCTACTACGCGTTTCAGGGTCCCGTCATGGGCTCGCTGGAGCGGGTTAACTCTAACGTGCTTGGCTGTTATCTTGCCGTTGGGTTACTACCGTTTTATCTTAGCTCGCTCTTGTTTACATCAACGAATAGAAGGTATGTGATCTGGCCTTCTAGGCACGTCGTGAAGTGGTAATGCGATGAGGAGAATACGGTGAGTTATTTCGTAATTGGTGTGGGTGGCACGGGTGCGAAGTTGATGCAGACGCTGATTCATCTCAGCGCTGCCGGTCTTTTGCCCGAGCCGTCGCGAGCACTGGACGGTCTACTAGTGGATCCTGACGACGCGAACGGTAATGTGGATGAATGCAATCAGCTCGCGATGTCCTACGCGCGTTGCGAGAAGCTGCAGACGGGAGAGAGTTCGGACATCTTCAGTCGCAGCGTCTCGGTCTCTGGGCCATGGACACCTGTGCGGTCGAAGGAAGTGGACACGCTCGATAAAATCTTTCAGACCACGCAGCGCCAGGTGAGCATGCCCAAAGAGGCGGACTTGCTCGAACTGTTCTTCTCGAAGGAAGAGCGCGAGATGGGTATTCAGCAAGGCTTTCGTGGTCGTCCGGCGATTGGTGCGACTGTGCTTGGCAACTCGGTGAATTTTAGTCAAAAGGCCGATATCTGGTTCAAGTTGCTGGAATCGGCGAAGAACGCGGGTACGTTCGCCAGCGGTGTCCCGGTGTTACTAAGCGGGTCAGTATTTGGAGGATCAGGTGCGGCGGGCGTTCCTACTTTGTTGCAACTCATGAAGAAACCATTCTCGGAGAATGTGCATAACGGAAGGCTGGGCCTAATTCTCTTCCTTCCCTACTTCCAGTTCAAGCAGATCCCAGGAGAGAAGGTGCAAGCCGACCCGCACGCCTTTTCATTGGCGACCAAGGAAGCGCTGAAGTACTACGATGAGCGACACTTCCTCAAGCTATCCAAATCGATCTACGTGCTGGGCGAACAGAATCGTGCGGACATGGCGGTTTCGGCAGTGGGATCCGCTGCGCAGCGGAACGAGCCGCATTTTCTTGAGTTGATAGCCGGCCTGGGTGCCATCCGCTTCTTTGCTGGAGAGCAGTTAGCGACCAAGGAACCCGCTGTCGCAATCGCTGGCCGCGCGTCCGAAGCTACGTTGACCTGGGAAGACCTGCCGACGACGGATGGGCTGAAGATGCTGCAACTCGGCAAGCTGCGCCAGATGATTCTTTTCGCGGTCTCCTTCCGATTGAATTTTTATAACGTAATGACGGAAGAACTGAGCGCGCGAAAGACTAACTTTCCGCTTCTACTCCACTTCGTTGTCAACGAACGACTTCCCAAGGAACTCGCGTTGCAGGAACTTGCCTATGTCAACGAGTATGTCGCTCGTTTTCTCACCTGGTTACTTCGTATTTGTATGCCAAGGGGTGGAAGCTGCAAACCGGCGCTCGTGGATGTCAATGTCTTCGCAGAGATTGACGGCAAGACGAATGAGTGGGTCTTGCGGACGAAATTTCACAAGGAGAAAGACCTCCGGGGTCTCTTCTTGAAGTTTCCCGTACGAAACACTCCGGACCTGGGCGGCATATGGAAGAAGGCAAACAACTATAACGTGAGCGATCCAACTGCGAAGGCGACTGGTCGACTTATACGGGCAATCTACGACTGCTGCGAGCTATAACAGCCCTAAACCGGCCCTTACGGATCTTGAGAGGCGATGGAGCGATGCAGGAATATCTGCCGAAGTTGAAGAGTGGCAATGACAACACGGTGAGCTTGCCATCCGAGCCTGGTGTCTGGGATGAGAAGCAAGGCTACAACCGTATGGGTGCACTGGCGAAGGCGATCGATGTTCCGCCTGGAGGGAGTGCGGTTCATTCCGTGCCTGACCCCTGGGCTCGTGTGCTTCTCTTCGCGCGCGCTCTCTACAGCAAAGATCACACGCTGCATCCTCAGGTGCTGGGCGAGTGGCGTGGCTTACTTGGTCTACTTGGCCTCCGCGAACGAATGGGCATGGAGGGTCTTACCGCCTACGAAGTAGACCTCACGTCCTCGGAGAGGCCGGACTTATTTTCGAGTGTTCTGAGTCGTGTTCTGCCAGACGACGGCGACGAGTTGCGGAAGGGAGATTCCTGGTCGCAAGTTTACGTTCTTAAATACAGCATCTCTGGCGCGGAGGGCAGCGGAAACGCATTCGCCATGACCTCACCAACCACCCTGGTAGCCACCGGTGCTTACTATTCAAACGCCATGACAGAGGCTGAAGTTCCCTGGTTTCTGATGGAGCCGAGTTCAGGGCGAAAGATGCTCACCGATCCAACCTATGTGCTCTCTACCGAGGAGAGGCGTGCACTTGCAGAGTGGGTGCTCCTTGTTCGCGCTGCAATCGGCGACACGGAGACGCCAAGCTGCGGAAAGGTTCTAACGGCACTCAAAGAGTTTGCCGACGATCTCGACGCGGGGGCGCGTCTGGTGGATGAAGATAAAGCGCTCTCGCAACGCAGGCTGGGCCTGAACTCTGGTATAGCCAATGTTCTAGAACGCCCGATGAAGCCAGCGGAGACTCACCTTTCCCATCTGGTCATCGAAACTGCTGCTGTAACAAACGGCATCCGTTATGTGCTCATCGAACCGGATATTGCGAAGAGCTTCCGCAAGGACCCGAAAGAAGTGGTCGTGCATCGCGGAATCACACTAGCCACTCAGAAGAGTCGTATCCCAGAAGCGCAGACAGGTGTTAAGGGGGCGCTCGAGCCGAACGTGCTCTGGCTTACGCCTGAATTTTTCTTCCAGAAGTTTCTGATCTACGACGATCCAGGCAGGCCAAGCAGTTCGGCAACAAGTTCGAGTGTCTCTAATCCCTTTCCCGGATGCAGGAAGGTGGTGCCCGTAGGGCCTGCCGATCCACGAAGGATTCTTTTACCTTTGAACGAAGAGATTACCGACCTTTTTACTGCGGATTATCTTGCAGCGAACTTTTCTGTCGAGTGGAAGAACAATAAGGAGACGGTATGTCGCCTGCGTTTGAAGCTGAAGAGCGTCTCCCTTCCTGATGAGAAGGGAAATGCCCGCGAGGAAGAAACGCGTGAGTTCGAGATAAGTAAGACCTATACGGGTCTGCAACTCATCAAGCTTACGACGCTGCCAGCCGTAGGAGTGTGGCCAAACGTCCGTAGTTTACCCGCAGTTGCGGCAAAAGGAAGTCCCTGGCTGCGTTACTATCTTTTCGAGTCGTGGCGTGGAACGACGAAGATAGATGACTTTGTCGTCAGACCGTTGAGGAGCGCCGGGGCAGAACTGCGGAAGAATGAATCGGGCGCGGACATCTTCCAGGTCCATGCTCTGAAGGCGTATCCCGACTTCCTCACCTGCGAGATGGGGCCGCGTGATGTGGACGGCTACGAGGTGCGGCCCAAAGCCCTCATGATCCTGAACGAGCCCGATGTGAAGATGCCGCAGGGCAACCGCCGTGCCGCACTCGGAATCGATTTCGGAACCACCGGAACAAGTATCTATTGGGCGTGGGCGGAGTCCTCCTCAGTCCCGCAGCAGATGGAGTTCAAGGACCGTATGCTGCGTGTGACTGAGTACGACAGCAGCCAATTCGCCAATCTAACCCGAGAGTTGATGTTGCCCGCACAGGACTGGTCCACTGGAAAAATTCTGAGTGTCTACCAGGTCTTCAGCAATCCCGCGCCGGTCGAGGTGCTGGACGGTCATGTCCTGTTCGCGAACGATGCAAGCCCGGGAACATTTATCACCGGGAACCAGAACGGGGTGCGGTCGGACCTGAAGTGGGGCGATGCGCGGCAGAGCGAGGCCGCTGATGGCTTCCTCACCCAACTATGCTTTGAATCCCTCTTGGAACTTGTGCTGGAGGGCGCAGAGTCGGTCGACATCCGTTACTCGTATCCCACCGCATTCTCCGTTGAGGATAAGGCGAGGTTTATTGGTATCTGGTCACGAGTGATCGCACGTGTGCGCAAAGCGGTGGGGATCCATCTCTCAAACAATCAGGAGGAGAAAGAAAATCGCGAGGCCGTTGCTGCTACACGCTTCTTTACCCAGAGCAAATTGGAGCTATCGTTTTCCCGCGGCGCGCTCACAATGGACATCGGCGGTGGCACAACCGACGTCGCGCTCTGGAGCAACGACAAGGAAAACAATGCTTCGTTGATGGCGCATCTTTCGGTGAAGTTTGCCGGCCGCGACATTTTTCTTGAGGCTGTCCGCAACAAGCCCGAGGTGTTAAAGATCCTTGACCCAACCTTGTCGATTAACTTGCCTGACCGCGTCAAGAACCTCGACGCGTACAACGCGCAGCTTGATGCCTTGATATCCTCACGTGGCGATAAGATGCTCGATGGCCTGCCTGGAAATGAGGAAGATCCGGTAGTCAAGGAACTGCTCAGCATCATGACCGCTGGACTCTGCGGCATTGGCTTCTACACTGGATTGCTGACTGGGCGGCTGGCGCAGGTAGGAGTGTATGTCCCGCAGGAGCGCCTTCCGTTATTTGTCGGTGGCAATGGTTCCCGTCTGCTCGAATGGTGTGCCATCAAGTACTTCAAGCCGGAGATGACCTTCTACAAGAAGCTGGCTGCATCCGTTCTTGCGGGCTGCCGTGTAGGAGCACCCGAAGTGACTGCAAAGGTTGAGATCACCCTTAGTCCCAAGCCCAAGGAGGAGGTGGCCTACGGACTTGTAGCGTATGGTCACGGCAGTGAAAACGAACTCCAGATCAGTGAGGACTATACGAATCCGATGGCGGGGGAGAGCTTCGAGATTCGAGGAGCTCCGAATGGTTTATGGAGTGAAACTCCCACGGCCGCCAGCGTTCGTGCCAAGGCAGTGAAGGTCGACCCCACGATGCCAACCTTCAGATTGTTCCTGACGTCGGCAGGGATCAGGGTTTCCAACCGGACGCTTACGCGCGTTGCGGATCGGATTAATGATCAACTGGCCACGATGGGCACAGAAGCCGCCAAATTGCAGGGCGCGGATGCAGACCAGCATGCACTTGACCCCTTGAGAAAGGAGCCGATCTTCATTATGGCCGTGAAGGCTCTGCTGCATCTGCCGATCGGTGAGTGGGAGCGTAATGAGTAGCGGATTCCGAGCAACGTGCCGAACCTGGATTTGCGTCGCTGCTACGATGGCTTGCCTTCTTGGCTGCTCTACGGCGGGAAAGCAGTCATCGGGTGATGGCACAGCGACTCCAGCGCCACGCAGCGAATCGTCGGCTCAATCCGCTCCAGCGCAGGGCACTCCGAAGACAGCGCCAATTGAGCCAGCCACGCCAGTCACACAAGAACAGCCAAACTCTTCCTCGAACCGTACACAAGTGCAACAGGGAGCTCAGGCGGTAGCCCATGGGCCGGCTACCATCACATCAGATGGAACCAATACCCCTCCGGACACGGCCAAAGTCACGGAGCTCGAAAACAAACTTAAGACGGATGAAGGGCAGCTAAATCTCTTATCGCCAGCGCAAAAGAAATTGCTTGAGCAGGGCAGGCCGATTCCTGATGTACCTGCGACTCCTACAGGCCTGCTTCAATATCTCCCGTGGGTGATCCCGATCGCCTCTACTACCCTGTCGCTGCTGGCGATCCTTTATGTCTTCGAGACCAAAAAAAATGTCGATAAAGATTTTCTCAATTCAAAGTGGTTAGTTGACAGTCTGACCCAAAGTCTTAAGGAGGTCGAAGATGACCTGATATCGCGTACCCCCATTGAGGAGACGAAGGACTTCAGAAACGGGGAGGGGCGCGGGGCGGGGAAAGGACGAAGTTCATCCTTTAATGTTCCTCAGGTGATAAGTCACAGCAAGCCCGCAGTTAGTCGCGCAGTAGCGCGCCCGGAAGACGATTCAGCTGCGTTCCGTCCGAAAGGCTACAGCAACGAAGTGGTTAGGAACTCTATCGCCAACCCCGTCGTCCTGCGCGCTGCTGCGCCATCCGAGAGCCCGGAACAAACGAGCGGCGTCTTGGGCGATGATCGGAGTCAGCCTGACGAGCGGCCGACAAGTGTCCTACACGTTGAAGCGGTTGGGCCACAAGTAAGTGTCCGCGAGCCTTTGCCTGATCCACGGAAGTCAACTGGTGAAATTGTCGCTGACTACAACAAGGCGCGCACCATGGGTGACGACGCCGGAGAGTGGTTCAAGAGTAACTATGAGTGGGTCGGGCTCTCCTGCAAGAACTCCAACGAACGACTGCTCGACCCGAACGTAGTCCTCCTGTTCCAGGAAGAATCGCGCGGAAGTTTCTTAGGCATCTCCTGCAAAGGCGAGATGCGCCTGGTGCCAGCGCTCGACAAAGAGCTTGAAGTATCAAGCAGCTTCTTAATGGATGTCTTCGACTATCCACCGCAGATAACCGGGCGGTTGGAACTTCGCAGGGCTGCGACGATCGAGAAGAACGGCGGTCTCTGGGAATTGAAACAAAGTGGGGAGATCGCGCTTGAGCGATGACGCGCGTCTTCTCTTTAGCAGGCCGGATGCTGGCGGGAGGATAGTCGCGGCGGTGTCTCGCGATTCAGAGATAGCTTTTACTGCCAGGACGGCATTCTCCGGTGCCTCGGGCATAGCAGGAGGCAACGGCCATTCTCGGGGGCAACCGGCATCAGATTTAGAGCGGCTGTGCAGCGAGTGTTCTGCATGGAAGTGCCGCGGGGACGACGCATGGTGTGGAAACTGTGGTTCGCCCTGCGCCCAGTTGGCGCTGACGGTCGTACCGCCGGTCATGCAGATCGGGAATGTTGCCCCGCCGGTAAGCATCCTGATACATAACCGCAGCTGCGCAGAGCTTCGCATCGACCGATGGGAGACGCCCAGCTGGATTGTGCTTGGCGACGGTCCTAAAGTGCTTGCGCCGGGTGAGGTATCGAAGTTCGGCGCAAAGGCGAACACGATCTCTCTTCGACAATCGAACACCGGACCTGTTGCGGTACATACCAACGCAGGTGCGGCGATGATGCTCGTCATCGCGATGGAGGAGAGGCCATCGATTGTCTGTGTTCCAGCCGAACTCGAAGTGTGGAGGGTGCCTGACGGGGAGATGCCGGCGATTCCCGTAAAGCTGGCACCCACGGCAGGATTTCTGCGCGTACGTGGTGTTCGTTCCGGTGGCTCTTCCGGTCTGGAGGTGCTGAGCCGTCTTGACGATACGTTCATGGCCTCAGAGGGCGATGGAGTTGCGATCACACTTCGGGCCCTTGTCGATCGCTTCCAACATCAACCGTCGGCGTCGCTGCTTGTAGAGTTCGACGGTCCACACGGCGTTGCTGAAGTAGAGGTATCGGTCAAGGTGGCTGTGCGCAATCCTCCGGAGATTTGCTGGGACGGCGAGCACCATTCACCTGCCGAGGTCTACCAGAGCACGGCACAGCGTCTGGAGTTTGTGCTGGCGAACCGCAGCCCGGGTGGACGGGACGGGGGTGCCAGAAACGGGCGTGTTCAGATCAAGAGCGTCATTCTCGAACCGTTAGAGCAACTCAACATTTCTATCCGTCTGGTGAGCCGTATGCCGCTTACGCTGCGTGGCGGAGAGAGCGGCACCGTCGTCTTTGAGGTCAATCTCAGTGAGGCTCCGGTAAGGTCGAATTCTCCCTTGCAGTTCAGACTGCGTGCCCAGGCCAACGGACCTGCGCTGGACAAACCTGTAAGCGTCTTCGTGCGCGCGCTTCCGCAGTACGACGGCATCTTAGCAATCGATTTCGGATCGAGTAATACGTGCTGTGCCGTTATTGAGACGGGTCGTGAATCGGAACGATTGAAGCTTGACGGCTCCAGCGTTGCATCGCCTACGATTGTGCGTTATCTGGACCTCGCAGGTGCAGAGCCCGAGGTGGAGATCGGGACCCGCGTGCAGGAGCTGGTCAGCAAGGATGAACAGGTTGCTGCGAGCGCAATCGATGGCTTAAAGCAGCGCCTTGGCGATGAGCGGCAGCGCCTTCCGGTGCGTCCATCAAAGTCCACTGATTGGACCACGCGCACGGCGACCCAAGCCGCCTCTGACTATCTTCGCGAGGTGCGCCGGATGGTTGAGTTGAACAAGACGACTGTGTTTGGAGACTTTATCCTGACCCACCCGGCCGTCTGCTCCCTCAGGCAATACCGCAACCTGCACCGCGCCCTTATGTGGGGCTTTGGCGCCGGGGCGCGGGAGGTTCGCTTTCTACAGGAGCCAATCGCCGCCCTCGTTCCGTTCATGGCAAAACAGGCTCGCAACGGCGAGCTCGCGGCTTA
Source organism: Granulicella arctica (assembly GCF_025685605.1). NCBI lineage: Bacteria > Pseudomonadati > Acidobacteriota > Terriglobia > Terriglobales > Acidobacteriaceae > Granulicella > Granulicella arctica. The sequence goes on from NZ_JAGTUT010000001.1 coordinate 3,949,169, forward strand.
CACTGTCGCCTCCTTCGACCTTGGCGGGGGAACTACAGACATTGCTGCAGTGCGCGTTGAGTACGTTCCGCTTCCCGGAGGCAGACTGGAGATACGGCCGCAAATCCGCTACAGCCGCGGCATCCGCTTCGGCGGAGAAGATCTTACGAAGTCGCTGGTGAGTGAATTGGAGACACGACTAAACCGTTTGATTTCGCAGAGCGAGCCGTGCGCTGTGCTCGTGCGAGAGGGAACCCAGGGTGCGTCGACCGAAGATGTACTGCTGAACGGCTACAAGCTGCGACAAGCAGCGGACACATTTAAAGTGAGTTTGAGCGATGAAGGCAAGCGAGAAGAACCCGCACGACTGATCATGCGCATGATGGCCCCGGGCGGTCTTGTTGCGAAGGATTTTGACCGAGGGTTCTCCGACCTTAATGCAGCTGGCGACACTGATCTGGAAACACTGTTTCTCGACGATGTGCGACGCAGAGTAAAGGATGCCGCAAAGCTGCTTCACGCGGCTTCGATACGCGCCGGACATCTGGACGTCATCCAGGTCTCCGGCAAGACCGCCTATCTTCCTGTGGTGTTGGAGACGATCGCTCTGGAGTTTCGCGACAGCAAGGTTGTTCGTGCCGACGATCCCAAGGAGTGCGTTGTCACCGGCGCTTGCCTTTCGCGCTCCATGGGCCGCGGGGCCGCGGTCCGGCTTGTGCTGCCAGATGCAGCCAGACGGACAACATCAAGCATCGGCATGTACGACGCGACGACGTCTAAGTTTTCTATTGTGCTTCCCGTCGATGCAGGGATTCCGAACGAGGGTCTGACGGGCGAAGTGCCAAATGGCTGGTTTGGTTTTGAGAGGGTGGTGATCTGGGAAAACCTGGGTATCGATGACGACGAACTCCGCAATGGCGGAAGCGCCCTGCTCAGCAAACTGGGAACCTGGGTTCCCGATCGACCGGAGCCGGGTGCTGACTCGGAAGGCTGGACGCTACGGCTTGTGCTCAGGAATTTTACGCTCAGCGTAATGGCCATCGGACCTGAAGCTGAGATCGTAACGTTTACGCGGCTGGGAGAGGCAGATGAATTTTAAGGAGATCATGACGGCCAACCTATTGTTATTGGTCCCGCCGCTACTCGCGTTCGTGACGCTGGTATTGGCATACATGGTTGTTTCGGAGATGCAGAAGTCGGCGACTCTAATTCTGGATGAGGCCGAGTCGCTCAAAGGAAGGTTGAAAGGCCTTCGCCGGAATGTTGCAAAGCTGCCGTCCCTGCCAATTGCCTCTAACGTCGTTGAAGAGCATGATCCTGTTCCAGACCCGCTCACTCCTGCTGCGCCGGTCGAACTGAGTCCGCTGGAGACTTTGAGAGGCAAAGGTTTCGATTGGCTCAACAGATTTGATGCAGGTTTGCAGACTTGCGCCTCAAGGACCGGCCTTTCGGTGAGCCAACTGACGACGGAGGTTTGGCAGCCGGCTCGCATCGCGGCCTGGCTCAACGAGGCACAAAGCGAGCGTGCCCTCCTCGACGTGAACGCCGAGACAATCAGGCTTGCGGTTGAAATTGTTAAGGTGCTCGTCTCGAAGAGCGATCACGACCTTGATGCTGAGCGCAGTGATGGGCAGCTTCAACGCGCAATCGACTCGCTGGCAAGCTTGGCAGTCGTCAGGATATTTCGTCCCGAGATCGGTGAGCCGGTGGACAAGGTCTTTCATATCAGCCTGGGCGTTGGCGGGCGAGCAGGCGAGCACTCTCGCGGGACTGTTGCGAGCGTTCGTGCCCGCGGTCTGCTTGATGCACGCAATGCAGTCATCGCTCGGGCCGAGATTCGAGAATTCGACTAGCAGCCTAGCTCACTGCAAGACGCAAAGTTTCCTCGCGCTAAGGTTCAAAGGAACGGAGGGCATGGTGAAAATTCCGTATGCATGGTGTGTCCTCACAACGGCGCTTTGCCTGAGTTCTTGTGCGAGGCGGTTCGAGGAGTCAAGTGAGCATTTGTCTCCACAGCAGATTGCGAACCGCGCCAAGCCGGCAACTGTGGAGGTCATCGCTGTCTTCGATACGCATGGCACGGTGCCGCGTGCGGAGTTGAATGTGGACCGCCTCAAACTGGAGCTCGAACATCAGAGAGGGTTCTTCGATAACCAGCATGATCTTGCCGTGAAGGTCTTTGATATTTTGTTGAGCGATCCGGGAAGCTATTTTCGTGAAGGTGAAAAGGTTGAGTTTAATAAAGAGGTCGCCTCCCTAGGCAGTGGCTTCATTGTGACTCCCAATGGCCACGTGCTTACCAATGCACACGTTGTAAAGCCGGATTCGGACGACCTTAAGACAGCGGTCCAGGAGTCGTTACTGGCACTGGTGAAAGGCGATACAGAATCTGTCCAGAAGTCCTTCAGCGAAGTAACCGGCGGACAGATCGACGACGAGCGGCTGGAGCACCTGATTAAGGCGCTCGCTGAGTTCTACGTCAGGAACATGGATCTTGAGAACAAGGAGAAGGTAGGTATTCTCATGCCATCCGAGCCGGGGAACAGCTCCGCGCCGAATGAGCCTGTTCGCTGCGAGATACTTAAGGTAGGTGAGCCGACCCCGGGCAGGGACGTCGCGGTCCTAAAGATCGAGGGGTCTGACCTGCCGACTCTGCCACTCGCACCAGCTGGTGGTGAGGGTATCCAAACTGGATCAGACCTGCTTGTCGATGGTTACCCCGGCGATGTGGCATTGAATACGTCCTATACATTCCGCAGCCGGCTCCAGCCTTCGCTGACTCGAGGACTCGTAAGTGGCACCAAGGAGATGGCCGACGGCTGGCAGGTCATTCAGACCGATGCCTCCGTAAACCATGGCAACAGCGGCGGCCCGGCAATGAACGACTTAGGCGAAGTGGTCGGTCTGGCGACCTTCAAAGAAAAAGACACTCAAGGTATCAACTTCGCGATCTCGATCGATGTGGCTCGCCAGTTTCTTGACTCGCTCAACATCAAGCCGGAGCAGAGCACCTTCAGCCGCGACTATAACCGAGCCTTGATGGAGTACGACCGCCCTGGTCATGGCGATGCTCTCGCGCAGTTTTCAGATCTGCACAATCGCTACGCAGAGGTTGGAACGGTTTCGGAGTTCGTAAGGCAGCTAAGCCGGGAGAACGCCGCGAGCGGCGGCGGCCTCCAGCGCTCTGGAGGGTTTCCAGTAGGGCTGGTGTTGATTGGTGTCGTCATCCTCGCGGGGGTTTTAGTTCTGGTGATCGCCACGGGCCGCCGGTAGCGGGGTGCTCCGCTCAAGCTTAGATATCGAAAGGACGAATTATGCAGGCACGCATCTATCGCTTCGAAATCATCCGCGCCATGGTAAACGGCGTCTACGTGGCTCACGACACAGCCAACGACTCGGGTGTAACACTCTACGAATGGACGCCCGCAACCGCGGACCGCGACGCCGCGAAGCTCCGTCTCTCTGAGATACAGGACCAGGTTCATGGAGAGGTCTTCAGTGCCGATGCCAGCCTCTATCTCAGTGTGGCGTCGCCGGCAGATGCCGAAGATGCGTTGAAGACGCTGCAACTGCATAACCTGTTCGTGGGCATCGAGTCCGGTCGAACATCTTCGCAAGCACCGGAGACGGACCTTGATGGTCCGCCAATCGTTATACCGAAGGTAGCTGTGGCACCACCACCGCTACCTTCGCGTCCTGAGTCGTCAGAGGTCGTTCGGAGCTCGTCGCGAACTATCTGGGTTTCTGTTCTGGTCGTGATTATCTGTTCGATCATCGCCCTTTTGATCGGCGATTCCATCGGAGAAAGCAGCGCCTCTGCAGCGGCCTCGCGCACAAACAGCGAAGCTTCGCGCCAGGCTTCGCAGGAGCTGTCTTCGGCTCAATCTCAGAATGGCGAGCTTAGCGGCAAGCTTTCGACGACGCAGGGAGAGCTCAAGAGGTTTGAAGGTGTTGAGATTCTGCGCATGACAAACAAGACCCCATCAAGCGTACATGTCGCCGTTATGTACAAAGACTGGGCGGGTGTTTGGGTGCTTGCCGGATGGCAGACGATTGCACCAAATGCAACGGCAGTGGTTGCGTCCTCACCAAACGGCATCTTTTACTACTCAGCTTTCAGTGGCGATTCGCTGGTGTGGGAGGGCAAGAATGACTCCGAGGCCTACCACCTCACAAAGAACGGTAACTTCGTTTATTACCCCTTTCTGCAGACACCACAATCGGACTGGGAGCTTACAAAGATGGTCAGGGTAAACGGTGGAGACCTCGACCTCACCGTATCGAAGCTGTGAGTAGTCTCTTGCTTGGCTTCGGCCTAATCCCTGACTGCGGCAGCCTCTCCCCAGCGAGCTACTTCTTTGCAACCTGTAGGTGGGCGCGCAGGCGGATGTCGTCTGAGGAGGCACCTATAAGGAGATCGAAGCTGCCGGGTTCGACGAGTAAGCTTCTTGAGTGAACGTCAAAGTAGGCGAGTTGCGAGATGGGCAGCTTGAACTCTATATGCTTCATCTCCCCGGGCTGTAACGTGACGCGTTGAAAGGCTCGAAGGCTCTTGATGGGTTGGACGACCGCGCTTCGCTGCTGATGGGTGTAGAACTGGGCTACGTCCGCACCGGCTCGCTCGCCGACGTTTTTGAGGTCGAAGGAGACCTGGACCTCTCCTGTTGGCGTTGTGGTAGCGGTGGAGAGTTTGAGGTCGCTGTAGTCGAAGTGAGTGTAGCTGAGGCCGTGACCAAAGGGGTAGAGCGGCACACCTTTGAAGTAGAGGTAGGTGTAGCCCTTGGAGACATCGTACTCATTTTGTGGGGGAACACCGTCGAGGCTGGCGTAAACGGTATAGGGGAGATGGCCGCCGGGATTGTCGTCGCCGAAGAGGGCGCGGGCGACGGCGGTGCCTCCAGCCTCACCGGGGTACCAGGCGTCGAGGATAGCGGGCAGGTGATCCTGGGCCCAGGTGACGGCGAGGGGGCCGGCATTCATCAGCACGAGAACTGTCTTCGGGTTGGCGGCGTAGACGGCTTCGAGGAGCTGCTCCTGCGCGCCGGGGAGGTTGAGGTCGCGGCGGTCGCGCCCTTCGGCTTCGACGTGCAGGTTGGTGCCGAGGAAGAGGATGGCTACGTCGGACTTGCGGGCGAGGTCGGCTGCGCGGGCTATGGCGGCGGGGTCGAGGGCTTCGGTGAAGCCTGCTCCTTTTTCGTAGTCAACCTTGACGGCGGAGCCGAGGAGATCGCGGAGTCCGGCGAGCGGGCCTACCTTGCGGGCGGGGGTGCCGTAGTAGTTGCCGGTCTCGTAGTCGGTGTCGCCTGCGGGACCGATGACGGCGATGGAGTGGATGGCATCGCGTTTGAGAGGTAGGAAGCTGGAGCGGTTGCTGAGGAGAGTGATTGACTCTTCGGCGGTTTTGAGGGCAAGGGCGAGGTGCTCGGGGGAGCGGACGACGTCCATCGAGATCTTGTTGTAGGGGCTATTGGCAGCGGGATCGAAGGCCCCGAGGCGGAAGCCCACGCGGAGGACGCGGGTGAGCGCCTCGTCCACATCAGCGGTGGAGAGCAGGCCGCGCTGGACGGCGAGAGGGATGTTGGTCTGGAACTCGGTGTCGTCGGAGTCGTTGCCAGCCTTGATGGCGAGTGCGGTGGCTTCGACGGGATCTTCGGTGGCGCGCTGGCCGGTCTCGTTCGACCCGGTGCGGCTGCCGCTGAGGAGGGCGACTGCGCCTAGGTCGTCGGTGACGAAGCCGTCGAAGCCCCACTGCTTGCGGAGGGTGTCGGTGAGCAGGAGGTGGTTGATCGCGTCGGGCGTTCCGTTGATGGCGTTGTAAGAGGACATGACTGACTGCGCGTGAGCCTCGGTGATAGCAGCCTTCCAGTGGGGCAGCCAGTACTCCATGAGGTTGCGCTCGTCGACCTCGGCGGAGAGGTGCTGGCGGCCTGTTTCGACATTGTTGACAGCGAAGTGCTTGACGGTGGCGGCGACCTTGAGGTGGTTGATGTCGTCACCCTGCAGGCCCTTGACGTAGGCGACAGCCATGCGTCCGGTGAGGAAGGGATCTTCGCTGAAGACCTCCTGGATGCGGCCCCAGCGCGGGTCGCGGCTAATGTTGATGACGGGCGAGCGGTAGACGAGCCCGTGTTTCGAACGCGGGCCATCCGCCCTGGCGTTGTAGAGCGCGCGCGCCTCATCGGACATGGCGCCAGTGATGGTATGGACAAGGTCAGGATCCCAGGTCGCGCCCATCGCGATGGCGGCAGGGAAGAGCGTGGTGGGCTGCTTAGACCAGACGCCGTGGAGGGTCTGGTTCCAGCCACCCCACATAGGCACGTTGAGGCGCGGGATGCCGGTATTGAGGTGATTGAGCTGCGAGGCTTTCTCCTCGATCGTCATGCGGCCGATGAGGTCGGAGATGCGCTGTTCGATCGGTTTGGAGGGATCGAGGTAGGCCGGAGTGGCTTGTGCAGCGAGGGTTGCGGAGGATGCGAGGAGAGCAAATACGACGAGAACAGATTTCATGGAGAGCTCTTTCGGCGGTGTTCGTCTTAATTCTTGTTGCGGAGAGGCTCGACTACGGAGGACATATCTTTGTCGGCGTAGCCATTGGCCATTGCTGCTTCAAAGAGCGTGTGGGCGTTGGTTGCTGTGGTGAGGTCGACGCCGAGGGCTGCGGCTGCGTCGTGAGCGTATTGAAGATCTTTGGCCATCAGCTTCATGACGAAGTTGACGGTGTAGTCGCGGCTGGTCATGCGGGCGGAGATGCCGCCGAGGAGGGGACTGCCGGGTGCTCCAGCCTTCAAGATGGTGAGAGCTTTCTCGACGTCGAGACCGCTGCGCTCCAGCCACGCAAGACCTTCGGCAAGCGAGGCGACCTGCACGCCGCAGAGGAAGTTGTTGACGAGTTTGATCTTTACGCCGGAGCCTGAGGGACCGAGATGGATGATCTCCTTGCTCATGGATTGGAGGACCGGCGTGGCTTTGGCTAGCGCTTCAGCGGACCCGCCTACGAGGAAGGTGAGTTGAGCAGCCTCGGCCTGGGGGCGGCTGCCGGTGACGGGTGCGTCGAGGAGCGAGAGGCCGCGCGTGGTGGCGGCTTGATCGAGTTCGGCGATCCAGGCGGGGCTTACTGTGCTGGCGTCGATGAGGATTGCGCCGGGTTGCGCGGCGGCGAGTGCGCCATTTTCGCCGAGCCAGGCATCGCGGGAAGCAGCATCGTCGGCAAGCATGGCGATGATGATCTCGGCTTCTGCGGCGGCTTGCGCGGGAGTGTCCGCGACCGTTGCGCCCTGGGCGGCGAAGGGTTCGGCTTTGGATTTGGTGCGGTTATAGATGGTGAGGGGAAAGCCTGCCTTGAGCAGGTTTGCGGCCATGCCGGAGCCCATGGTGCCGAGGCCGAGCAATGCTACTGATTTGGTTGCCATGGTGTACTCCTTTTGCGGCTATGCTAGGCGAGGGAACGAACCTGCACGGTAGCGGTTGACCTTGCTTCTTCGTGGATGGGGTTGCGGAGTGCGCGGCCGAAGCCTTCGAAGCGGACCTCGGCAATGTCGCCCTCCCGGAGGACGATGCCTGAGCCGAAGGAGAGTGCGTCGGCTCCAAAGAAATGGACGTGGACGTTGCCGGGCTGGCGATGGCCTGAGAACTTGAAGTGATGGTGCTCTAGGTTGGCGAGGCTGTGGCACATGTTGGCTTCGCCAGTCGCGATCTTCTTCTGCCAGAGTGTGTTGCCGTCGCGTTCTATTTTTACCTCGCCATGGATATCGTTGAAGTCGGCTCCGATGACGAGTTCGGGACCAAGGCTACAGGCGCGGAGCTTCGATCCGGCGAGGTTGAGGTAGTTGCGCTGCTCGAATTTATGGTCGGAGAACTCGTTGCCCGTGGTGATGCCGATTCGATAGGGTTTGCCGTCATCGGCGATGAGGTAGACGCCGGCGAGCTCGGCCTCTTCGCCGCCATCTTCGGCGTGGAAGGGGATTTCGAGGGCCTCGAAGGGTGCGCGGAGAACAGAGGCGTCGCCCTTGTAGAACCACTCCGGTGCGATGCCTGCTTCGTTGGGAGCTGGACGGCCAGCGTCGAGGCCCCACTGGAACATTCGCATGCTGTCGGTGATGGGGGTGTCTGTCTTCTCAGATTGATCGGCGAGGTGCATGGCCTGTCGTTCGCGGGCGCTGCCGAGATGGGTGAGGCCAGTGCCGGCGACGAGGATGCGCGAAGGTGCGCCGGGAACGTCGATGGGCGAGAGAAGCCGCCAGGGGGAGCGGCCTTCGTAGACTTCGTCGTAGGAGAGCGCTTCGCCGGTGGCCAGGGATTCGGCGAAGGTCGAGAGGGTGAGTGAGGCTCGCAGGCAGTGCTGCGCGAGCTCGTAGATGGAGGTGACGCCGATGAGGCAGAGGAGCTTTGGCTCTGCGACGAGGGCTACGCGGCGGGTGGTGCCGTCGGTGATCTGAACTAGATGTGCGGGCATTGGTTCCTCAAGAGTTGTTCTGCCGGACGGGCTCCCTGCGGGGGAGGCGGTCACTTCGTGACTTGTAATTGCTTCGCGTATGTAAGAGCTTTAGCCGGTCACTTTGAATTGCTTGAGAGATTCTTCGTTGATGGTTAGGCCTAGTCCGGGAACGGTATCGTCCAGATCGATGTAGCCATCGGTTGGGACTGGTTCGCCGTTGAAGATGTACCAGAAGAGCTCGTTGCCGACCTCGACGTCGACCTGCGGGAAGAACTCGGCGATCGGGGAGTTGAGGCTGGCCATCACGACATGATAGTTGTGCATCTGGCCTGCGTGCGGAACGACGGGGACCTGGAAGGATTCAGCGAGCGCAGTGATCTTGCGGGCCTGGCTGATGCCGCCTACGCGGTTGGTGTCGAACTGGATGTAGTCAAGCGCGTTGGCCTCGAGCAGGGCGCGAAAACCAAAGGTGGTGAACTCGTGCTCACCGCCCGCGATCGGGATGCGGCCATAGCGCTTCAATTCCTGGTAGCCGCGCGTGTCGTCCGGGATGACGGGTTCTTCGAGCCAGCGCAGGTGGAAGGGTTCAAGGAGCGGGAGCATGCGTTTGGCGTAGTCGAGCGTCCAGCCCATGTAGGCGTCGACCATGAGGTCCACCCCGTCGCCGATAACCTCCCGCACGGTTCGGACGAGTTCGATGTTCTTCTGCATCCCGGCTGCGCCATCGATGGGTCCCCAGCCAAAGCGGAGCTTCATGGCGGTGTAGCCGGCGCTCTTGTAGTTCTGCGCTTCGACGCGGAGTTCGTCGAGCGGCATGGCGTAGAGGCGGCTGGCGTAGACGGGGATGCGCTCCTTGGTGCGGCCGCCGAGCAGGCGATAGACAGGCTGTTTGGCGTCTTTGCCGAGGATGTCCCAGAGGGCGATGTCGACGGCGGAGATGGCGGTCATCGCGACGCCCTTGCGCCCGAAGGCCATGGTGCGGCGGTACATCTGCTGCCAGAGATATTCGGTGTCCCAAGGGTCTGCGCCGATCAGCGCGGGCTTGAGATAAGTATCGATCAGGAGCTTGGTGACGAGCGGCGAGAGTGCCGCGTTGCCGATGCCGACGAGGCCTGTGTCGGTGAAGATCTCGACGACGACCCAGCCGTGGAAGGCGAAGTTGCCCATTGACGCATCGCCGAAGGTGACGAGATCCATAGGGTTAGTGCAGAAGTGGGGCGGCAGCGGGGTGGTTTTACCCTCCCACTGGACGACGCGCGTGCGCACTTCGGTGATCTTCATGCGGTGCTCTCTATCTCCATGAGGTCATGGGGTCGAAGGGGTTGAATTTTGCCAGCGAAGAGCAGGATGGCGAGAAAACCGATGAGGTGAAAGGTGCCGACCAGGACGAAGAGCGTTCCGTAGCCGAAGCCGTGGCCGAGCAGGTAGCCGGCGACGATGCCGAAGATGGCTCCCCCGATGGCTCCACCGAAGCCGACCAGTCCGGAGACGGTGCCGACAGCGGAAAGTGGGAAGATGTCTGCGGGGACGGTCATGATGAGACCGGACCACGACTGCTGGCAGAAGAAGGCGACGCTAAAGAGAAGAATCGCCCACTGCACCGGTACGAGCGATACGAGCATAACAACGGGCATAAAAACAGCGCTGAGGCCGAGGGCAATCTTGCGAGCCTTGTCGAGCGAGTAGCCCCTGCGGAGGAGTCGGCTCGAAAAGAGACCACCAAGGAGGCTGCCGACTCCTGAGGCGGCGTACGGAATCCAGGCGTAGTAGCTGACGTGCTTGATGTCGAAGCCGCGCGCGTCGTACAGGTATTTGGGCAGCCAGAAGAGAAGGAAATACCACGCAGAGTCACTCATAAACTTCGCAAAGACAAGCGCCTGCACGCTGTGGATGCTGATGATCTCGCGGAAGGTAAGCTGTTGAGCGAGGAGTCGGGCGTCGAGGGTGTTTGAAGAAAGGGTGAGCGAGTTGCTGCGATAGGTCAGCAACCACCAGGCGACCCAGGCCAGGCCTGCCGCACCTGCGGAGACGAAGACGGCGCGCCACCCACTGTGGAGCAGGATGAAGCCAATGAGCGGTGGAGCGAGGACGGAGCCGAGTGCGGTACCGGCGTTGATAAAGCCTACGGCGGTGGAGCGCTGCTCGGGTGGTATCCACTCGGCGACGACGCGGATGGCGGCAGGGAAGGCACCGCCCTCGCCCATGCCGAGCAGGAAGCGGGCGATGAGCAGGAGCATGAAGCCGGAGGCGAAGCCATGCAGCGCACAGGCGACCGACCACCAAAGCATGATGAGCATGAAGCCTCTGCGTGTGCCGAGGCGATCGAGCAGGCGCCCACCGATGGCGTAGAGCGCTGCATAGGCCAGGAGGAACGAGGTCTGAAGGTAGGAGAACTGCTGGTTCGAAATGGGGATGTTGCGCTGGATGGAGGAGATGGCGACGGGCAAGGTTTGCCGGTCGAAGTAGCTGATGGTGATGGCGGCGGTGACGAGCGCGACGGCGTACCAGCCCATGCGCTCGCCGTCGTATCGTTCTGCGGATCGTCCTTGCCTGAACAGGGGCATTAGCCTCTCACCACAATCTCGCTTACCACTTCAAGTGCAGGAGCGAAGTGCCCTGTCGCGGCATGTCGGTCGTGACTTTGACCTGGCCATTGACGACGTCCAGCCAATCTGGAGACGTGAGGAGTTGCAGGTGCCCCGCCGATTGGAGGTCTGCATACTGCTGTGTCGTTGGTTTTTGCGGAGAACCCATGGCCTTCCAAATCGTGTAGGAATTGCTGTGCGTATCGTCGAGACGATAGTGCTCCAGTAGAACGCGATGGACGCCCGAAGGGATGCCGCCGATGGTGATGGTCGTGGGCACAGCTTCCGCTGGCCCATCCACGTCGTGATAGTTCCAGACGAGCACGGCTGCCTCGCGCTCAGCCTTGGTGGCGAAGGCGTCTACATCGGAGGCCTGCCGAACACCGGTGCTAAGGAGCGTGTCGAGCGGGACCTTGCCGGTGCTGGTGGTGCTGACGCGATTGCCGGACATGAGTGCGAACATGCGGAAGACGTTGAGGACGGGTTTGTCGACGCCGTTCGTGGCGAGGGATCGGAAACCTTCAAAGTAGTCTTTATCTTCAAACTCGAAAGACCAGCTCAGCATGGAGATAAGGTTGACGGCATGGCGATCCTGCAGCTCGAAGAGGCCCTTGAAGGCTGCCGCGGTATAAGCGGGATAGAGAGTGCCATTGCGGTAGTTATTCGCGGGGTTGACCTTCGAGGAGCAGGCGGCGCAGCCTTCCGGATCGGCCTCGCTGATGATGATGGGCAGGCTCTTGAATTTGGGGAAGGTGGCGATGAGCTCGAAGCCCTTGTCGGCGTCGGTAAGCTCACGCTTGATGCCCATGGTGACCTTGCCGTCGGCGATGGTGGGAAAGCCTTTGGCGTGGAAGGAGATGAAGTCCATGGGGATTGACTTACCGTTCGCTGCGCTCTTACCGGAGTTTACGTGCTCGAGGAAGTTATGCAGGAAGGTGCGAGCCTTCTCGTTGCCTGGGCTTGTCGTGGCGGGCCCGCCTACTTTTGCTCCGGGGAGCGCCGCACGGACACCGGCAACCGCGTAGTCGTAGAGCTTCCAATAAGCTTCAGGTGTGGTGTGCCAGTAGTCGATGTCGGGTTCGTTCCAGACTTCGAAGTACCACTGCAGGACCTGATCCTTGCCGTAACGTTCGACGAGGTGGGCGGTTACGACGCGGGCGAGTTCGCCCCACTTCGCGTAGTCCTTTGGCGGGTTGTTGGACTTGCCGGAGATGGCGTTCTTGGGATAGTGAACCTGGTAGGGCTCGTGACGATCGGGAAGATCGGCGGCGAGGTCCTTTGGCATGAAGCCAAGCTCGACCATGGGGCGCACACCGGCAGCTTTATAGGCATCGAAGATGCCGTCAAGAATTTTGAAGTCATAGACCGGCGTCCCGTTCACATCTTCGGTGTAGACGTTGGTGGAGCTGAACTTGAGCTCAGCTTTGCCATCGCCCGAAGTGAGCAGGTGATGCACACGAATGTAGACAGGAACCGGGCTCAGGTCATGCAACTCCTTCAGTAGCTCCGTACCGTGACGCATCGTTGTGTAGTTGCCTTCGTCATAGCCAAACCAGCTGTAGATCGGCTTATACGGTCCGACCGTCTTTGCGAGATCGACCTGAATGGCAACTGGCGGCTGGGTCGAAGCCGGTGCGGGCTGGGGCACGACGCCCTGTGCCAGCACCGCGCCCGTGGCGAGCGCCTGCAGAGTCATGCCACTTGCTACGAGCGTTCGCGTCAACCAAACAGAAGCCTGGGTCATCGTGCTGCCTTTCGTGGTTAAAAGTTGTACTTGAGAGCGAACTGGATATCGCGTGACGGAACTGAGGTGCTGGTGACCTGGCCACCGGCGGTTGCGTCAACAGTGGCGTTGGGCGCGTTGAAGCTAGTGGTGTTGGAGATGTTGAAGAACTCGGCGCGGAAGGACATGACGCTCTCGTGGGGAAGGTTGAAGTTCTTGAAGATGGATGCGTCGTACTGACGATACATGTCGGAGCGGAGGCTGTTGGCAAGCACGTTGCCGTAGGTATAAAGCGGCGCGTTGACGTAGCGCGTTTTATCGAACCAGTTGGCGATGGACCGCTGGAAGGTAGGTGAGCCGCCCGCAGGATTGAGGATGGGCCGCTGGCTGCCGACACCAGTGTTAGCGCGGTCGCCAGAGATCACCGGAGTGTACGGTACACCGCTGCGGAGAACGACGATGGTCTGGAGTTGCCAGCCACCAAGAACGCTGTCCACAGCTTTGTTGGTGGTGCCGAGGAATTGACGACCGCGACCGACAGGGAGTTGGTAGCTGCCACTCATGGCGAGGTTCTGCGGAGTGTCGTAGGGCGAAAGCGCGTACTCGTAGCCGGTGTTTCCACCGATTGAGGGCGATTGGTTGAACTGAAAGAACTTCGAATAGGTATAGGCAACAAGTGCGGTGAGCCCGTAGCCGGTGCGGTGCTCAAGCTTGGCTTGCAGCGAGTTGTAGTTGGTCGAAGTATCCTGCGTGTTGTAGGTGATCGTGCCCCACGGCTGATAGGGTCGGCGACCCTGGATAGCACCCGGTCCGGGGGTTGGATCGTTGAAGTCATTGGTGCCATTCAGGTCCACACCGTGATTGCCGACATAGCCAACTTCGAGTACGTCATTATTGGTGAGTTGCTGCTGGACGCCGAGGCTGTAGTGCTCGTTATAGCCAACGTTGAGGTGAGTCTTGCTGGGGACAAGGGTTGGGTTGGCCTGTGCGGAACCGAGTGCTGTGCCGAGGAAGAAGTTAGATAGCGTCCTTGTCGGCACGACGTTTTGAGTCTGGTTGACGGTCTCTGCGAGACGGAAGGGAAGCATGTCCAGGTTCACGCGACCGCTTGAGCCCTCAGGTTCATAAAACATGCCGAAACCACCGCGGATGACCGTCTTTTTCGCGGCAGAGTAGGCAATCCCGAACCGCGGACCGAACTGATGCTTATCCGTATAGGTGATATTGATGGGCAGGCCGGCCTGGCTGCTGGTCTGGATGTACTGTCCAAAAAACTGGAAGGCGGCTGGCGCTGCATACTGCGAGGTCAGGTCGGGCACGGTGCCCGTACCGGAGACGATGATGGGCTTCGCCTGTGTTGGATCGAAGGTGCCGATCTGGCCCTTGTAACCAGCCATCCAGGGCGAATATTCGTAGCGAAGACCGGCGTTGATGGTGAGCCGAGAGCTGAGTCGGATGTCATCCTGAACGAAGAACTGCTTGTAGGTCTGCTGGCCACCAAAGTTGTTCGCCGGGTAAGCGCGTGCGATGGACGATGGATAGCCAAGAAGGAAATCAGCATAGGCATCCCCAGATGCATTGCCGTTGAAGTTGAACTGTCCCGCGTAGGTTTCGCTGTCATAGCCGAGCCACTGATAGTAGCGGATCAGTGTTCCAAACTTGATGGAGTGTTTGCCTTTGAGGATGGTGAAGTTTTCGGTTCCTTCTGCCGCCTTGCGGTCCTGCGACTTGGGACGCTGGTCGAAGGCTGAGCCCTGAAGAGAGGTGTAACCGCTCCAGGCGTAGTCGGGGAACGACCCGCCGGAGCCCGGACGAAGTTGTGGGGTGAAGCCAGCGACGCCGAACTGGCCGTTGAAGTCCGGCCCCTGCAGGAAGGCGCTGAGGCGGACGTGGCTGGGAAGAAAGTGGACCCTGGCCTCATTGACCTTGTTCGCACCAAGGTTGGTGATTACGCCAACAGCAATGTCCTGACCAATCGAGGTGAGCGAGGCGGTGCCGAGGCTTGGGGACGAGTTTGGATCGACTTCGCGGTTGGTGACGTAGATCCATCGGGCGAAGAGGCGATTGCTGGCGTTGATAGTGTGGTCGAGGCGAACGGTGTACTGGTTGAAGTCGATAGCTTGCGAGGGAGCGTAGCTGAAGGTTCCTGTCGTCGTGTTGGGAGCGGGATTGAAGTTCTGGATAGCGAGCGCGGCAGAGGACAACCGACCCGCCGGGATGGTGTTGTTGGCGAACGGTGTGCGCACCACGACACCACCAACGGTCCTGGTGAGGAGCGGGTCGTAGATAGTCTTTGAGCCAAAGTTTCCTGCGCGCTGTGCGTTGCTGGCGACGATGCTGTTGAAGACCTCGCCCTGGCGCAAACGCTGACCTTCGTAGTCGAAGAAGAAGAAGCTCTTATCGCGACCGTTGTACAGATGCGGGATGACGAGTGGGCCGCCGACATCGCCGCCGAATTGGTTCCGCTTCAGAATCTGGCGGGTCAGTGCGAAGAAGTTGCGAGCATCGAGCTTGTCATTCCGAATGAACTCGAAGATGCCACCGTGAAGCTGGTTAGTACCGCTCTTGACGGTCGCGTTGAAGAAGGCACCACCGCGGTTGTATTCGGCGGAGTAGGGACTCTGTTGTACCGAGAACTCCTGCAGCGCGTCGATCGAGGTTTGGATGAAGGTGCCTCCCTGGTGCTGTTCGCTGACATCAACGCCGTCGAGCAGAAAGGAGGTGGCACTACCGCGAATGCCGCTGATCGTGTTGCCGTCGACGACCTCGGGCCTGATGGCAAGCGAGTTTCCCGTTGGCGCGAGCAGTGCGGCACCGGGGGTCAACTCGGCCAGTCGGTAGAAGCCACGGCCGTTCAGCGGCAGACCAGTAAGTTGCTGGTTGGTGATGACCTGGCCCACGGTCGCCGAGTCAGTGGTGAGGAGCGGAGTTGTTGTGGTGACTTCGACGGTGACGTTCGACGAACCGACCGCAAGCTTGAGGTCCTCCCGTACGATCTGGCCAACCTGCACTTCGATCTTCGAGGTGGTGGTGGTCTCGAAGCCGGGTGCCGTCACGCTGAGCGTGTAGATTCCTGCCTGGACCGGTGTAACGACAAAGTTGCCGCTGTTGTCGGTGGTAGCCGTTTGCACAATATTGGTTCCATTGTTCGTGATTTTGACGATGGCTCCGACGATGGTTGAGTCCTGCGGGTCGGCGATGCGGCCCACGAAACGACCCTGTTCGACCTGCGCAGCGGCGGTGCAGGCGATCAGCAGCGTGCCGGCCAATGAGGACATTCCTAGAATCCGAAAGAAGTTTTGGCTCATCATGTGTTTCCTGGTACCCGCTTCCAAAATGACTGGTCTTTCTAAGCGGGTACAAAGGTAGTACCGGTGTGTCGTTCTGTCAAATCGTGGAGTTTGGCTACGTTCAGTGTTCCTATATACAGGTAAATTACGCCATGGGCGATCGAGTCTGATCGCCGGAGCATTGATTGCAATACAGAGTATAGGTACTACCTTTGCACAAAACCCGGGGTGGATTGCTTTGACTTTCACTTACCTTCAACGCACTATGGAAGCATGAATGGGCGGCGCACGATGCATCTCGCAGGATCCTCCGAGCATGTCCTGCATGACAAAGATGATGTGACGCACCTGCTCATCCTCCGTTTCCAACAGATGCTTGCGGACGGCATCCTGACGCCAGGGTGCAAGCTTCCTCCAGAGCGTGAACTGGCAGGCCACTTTAACGTGGCTCGGTCGTCCCTGCGCCAGGCGCTGAAAGTCCTGCAGATCATGGGCGTGATTACACAAAAGGTTGGCGATGGTAGTTATCTCAACCGAGACGCATCCTCGGTGCTGGCAGTCCCGATGGAGTTTCTGTTTCTGCTGGACGATACATCGGTGCAGGAGCTTACCGAGCTTCGCTTACTGATGGAGCCGGCAATCGCGGGCAAGGCTGCGGAGCGCGCAACATCCGCTGACATTGCATTGCTACGAAAATCTATCGCAGACCTCGAAAGCAGCGAGCGGGATCGCGTCAAGCTTGTGGCGTCGGACCTGCTCTTTCATCGCACGATCTTTCAGGCCTCGGGCAATCGTCTGACGACCCGCCTGTTTCAGACGATTCATCGAGCTATGCTGAATATGATCATGGTGACCTCGCAGCTCGTCGACTTAGAGCACACTCTGGCATTCCATAAGCCGATCCTGATTGCGATCGAGCAGCGCGACGCGGAAGAAGCATCCCGGCTAATGGCTGCCCACCTCATCGACGCTAATAACCTGTTGGCGCAGAGTCGCGAGCAGGACAAGTCACGGATTCTACGAGACCACATGGCGGCGAACACGCTTGATCTCAAGAAAAAGCCGAAGACTTCAGTGAAGGCGCTGCACCCACGTGGCGCCCGAAGACGGGCGACTCGCGGAGCCGAGACCACCTGAATCAGGCGCATCCGGCCGCGTGAGCGTCTTCGCTAAGTCCGTGAGGACGTTTCCCAGGCTTATATGCCTGCGGTCTCAAGAAAGTGACGCATGGCAGCGGCGACCTCCTCGACATGGGTCTCAAGCGCGAAGTGACCCGTATCCAGAAACTGGACGGTCGCGTTCGAATTGTCGCGCGTAAACGCCTTGGCACCAGCGGGGATGAAGAACGGATCGTGCTCTCCCCATATGGCGAGTAGCGGCGGTTTGGCGGTGCGAAAGTACTGCTGGAAGGCTGGGTAGAGCTTCACGTTGTTCGCGTAGTCGAGGAAGAGATCGAGCTGAATATCCATATTCCCTGGACGAGCGATCATTGCCGAGTCAAGCGTGTAGCTCTCGGGTCCGATCCTCTCGGGGTGAGGTACGCCTTCGGTGTACTGGTAGCGAATGCCCTCTGGGTTCAATGCCTGGTGAACGACTTCGCGGTGCGCTGCCGTGGGTTCGCGCCAATACTGCTGGATCGGGGCCCACGCATCGCCGAGGCCCTCTTCGTAGGCGTTGCCATTCTGCGAAACGATGGCGGTGACCCGTTCGGGATGGGCCATGGCGAGGCGGAAGCCGGTTGGCGCGCCGTAGTCGAATACATAGAGCGCGTATCGCTGCAGATGCAAGGCTTCGGTGAAGGCAAGCACAGTGCGTGCGAGGGCGTCAAAGGTGTATGTATAGCGTCGATCCGCAGGCACTTCGGTGAAGCCGAAACCGGGGAGGTCGGGCGCAATGACGTGATAGCGATCGGCGAGGCGCGGGATCAACTCGCGGTACTGAAAGGACGATGTTGGAAACCCGTGGAGGAGAAGGACGACCGGTGCACTGGGATCGCCGGCCTCGCGATAGAAGACGGTCACACCGTCGGCCTGAATGCGGTGGATGGCTGTCTGAGGCATAGACCGTCTCTCCGAATGGGATGGTGTAGCAGATGCGGGAGCTACGCCGGCAAGGGTGAGCAACCCACCCTGCGTCAGAAAATTACGACGGTCCATCGTGCGCTCCTCTCCTTGGCGTGCCCGAGGGCAGGCAGGCCAGTGCTTGCTTCAGGGTACGCCAACAGGCTGAATTTATTCATGCAGCAGCTCCGGACGCGTTGCGGCCAGATGGCCGACGAGTTCGCCAAAGAGCGTGTTGGCCCAGGCGAACCACGTTCGCGTAAACCGCTTCGGGTCATCCTTGAAGTAGCTTTCGTGCATGAAGCCGCTGCCTGCGGACGAGGCCTTCAGCATCACCAGGGAGCGGCGGATCTCAGTGTCGGAGGTGCTGGTGAGTGCATAAATGATCTGCGCCATCGGCCAGATCATATCTTTGCCCTCGTGGGGACCACCGATACCTTCGCCAGCAGCGCCGTGGAAGAACCACGGATTCTGCTCACTCCAGACGAAACTTCTAGTCCGTGCGTATAACGCTGCATCGGGGGAACTGGCGATGTATGGAAGACCGAGGAGGCTTGGAACATTGGCGTCGTCCATAAGGAGCTGGCTGCCGAAGCCGTCGACCTCGTAAGCCCAGATGGTCCCTGCCTTTGTGGGAGCGATGGCGTATTGACGGAGGGCTTGTTCGACCTCTGCAGCCAGGGTCTGGGCATCGTTGGCGAGTGCTTCGTCATGCAGGATGGCATGTGCCATCTCAGCGAGGTGTCGGAGCGAGGTGACGGCAAAAAGATTTGCCGGCACGAGGAACGGGAAGATACACGCGTCGTCGGACGGGCGGAAGCCGGAGGCGATTAAACCAACGGGCTTTACGGGATTGCCGTAGCCGACGGACGGAAGCGTCTCGGTCGCGACGTCTGAGACGCGCTGAAAACGGTAAGGACCCTCGCCGTGCTTGCGTTG
Organism: Granulicella arctica; assembly: GCF_025685605.1. Classification (NCBI taxonomy): domain Bacteria; kingdom Pseudomonadati; phylum Acidobacteriota; class Terriglobia; order Terriglobales; family Acidobacteriaceae; genus Granulicella; species Granulicella arctica. The sequence continues at coordinate 3,968,179 of NZ_JAGTUT010000001.1, forward strand.
CTGGACCCGCATGGTTGCAACGATCAGGGTCACGGCCTGCCGCCAGCGCGCGTCGAAGGGCTTCACGTCTCCAGTCTGTTTCCAATAGCCGTGTGCGAGCCGAATGGGGTAGCAGAGCGAATCCAACTCCCACTTGCGCTCGCCTACCCCCTGCTTCATGTCAGTCTTATCCTTGCGGCTTCCTTCGAGGGCGGGTGCGGAGAGATCAGCCATAAAGGCATTGGCGTAGGGATCGATGAGGATGCAGCGGGCCTGGCGGCGGATGACGCCTTCGAGCAGCGCCCGCAGTGCGGGATCTTTCGAGGCGAACGGCAAGTAAGGCCAGACCTGCGCGGAGGAGTCCCGCAGCCACATGGCGGCGATGTCGCCTGTAATCACGGCGGTATCGGGCTTTCCTTCGAAGGTGCCGGGCTCGACTGTCGTGTCGAGCGTGTTCGGATAGCAATTGGCGAAGAGCATAGCGAGTTCAGGATCGGCGACGCGCTTCGACGTTTGCGTGATGAACTCCTCGACCGCTGCGGAATGGAACTTGCGGTCGGCGGCAACTGGCCGCTGCGAGGTCGTCATGTTGCCAGTCTGCTCGGCAAGGGCGAGGCTGGGCCAGAGGGAGCGGGCTGCCAGTCCAAGTGAGACCTGTCCGGCCGATTTCATCAGGGAACGTCGCGTCATTGCGTCATGCATCGTCAGGGTCCTTAATCCGCTCGTCAGGCCGTTTCCGCCCGGAGCTTGCTCAATCTGGTAGAAAGCGTTCAAACTAGGGAGCGTTGCTTATTGCGCTCCCCACTGGTAACGTTTCCAGTCTAAGGGATAGCTACGACCCGATGTATTGGAGCAGGATAAATGCCGATCTCTCGCAGGAATTTTCTCAATGGTGCTGCTGCAGCTTATGCCGCCGTCAGCCTTCCCACTACCGCTCTGGCTGGTGTCGCCAAGACGCTGCCGGGTGACGATCCCCTCCGCTGGGTCGATCCGCGAATTGGCACAGGCGGTCACGGCCACTGTTATCCGGGCGCAAGTGTGCCATTCGGAGCGGTCCAGCTCAGCCCCGATACCTACACGGAGGGATGGGACTGGTGCTCCGGCTACCACGTCTCGGATACATCGATCATGGGTTTCAGCCACACACACCTCAGCGGTACGGGCTGCGGCGACCTTCTAGACTTCCTCGTCATGGCAGGCACCGGTCCCGCGAAGATCGTTCCCGGCACCCGCGAGAACCCTGATGCGGGCTATCGGTCGCGCTTCGATCACAAGGATGAGCTGGTCGAACCTGGCTACTACTCCGTGCTGCTGAAGGATCACGGCATCAAGGCGGAATTGACTGCGACGGAGCGCACAGGCCTCCATCGCTACACCTTTCCAGCGAGCGATGAGGCATATCTCATCCTCGACCTGCAGCATGGCTATGATGGCGGTGGCACACCCAACGTGATGTCCTCTGAACTCGTCAAGGTCTTTGGAGATACGCTCAGCGGCGGTCGTCGCACACGTGCCTGGGGCTCGGGGCGTCACGCCTATTTCACCCTTCAGGTGTCGAAGCAGCCGACGAGCATCGTCTTCTATCAGGACGATAAGGAAGTGCCAGCGCCGACGGGTCCGCTTACCGGCACCAATCTGAAGTGCGTGCTGCACTTCAAGACGAAGGCGAAAGAAGTCATCCTTGTACGGACCGGCATCTCTGGCGTCAGCGCCGAAGCGGCGGGCGCGAACCTCAAGGCCGAGCAGCCAGGTTGGAATTTCGATCAGACGCGCAAGCAGGCTCTCGAGAAGTGGCGTATGCAAATCGGCAAGATCCATGTCACGACGGCAAATGAAGACCACAAGCGAGTCTTCTACACCGCGCTCTACCATCTCTCGCTCGGACCGACGCTGTTTGACGATGCCGACGGCCACTATCGCGGCATGGACGGCGAGATCCACCAGCTTCCAGCAGGGCAGCATAACTACACGACTTTCTCTCTGTGGGATACCTACCGTGCGGCTCACCCGACCTACACCTTGATCGAGCCAGAGCGTGTGCCGCAGTTCGTAAATACCTTGATGCGCATGGCTACTGAAAGTCCGAAGGGGATGGCTGTTTGGCCCTTGCAGGGAACTGAAACGGGCACAATGACCGGCTACCACTCGGCCGCCGTCATCTCTGAAGCGATCAATAAGGGCTTCCCCGGAATCGATACCGAGAAAGCCTACGAGCTCATGATGAAGCGGGCGATGGTGGACAAGTATCGAGGCCTGCCGTACTACCGCTCGATGGGCTACATTCCGGCTGATAAGGAAGACGAGTCCGTCTCGAAGACCTTCGAATACTGCTACGACGATTGGGCCATCGCGCACGTTGCGAAGAAGCTCGGCAAGTCGGACGACGCTGCCATGCTCACCAAGCGCTCGACCAACTATAAGAACTACTTCGATAGCTCGATTGGCTTTATGCGTCCGAAGTTCGCTGATGGCTCATGGGCAGGATCGTCGGAGGGCCACGGTCTCACGGCCTTCAATCCGATCGATATGGGCCATGACGACAAATTCCGCGACTACACGGAATCGAATGCGTGGCAGACGACCTTCGCCGTACAGCACGATCCTGCCGGTCTGATCCAGCTCTTCGGCGGACGTCCGCAGTTTCTTGCAAAGCTCGATGAGTTGTTCACCACTCCCTCGACACTGCCAGCCGATGCACCGCCTGATATTGCCGGTCTGGTCGGCCAGTATGCCCATGGCAATGAGCCCTCACATCACATCGCCTATCTCTATGTCTACGCTGGCGAGCCGCATAAGACACAGGCGCGCGTGCGCAGTCTGATGGAGACGATGTACTCGCCTAATCCGGACGGCATGCAGGGCAATGAAGATGTCGGGCAGATGTCGGCGTGGTTCGTGTTGAGTGCGCTTGGCTTCTATCCGGTCGACGCGGTCAGCGGCAACTACATCATCGGCTCGCCACTCTTCGAGCATGCAAGTGTTGCGCTGGGTGGCGGAAAGACGTTGGAGATCGAAGTTCGCCGCAAGGACCCTGCGCATCAGTACGTTCAATCCTTCGCGCTCAATGGTGCACCGCAGCAGCGCACATGGTTCAATCACAGCGACATCGCGAAGGGTGGCAAGATCGTCCTTGAGATGGGACCTCAGCCGAACCTTACCCTCGGCGCTGATCCTGCAAGCGCACCACCTTCGCTGACTCTCGCCTAACGGGAACTCTCCTGCAGCAAATCATCGCTGCAGGAGAGTAGCCGCTGGAATGTTGCGAATGGAGGCGTCAAGCAGCTCGACCATGTGGAAGGTCGGCATCGTGTTGAGTCCGCGCCGCTGCAGTCCACTCATTAACTGAATCAGGCAGCCGGGATTAGCCGAGATGACTGCCTCGGCTTTGGTCGCCAGCAAGTTCTCAACCTTGCGATCGCCAAGTTCGGTAGCAGCTTCGGGCTGCAGCAGGTTGTAGACTCCGGCGGAGCCACAGCAGATATTGGCGTCCTGCACCTCAACAACTTGCAGGTCTGGAATGCCCGCGAGCAGTTGCCGGGGCTGCTCGAAGATGGCCTGTGCATGACGAAGATGGCAGGCATCGTGATACGCCACCCGCATCGCGAGAGGGTGGCGCGCAGCCTGTGTAGGCAGGTCCGCAAGGATCTCCGAGATGTCGAGGCATTTGCTGCTGAAGGACGCCGCGCGTGCGGACCATGCAGGATCGTCGCGAAGGAGATAGCCATACTCCTTCATGGTGGAGCCGCAGCCCGCGGCGTTGATCACGATCGTGTCGACATTCTCTCTCTCGAAGGTGGCAATCATCGCGCGTGCGAGGTTGCAGGCATCTTCCTCCAGACCGGAGTGAACCATGAGCGCACCACAGCACTGCTGCGCCGAGGGAATGACGATCTCGCAACCCTCTGCCGCAAGCACTCGCGCTGTTGCTTCATTGACGTGCTGAAAGAAGACCTGCTGGACACATCCCGTGAGCATGCCGACGCGTCGACGAGGCTTCGCCGCAGGCTGAACGCTTCGAGGAAGATGCCGAAAGAGAGTCGTCGGCACACGCGGAAGCAGCGCCTCCATGTTGGCTAGCTTGCGCGGAAGCAGCCGCAGAAGACCGCTCGCCCGGACGAGCTTCTGCAGCCCGGTGCGCTGATAGACCAGCATCGGCAGCGCGATAAGTCGAAGTCGGCCAGCGTAAGGAAACGTCGCAAAGAGCAGCTTGCGGAAGAGTCGGTCTGATGGAGTGCGTGGTACATTGCGTTCGATCTGCGCGCGGGTATCTTCGATCAGCTTGTCGTACTGCACGCCAGAGGGACAGGCTGTCATGCAGGCCATGCAACCGAGGCAGTTATCCATATGCTGCCGAAAGCGCTGATCGAGCGGCGCAGTTCCCTGCGTCGATTTCTTCATCATGTAGATGCGGCCGCGCGGCGAGTCCATCTCCTCGCCCCATAGCGCGTAGGTCGGGCAAGCTGGCAGGCAGAACCCACAGTGAACGCAGTCGTCGATAAGCGCGGGCGACGGCGGATGATGCGCGTCGAAGTTCGAAGGTTTAGGCTCGGTGAGCGTTACCAGATTCACGTTAGATCCCACCTAAAAAGCAGCCAGGGTTGAGGGTGCGTTGCGGGTCAAAGCGTTCTTTCAGCCGCTGCATGACAGGAAAGGAATCCGGAAGTGGTCCCCATCGGTCAAGGTTGCTGGATAAAGGCTGGCTGAGAACCGTGAGAGATCCGCCGCTTACTGCAAGTTGTTCCCGCAGGGAGGGAATCTTCTCCGACGCTGAAGCAGGAAGCATCGCCATCATGATGCCGGTGGCTTGGGTGATGGCGCTTCCAGCGAGTCCGCTGATCACTCCGGAGAAGCGAGCGATCTCAGTGGGCAACATCGTCGCTTTGATCGTGAAGGTATCCTGTTGATCGAAGAGCAAGGCTCGGCGTTGCCAGATGTCTGCGGCAGCCGCAACGATACGAAGCTGTTTCTCATGAGCGATCGCTTCGAGCAGCAGTCTATGTTCGTCAAGGGTCTGCGGTAGAGAAGCAAGCTCGATATCCAGATGGAAAATTCCTTCGTGCGTTCGCAACTGGAGCGCATGCAAACTCAGGTGCGAGTCCACCAAATGCAGCATCAACTCTCCCAAAGGTTCCACAGTCTGCGAGGAGACCGTAAAGCTCTCGCGCGCAGTCGGCAGAGAGTGCAGCCGAAAGTTGATCTCCGTAATGAAGCCAAGTGTGCCAAACGCCCCGGTCATTAGCTTATGCAGATCGTATCCAGCGACGTTCTTCACGACCTTGCCGCCAGTTCTTGCAACTGTCCCATCCGCCAGAACGATGGTCATGCCGATAACAAGGTCGCGCAGGCTGCCGTACTTGAGACGCAACGCCCCGGATTCATTCGTCGCAACGATGCCACCGATCGTCGCCTGCTCGGGCCATAGCGGATCGAGCGCAACGAACTGGCCATGTGCAGCGAGTGTCAGTTGCATTGCAGCCCAGGTGCAGCCTGTCTGTACGCTGCACGTCATATCCTGCCACGTATGATCGAGCACCGCGTTCAGCCGCGAGGTGCGAAGCACGATGCCTGAGCGGGGAGCATCCGACCAGGCCGACTTTGTGCCGCTGCCCATCGGATGAACTACGATCCCTTCTGAGTTCGCAAGCCGCAGCACGGCTGCAATCTCCTCAGTGTTCGCAGGCGAGAGGTAGAGCTTGCCATCTCGCTCAAAGGCGTGGTCCAGCCCAACGATCGATGCGAAATCTTCAAGTGGAACCGCCGGTTTTGAGGTCTGTTCGATCATGAGGGAGCTAGAAGTACTGCGCTACTCCCGCTGTCTCGAGTGGGTGCGGATGGTAAGGTCCGGACTTCTCCCCGCACAGCTTTGTGCGCGGGAAGAGCTTGTCTGGGTTTGCAATATTCTGGGGATCGAAGGCCATGCGGACAAGCTGCATCGTCGCAAGGTCGGGCTCGGAGTACATATAGCCCATCGCCTCCTGCTTCTCCTTGCCAACACCATGCTCTCCTGTAATCGATCCGCCGTGATCGACACACAGGTGGAGAATCCGAATGGAGAGGTCGACAGCGACCTCTTCCTGTCCAGGAATGGCTGCGTTGTAGAGCACGATCGGATGCAGGTTGCCGTCGCCCGCATGGAAGACATTCGATACCTGCAGGCCCGTTGCCTCGGCCATCCTGCCGATTGCCTCGAGCACGACGGGCAGCTTGGTCCGCGGGATCACACCATCCTGCACGATGTAGTTCGGCGCGATGCGGCCCGCAGCGGCGAAGGCTGCTTTGCGACCCTTCCACACCAGCATCCGCTCGCGTTCGCTCTGCGCCAGGCGATCTTCCCAGGCACCATTGACCTTGCAGATCGCGCGGATCTGGTCCATCTGGATTGTCACCTCAGTCGCTGAGCCATCGACCTCCACCAGCAGCAGAGCCTCAGCATCGGGATAGTTGGGATGCACAGAAGCTTCCGCGGCGCGGATGGAGAGGCGATCCATGATCTCCATCGCCGCAGGCAGAATCGCCGCGGCGATGATGTCCGACACAGACTGTGCAGCAGCGGAGATGGTGTCGAAGGCGGCGAGGAGCACCTGAACGGTTTCAGGCTTCTTCACAATGCGTAGCGTGATCGCGGTAACGACCCCGAGAGTTCCTTCCGACCCTACGAAGACACCGGCGAGATCGTAGCCGGGCGCGTCGAGCGTCGATCCGCCAAAGTGGGCGAGTTCGCCTGTGGGCATCACGACCTCAAGTCCGAGGACGTGCGTTGTGGTGAAGCCGTACTTCAGGCAGTGCGCTCCGCCGGCGTTTTCGGCTACATTGCCGCCGATCGTGCAGACGGTCTGGGAGGAGGGATCGGGCGCGTAGAAGTACCCTTGTGCAGCGACGCGCTGGGAGACGTGGCTGTTGATCACACCTGGCTCAACCGTCACGCGCTGGTTCGGGATGTCGATGTCGAGGATGCGCGTCATGCGGGCAAAGCCGATCACGATGCCTAAGCCATCCGGCAGCGCACCGCCCGAGAGCCCCGTACCTGCTCCGCGCGCTACAAAGGGAATTGTGTGACGGTCGCAGACGCGGATGACGGCCTGAACCTCGGCGGTCGAACGTGGCAGCACAACGGCTGCGGGGACTGTCCTTAGCGCGGCAAGGCCATCGCACTCATAGGTCTGGAGTTGATTCTGCTCGACGATCAGACCTCCAGGTCCAACGGCTGCGGCGAGTTCGGCGAGGATGGCGGCTGAGAGCATGGAAGCCTTCTGGTCTGGAACGATCAACAAGATACGACTCTGTTTTACGTTCCCTGAGGTGCATTCGTCAAAGGTCTGACCATTGGGTGGCGGCATTCGGCTTCCTGCGCACGCGATGGTAGTCTCCGGGAAGGCTCTGGTTACGAAGTTGAGAGGCGCTAAACCCACGATGACAGCACGCGTTCTACCGTTAGCCTTATCCATGCTCTGCGCTGGAGCGGGAAGCATTTGGGCACAGCAGAAGCCTCTCGTCGTTGAACATGGCATCTACAGCGTTCACCTGCTGCTCCACGCGATTGGGACTGAGGAGTACGCGGTCACCGAGAGCGGTCGTGGCGATCTGACGATGACTGCACAGGTGAACACCGCAGATCGGGGCACGAAGCGCGGAAGCATCACGACACTTCAGATAGACCACACGTTTACGCCGATCAGGCTGGAGCAGCGTAGTGAGCCTGAAGCTGCTGGAACGAGTTCATCGACCGTGATCTCGGGAACTAAGGCAACGATGCAGGAGGGAGCGTTGAGCCGCACAATCCAGCGGCCAGGCGTGGCCTTTGCGGGCTTTGGGACGATGCCTGCTTCGCTCCAGATGATGATGATGCGTTATTGGACGCGGCACGGAAAGCCTGCGCGTCTGTCGATCCTGCGGGCTAGTGCGGATGCGCTTCCGCTTGAGATCAGGATGGTTGGACACGACGTCTTTCAGTCGCGGCACAAGATGGTGCGGCTGACTCGTTACACCGTTGCGAACCTGGTGTTTGGGCGCGAGGTGTTGTGGATGAACGACAGCGGTCGTCTCGCTGCCGTGATGACCTTTGCAGGCGGTTTGCCGCAAGAGCTTGTGCTGGACGAGTACGAGCCTGCGATGGGTGAGCTGGTGCACAGCGGCGTTCGGCAGGAGATGCTCGATCTGGCGGATCTCGGACGGCAAGTTCCGGCTGAGGCGCAGGGAAACTATGCGATTGTCGGCGCTCGGCTGATCGATGGGACGGGAAGTGCGGCGATCGAGAACGCTACAGTCGTGATTCGGGAGGGACGGATTGCGGCTGCTGGACATGTCGAGGTTCCGGCGGGAATGCGGGTGATTCACGCGGAGGGCAAGTCGCTGCTTCCGGGGCTTTGGGAGATGCACACGCATTATTCGGGCGTGGAGTTTGGACCGGCTTTGCTGGCTGCTGGCGTGACGACGGCGCGGGATTGTGGCGGCGAACGAGAGTTCCTGACGCAGGTTCGGCAGAGGATTGATACCGATCATGCGCTCGGGCCGAAGCTGCTGCTCGCTGGTCTGATCGATAGCGGAGGACCGCTTGCGTTCGGGAATGTGGATGTAAATACGCCTGCTGAAGGCGTCGCTGCGGTCGATGCGTATGCAGATGAGCGGTTCGACCAGATCAAGGTCTATACGCAGATCAAGCCGCAGGTGCTGATTGCCATTGACGATGAGGCGCACAAGCGCGGGATGACTGTGACTGGACATGTTCCTGCGGCGATTGACACGTTTGCTGCGATTGCTGAAGGAATGGACCAGATCAATCACCTGCAGTTTGTCTGGCGGGCGATGCTTGCTCCGGGAACGACCGGACCTGTCGATGTGCAGTCCGCGCGGGCGAAGGAGTTGGTGGCGCTGCTGAAGAAGCATGAGATCGTGGTCGATCCGACGGATAGCTGGAGCGAAATGGCTGGACATCCGAAGAACGTGGATGTGGCGAGCTTTGAGCCGGGGATCAATGCGGCTCCATTTACGCTCGCCTCGAAGTATCGCGCTTTGGGAGTTCCTGCTGAGGATGAGGCCAAGTTTCGGGAGCGGATGGCGACGAATGCTTCTGTGATCGAGGCGCTCTATGAAGCTGGTGTTCCGATTGTTGCGGGAACTGATACTGGATTGATCGGTTATGGACTCGATCGTGAGCTGGAGCTTTATGTGCAGGCTGGAATGACACCGATGGCGGCGATTCAGACGGCAACTTTGGGTGCGGCGAAGGCGATGCGGATGGAGAAGGAATCAGGGAGTGTTGAGGTCGGGAAGCGGGCTGATCTGGTGTTGGTTGAGGGCAATCCTTTGACAAATATCAGTGACCTGCGGCGTGTCGTGAGTGTTGTGAAGGATGGGCGACTTTACGATAGCAAGCGGCTGGCGCGGACGGTTGGGTTTTCGCGATAGATGAGGTACCCCTACCCCCCGTACCTGAAGTACCAAAGTCTTCAAAACAGGTGGGTTAGTGGGTACCTGGGTACGTGGTCCCTGCACGCCGTATGGACGGAACACCCCTGATCCGTGCCTCGTTCTGTCAAGTTTCTGCCGGACGAAACAGGCTGAGGTGCAGACTTTGTACGCTCCCACCCTTCCGCGATGGGGCTGCGGAAGGATGGGGCACCCGGGCTTTCGTGGTGAGGGCGAAAGGTTAGGAGACCTTCCAGCGGGAGCCGAGGATGGCTAATTTCTCCTCCATCGTCGGTTGCGAGGCTGCCTGTTTTGGAGCGGCTGAAGGGCGTTGCGGTGGCCGTTGAGGCGGGCCTTGTTGGGTGGGGGTTCTGGGTGTGGGCGGTTTCTGGCCCCCGGCCATCAGGGCCTTCATGGAGAGGGCGATGCGCTTGGTTTTGAAGTCTGCGGTGAGGACTTTTACCTTGACGATCTGACCGGCTTTGACGGCTTCCGAAGGGTCTTTGATATAGCGGTTGGAGAGTTCGCTGATGTGAACTAAACCGTCCTGATGGACGCCGATATCGACGAAGGCTCCGAACTTGGTGACGTTGGTGACGACGCCTTCGAGGATCATGTCCGGTTGCACGTCGGCGAACTCGCGAACCTGCTCGTTGAAGCTGGGCGCAACGAACTGGTCACGCGGGTCGCGACCGGGCTTGCGCAGTTCTTCGAGGATGTCCTTGACCGTAAAGGCTCCGACGGCGAACTGTTTCGTGTCGAGGCCGGTGAGAAGTTGCGGGCTGTCAATCAGGCTGGCGACCGGCGTTTTGAGCGACGTAGCAATCTGCTCGACCACGGCGTAGGACTCGGGGTGGACGGCGGTGCGATCGAGCGGGTTGTCGCCATCGCGGATGCGCAGGAAACCAGCAGCCTGCTCGAAGGTCTTCGCACCAATCCCCGGAACCTTGTTGAGCTGGGAGCGCGAGCGGAACTTTCCGTGCTCGTCCCGGTAGGTGACGATGTTGAGGGCGACGCGCTCAGTGACGCCTGCAACGTAGCGGAGCAGCGTCCACGAGGAGGTATTGAGGTCGACGCCGACGCGGTTGACGCAGCTCTCGATGGTGGTTTCGAGGGACTGCTGGAGCTGACGCTGGTCGACATCATGCTGGTACTGACCGACGCCGATGGACTTCGGGTCAACCTTGACGAGTTCGGAGAGCGGGTCCTGTAGACGGCGGGCAATCGAGATGGCTCCGCGGACGGTGAGGTCGAGGTCGGGAAACTCCTGCCGGGCGATATCCGAGGCGGAGTAGATGCTCGCTCCCGATTCGCTGACGGTGACAGAGAAGATGGTGTCGAGGTGGTGCTCGCGGAGGGTGTCGCGGACGAAGGCATCGGTCTCGCGGGAGGCGGTGCCGTTGCCGATGGCGATCGCGCGGACGTTGTGGGTGGCGATGAGGGCGACGAGGCGTTCGCCTGCTCCCGAGGCGGCGTTCTTCGAGGTGTGGAGATAGAGGACCTCGTGGGCGAGGAACTTGCCGGTCTCGTCCACAACGGCGACCTTGCAGCCGGTGCGCAAGCCGGGATCGATGCCGAGCACCGAGATCGGCCCCGCTGGAGCTGCGAGCAGGAGGTTCTGGAGGTTGTCGCGGAAGACCTGAATGGCGTCGGTGTCGGAGCGCTTCTTTAGTTCGATCCGGATCTCGCCTTGTATGGACGGGTTGAGGAGGCGCTTCCACGAGTCGTCAACGGCTAGTTCGAGCTGTGCTGTCCAGTCGCCTTCGTTGCGGAGGATGCGGGAGCGAAGAAGTCCCGTAGCACGGAGCGGCTCAAGCTCGATGAGGAAGTAGAGGATCGCCTCGGTCTCGCCGCGCCGGACGGCAAGCATGCGGTGCGAGGGAATAGTCTTCACCGGCTCGCGATAGTCGTAGTACATCTTGAACTTGTCCTGCTCATCGACGCCGTCGAGGGTCTTGCGGCTGACGATGATGCCTTCCTCGAACATCAGTTGACGGGTGACCTTGCGGAGGTCGGCGTCCTCGCTGATCATCTCGGCGACGATGTGGCGTGCTCCTTCAAGCGCGTCGTCCACAGAGAGGACCTCGCGCTCGGCGCTAACGAAGGTCGGGGCGAACTCGGCGAGAGACTGCGTAGTGGGCTGCTGGTTCCAGAGGTAGAGCGCGAGGGGCTCGAGGCCCTTGTCGCGGGCGATGGTGGCTTTGGTGCGGCGCTTTGGACGGAAGGGAAGATAAAGGTCTTCCAGTTCGGACTTGTCGAAGGTGGCCTCGATGCGGGCCTTGAGCTCGTCGGTAAGCTTGCCCTGTTCGAGGATGGAGGCGAGGATGGTCTCGCGGCGGGAGACGAGATCGCGGAAGTAGGCAAGTTTCTCTTCAATGTCGCGAATCTGGACCTCGTCCAGGTTGCCGGTCGCCTCCTTGCGGTAACGGGCGATGAAAGGCACAGTTCCGCCCTCGTTGAGCAGTGCGATTACCGCCAGAAGCGAGTGCAAGGGGATGTTGAGCGACTTCGTAATCTGAAGCAGGATTTCGGGGGTAAGGGTCTTGAGGTCAGCCATAGGTGCTGCCTCCATCGTATCGGGGATGGGTTAGGAAAACTGGCCAGTAACAGCACCGTGGTGACCAGGGGGCAGTATTCGGTCAGATTTACTTGCGTTAAAGGCGAAGAGGTCGCAAGATACCCGAGTAGTCCTGGCACGTCTGCTTTGTGCCGTCCGCACGGTTCCCGCCGGGTTGGATATATTGCGAATCACCGGAGGGCCACTGATCTTGCGATTCCTATCCTCAACGCTCCTGCTCGCTGTGGCATTCAGCCCCAGCGCGGCATTCGCCCTACAGGCGGCTGCGGCCAACCCCCAGACCGCGGGTGCACCGGCGACAGCGCCCGTCTCGACCGCTCCACAATCGGATATGCCTTCGGTGATCCTGCAGCCCTCACTGAACGGTATTCTGCAGGCTCTAACGCAGTTGCACACGGAGAAATGGAAGGCGCCACTGCCGGTACGCGACGAGACGGATGGCAATATCCGTTCAGTCCGCCATGATCTCGATACGGTATTGCCCCCGCTGCTCGGCGCTGCGGACGGGGCACACGAATCCGTTTCACAGACGTTGCCGGTGCTCCAGAATATTACGGCGCTCTACGACGTGCTGCTGCGCGTGGCGGGTGTCGCGAAGATGTCGGCTCCGAAGCCTCAGAGTGTATCGCTCGACCAGGCGATGGCAACTCTTGACGATGCGCGGCGCGCGCTCGCGGCACACATCCAGGATTCTGCGTTGGCTGAGGAGAAAAAGGTAAGCGATTTGCAGGCTGCGCTTCGTGCAGTGCCTCCGCCAGTGGTTGCAGCGGCACCGCCTGCGCCTCCTCCGGCACCGCCCGTAGAGAAGAAGCGGGTGCCGAAGAAGAAGCCAAAGCCAGTACCTGCAGCGACTCCCGCTTCCGCTGCTCCTACGACACCGTAGACGTTTGCGGGCACGAAGTACCTCGTGGCAGGGTTGTGTCGAAAAGCCTCTGAAGTATTGCTTTTGGGGCAGGCGATTGCGCGTCCTGAGATTAGCCGCTAGACTTCTTCGGACAAACGTTTGTTACGTTCGTTGAGCTGAAACGTTTTTGTAGTTTCGGTATCGTGCTGACAATCGAGCCTTTTTTGAAGTACCCCGGGGCGAGTGGTCTCGGGGAAAACGTCTTCAGCAACCCAAGTTCGGAGAACTCACGTGCGCGCTTCTCGGATGTTTTCTTTTTCGGTGGTCCTGCTGGTTGCAGGGTCGTTTCTTCATGCACAAGGTGCACCGGCTACGATGCCTCCGCCAGCACCGCACATGAAGCCTACCCACCTGAAGCATGTACTGGTGATCGGACAGACGAAGGGTTTTGAACACGATTCGGTGTCGACGGTGATGGCCTCTATCTACAACATGGGCAAAGAGAGCGGCCTATGGGACACGATGATCCGGACGGATACGGAGTTGCTGACGAAGAAGGACTTCGGGAAGAACAATACCAAGAATCTCAACTACTTCGATGTGCTGATCTTTGCGAGCACGACCGGCGAATTGGACATGGATGCGGCCCAGAAGGCGGATACGATTGCCTTTGTGAAGGAAGACGGCAAGGGATTTGTCGGCATCCACGCGGCGCTCGATACGAACTATAAGTGGCCTGAGTATGGCGACATGATTGGCGGCTACTTCGACCAGCACCCCTGGATGACCTTCAACGCGCCCATTGTGACCGAAGATCCTGACTTTCCGGCTGTCCGCCACTTTCCCAAGGCGTTTGTGAAGTACGACGAGATCTACCAGCCGAAGGACTTTTCGCGTGACAAGGTGAACGTGCTGCTGAGCCTTGATCCGACGAAGCTGGATTACACGAATAATCCCCGGGTTCACCGGATGGACCATGACTTCCCGGTGGCGTGGTCGAAGATGTATGGCAAGGGTCGCGTCTTCTACTCGACACTCGGTCATACTGAAGAGGCGTGGGATGACCCGGATATCAAGAAGATGTACTTCGAAGCGATCAAGTGGGCGCTCGGCATGACGGATGGCAGCACGGCGTCGCATGCTCGTCCTGCGGCATTCGCCAACGCGAAATAGAGTTAGACAGGTATCGGGAGTAAGCAAGGCTGATGAAGAAGATTGGAATGGGTTTGATCGGGCCGGGCTTCGTTGCAGCGCATCACATCGATGCGGTTCGGCGGCTGGGTGATGTCGAGGTGGTGGCGATTGCGGGCTCGTCGCAGGAGTCCGCCGACCGCAAGGCCAGGGAGTATAAGGTTGACCGGGCCTATGGCGATTTTCATGCGCTAATCGCTGATCCGGATATCCAGGTGATCCACAATACGACGCCGAACTACCTGCACCTGCCGGTGACGATGGCGGCGATCGCGGCGGGAAAGCATGTGATCTCGGACAAGCCGCTGGCGATCAATTCGCGGGATGGCCGGACGATGCGCGATGCGGCTGTGGCGGCGAAGATCGGCCATGTCGTGACGTTCAACTATCGTGGGAACCCGCTGGTGCAGCAGGCGCGAGGGATGGTAAGCCGCGGTGAGGCAGGTGGCGTGAGCTTTGTGCACGGCCACTATTTGCAGGACTGGTTGACCGATCCGAATGTCTACTCGTGGCGGTCGGACCCGGCGAAGGGTGGTGTCAGTTCGGCGCTGGGCGACATCGGTTCGCATTGGTGCGATCTCGCGGAGCATATGTCCGGCCAGAGGATCGTGTCGGTGCTGGCGGACCTGACGACGGTGATCCCGGTGCGCTACTCGGCTGGTGCTTCGGCGCAGGCCTTCTCGGGAGACAGTAGCGGCGAGCGAACTGCTGTCGAAGTGCACGCGGAGGATCTTGCCAGTGTGCTGCTTCGCTTCGACGGCGGGGCAAAGGGTTCTTTCTCGGTTGGGCAGGTGTTGCCGGGTCATAAGAACGACCTGCAACTTGAAGTGAACGGAAGAACCTGCTCGCTGAAGTGGAAGCAGGAGGAGCAGAATGAGCTTTGGATCGGTCACCACAACAAGCCGAACGCGATGATGGCGAAGGACCCGTCGCTGGTTTCGCCTGAGGTATTGCGGTATGTTCATCTGCCGGGCGGTCATCAGGAGTCGTGGGCGGACGCGTTTCTGAACGTAATGCGGGATGCGTATGAGTGGATCGGCGACGGTGCCGCTCCGGCGAGCAAGCCTTCGATGCTGCCGACCTTCGACGACGGATACCGTTCGACCTGTATCGTTGAAGCCATGCTGCAAAGCCACGCCGAGGGCGGAGTCTGGAAGAGCGTGGAGTACGTGGCGAGCCAGGCGTAGCATGCCGGTGATACAAAGAGGAATGGAGATCGCATGAGGCTTGGAGTATTTACAGCGCTGCTCGCGCAGATGCCCTTGAAGGACGTTCTCGCGAAGCTGAAGGCGCTAGACATTACGACGGTGGAACTGGGAACGGGGAACTATCCCGGTAACGCACATTGCAAGCTATCGATGCTTGATAACCCGGCTGAGTTGAAGGAGTTCAAGCAGAAGCTCGACGATGCGGGCGTAAGCATCAGTGCGCTGAGCTGTCATGGGAATTCACTGCACCCGGACGCGACGCAGGCCAAGCAGGCGCAAGAGACGAACCAGAAGACGATCCTGTTGGCAGAGAAGCTTGGCGTGTCGGTAGTAGTGGACTTCTCGGGTTGTCCCGGCGATTCGCCCAACGCGAAGGCTCCGAACTGGGTGACGTGCCCGTGGCCGCCAGAGTATCTGGATGTGCTGGCGTGGCAGTGGGACAAGGTGGTGACGCCGTACTGGTTGGAGCGGGGCAAACTGGCCGCTGATCATGGTGTGAAGGTGGCGATCGAGATGCATCCCGGCTTCGTTGTCTACAGCCCGGAGACGATGCTTCGGCTGCGGGCGATTGCGGGTGACTCAGTCGGCTGCAACTATGACCCGAGCCACATGTTCTGGCAGGGAATTGACCCCATCGCGGCAGTTCGAGTTCTTGGCGATGCGATCTTCCATGTCCACGCGAAGGATACGCAGATGTACCCGGCGAACCTGGCTCGTACGGGCGTGCTCGATACAAAGCCTTATACCGATGAGCGCCACCGCGGGTGGATCTTTCGGACCTGTGGCTACGGCCACGGAGCGGAGTGGTGGAAGGAGTTCGTCTCCACGCTGCGCATGTTCGGATACGACGACGTGCTCTCCATAGAGCACGAGGACAGCTTGCTCTCCCCGGAAGAGGGGCTTACCAAGGCTGCACAGTTTCTGAACGACGTTGTGATCAAGGAAGCACCCGCGGCGGCATGGTGGGTGTAGCAAATAGATCGAGCAAGAGAATTTAAGGGTGTGGGTACGCGATGAAAAGACTTCGGATTGCGGTATTTGTAGCAGCGGCGTTTGGGATGGCGACGTACTCCAGCAAGCTGACGCCGATATATGCGGCCTCAAACGGCGAGCAGGCGGGGGCTACGCAGGCTGCGGCGGTTGAGGGTGCGAACTCGGTCGGCGCCAAGGCTTACGCGAGTCATTGCTCCATGTGTCACGGTCAACAGCGTGAGGGGATGGCGCCCATATTCCCTTCGCTCGTCGGTGTGGGCCGCAGGCTTACGGATGAGCAGATCCTCGGGATTGTCCATAATGGCCGCGGCAAGATGCCTGCACAACCGGCGCTCGAGGCCGAAGAGGTCAATGCGATCATTCGCTTTCTGAAAACGGACGATTTGTCCGGCGCCAAGGCGGCAACGAGTAGCGCGAGCGACCTGAAGGCGGTCCACACGGCGGCGCTTACTGGTCCGGGTAATTCAATCTTCCAACAGAACTGCGCTTTCTGTCATGGTCGCGATGCGGGCGGCGGCGAGGCTGGGCCGGACCTGACGCGATCGAAGCTGGTTGCATCGGACGTGAACGGCGACAAGATCTCTGATGTGGTGCGGAACGGCCGCATTGAGAAGAAGATGCCGGCCTTCAAATTCTCCAATGATGAGTTGGCCAGCGTAGTCGAGTACATCCACGCGCAGGCGGACAAGGCCAAGTCGCAGAAGCCGGGCAGCCGCAAGGGTGTCGATGTGTCCGACCTGCAGACGGGCAATGCTGAAGCTGGAAAGAAGTATTTCACCAGCGCAGGCTGTGTGAAGTGCCACTCTGAGACCGGGGACATGGCGGGTGTCGCTACGCGCTTTCAGGGACTGCAACTCGAAGAGCGCATGCTCTATCCGCGTGATGCAAAGAGCACCGTGGCTGTGACGCTACCGTCGGGGGAGAAGGTCTCAGGCACGCTGGCATATCAGGATGAGTTCACGGTTGGCCTGAAGGGCAGCGATGGTGTGTATCACTCGTGGAACGTGAACAACGTGAAGTTTACGGTGGACTCACCTGTGGACGCACACGTTGAGCAGTTTCCGAAGTACACGGACGGCGACATCCACAACCTGATGGCTTATCTGCAGACGCTAAAGTAGCAGCGTAGGCCCTGGACGCAGCTTCTGAAAGGCTCGGATCGAATGATGAAGTTGTTGAGAGATGTACTGCTGTCTACCTTGGGTGCGTCGCTGCTGCTTGCTTCTGTATCGTCTGTGGCCGCGGCGCAGAGTTTGAGTGCGGCGGAGTTGACGAATCCTCCGGCGGATAGCTGGCCCGGATATCACGGCGACTACTCCGGCAAACGGCATAGTCCACTGACGCAGATCAATCCGCAGAATGTCGGCACGCTTGGACTCGCGTGGGCCTTTCAGACGAATCAGTCCAACCAGATCAAGTCAACGCCGATCCTGGTCGATGGGGTGCTGTACTTTACGGTGCCGGACAATATCTGGGCGGTCGATGCGCGGTCGGGACACATGCTTTGGAAGTACACCTATCCGCCGAACGATGGTTTGCATATCGGGCATCGCGGCGTCGGGATGTACAAGGGCTGGCTCTACTTCCTGACACCCGACGGACACCTTGTCTCGCTCAATGCGAAGGACGGGACGGTTCGCTGGAACGTGGTCGTGGCGGATGTGAAGAAGGGCTATTGGACGACGATGGCTCCGCTGGTGGTGAAGGATCACGTGATCGTTGGTGTCTCGGGCGACTTCGACAATCTGACGGGCTATCTTCAGTCGATCGATCCGGAGACCGGGAAGCTGCAGTGGCAGTGGAACTCGACGCCTCCTGTTGGAACGCCGAACAGCACGACCGGCGGCATGACGTGGATGACCGGGACGTATGATCCGTCGCTGAATTTGATCTATTGGGGTACGGGTAATCCGACGCCGGTGCTGCAGGGAAAGAGCAGACCGGGCGATGACCTTTATACGTGCAGCATTGTGGCGCTTGATCCGGACACGGGTAAGCTGACGTGGGCCTTCCAGGTGTCACCGCACGATACCCACGACTGGGATGCGGTGGAGACGCCGGTGCTCGTCGATGGGATGTTCAAGGGACAGCAGAAGAAGATGCTGATGCAGACCTCGCGCAATGGCTACTTCTTCGTGCTCGACAGGACCAACGGAAAGAGCCTGCTGACGACGCCGTTCGGCCCGGTTAACTGGTCGCTCGGCGTGGACAAAGAAGGGCGGCCGATCCCGAATCCTAAGAAGGAGCCCGCTCCTGATGGTCGCATTATCGCTCCGGATGAAGGCGGCATGACAAACTATCGGTCGCCGAGCTTCGACCCGAAGACGGGTCTGTTCGTGGTCGATGCGCACCCGAGCTGGAGCATCTATTTCGCCAAGGAGGCCGATGGCCAGTACGGCTGGGCCGGGGCGGATTACGGGCTGTGGGGCAAGGGTGTGATCGAGGCGATTGACTACCAGACGGGCAAGATCCGCTGGAGCCATGATGTTGGTAAGGGTGGATCGGGCGCGGGCGTGCTGACGACGGAGTCCGGACTGACCTTCACGGGTGACGCCTCCGGTAGCGTGCTGGCGTTGGATACTTCAAACGGGAACACGCTGTGGCATGCGGGTACGGGTTCGCCGATGCAGAGTTCCCCGATTACGTACGAGTTGGATGGACGGCAATATACGGTGACCAGCAGTGGCGGTGTGGTATTTGCCTGGGCGCTGCCTGAGGCGACGCACTCGTCGGCGCCGCAAGCGGGTATGGGCACGAAGTAGGCGTAGCAGTAAAAGGTCGGCAGTCCCGTGCCTGGGCTGCCGACCTTTTTGCTTAAGTAATCAGTCTGCCGCGAAGGTTGCGGCTTCCTGCAAGCTGTGGACGGGAGTGACGATGCGCGCCCGGCCACCGGGTCCTACCCAGGTCTTGATCCAACTGCGGGATACCAGCCTGAGCATGAGAAGGATCGCAAATGCTAGTCCGGCGTAGCACGTGAAGCCAATCGCGTAGGAGCCGGTGTGCTGTTTGGACTGGCTGAGGGCGAGGGGAAGGATGGAGCCACCGAGTGCGCCGATTTCGCCGATCATGCCGCCAGCGACGGCGGTGGTGAGGGGCCAGCGGAGGGGGACCATCTGGAAGGTGGCACCGTTGCCGGCGCCGAGGGCGGCGAAGCACAGCATGAAGAAGGCAGTTGTGATGGTGAGGGAAGGTGCAGTTGTGAGGCCAAAGAGACCGGCGATGGCAATCAGGAATACGACGGAAAGAGTAGTGATGCCGCCGATGCGATCGGCGAACCAGCCGCCGATGACGCGGGTGAGACTGCCGGTGAGGGTAGCAAAGACGGTGTAGGTGCCGGCCTGGACCTTGGTCATGTGGAACTGGCTGACGTAGAAGGTGGGCAGGAAGGTGGCGAGGCCGATGAAGCCGCCAAAGGTGATGATGTAGACGAGATTGAAGTACCAGCCATCTTTCTCGACGAGGCATTTGAGGTGGCCGGCGAGGGTCTGGTGTTCGATGTCCGGTGGTTCTTTCGCGAAGAAGATCATGGTGGAGAGCGGGAGAAGCATCATGCAGGCAGCGAAGCCATAGACGTGCTGCCAGCCGAAGTGCATGGCGAGGCGAGGGGCGAAGAGGGCGGCGAGGGCGGTGCCGCTGTTGCCTGCGCCGGCGATCCCCATAGCGAGACCCTTATGTTCCCGAGGGAACCATCCGGAGCCGAGCGAGAGCGCGACGCCGAAGCTGGCACCGGCCATGCCAAGCAGGACGCCCATGGCGAGGACGTTGTGGAAGGTATGGACGAAGAAGAAGCCGTAGAGCAGGGCAATGATGATGGCCGACATTTCGACGATGGCGGCATTCTTGCGGCCGATGTACTGCGAGATGACGCCGAGGGGGAAGCGCATGAGCGCGCCAGCCATGGTGGGGACGGCGATCATCAGGCCCGTCTGCGCGGGGCTGAGGCGGAAGGCTTCGGTGATGAACGGCCCCATTGCGCCGTTGAGCACCCAGATGGCAAAGCTGAAGTCGAAGTAGAGAAAGGCGGCGAGAAGTGTCGGCGGATGCCCGGACTTCAGAAAGAGTTTATAGCTAGCCATGCGAAGGTCCTCCGAGGATGAAGTGTTTTCTGGTGCTTCTGGTCCGAGAGCATCGTCGTGGATGTTCTTCTGGTGCGGCTTCCGGCAGACACGGCCGGAGAAACTTAGGTTTACTTCGCGGTGCTGCGTTCGACGCGAACTGCGCATTGCTTGAAGTTGGGCTCGCGGGAGATGGGGTCGAAAGCGCCGAGGGTGACGAGATTCGAATTCGACTCGGCGAAGTGGAATGGCATGAAGACCTGGCCCGGTGCGACGATTGCGGTGATCCGCAGTTCAAGGTGGGTGACTTTGCTTCGCCGCGAGACAACGGTGACGCGGTCGTGGGGGCTCAGCTTCAGGCGTGTTGCGTCGACGGGATTCATCTCCAGCCACGCGTTCGGCACCATGCGGTTGAGCATCTCGACCTGTGCAGTCTTGGTACGCGTGTGCCAGTGCTCGACGGTGCGGCCGGTGTTGAGGATGAAGTCGTACTCAGCGTTCGGCTGCTCTGAGAAGGGCTCGCACGGAACCTTGAGGAGTTTGGCACGGCCATCTTCCGTGGGAAAGATGCCGTCCTGGTAGAGCCGATCGCCGCCCCACTGCATGCCACCCTTCGCTTCGAGGTCGGCCCAGGTGAACTGGCTGTAGTCGCACATGCGGCCGGCGGAGATCCGCTGCCACTCGCGATAGGCATCGTGTGTTGAAGTCCATCCCGGGTAGAGCTTGTTGCGCACACCCAGCCGCTCGGCGATATCAAGGAAAATGTCGAAGTCGGATCGAGCCTCGCCGGGCGGGGCGACGATGGGATTGACCTTGCTAATGCGTCGCTCGGAGTTGGTGTAGGTCCCCTCCTTTTCGCCCCAGATGGCGGCGGGTAGAACGAGGTCGGCGTAGTCGCTTGTCGGCGTAGGAAAGAAGCCGTCTTGAACGACGACGAACTTCACGCTGCGCAGCGCCTGCTCCAGCAAGAGAAAGTTCGGGAAGGAGACGACGGGATTGGTGGCGATGAACCAGAGCGCCTTGATCTTGCCGGAGACCGCGCCCTCGATAATGTCGGGGTAGGCCATGCCGCGAGCCTGTGGGATCGTGTCGACATCGATGTTCCAAAGCGCTGCCAATTCTTCGCGGTCGGCGGCGTTGTCGTACTTGCGGTAGCCGGGCAGCGACGAGGTGAAGCCGGTCTCGCGTGTGCCCATGGCGTTGCACTGGCCGGTGATCGAGAAGGGCGACGCACCGACGCGGCCGATGTTCCCGGTGATCAACGCAAGGTTGTTGATGGCGGCGACGGTGACTGCGCCCTGCGTGGAGTGGTTGACGCCCATGGTCCAGCCGATAAATCCAGCCTTTGCGTTGCCGTATAGTCGGGCGACCTTTTCGATCTGCTCGATGCGCAGGCCGGTAACGGTCGAGACGTGCTCGGGTGTGAAGTCGGTGACGAAGCTTGCAAACTCTTCGAATCCAGTGGTGTGCTGCTGGATGTAGTTGTGGTCGATAAGGCCGTCGCGAATGAGGATGTGCGCGATGCCGTTGATGAGCGCGATGTCGCCACGCGGCTTGATGGCGAGGTGGATGTCGGCCATCATGGCAGTTTTGGTGACGCGGGGATCGACGACGATAAGCGTGCGAGTCTTGTCGCGCTCAAGGCGATTGCAGAGGATGGGATGGTTATCGGCGATGTTCGCGCCGACGAGGATGATCACGTCGGCGTGCTCGAGATCGGCGTAGCTGCCGGGTGGTCCGTCGCTGCCGAAGGAGAGCTTATACCCGGAGACGGCACTGGCCATGCAGAGCGTGGTGTTGCCATCATTGTTCGCAGTGCGGAAGCCTAGCTGGACCAGCTTGCCGAGGGTGTAGCACTCCTCCGTCAGCAACTGGCCGGTGCGGATGACGCCGAGCGAGGAGAGTCCGTGCTCTGCCTGGATTGCGCCGATGCGCTCAACCATGGTGCTCAGCGCTTCGTCCCAGGAGACGGGGACGAGCTTGCCCTCCTTGCGCAGCATTGGCTGCTTCGCTCTGCCGGGTGAGGCGAGGATGTGGTGTTCGCTCAGGCCCTTCGGACAGAGCTTGCCGCGATTGACAGGATGCTCCGGGTTACCGCGCGCGGCGACAGCCTTGCCATCCTTCACGCCGATCAACATGCCGCAGCCAACGGAGCAGTAGCCGCAGGTCGTCTTCACCCAGGTATCGGCTACGCGCGATGCAGAGATGTGGCCATAGCGATCGTCGTCCGCATAGGCGTACTTCGCCTGTGCGGTGTCGATGCCGGCGAGCTTACGCAGTTTGGTGAGAAGGCTCATGCGTGCCTCGTGCGTACAAAGGTGAGCGCCATGTTGAGCGGCACCACAGAGACAAAGAAAAGATAGCGCGCGAGCAGGATGCCGGTGAATCCACACCCGAGGGCTGCTGCGGAGTGACCGGCTACCGCGAACCCGATGCTGAGCACGATGAGCAGACAGGAGGCAAAGCTGTGCATCCGTAGAGCGTTGCTTGAGAGGAGCGAGAAAGAGGCTCGTGACTCAAAGGTCTTTGAGCCGCGAAGCCGTACGACACGCACAATCTGATTGACGAGCCATGCTGAACCTGACAGCAGAATCAACCGCACTGCTTGTGCTGCTGTGCTGAACAGCATTGGACTCTCCTGCAAGAACGTAGGCGTCATCGCGGGGAGACTCATGCCTTGCAGCGCGTAAGCCAGAAGTGCTCCAAGCAGAACGGCTGTCAGCATGAAGTCGATCGGGGTGTGGCGCATGTTCCACGAAGGGCGTGCCTGTACAAGGTAGATCGAGGCGCTAGCGATTGTTCCTGCTAATCCAAAGAGAGCTGCCGACCAGTCAATCGCCGTGAGCAGCATGGCCGGAACGGCGAAGTGTAGGGCAGTCGCGGCCGTGCAGAGAGCGGCTGCGGACATCGCGCCGAAGAACAGCGTGAAGAGCAGGACCTCGCGGCTCAGCCAGGAGCGTCGCCACATCTTCAAGGCGCGCCATGCGTAGGCGGGTCGTCCAAGGTGGAGTGTGGAGATGGTCAGCGCGATCGACGTGATGACCAGAAGCAGTGTGAGGCGGATGGTGTCGAGGCCGTGCCACAGCATCAGCACCCAGAGCGAACCTGCGACGGCCTGCATCAGGGTGGTCATGACGACGAGCGAAAGGTGTGCGTGTTCGAGCGGGATCTGGCCACCGTCGACGCGCTCGAGGTTGGTGCCGCTGTTCTCCGGCAGAGTGATGCGCGTGGTCGAGATGGTCTGGCTTGCTGCGGGCATGCCGGGGCTGTCGGCTGAAGAGTAGTTGTCGCGCCACGCAGCCATGTTGACGATCTCGATCTCGATTGCACCCTCGGGGCAGGCGTTGACGCATGCGGGTTCGAGGCTGTCTTCAAGCCGTCCTTTGCACATGTCACACTTGCCGACGACGCCGCGCTCCGGATTGAACTGTGGGACGCTGTATGGGCAGTTCCAGACACAATACTGGCAGCCGATACAAGCATCGGCAGAGTGGACGACGATGCCGGTGACGGGATCTTTCTTGTACGCATCAACGGGGCAGCCGCGGAGGCAGTCGGCATCGAGGCAGTGATTGCAGCCCATCGAAAGATAGTGCCGCTGCGTATCCGGATACGAGCCGCCTTCAAGTTCGCCGATGCGTCGCCAGAGGATGTCGGCGGGATTGCCGTTCTGCTCGTTGCAGGCGACCTCGCAGGAGCGACAGCCAATGCACTTCGTCATATCGAAGTGGAAGCGGTACTGCTCGCCCTCCGTGAGCGCACGCCCTGGCAGCAGGGAAGTGGCCGTGACGACCTCCGCCTGATCCGTGGCGCTGGTGATGACCAGGCCCTCTTCCGTGATGCGCACGAGCGCCGGACTCTGACCATCGATAGCCCGTACGTGAAGAGGTAACGCCAAAGGGAAGCTCGCTTTCAGTAAGGTGGTTCGTTGAGTTTCTAGTAGACGTCGCGGTGGTAGCGTTTGCTGTCGTGGAGGTTCTGCACGTAGTCCTTTGCAGCTTCTGTGTCGCGTCCGCCGTGCTGCTCGATTACGGTGTGCAGAGCGAGGTCGACATCCTTCGCCATGCGCGCTGCATCGCCGCAGACGTAGACGCTCGCACCCTCTTCAAGCCATGCGAAGAGCTCCGCACCGGATTCCACCATGCGATCCTGCACATAAATCTTGTGCGCCTGATCGCGGGAGAAGGCGGTGTCGAGCCGGGTGAGCAGACCGCCTGTCGTCATCTGCTCCAACTCTTCGCGGTAGAGGAAGTCGGTGGCGGCGCTGCGCTCGCCGAAGAAGAGCCAATTGCGGCCTGTCGCGTTCGTGGCACAACGCTCATGCAGAAAGGCGCGGAACGGGGCGATGCCGGTGCCCGGTCCAATCATGATGATGGGCGCAGTGTTGTCCGATGGCAGGCGAAACTTCTTATTCTGCTGGATGTACACCGGCAGGCGGCTACCCACCTCGGCACGGTCAGCAAACATGGTTGAGCAGACGCCGCCGCGCTCGCGGTTGTGCGAGCGATAGCGAACAACGGCAACCGTTGCGTGAACCTCTCCGGCATGCGCTTTGGGGCTGGAGGAGATTGAGTAAAGCCGTGGCGCAAGCTTCGGCAGAAGATCCGCGAGCCGCTGCGCACTTGTGAGGACACCAGGGTATTCGTGGAGCAGATCGATCAGGCCGCGGTCGTAGAGGTATTGATCCAGATGCGTCTGTTGTTCTGGTTTGAGCAGCGCGAGCAGGCGGTCGCAGCTTCCATCTTTACCGTAGGCATCGACGAGCTTCCGGCTAAGTCGCGTGATCTGAAGGCGCGTGCCAAGGGCCTCGGAGATCGTGCAGTTGCCGACCTTCGGCAACTCGACGACCTCTTCGCCGCTCAATCCAACGAACGTCAGAATCTCGTGGACCAGTGACGGCTCATTCGCTGGAAGTACAGCGAGTGCATCCCCTGCCTCGTATGTCAGGTCAGAGTCTCGCAGGGAGAAAGCAAGATGCAGCGTCTGCTTGCTGGACACGTCGCAGGTGAGTGCGCGCTTCTCCAGTAGCTCTGCGGCGAACGGATGGTCGCGATGATAGAGGCTGGTGGCGACGGCCATCGGCGCAGCGCTTGCGGTAGTGGATGCAACGGACGCTACAGTTGCCTGGACGAGCCGTTGCAGGAGATCTGCCTTCCATACTTCGAACGTTTCATCGACTTCTACATCACACAGAACGGTGGGGGCGAGCTGGCTTGCACCTAGCTTCGCAAGCTGTTGGTCGAGATCAACGCCGAACTTGCAGAAGTGCTCGTAGTGGCTGTCGCCGAGGGCGAGGACGGAGTAGTTTAACCTGTCGAGGCGTGGTGCTGTGTCGCCGCATAGCAGATCGAAGAAGCTTCGCGCGGGATCAGGCGGATCACCCTCACCATAGGTGCTCACCAGCATCAGCGCGCACTCCTCCGTCGCGAGGGCTGATGGCGCATATCCTTCGAGTGACGTAACGCGGGCGACGTGGCCCTTTAGCTTCAGCTCCTTGGCGATCTTCTTTGCGAGGCGCTCGCTGGTGCCTGTCTGAGAGGCATAGAGGACGGCCACATCGCGACTGACTGTTGTTGCGGCGGCGGCGGGTGCGGCTTCTGCGGTCGAGTAGAGGCCTGCCAGGAAGCCGTTGAGCCATGCGCGCTGCGCGGGTGCAAAGGGAGCGGAATCCGGGATGAAGGGAACGATGCTCATAGACTGTCGACCTCCGCGAAGCTACGTAGGTCCTCGATGGAGTGCCGCCGCGAGAATGCAAGGAACGTCTCATCGGCAGAGGTGCGCTGCTGGTCGAATGCTGTGAACAAGCGCTCCATGATGGGCGGCAGCTCTGTAAACCGGATCGCTGGGATCAACTCCCGTGCCAGCCCTTGATCCTGATCGGAGCCGCCACCGAGGCTTACCTGGTAGCCCTCTTCGCCGCCGATCTTGACGCCGAGCAGGCCGATGTCGCCGATGTAGTGCTGCGCGCAGGAGTGTGGACAGCCGGTGACGTGAAGGTTGACCGGCTGCGTCAGAGAGAAGCGCTCGTCAAGATGCTTCGCAAGGGCAACGGCATGTGTCTTGGTGTCGGTCGCGGCGAAGCGGCATCCCTTGTTGCCCGTACATGCCACGGTTCCCGAAAGAACAGCCCCCGCCGTGAAGTTCAGCCCAGCGGCGAGCAGTGCCTGTTGCGCCTCTTCAAGCCGGTCCGCAGGGATGTTGGGAATGATGAGATTCTGCCACACCGTGAGCCGCAGTTCGCCGGAGCCGAATCGCTCGGCGATCTCTGCGACCGCGATCATCTGCGCGACCGGAAGTTGCCCCACCGGCACCGACACGCCGATGTACGAAAGGCCATCCTGAGCCTGCGGGTGGATGCCGATGTGCCCGGCCCGATCGATTGGGTTACGCGGCACGCAGGCGGACTCCGGAATCCGCAGCAGCGGAAATGCAAGCCGCTTCTCCGTCTCTTCGAGGAACTTGTCGACGCCCCAACGGTCGACGAGGTACTTCAGCCGTGCCTTCTTGCGGTCGGTGCGGTCGCCATTTTCTGCGAAGACGCGGATCATGGCGGCGGCTACGGCGACGGCCTCATGCGGCTGCAGGATAACCCCACAGTCGGACGCGAACTGGCGATGCCCGGTGATCCCGCAGAGCACGATGCGGAAGTAGATTCCCGGAGGAGCCGAGCTTCCTTCGGCGATGCGGACAGCTATGAAGCCGATGTCGTTCGTGTCCGCTACAACGCTGATCGCTCCGCCGCTGTCGAAGGCTACGTTGAACTTTCGCGGAAGGCCGAACAGGTCGCGTGAATTGAGAATGTAGTGGGCCAGCGCGTCTGCATAGGGGCGCGCGTCCAGCAATTCGTGTGGGTCGAGCCCGGTGATCGGCGAGGCTGTGATGTTGCGGATGTTGTCGGCACCGGAGCCACGCGAGCTCATCCCAAGCGCCTGCACCTTATTGAGCACGCGGACGATATCGCGCGGCTGGAACTCGCGGATCTGCAGGTTTGCCCGGGTCGTGATGTCGGTGCGACCGGAGCCCCAATCGGCGGCCATCTGCGCCAGGCCGCGCATCTGTGCGGCGGTCATGACGGCGCTTGGAACGCGCAGCCGAAGCATGAACGAGTCCTGAGCGGGTGCTACATAGAAGAGGCCGTGGAACTTGAAGCGGAAGAGATCGTCCGGTGCAGGTGCTTTGTCTTCCTTGGCGTGCTCGAGCAGTTTGTCCCAGATATCGAGCGGATTTTCCTCGTACTTCCAGGTCTCCTCGCGGCAGAGATCGTCGACGGCGGTTCCGTGGAAGTGAGCCGCCTCGTTTGCTGCGCCCGAGGTCGCATCGGCCGTGATCAGGCCCTGTTCGGTCCTGCCGACGAACGGGATGCGCTGGGTGACGCCAGCAAAGAAGCCTTCGAGATATTGTTTCTGCTCGAGCGTGAATGTTTCACCCGCAGCAGGGTTCCAGCCGCCTTGACCTGCAAGGGATGCGATCTGCGATGACATGCTCATGCTCCTCCAGATAACAATCTGGGAATGGCTGCGATGGGTCAGGATCTTCGTCGTCAGATATGGTTGCAGATCGTTTGAATCAACGGGCGCAGTATATCCGTGGCGAATCCTAAGTCTCAGAGCTCGTCGAGGAGCGTGGAAATAATGCGGATCGTACAGGACGTTCGTCAGGCGAGACGGCGTGGTCTCAACCGGAGCCGGCGCTCACAAGGTCTTCGTAGCTAATCTGGCACCGGGTCTCGTGATCATAACCAGAGCCGCCTCTCAGCGCAAGCGGGAAGTGCGGTCTCACGGAGACATATCCAACTTTAGGTCGATCCGCGTGACTTTGGCGTTGTGTTACATTTCCCTAAATAAGCCTAGCGACTGCCGTGACCCCGTGATGCGTCGCGATTTTACGTCGACACCGTGTGTGTGTTTCTGGCCCCAACTCGCTTCGCTCGCTTTCGTCGTTGCGCACCCATCGCGCAGTGCATCAGGGATAACTTCTACTTACAAAAGAACTATGGAGTGTGTATGTCTTACCGAAAATCGAGTGTTTGTGCCTTGCTCACTGCCACTGCCTTATCTGGATCAGCGTGGTCGCAACAGGCAACACCAGCAGCCACGGGCACCGCACCGGTCTCCATCTCGGTGATGGATCGCTCGCGCACAGACGCAATCAGCTTCTACGCAGACCAGCCGTACACCACGACTTATCCGTATGTGGAACAATTGCTTCGCATCAGCGTCGCCCAGAAGATCAAGCACTTCGACTGGATGGCTGAGGTTTCCGAAGCCAACGTTTTCGACGTGCCGAACACCTCGGTCGACCCGGTGACTGCGCGTGGCCAGCTCTTTCTCGGCGCCACCTACTACGCGGCGAACAGCAACAATACGCTGCCAGTCGCGGCGTCCTTCAAGCAGGGGTTCGTACGCTTTCATGGGAAGGGGGCGGACACGACGTTGCGTGCAGGCCGGTTTGAATTCTTCGACGGGCAGGAGACCCAGCCCAAGAATCAGACGCTCGCGTGGCTACAGACGAATCGCGTGGCACAGCGACTCGTTGGCAACTTTGGATTTTCGAATGCGCAACGTAGCTTCGATGGCATCGACGGCCATTACGGCAAAGGCACGTGGGACATTACGGCTATGGCCGGCCGTGCGGATCAGGGCGTCTTCAACATGAATGCGAATCCCGAACTCAACGTCGATCTGCAGTATCTCGCGTTCACCAAGTCCGAACTGAAGCAGCACTTCATCTGGCGTCTCTTCGCGATCGACTATCACGACGGGCGTACCGGAGTCGTGAAGACCGACAACCGCGCACTTGCTGTTCGCACAGCCGATCACAAGAACATCCGCGTCGGTTCGTACGGTGCCGACTTCCTCACGACCATCCCTGCTGGTCCGGGCAGCGTGGACGTTGTCTTCTGGGGCGTACTGCAGAATGGTAACTGGGGTACCCTGAATCAGCACTCTGGCGCGGTTGCAGTCGAGGCTGGTTATCGCCTCAACAACACCGCCACCAAGCCGTGGCTGCGCGGAGGCTTCTTCCGGGGTACCGGCGATCACAACGCAACGGACGATCAGCACAATACCTTCTTCCAGGTCCTGCCGACGCCTCGCGCTTATGCCCGCTTTCCCTTCTTCAACCTCATGAACAGCAGCGATCAGTTCGTGCAGATTGTCGACAACCCTGCTAAGAAGCTTGAGGTTCGCTCCGATCTACACTTCCTGCAACTCACCTCGGGTACCGACCTCTGGTACCAGGGCGGTGGTGCATACGATAGCAAGGTATTCGGCTTCACGGGACGTCCGGGTAATGGACACAACAGCTTTGCCACCCTCTACGACATCAGCTCCGACTACCAGCTCACACCGTCACTCGCCGTAAACATGTACTACGCTCATTCATTCGGCAAGTCGGTGGTGGCGTCGAACTATCCTGCGGGACACGCGTCGAACTTTGGCTATCTCGAACTCGTCTATCGCTGGGGCGTCAAGCAGCGTGCTCCAGTTACCAAAAACTGAGGAGTAGATTTGATCGTACGCAGACATCCGTCACGTAGCCGTGGCGGATGTCTACTTAACGCTACAATTGGCACCATAAGCCCGATATTGATTGCTTCGGAACCGCTCAAACCGGCAAAAACTGCCGGTGTCAGAGTCAGGTAGAAGTGTATCTAGAGAGCTACATGGTGTAGAGCATGGCGCATGCAAGCTTCGATGGACTACGAGTTTTATCGCTTGAGTCACGTCGTGCAAAAGAAGTCGAGAAGCTGATCCGCACCTACGGGGGCGAACCCTTCGTGGTGCCAGCGATGCGCGAGGTCAAACTGGAATCGAACGTTCAGGCGCTCGAGTTCGCAGAGCGGCTCATCCGCGGCGAGATCGACGTTGTCATCTTCCTGACAGGTGTTGGCGTACGGGCTCTCCTCGAGATCGTCGAGACAAAGTTCGAGCGCGAGACGTTCCTTGCAGCTCTCCGCAGGGTAAAGATTGTTACTCGCGGATCGAAGCCCGAGGCGGCGCTGCGCGAGTTGAAGATCCAGTCGGTAGCAAGTGCGCAAGAGCCCAGCACCTGGCACGAATTGCTCGAAGCGATGGAGCGCTACTTCGGCGCAACGCTCCAAACACAGCGTGTGGCCCTGCAGGAGTATGGCGCTTCAAACCCGGAACTGCTTGCGGAGTTGACGGAGCGCACTGCCTCCGTCATCAAGGTGCCGGTTTATCAGTGGGCCTTGCCGCTTGACTTGCAGCCATTGCGGGAGTGTATCCAGGAACTTGCTCATGGCAAGGTGGACATCATTCTCTTCACGACGGCGGTGCAGATTATTCACCTGATGATCGTGGCACAGCAGACGAACGCCGTCGCGGACCTGATGCGCGGGCTGCGTTCGGTCGTCGTCGTCTCTGTAGGGCCGACGACCACGGCTGAACTACTGCACTACGGCATTACGCCGGACTTCGAACCCTCCCGCCCGAAGATGGGCTTCCTGATCAACGAGGCCGCTCAATACTCTGCGCAAACGTTGCGACAGAAGCGTGAGCGGGCTGCTTCGATCGGCTTCGATCTGCTTCCTGAAGAGCTGCCTACAGAGCATCTACCGACAACGCCCGCGAGCATTCCACGGCCTCCGCGCTCAGTTCGCAAGGTGGCTGAATCGACGCCAACGATGGCAGGCTTCACCGACGGACTCAACTCATTCGAATTTCTACACGAGATATCGAGTCGCATCGCTGCTGCTGACCCGCTTCATACGGTGCTTGATCGTATCGTCGATTTTGTGGCGACGATGATTCCGTGTGACTCCTGTTTCATCTACGTGCTTGAGGACGAGAAGCTTGTTCTGCGTGCTTCGCGCAATCCTCACGCCGATCTGGTAGACCGGCTCGACGTCAAGCTGGGGCAGGGAATTACCGGTTGGGTGGCGCAGCATCGTGAGCCGGTGGCGATTGCTTCGAAGGCCTCAGATGATCCTCGTTTTACGCCGTTCAAAAATGTTCCAGAGGATGCCTTCGAGGCGATGCTGTGTACGCCGGTTCTCTGCGCTACGCGCGTCGTTGGCGTCATCAACCTGCAGCACCGGCTGTCGTATAGCCATAGCGAGGTCGAGGTTCGACTTCTCTCGATGATCGGCTTTCTTGTTGGCGCGGAGATTGAACGAGCGCGGTTGGAGACTGAGAATTCGCAGCTTTCGGACCGCCTTGAGACGCGCAAGGCTGTCGATCGTGCCAAGGGTGTCCTGCAGCGGGATCTCAATCTTTCCGAGGATGAGGCCTATCGGCTGATGCAGCGCGAAAGTCGGCAGCGGCGCCGGTCGATGCGGGAGATCGCCGACGCCATTCTGCTTAGCGATGACATGAAGAAGAGTCGAGCGTCGGCCTAGTTCGTGTCCGGATGCAGGTACTGCTTCAAAAAGGCTAACTGACGTTCATAGGCGTCCTGACGGTGATCGCGCTGCTGGAAGCCATGTCCCTCGTGCGGGTAAGTTGTGTAGAGATACGTCTTGTTTGCAGCCTTGAGCGCGGCTACGAAGTTGATCGACTCCTGCGGTGGGACCTGCGGATCTTCCTCGCCGTGAAGGATTAGCAATGGTGTCTTGATCACGGCTACATCGGGTAGGATGTTTGCCTTGCGATAGACCGCAGGCTTCTCCGCTGGCGGGCCACCCATCTTCGTCTCCCAACGGATCTTCGAGTTGCGATTTGTATATTGCAGAAAAAGCGCGCGATCGACTACGCCAAACATCTCGATAGCAGCGGCGAAGGTGTCGGGTAGCTTTGTCACCGCATTGGCTACGACGGTTCCACCATGGCTGCCGCCACCGATGGCGACTCGTCGCGGATCGGTTAGTCCGGCATCGACAAGGTACTGCACGGACGCGCCGATGTCGTCGATCTCACCGCCGCCGGAGTCCTCCACGTTACTGTTGCGGAAGCGCTCGCCGTAGCCAGTACCACCGCGAAAGTTGGGTTCGAAGACCAGGTAGCCCTCCTGCGCGAGGAAGAGTGACCATGGGGAGAGACTCAGTAGGTTTTCAGCCTCTGGCCCACCATGAGCCCAGATGACCGTTGGGTACTTTGTGCCAGATCGGTAGCCCAGAGGCTTGTACAGGATGCCGGTGAGCGGCAGGCCCGCTTTGCCCTTGAAATGCGCTACTTCGGGCACGATGCCAAGCTCTGCGAACTTAGACGAAGGAAGCGGTTCGAGCGGCTTTGCTTCTCCTCGCCCGTCCGCATCGGCGACGTAGCCTGCAGGTGGGTGCAGCGCATCGCCATGCGAGAAGTAGATCCGCTTGCTATCAGGCGACCACTGTGGCGCACTCTCGATCCCGTGCAGTGCGGTCAGTCGGCGCGCTGGGCCACCCGCAGCAGCCATGATCCAGAGATGCCGCTCCTCGGCGGCGTCGCGGTTCGAGGTGAAGACGATCCAACGTCCGTCTGGCGAGTAGACGGGGCTCTCGTCTTCCCCTGTGCCTGTCGTGAGCGGCTTAGGCTTGCCGCCCGTCGCCGGAACCTGCCAGAGCTTGTCCCAGCCGGAGTCCTGCAGCACGACGACGAGCGTCCTGCTATCGGGAGCCCACGCTGCGGTGTTGACGGCCCAGGCTCCGCCGGGATCATTCTTCGCCGTGTAGAGATCGAGCGCTGGTCCTGCGGCAGAGCCTGTTTTTGTGTCGAAGCGGAGTGACTTCAGCTTGCCGGAGAAGAACGCGCGGGATCGTTCCGTGTAGGAGATGTGTGTCCCGTCGGGGGACCACGCAGGTGCAGGGTCGAAGCGGTCGGAGGATACTGCATCGCCACCGTCCGGAGTCTTGTCGCCGATCACATCTGCGCCCTTGTAGATCTCGGTTGCAGCGAGCAGCTTCTCCTGCGTGCCATCGGTGTTTACGACGTAAAGCTCGTTGAAGCCATGCCGCCCCGACTCGTAGAGGATCCATCGACCATCCGGACTCCAGAGTGGATGATGGTCGGTGGCACCACGCGGGTCGCCGGCACCGGCAGGGTCGTGCGTCAGGCGGATGGGTTTTTCCCCGTCGATCACTACGGTCCAAACATCGCCTTCGCTGATGAAGGCAAGATGCTTGCCATCTGCGGACCAGCGCAGCTCCGATGCGCCAGCAGGCGCGCTCGCGACGACATGCTCTGCTCCACCTGTTACTGGGCGGAGAGCAATCTGTCCGCGTTCCTGTACGGCAAAGTTGAGGCCGTCCGGGGACAGGATGCCACCGCCGCCGCGACCTCCGCCGCTTGAGAGAAGGTCATCCATCGTGAGGTGGGGGACCTGGGCAAACAGCAGCGTTGCTGGACAGCCTGAACGCCGAGCGCAAGATTGATCGATTCTTCCTGTCCGACGAGCAGGACCAGGCGAACCGAGGTTGCTGCAAGGCCGGAGCTCTCGGCAGTGATCGTGTAGTCACCCGGCTTGAGAAACGGAAAGCGATAGTCACCACTGGCGCCGGTCTTCGCAGTGCGGACTGTGTCGGTCTCCGCCTGGGTGATCCGGACGGTAGCATCTGCGATCGGGGCACCCGAGGAGTCGGTCACGGTGCCGACGATCGTGGCGCTGGTCAACGTCTGCCCATGCATCGACGGAACAAGCAGGACAAGCAGGCAGAGCAAGAAGGACATCATGGCTCGGTGTCGCAGATTCATTTAAGTTTCCTAATCGTCTGTTGGAGTTACATGCACCTGGAGGTGCAATGCGGCCCATAGCTTTGAGACTTTGAAGCATTTGCCTGGTGTTGAAACCGTTGCGGGGACCATGACGACGCGACTTCAGATGAAGTTCTATCGTGGAGACGGAGACAGTTCGCTCAGTGCAACAGGTCAGCTATCGATTGTGTAGGTAGTCCGAGGCCCGAGTACTACGCGCAACATCGACAGGGACAGGTCTCGCACAACGAGACGCTGGATACCTGGAGGAAGCACAACAGTAGGCAAGGTGACATGAGTGAAATGTAACACAGACCGGAAGCGCGCAAAGCATGGCTGAATCGATTTTGGCGGGTGATCCTGCTCGATTTTTATGTGCGCTAAGTAGAACTACGGGTGTTCAAGGCAGCGCAAATGCTATGTATCTTCCGCCTGACGATGACTTAGGATCACGGCCACCACCGGCAGCTATGACGACGTACTGTTTGCCGTCGACCATGTAGGTTGCAGGCGTTGCGAGGCCGGCGAGCGGTAGCTCGAACTGCCAGAGGAGCTTGCCGGTCTCGCTGTCGTAGGCATGCATCTTTCGGTCGTAGATCGTGGCACCGATAAACAGCAAGCCACCCGCTGTGACCACTGGGCCGCCGTAATTTTCAGAGCCTGTGTTCTTCATACCCGAAGCAGCTAACTCCGGATATTCACCGAAGGGAATCTTCCAGAGATACTTGCCGGTATTTAGATCGATCGCGTTGAGCGTTCCCCACGGTGGCGAGATGGCGGGATATCCGTCCTGATCCAGAAATTTGCGATAACCGGTGAACTCGTAGGACTGACCGTTCGCAGCGTTGGCTGAGGCAAGTTCTACCTTGTCGCTCTTCGCTCCGGGAGCAGAGGATGGCCCGTGCTTAACATATTCCAGTAGCGCCGTGAGGGCTTCGTCGTTGAGGCTCGTAAAGGCTGGCATCCTCCCCTTGCCCTGTCGCACGGTGCTGGAGATTTCACTATCCGAGAGGCGCTGCCCGACGCCGACCAGCGAAGGGAAGGCTGGTGGTGCGCCTTCACGGTTGACGCCGTGGCAAACGACACAGAGAGAACGATAGGTCGTCTCGCCCGCTGACGCGCTGCCTTTGTTCTCTACAAGTCCACCGGTCCAGGCCATCTCGTTAGTGTTGACGTAGATCACACCGGTGCGCGGATCGACAGCGGAGCCACCCCATTCTGCACCCCCGTCGAATCCTGGAAAGACGATCGTCTGCTTACCCACGCTTAGCGGAACGAACTGCCCTTCACTGCGCATGGTTTGGAACTTATCTAACGCAAACTGATGAGCCGCCGGGGTACGTTCGGTAAGCATCTGGTTGGTCAGGATCTGGCGTCCGAGCGGCTCTGGGTGAGTGGGTCGTGGCTGCGTCGGGGAGGTCTTCTCGCCGGGAACGTTTGATTCCGGTACCGGCCGCTCTTCGATGGGGAAGAGGGGTTTGCCGGTCACTCGATCGAAGAGGTAGAGGTAGCCCTGCTTCGTAGTCTGGGCCAGCGCATCGACGCGCTGGCCATCATGCTGGACGGTGAGGAGCGACGGAGGTGAAGGAAAGTCGCGATCCCAGATATCGTGATGGACGCCCTGAAAGTGCCATAGACGCTTGCCCGTAGCTGCATCGAGAGCAAGCAAAGTATTGGCAAATAAATCATCGCCGATGCGGTCGCCGCCATAGAAGTCCGAGACCGAAGAGCCAGTGGGTGCATAGACGATGCCTCGGTTTACATCGACGGCCATGCCAGCCCAGTTGTTGGCTGCGCCCGAGGTGAGATACGCCTTTTCAGGCCAGGTCTCATAGCCGAACTCTCCGGGATGAGGAATGGTGTGGAAGGCCCACTGAAGCGCTCCGGTGCGGACGTCGAAGGCGCGAATATCTCCGGGGGGTGAGGGAAGTGTCTCCGGATTACGGCCGCCGACGATGATGAGGTTTTTGTAGATCACGCCGGGGGTGGTCAGCACGATGGACTGCTCCCGATAGTCCCCGCGCAGATTCTTGCGAAGGTCGATGCGACCGTGCTCACCGAACGAATCGATCGGCTTACCGGTGGCGGGGTCGAGGGCATAGAGAAAGTTCATCACGCCGGCGAAAAGACGTGTCTCCGCACCTTGTTTCCAGAAGGTCAGGCCCCTGCCGGGCTGCGTTCCTTTTACACCGCTATCGTAGGTCCAGACTGTTTTGCCGGTAGCCGCGTTGAGGGCGATGATCTTCTGCGTTGGAGTGTAGGCGTAAAGCATTCTTCCCACGATGAGTGGACTCGTCTGCAGGCCGCCGACCTCGTTGCTGTCGAAGCTCCACGCGACCTGCAGTTTGCTGACGTTGTTCTTATTAATCTGCGTGAGGCTGGAGTAGTGATCGTTCTCAGGTTGCCCACCGTATACCGGCCAGTCTGTCGTCTGCTGGGGCGTCGCGGTCTGGGCTGGCTTCGTGTGCTCCGCGGCGTATACGGCCTCACGAGTCGCGACCAGCACCGAGGGGATGACGAAGAGGGTGGCAAGACTTGCCAGGGTGCGGAGTTTTTTGGTGCCTTGCGCGATCTTCCGTGTCATCAGGTCTTGAATTTCAACAGCTACTGACGTGATCGTCAATCACCGTGCTTTCGGCGGTCGGGTTCTAAGCGCTCGTTAGCTGCAACAAGTAGTTAGAGAGGGAAAGGACTGGCGCCTTCCGTGGATAGCCAGTCATATCGTTGATGGTCAGCTTTGACGGTCCAGTCAGAGGGCGTTCGATTCGATATCCAGTCGGCGGGTACGCTCGCTTCGGATGACGAGGCGCATAGGCTAAAGGCTGCGCGTATCGCCTCCTTCTGTTCGTTGCCGATTGAACCTGGCTCAGGGGATATAAGAAGCACCGATCCGCTGGCCGCTACAGCACGGAGCCATTGCGCCGTAAGACTCCACGGTATGTCGGCGGTGATCGGGACACAGTCCGCGTCGGTAGCGAAAAAGATGCCATTCTGCGGCAGGCGGAAGGCGAGAGTGTTTACG
Organism: Granulicella arctica; assembly: GCF_025685605.1. NCBI lineage: Bacteria > Pseudomonadati > Acidobacteriota > Terriglobia > Terriglobales > Acidobacteriaceae > Granulicella > Granulicella arctica. Next base: position 4,005,079 of record NZ_JAGTUT010000001.1, read on the forward strand.
CCCATGCGCCGCGTGCGTTCCCAGTCGCGCCCACTTACATCGTCTCCGGTGCGCTGGCCGTCGAAGATGCCAGCGGAGAGATGGCCGACGGTATTGCAGCCAATGACGATGCGGTCTTCTCCGGCGGCCGTGCGGATGTCCTTGTAGAGTGCGGAGATGATCTCCGCACTCGTCCTGGATCGATCTTGAAAGCTCCAGCCGTCAACGGCAGGCGAAGCCCCCATCTCATTGCCCCACTGGCCTAGAAGCTCGTAGGTCGTGAAGTCGTGCTTGATGAGGTCATATCCCCACGCCCGAGCCTCACGTACGACGCTGAGCACAGCATCGAGGGCTTCCGGAACTGTCGGATCGAAGGCCAGATCTGTGGACCTGCCCGCGTGCCTGCCGTATCGAGCTACAGGCAAAAGCAACGATGCTCTCGTAGATGCAGCGGCACGTAGAGGTCGAACCCAGACTCCCGGACTGACGTTTCGACTGCGAATATCGTCGGCAAGCTTCCGCATATCAGGAAACCGTTTCAGATCCTGATAGCCATCATCCACCACGGTAAAGGGGCGAACCGGACCTGCAGGTGACAGTTCGCGGATAAGGTCAGCGTCGCGCAGAATGCCCTCGGCGGTGTTCTTCCCATACGCGTAGTACCAGTCGTTACTTCCATAGATGGCCTTCAGCGGGTGTTGACCACGGTGCGACGGTAGAACGATCTTTCCTGCTATCGTGCGACAGAGCTTTCGCGTGGCTTGAAACGCACTCTCTCCCGCCTGGCTCTCGTACGTGACGAGGGTCGCGAGACTGACCTGGCGATCGCCAAGATGAACGCCGTTGCCCCCATTGCGTGTATCCAGCCAGAGTGAAATTCCATTCGTATCCACCTGCCAGAAGACGAACGCTGCCGCACCAACCTCCACGCCGAAACCGATGGTCGTCGCGCCGTCATGTACGAGGCAGTACCAGGGCAGGCTGCGCTCCGGCAGTATGCCCGACCATGCAAGCTCACCGTAACTGCGCTCCCACGCGTCTCCCAGGATCAGAAGCCGGTCGTTCAGGGTGAGATTCCAGCGCAGGTGGATTCTGCGTACGGCGACGGCGGGTGCAGCCAGCCGTACTGATCCCTTCTCGTGACCCGGATCATAGGTGACATCGACTCCAGCACCCGACCAGTTCGTCCCGCTTCGCTGCAGCGCATGAGCGGTGTCTGTGGCGTCCCCAAGAAACACGCGAGCACTATCCGGCTGACGCAGCAGGTCGATATTCAGGGGCTGACCCGTGCTACGCGGAGAGGCAAGTGTAGTCGCTGAATAGGTGGAGAGGAGGGCACCGGCACTCTGCAGCAGCTTCCGTCGATTGATCAAGAGGAACACTTCCAGACGTAAGGATATCTACGTTACGAAGAGTATCCCGAGTCTCGAACTTGCGCATCCCGCACGTTACGTCCCGGGAAACAGAAACCGCAGTACCGAGTTGAATCTCTGCGCCCACGCGGCCTCGTCGTGCACGGCACCCTCAGCCTCCATGAAGGCGAGGTCGAAGCCCGGTTTCCATCCAAGGCGAACCAGTAGGCGATAGAGCAGGTCGGTGTCGCGAACATGCCGGGCTCCCTCCGCTGTCCCCATATCGAGCCAGATCCTCAGCGCAGGCCTGGGATGTGCTTGATTGACGAAGCTGAGAATGCTGCGATGATCCCACCACACCGAGGGAGACATTACCGCTAGTTTCCCGAAGACGTCGGGCTTTTCCAATCCTAGAAACAAGGAGATAAGGCCGCCGAGCGATGAGCCTCCAAGCCCCGTATCGTGTGCCTCCGTCTTGGTCCGATAGCTTCGATCGATGAATGGCTTCAACTCGTCGCAGAGCAGTCTGCCGTACGCTCGGCCTTCGCCGCCGCCCATCTTGAAATCGCGTGTCGGGGTGTACTCTGCCATGCGGCGTACGCCGGTATTCGCGATGCCGACGAGGATGACCGGTTCGATCTCGCCTGCGGCAGTGAGGCGGTCAGCGGTCGTCTGCGCCTCCCAGGTGCGCCCGGCTACGTAGGAGGTACGCCCATCGAAGAGATTCTGCCCGTCATGGAGGTAGAAGACCGGAAAGCGTCGATCGGGTTCGGCTGCATACTGCTCAGGCAGATAGACGAGGACCATCCGGTGGTCTGGGTCCGGCAAAATCTCAGAATGAAACTGGTAGCTCTCAAGCCTGGGAATGGTCGAGTCATCATCCGGTACCCGGATTGGATTCTCAGACCAGAGAGGACGATCCGCTAGAATTGCGGGCTTGATTGGAGCCGATTTCGGGCGAAAGGTCAATGCGAAAGATGTTGCTCCATTACGCTAGGATTACATCAAGGGTAGCAGAGGGGGAATCGTGAAGCGCGAATGGCACAAATGGTATTCCCCACGCCTCGGGCGGGATATGGAGCTTCTGGTCTTCGGCCATGCTGGCTTGCCGACCATCGTTTTCCCTACATCCTGTGGTCGTTTTTACGAATTTGAAGATCGCGGTATGGTGCATGCGGTAGCCGAACAGATCGAACGCGGTGAGATCCAGCTAATCTGCGTTGACTCCGTCGACGCTGAAAGCTGGTACAACCGGAACGTCGGTGCACGCTGGCGCATCGCACGCCACGTACAGTACGAGAGCTACATCATGGACGAGGTGGTACCCCTGGTCAGGGCGTTAGGGAACTGGGGACAGCTTGCCTCCCTTGGAGCGAGTTTCGGTGGGTACCATGCGGCCAACATCGCCCTTCGGCACCCTGACGTCTTCAAGGCGTTCCTCGCCATGGGAGCAGCCTTCGACCTCTCCAACTTCCTCGGTGGCTACTACGATAACGACTGCTACTTCAACATTCCTCCGCACTACCTTCCTAACGCGAGCGACTCCTGGTATCTGGATCGTTACCGGCACAACACCTACATTCTGGCCACAGGCGAGCACGATATATGCCGCGGACAGACCGAAAATATGGCCCAATTGATGCGATCCAAAGGTATTCCTGTCCGCCTCGATGTCTGGGGAGAGGGGTCGCTTCACGATTGGCCCGAATGGATGAAGATGATTCGGGTCTACCTATAATCCTTAAACAATCATTGGTTCACTCTTTTTATATGGAGTTTGCATGAAGAAGATTGGTGTTCTGTTCGGCATGGAGAATACATTTCCGGGAGCGTTGGTCGAGAAGATCAACTCCATGGAAGTTGACGGCATCACTGCCGAGTTCGTACAGGTTGGCGGCGTCAAGGAGGCCGTCCCCTCGGGCTATACCGTGATCGTCGACCGCATCTCGCATGACATGCCTTTCTATCGTTCCTTTCTGAAAAATGCTGTACTCACTGGGACGCAGGTGATCAACAACCCGTTCTGGTGGTCGGCGGATGACAAGTTCTTCAACTACGCCCTTGCCTCAAAGCTTGGCGTGGCCGTGCCGAAGACGGTTCTGCTGCCGCACAAGATGTTTCCGCCGGAGATCAACGAGCGTTCCGTGCGCAACCTCGAGTACCCGCTGAAGTGGGACGAGATCTTCGACTACATCGGATTCCCAGCCTTCCTCAAGCCGCATGATGGTGGCGGCTGGCGCGATGTCTTCCACGTGGGCAACCCTCAGGAGTTTTTCCATGCGTACGATCAGACGCGTGATCTCTGCATGACCCTCCAGGCAGCCGTGAACTTCAAAGAGTACTTCCGCTGCTACGTAGTCGGCCAGGAAGAGGTACGGATTATGCCGTACGATCCGCGCCGGCCGCACCACGAGCGCTATCTCCTCGACGCGCCTGAGTACGACAAGAAGCTGCTGAAGCGGGTCGAGCAGGACGCCCTCACGCTCTGCCGCGCCCTGGGATACGACCTGAATACAGTCGAATTCGCGGTAGAAGACGGCATCCCGTACGCCATCGACTTCATGAATCCGGCACCGGATGCGGACCTGCACTCCGTCGGACGCGAAAGCTTCGACTGGATTGTGGATCGTGTCGCGAAGTTGGCGGTGAAGAAGGCTCAAGCCTCCGAGAGCTTTCAGCCGCAGCTGAACTGGGCAGGCTTTCTTGCTCCGCCGGTAATAAAAGCGGCCACTGCAAAGACACCTGCGCGCAAGGCCGCAAAGAAAGTCGTAGCTAAGACTGCAAAGAAGGCTGCTACAAAGGAGACCGAGTAAAAGCTTCAACCGGAGTAGGATGCTTCAAAACGCAACACAGAGGAGTACGAATGCGGCCTACGTTCACGCTCGGCATTGAAGAGGAATATCAAACCATCGATCCGGAGACCCGCGATCTTCGCTCGCATATTGCTACAGAGATGCTCGCAAAGGGAAAGCTCCGCCTTGAGGAACGGGTCAAGGCGGAGATGCACCAGTCCGTCATCGAGGTAGGGACCCGTGTCTGCCTGAACATTCAGGATGCGCAGGAAGACCTCTTCGATCTGCGCAGAAACATGATCCGCCTTGCGGAGGAGCATGGCCTAGTCCTTGTCGCCGGAGCCACGCATCCCTTCGCCGATTGGCGTGTGCAGGAGATCTATCCTGACCCTCGTTACTTCCAGGTCGTCGAAGATCTCCAACTCGTAGCCCGTGCCAACCTCATCTTCGGCCTCCACGTCCATGTCGGCATTGAAGATCGCGAGGCAGCAATTCGCATCATGAACTCGCTGCGATACTTTCTGCCGCACATCCTTGCCCTCTCGACCAATTCGCCCTTCTGGCTTGGTATGGATACCGGCTACAAGAGCTACCGTGCCAAGGTCTTCGAGAACTTTCCTCGCACCAATTTGCCCGACAGCTTTGCGAGCTACTCCGAGTTCGAGAGCTACGTAAACCTGCTCGTCAAGACGAACAGCATCGACAACGCTAAGAAGATCTGGTGGGACATCCGGCCGCACCCTTTCTTCAGCACCGTAGAAGTGCGCATCTGTGACATCCCGATGCGGGCGAAAGAGACGATCGCCATCGCGGCGCTCATCCAGGCGACGGCTTGCAAGCTCTACAAACTGCATGAGCGCAACATTGACTTCCGCCAGTATTCCCGCGCCCTGCTGATGGAAAATAAGTTTCGGGCGGTGCGCTACGGTCTCGACGGCAAGCTGATCGACTTCGGCAAGCAGGAAGAGGTTCCAGCGCGCGAGCTCATCCTCGAGTACCTTGCCTTCGTGGATGACGTGCTTGACGAACTCGGCAGTCGTGAGGAGATTGGCTATATTCACACCATGCTGGAGCAGGGTTCAGGTGCCGATCGCCAACTCAGGGTCTTCCGTGAGACGAACAGCTTGAAAAGTGTGGTCGATTTTATGGCGAGCGAGACCAAAGCCGATCTGTAGCGCATCTGTTAAGTAACAGGGATTGAGGATTTTGATGACCATAGATGTCGCAACAGGGACCCGAGATGAAGCGATGAGCACACAACAGGACTTGCAGGGAGCTGAGAGACTTCGCTCCGTACCGTTTCCCGAAGGCTTTATCCCCGGGGCAAGAAACGCGGTAAGTACCTGCCTCCGCATCCAGCCGGACGAAAAGGTAACCCTGATTACGGATGAAAGCTGCCTGGTCATCGCCGCCTCCCTCGGCAGCGAACTCGACAAACTAGGGTGCACCTGGAACGCCTTTGTTCTCGAATCCGAGGCCTCCCGGCCCCTGAACGGGATGCCTGCATCGGTCCTCGAGGACATGGAGACGTCTCAGGTCAGCATCTTCGCGGTCGTCGTTCAGCCGAATGAGCTGCACAGCCGCATGCAGATGACGGATGTCGTCAACCGGCGCCGCATGCGCCACGCCCATATGGTCAACATCACGGCCGAGATCATGATGCAGGGCATGCGGGCAGATTTCCTTGCTATCGATCGCCTCAGCCAGGCGGTCCTCGACAAGGTTCGCGCCGCAACGTATGTGCGCGCCACAACAGACGCGGGCACGGACATCCACGCAACGCTGTCTCCGGATTACAAGTGGTTCAAGACCTCCGGCATCATCAGTACGGAAAAGTGGGGTAATCTGCCCGGCGGCGAGTGCTTCACGGCTCCAGGCGAGGTGAACGGGGTCTTCGTAGTCGACGGGGTCGTTGGCGACTTCCTCTGCGCCCGGTACGGCATCCTGCGCGAAACGCCGCTGACCATCAACATCGAAGGAAACCGCATCACCAAAATAGCGTGTGCCAACAAGGACCTCGAACGGGAGTTCTGGGCCTACACCCACACCGATGAGAACTCGGATCGCGTCGGCGAGTTCGCAATTGGTACGAACATCGGTGTCGAACGCGTCATCGGCAACATCCTGCAGGATGAGAAGTTTCCCGGCGTGCACATCGCGTTTGGCGATCCCTACGGCGCTCACACTGGAGCCCAATGGAAGTCTTCCACCCACATCGACGTTGTAGGCCTGGGCTTCAACATCTGGCTTGGTGACGCTGATGGCGAAGAGCAGATAATGCGCAACGGCGAGTTTTTGATTGAGGCTTGAACGGGCCGGGTGACGTCTAACCAGCTATGACGAAACTGGCAACGAAGAAGCTCGGCAACTCGGATCTGAACATCACGCGTATAGGCTTCGGTGCCTGGGCCATCGGCGGCGGCGACTGGTCGTTTGCGTGGGGTCCGCAGGACGACTCTGAATCGGTAAAGGCGATCCAGCGCGCCCTCGAACTGGGAGTGAATTGGATCGACACGGCTGCCGTCTACGGCCTGGGCCACTCCGAAGAGATCGTCGCGAAGGCCGTTGCAGGAGCTTCGGCAAAGCCCTACATCTTCACAAAATGCGGCATGATCTGGAACGACAAGCGCGAGATCGATCGCAGCCTTAAGCAGATCAAACGTGAGGCAGAGGATAGCCTGCGTCGCCTGAAGGTAGACGTCATCGACCTCTACCAGATTCACTGGCCTGTTCCCGATGAAGAGGTAGAAGAGGGTTGGACCGCCATGGCTGAGCTGCAGCGCGAGGGCAAGGTGCGCTGGATTGGCGCATCCAACTTCAGCGTTGCACAGCTGGAACGAGCTTTGAAGATTGCTCCAGTCACCTCATTGCAGCCGCCCTACTCCATGATCAACAGGGCTGTGGAGGCAGAAATTCTCCCCTTCTGTTTGCAGCACGACATCGGCGTCATCAACTACTCGCCCATGCACTCCGGCCTGCTCACCGGCGCGATGACCAAAGAACGTGTAGCTAATTTGCCCGCAAACGACTTCCGGAGGAATGCAAAGAACTACCAGGAACCGCAACTCTCCCGCAACCTCGAGTTGGCGGCACTCCTCACGACGATTGGCGCAAGGCACAACGTCAACGCTGGCGTCATCGCCATTGCCTGCACACTCAAGAACGCTGCAGTCACCGCGGCAATCGTCGGTGGTCGCAGCGCTTCCCAGGTCGATGGCGTCATCCCGGCTGCAAGCTTTGAGCTCTCAGACCAGGAGTTCGCCGAGGTGCAGAAATTTCTTGCCGATAACTTCTAGCTCTTAGCAGGTTCTCGCGATAAACTTACAGGCACATGCTGGAGCCTTTTCGATCCGACTTTAACTCCCGGTTTACTCCCGAGAAGTACCAGTCGTTGCTCCGACGACTCGACAACTCGACGAGATCGACGATCGGCTTCCGTATATGTGAAACACCATGCTTTCTTCCGAAGGCACTTATCGACGAGCTTGGAGCGATCGGTGCTTCGCTGACGCATCAACTCGTAGGTAATCCGGAGTACATGGCGGCGTCAGCCGGAGCAGTCCCGGATCAGTATCGAGTGCCGAACGAGTCACCTCACCCGCACTTTATGACAGCGGATTTTGGGCTGACTCACGACGCTAGTGGAGAAATTACCCCGAAGCTCGTCGAGCTGCAAGCGTTCCCCTCAATTTTTGGGTACCAAAGTGTTGCATGCGAAGCCTACATAGATACTTATGGGCTCAGCAAAAACTTGGATTGGCTCCAAAGTAGTATCAGCGAAGTGCATTACTGGAACCTTCTTCGCACCGTTATCCTCGGTCGTCATCAGCCGGAGAATGTCATTCTTGCCGAGATCGAACCTGAAAGCCAGAAGACACTCCCTGATTTTCATGTCTACGAAGACAAACTCGGCATCGCGACGGTAGACATCGCAACCTTGAAAAAAGAGGGAAGGCGGCTCTTCTACCAGAAGAATCGTAACTCCGGCCCCTGGATTCCTGTCCATCGAATCTTCAATCGAGCCATCGTCGACGAACTGGTGCGAAAGCACGTACAACTCAACTTCGATTACCGAGATGATCTGGACGTCGAATGGGCCGGCCATCCGAATTGGTACTTTCGGATCAGCAAATTCTCTCTACCTTTTCTTGACCACCCTTCCGTTCCCAGGACGATCTTTTTGAATGACTGGTTTGATCGAGGCCCTGCGTCACTGCCTTTAGACCGTAACAACATCATTCTGAAGCCCTTATACTCATTCGCGGGGCGTGGGATACAGTTTGCACCGACGGATGAGGATCTTGCCTCAATACCCGTGTCGGAGCGCTCACTTTATCTTCTTCAGGAGCGGATTCGGTTTGACCCCGTGATCGACACGCCTTTTGGGATGACCCAGGCGGAGATTCGCATCATGTACCTCTGGCCCGATGGTGGCGAGTTGCAGCCGACCATCAATCTTGTCCGAATGGGCCGAGGGCTGATGATGGGGGTTGATCATAATAAAGATCAGCAATGGGTCGGAGGTTCCGCTGGACTTTTCCTCGCAACGTGACTATCGTGTCTTTTTAGACAAATATGGCTTATGATTATGTTGACTCAGATAGACTAAAGTCATCAATCAGCTCCTCCTGATATGAGAGAGAAAGTATGACAGAGTTGAATCAGGTAAACGGAAGCGGATCGGCAAGACCGCTAAGGCAAAATCCAGTTCGGTCTGCGGTGCGTTTTCCTATGAGACTGCCGCTCACGATTCAGACCGAAATCGGAGTCTTCAGGGCAACCACTGAGAATGTTTCGGCAAACGGTCTTCTCTTTACGTGTGATCACCTGCCTAAACTAAACTCTGAAATTGAATTTACGATTACGATGCCTGCCGCCATTATGGGGTCGGATAACGACGTCTCGATTCACTGCATCGGTCGCATCATTAGACATGAGCAGGATGGTGCAGAAAAAAAGGCTGCTGTTGTCATCGACGAGTATTTCCTAAGGGCGTAACATATGGGCGTTGAAGTTGAGAACGAACAGTTCGGAGAGCGAGCCGAAGAGGCTACCAATCCTGTTGGGATTCGGGTCATTCTGGCCGACTCCCAGGCGATCTATCGCGTAGGCATGCGAAAGGTCTTCGCGCTAGAGGATGACATCCGCGTCGTGGCGCAAGCCGAAACGCTGACCAATCTCTATGCCGCGATGCAGCGCTATCCTACAGATGTCGTTGTACTTGAGGGACAACTGATCGCAGGAACAGCGGATGCTATTCCCGAGCTCGTGCGGCGGTCCCCCGACACGAAGTTGATCGTGCAGGTCGTTGAGACGGATGAAGCGAACACCGTTGAGCTGTACCGCCGTGGTGTCCGCGGAGTCGTTCCACGCTCCATCACTCCAGATTTGCTGATCAAATGTGTTCGGAAGATTGCTGCCGGCGAAACCTGGATCGACAACCAGTCCATTAGCTGGGTAATTGATGCCTATCGTTCTCAGGCATCCACCCTCACCAACCCACGTGTGCAGCCGAAGCTCTCCAAAAAGGAGCTAGCGATCATCAGTTGCATCACGCGAGGCATGAGAAACAAAGAAATCGCTTACCAGATCGGCACGACCGAACAGGTGATCAAGAACTACCTGCGCAAGGTCTACGATAAGCTCGGCGTCTCCGACCGGCTGGAGCTCGCGCTCTACTGCCTGCATCATCAGCTACTTAAGAAGTACATGCAGGATACCGAGACAGTTCCCGTCATTCCGGAAGAGCAGATTGCTTCAGCGAGAGCTAAGGTCTAGTTTTCAGATCGATGGATCAGGCCTTGCTACCCGGCCTGATCCATCGCTAAATCCTACTGCTTGTCAATCTCAACATCGATTGTGAACTTCACTTCATCGCCTAAGGTAGGTGAGGTGTACTTCTGTCCGAAGTTGAAATCGCTGCGCTTGATCATCCCGCTGGCCGAAAAACCGCTGACAATCTTGCCGCCCATACCCTTCTGCGGTGGCGCAGGTCCATCCACATCGAGCGTGACGCTCTTCGTGACGCCGCCAAGCGTAAGATCTCCAATCATCTGAAGCTTGTCCCCGTTCTTCGTGATCGACGAAGATTTGAATGTGATGGTGGGATTCTTTTCTACATCGAAAAAGTCTGGCGACTTGAGATGTTTGTCACGGGCCTCAGTGCTCGTATTGACGGTAGCAGTAGCGAGCGTGGCCTCGATCTTGGACTTCGTGATGTCCTTTTCGTCGAGAATCACTGTGCCCTTTGTTCCGCTGATGGAGCCGCGTACCGTGCTGACGCCGAGATGGCGAATCTGGAAATCGGCCTGGGAGTGAGCAGGGTCAATGGCCCATGTTGAGGTTTGTGCCTTGGCAATTGGTGCAAACATCATCGTTGCGGCGAAGGTGAGAGCCAGTACTTGCTTGATCTTCATCGTTCATCGTCCTTTTTTTCTGGCGTTCCCAGAGCGGTTCAGCACCTACGGTAACGTTGTAGCGTATTCAGGATCGATACGCCATGGTTTCTCATCCCAAAATCGAGTAAGAACAGAGCTGGCCCGGGGCAGGTCTAATGGATGCGCCAGTCTGGACCGTAGACGCAAAATCAGCATCTACGTCGTCCAGACGAGCGCGATTTCCCAGGTCGCCTGCAAATATCGTAACGTTAGCCAGTGACAAGGATAAAAATAAAGTGACGACTAGCGCCTTACCGCTCATTAAGCCTGTGAAGCTGAACGCCGCAAAGCCCTTTCTGATCAAGCAGGATTGGACGGAGTACACGCCAGAACAACATTCCGTGTGGGCGGAGCTTGTCACGCGCCGCATGCCCCAACTTCAGAAGCATGCTTGCCAGGAGTATCTGGACGGCTTCGAGCAGATCGGGCTGCGCGAGGATCAACTGCCTGATCTAGCGGCTGTCAGCGCTCGTCTGGCTCCGCGAACAGGCTGGCAGTCCGCACCGGTAAGCGGGTTTCTCCCGGCCGACGCCTTCTTCGAGATGTTGGCTGCCCGGATGTTTCCAACGACGACCTGGCTGCGTTCGCGCGAGTCGATGGAGTACACGCCGGAGCCGGATATCTTCCACGATGTCTTCGGCCATGTTCCCATGCATGCGCATCCCGTATTTGCGGACTTCCTGCAACACTACGGCGCCGCTTGTCAGGGCCTGACCGATCCGCGTGACCTTGAGCGGATGGGGCGCCTGTTCTGGTTCACGGTAGAGTTCGGCGTCATCCGGCAGAATAACGAAATCAAAGTGTATGGAAGCGGTCTCATCAGCTCCCATGGCGAATGTTCTCGCGTGCTCGCTGGTGGATGCGAGATCAGGGACTTCGAACTTGACGCTGTGTTGAACCAGGAGTTTCAGACGAGCGCCATGCAGCCGGTGCTCTTCGCGGTTGAGTCGTTTGAGCAGATCTATGAGGCCACGAAGCAGGCCGAAGCTCGCCTGGGCTGACGATCAGGGCAGCTTGATAGCCCGGCCAATGAGGAGCACAACGGGCGCAGGGCCAATTGCTGCCACGTGCAGATCACCGAGCGTCGTTGCGCAGACATGCTGAAGCGGCGTGCTCGCTTTGCTGACGGCGACGCAAGGCGTCTCTTGCGGAATACCGGAGGCGATCAGGTCGGAGGCGAGCGCTCCAAAGTTGCGGCCGGGCATGTAGATGACGAGGGTTGCGTCGTCCGGGAATGCGCCGCTCCAGCTTGGCGAAAGTTCAACCTTTCCTTCGGCGTGATGCGCAGTGGCTAGGATCAGCTTTGAGGCACTGGCGCGGTCGGTAAGCGGAATTTGCAGGTCGGCTGCAACGGCGAAGGCAACCGAGATTCCAGGAACAATTTCCACCGGTATCCCGGCTTCGCGAAGCGCGGCGAGCTCTTCGCCAGCGCGGCCAAAGACGAGCGGATCGCCGGATTTGAGGCGAAGAACAGAGCGATCGGCCTGCGCATGTTCAAGCATGAGACCGTGAATGCCGGCTTGCGTGATGCGAGGCTGTCCGCAGCGTTTGCCGACAGCGATGATCTCGGCGGTGGGGCTCGCGAGGGCGAGAACGTCCTCCGAGACGAGGTCGTCGGGAAGAATCACATCGGCCGTGCGGAGCAGGTCAGCAGCGCGAAGGGTGAGCAGATCGGGATTACCGGGACCCGCGCCGACGAGGTAAACGTGGCCGGGTTGTGCTCCTGAGTTCAAGCTTTTTCCTCTGTGGGGAGCGGATTCGTTTTGGCATGCTCCCGAGCGAGCACACGCGATGGGCAGCCGTCATAGCCGCAGACTTCCCGAGCGGCCAGCTGATGGAGGATCAGTTTTCGCTCGTCATTGAGCGGTTCGGCTTGGGTAACCTCGCGGCGAAGATTACCGAGGTCGTTGAGCCAGTCGCCGGTGTCGAGCGGAAGCTGGACGTTGATCTCCTTGCGCAGGCGCTGCGCGAAGGCAGGGCTTGCGCCGGCAGTCGAGATGGCAATCTGCAGGTCGCCCCGACGGACGACGGAAGGGAAGTAGAAGTCGCAGAACGGTGGATCGTCGACCGCGTTGCAGATGATGTTCTTTGCCTGCGCTTCCAGGTAAACGGCGCGGTTGACGGCTGGAACATTGGTCGCGGTGACGACCAGAAAGTAATTATGAACGTCGCCCGTCTCAAACTCGCGCTGATGCCACTCGATCTCGCCTGCCTCGGCCATATCGATGATGCGCTGGCTTGCTTGCGGGGCGATGACGGTGACCTTTCCGTTGGCCGCTCGAAGCGATTCGATCTTTGATTCGGCCAGGTTTCCTGCGCCAACGACGAGGCAGGGACGCGCGGTCAATTTGAGGAAGATCGGGAATAGATCCATGATGTTTTGATCTTACGAGTTCGAAGAGCACCGCGAAAGCGGACGTAGCTTGATCGTGCGGCCTGCTGAATTGGCCGGCAGATTACCGACCTAACTCCCTTGTTCTGAATACTTTTGTCATAAGCCACGCCTTTTGAATACTTCAGCTTGACCCGAGGACCTAAATGTTGCACGCAAAGGGCTTAGCCGACTTGGCGGAATGGAAATATCGGGCGCAAAAGCAGTAAGCTCTCGCCCCTTAGGCCCATTAGGCGTCGACTGCGTGGCCACCGCCCGCCGGAGCCATGTCGCGCTCCACCGGGGTGATCGGCTCGCCCGCCAGTTGGGTGCGAAGCGTAGCATCGTCCGTTCGGGCGAAGTAGGCGCGAAGATCCTCTTCCGGAGCGCGCTGGGCGAGATAGCCGCGCAGCATCCGCTCAATCGCAGCGGGCACGTCCTCGGCAGCAGCACGATAACCGAGGGGGCGTGCTGCGCCGGCGTACTTGCCGACGGCTCCGCCCACGCAGAAGTAGAAAGCATCCGTGATGACGCCGTTATGCTTGAGCTTCTTGCCCTCGAGGCCGATGTCGGCGATCCAGTGCTGGCCACAGGAGTTGGTGCAGCCAGTGACGTGGAGCTTGATCTGCTGATCGAACCCCGGAAGACGGTCTTCCATCTCGGAGACGAGCCACTTGCTGAATGCCTTCGTCTCCGCAATGGCGAGCTTACAGAATTCGGTGCCGGTGCACGCGATGGCTCCGCGCCAGAAGGGAGAGACCTCCACGTGGAGGTCGATCTGCTTGAGCGCTTCGATCAGAGCGATCGTCTTGTCATTAGGAACGTTGACGATGAGGATGTTCTGCATGATCGTGGTCCGGAGTTCGCCAGACCCGTACTCGTCGGCAAGGTCGGCAAGCTGTTCAAGCTGCTCGCCGGTAAGACGGCCGCGGAGCACGGAGGCTCCAACGGAGGAGAGTCCATCCTGCCGCTGCCGGGTCACGCCGATGTGGTCACGGTAGATATCGTCCGGGATGATGTCCTGATCGGCCGGGCTGGGGTCCAGCCTGTAGCCGAGCTTCTCTTCAAGTGCGGCGAGGAAGGATTCAGCGGTCCAGCCATGACGCATGAAGAGATATTTCAGCCGGGCGCGCGTGCGGTTCTCGCGCAACTCCTGCTGCTCCCGGAAGATCTCAGCCGTCGCCGTGGTGACGGCGAGAGCCTGGTCCTGCCGGATAAACGCAGGGATCCGGACGGCCATGTGAGGCTCGGTCGAGAGGCCGCCGCCGACGCGGAGGGTGTAGCCGACTTCGTCGCCACGCTTGATCGCCGTGAGACCAACGTCGTTAATCTCCGGATAGGAGCACCAGAGAGGGCACCCGGTCACGGAGACCTTGAACTTGCGGGGAAGGTTGTAGAAGGCCGGGTTCGCGGTGAGATGGTGCGCAATCTCGACGGCGAGGGGACTTGCGTCGACGAGTTCGTGTCCGTCGATACCAGCGAGGGGGCAGCCGGTGACGTTGCGGACGACATCGCCGCAGGCGCCTTTGGGGGAGAGGCCGATCTCGGTGAGCTGGTCGATGACGTCAACAAGCGACTCGATCGTCAGCCAATGGAGCTGAATGTTTTGACGGGTGGTGATGTCCGAGAGGTTACGGGCGTGCTTGCGGGTGATGCCGCCGATGACGCGAAGCTGGTGCGAGGTAAGGATGCCATTCGGCAGTCCGATGCGCATCATGAAATATTCGGTGGCCTTACCCTCGCCGCCTACGCCGCCAGTGGCTCCAATGCCGTCGCCCTGTGTGTAGACACCCCACCACTTAAAGTAGAGGCCCGTCCACTCGGGCAATACGGAGTCGCGGCCCTCGCGGGCGAACTGGCGGACCTCGTCCCAGGCATCCCACGGATTCTTGGCGAGTTTGAGGCGTTCGGAACGCTGGGCCTTGGTTTCCTTGACTACTTTGGCGGGCACTTCCGGGCTGGCGGCTGCTTCAGACATGGAGCTGGTTCCTTGAGGTACGGGACTTGAGGAGACAGAAAAGCCCACTCGAGAGTGGGCTGCTGGTGGAGTGGGATTCCTGTGGCCGGGGCTTATTGCGTCCGGGCAGAGTCGCCATACCACTGCAGCGCCGTTGTACGGCAACAGAGACGACAGGGTAGAGCGCGTTCGAGACCAGCAACAATCATCTACTTCAGGCTACGCGGCTGGGTGAGACCCGTCAAGGAATGGTGGCCTAGTCGTCGGCTGCCATCAGCAGGGACTGCCTTTCCTCGGGCACTTTATTGACGGAGGCAATCTTGTCCTCCTGCTCATCAATCGCCGCCTGGACGCGGGTGATCGACTTGCGGAGGTAGTGGCGATTCTTGTGCTCCTGTGTCTGGAGGTCCATGCTCCAGCCCTGGGAGATCGTTCGCAGGTTGACGACGCGTTGAAACTGGGCACTGGCAGCAAGCGCCATGAGGGTGAAGTTGACCGAGGTTTCAGTGCTCGCGCCGGTGCCAAGACCAAGGGCGAGGTTCGAGGCGAGCGTAATCGAGGTAGGTCCGAAGAGGCTCGCGCTGATCCCTGCGTTGAACGTCGCCCCTGCACCGATGGAGACGTTCGCGGTGCCGGAGGCGGAGCAGAGCTCCTCCCCCTCGTAGAGCATGGAGCACTTACCGGTGGCGGAGGCCTGGATGCCCGCGAACGCTCCAGCGGCGACCGAGGCGGCGAGTGTTGTGGCGGAGATATTGAGTGAGGCAGAGGCATTGGCGCTGGCCCCGGCGAAGAAAGTGCCGTTACCTTCGAGCTTTGCGCCGAGCGGCCCGATGGTCCACGTGGAATCTGCAGTCACCTCGAAGTTCATACCGCAGGCGAGAGCGACAGCAGCGTTCGCCTGCACGCCAGCCTTCGTGAGAGAGGCTTTGACCGAGCCATTACCCCACCCGCCCGCCTTGAGTTCGCTTTCCAACTTCGAGATGCCCTGTAAGTAGGTGCGATCGAACTCGAAGGCAATAGAGGCCTTACCCTTCATGCCGGCGAGGAAGTCGAACTGGGCGTTGAGGCTGCTGTTCGAGAGGGAACTGGAGTGGGTGAGCTCGGCGGTGCGGCGAATCTCATGCTCCGTGATGTACTCCGTCCGGTTGAGAGCGCCTGGAAGCACCGCTTCAACCGTGCTCTTGAGGAGTTCGAAAAACGCCGGACCTTCCTGGGCCTTACCCTCCTGATCCCATTGGTTGAGCTTGTAGAGGACGTCCTGAAGGTCGGACTTGCGGTCCTCCATCATCTCCACGGCATCCTGACGCGCGATCTTGCGGGTGCCTGCTTTCGCGTTCATCTTCGTGGTCTGCGCCTCGACCAGCGTCTGCGGCCAGGGAGTGCGATAGATCGTGGCGTAGAGCGATCGAATCTCCTGCTTATTCGCGTCTGCGGCGACGACATAATACTGAGCGACCTTGGAATCCCGGGTTCCCTTGCTGAAGGTCCAACCCTTCCAAAGGGTGAACTTTTTGGTGAGGTACTCGTTGACAGCTTTACCGCGGCCATTAATCAGCAGGTCACTATTCACGCCACCGCCTTGTGATCGGATTCTTGAACTGGAGTAACCCTAGAAGTCGAGGTTACTAAAGTCAAGGCAGCTTCGTTGAATATTCGACGTCGCGGAATCAGGATCGGGGCGCAGACAAACAGAGACGGGGTCATACGGATTGAAGCAAAATGACGCTGCCGTACATCAAAATTCCATGAAAACGAACACTTCAAAATCCGAGGACAACGCCGGGAAGAGGAGTCCAGAGGAGCCAACACCTCTCCTCTTTTACTTCATGCTCGGGTTTATCATCGTGTCGCTTGCGGTATTCCTTGTGCTCAGCCCTGTGCACCTTGGATCAAGGAGTGGTGAGGCAGCCACCCCCGCTGCCCAGCACTGATGACGATCTAATCAGCCTCGGCGAGAGACATCTTGTGCCGTACGTCCGAGCCGCGAATCCAGAAGATGACATCTTCGGCGATGTTGGTAGCATGATCGGCTGCGCGTTCTAAATTGCGCGAGATGATGATGGCGTTGAGGCTCTGCTCGCTGACATGCGGATGCTGCTGCATCACCTCGACCAGTTCGGCCTGAACGGTTCGGTTGATCGCGTCGACCTCATCGTCAAGCGTGAGGACGGACTCAGCCAGCTTCGCATCGGCCTCTAGCAGAGCCTGGATGGCGCTGCGGATCATCACGCCGACTTTTTCACCCATGTTGGCGATGTCGATCGGAAGCGAGATCTGCGGTCGATCGTGGAGCATCTCGGCGCGCTGCGCGATGTTCGTCGCCTGGTCGCCAATGCGTTCGAGGTCGCCGTTGATCTTGATCACGGAGAGGATGAAGCGCAGG
The DNA here is from genome assembly GCF_025685605.1 of Granulicella arctica. Classification (NCBI taxonomy): domain Bacteria; kingdom Pseudomonadati; phylum Acidobacteriota; class Terriglobia; order Terriglobales; family Acidobacteriaceae; genus Granulicella; species Granulicella arctica. The sequence continues at coordinate 4,022,350 of NZ_JAGTUT010000001.1, forward strand.
TCGATCGCCATGGGCTGCTCTTTGGCAAGAAGATCGTAGGCCATCTCGTCGACAGAGCGCTCGGCGGAGTTGATGGCCGCTTCTATTTCGCGGACGTGGCTGCAGAGACCGAGGTCCCCATTGAGATAGGCTTCGAGTGCGAACTCCAGGGCCTGCTGCGAGAGAGCGGCCATGGCGAGGAGTTTGTCTTTGAGAGCGACGAGCTGTTGCTGAAAGTTGATGCGGGGCACGGCGTCTCCTCTTGCTCTATTGTGACGCAGTTGGACCGGGGAACATGAACGGGAAGTTACAAGGGTTCCCTTAATGGTACAGGAGATAGGGCTGGCGGCGCTGGCGAAAGGCTGCGAGACTGTCGGCCCAGGCGGCGGCGATGCTCCGTGGGTCCTGCCCGGCCTGTAGACCCTGCATGGTAGAGGCACTGCCAATAATGGTGTTAGCCCTGGCAAGGTTGAACTTCTCTGGATAGAGATGATTGACCGCAGAGAGAAGTTCGAGGCCCAACGTAGAGACCTGCAGGAGGGCACGGTCCGTCGTCGTGAGGTGAACGGCTGGAATGGTCTGGCCGTGGTACGGATAGTGATTGCTGTCCTCGGCGATGGTGATGGTTGTAGCGGTGAAGCTCACGCCGGGGAAGTTGCGAGCTTTCAAATAGGTGACCAGCTCGGCAGCGTTGATGTACGGAGCACCGATCTGCTCAAACGGTGTCGCCATGCCACGGCCCACGGAGAGGTTGGTGCTCTCGAGGAACGACACCCCGGGATAGATGACGGCGGCGGCTTCGCTGCGGAGGTTTGGGCTTGGGCTCACCCAGGGCAGGCCTGTCTGGTCGTAGTACTGAGCACGGCTCCAATGCTGCATGGGGATGACGGTAAGGTTGGCATTGAGGTGCTTCTCGCCATTGACGTAGCGGGCGAGTTCGCCAAGGGTGAGGCCATGCAGAGCCGGAACCTGCATGTAGTTGAGGTAGATGCCCGGTGTGGGCGGGTCGGAGACGGGGCCCTGCACCTTGTCGTCGCCGATAAGGGTAGGACGGTCGAGGACGATCAGTTCCAAAGGATGACCTGCCGCCTTCTCGGCCGCGGCAGCTTCAACGAAGTACGCCGCCACGGTCTCATAGGTGTAGTAGCGAACACCCGCGTCCTGCAGGTCGATGACGACGGCGTCCAGACCCTTCAGGTCGTCATGTTTGGGACGGCGATCCGCCTCGTGCGCTCCATAGAGCGTGCGGATGGGAAGATGGCTGGCAGCGTCAGTCTCCTGGCCGATGGTCATCGAATCTTTGAGACCGGAGATGCCATGCTCGGGAGAGAAGAGCGTGGTAAGTTCGATGGGCGCGGGAGCATGGAGGAGGACGTCGATGGTGCGCTGGCCGTGCGCATCAAGGCCGGACTGGTTCGTGAGCAGACCCAGTTTCAAGTGGCCACCGTGACGTGCGGCGAGGTCAGTGAGGGCCGTGAAGTGGCTCGATTCGAGGACGTCGATGCCGGTGAGGGTTTGTTCATGTGTAGACGGCGCGAAGGTTGAGACCCCAGTTGCCTTATTTAGTCCGAGAGCAATGGCGGCAGCGGTGGCTACCTGGCCGCGCAGGGCGCTGATCGAGCCTGCGCCGCGAGGGTGGTTCGCGTTCGCGAGGAGAACAACATAGGTGTCGCTGGCTGGATCCATCCAGAGCGAGGTGCCGGTGAAGCCAGTGTGACCGAAGCTGCCGATGGGGAAGATGGCTCCGCGTGGGCGGGAGTAGGCGGTGTTGATGTCCCAGCCGAAGCCACGCGTAGCGATGCCCTTGGTGGGAACGCCGTCAGGGGTGAAGACGGTGACGCCTGACTCAGCCGTGCTGGGTTGCTCGGGCGTGGTCATCAGCTTGAGCGTGGCCTGGCTGACTGGAAAGGGGCCGGTGTTGCGGGTCAGCTTATCGAGCAGCGCCTGGGCGTAAAGGCCGATGTCGGAGGCGGTCGAGAAGACGCCAGCCTGCCCGGCGACTCCGCCCATGCGACGTGTCGTCGGGTCGTGGACGGTGCCGCGCAGCAGGTGATCGAAGTCGGGGTTGGCGGCAGGATCGGCCTTCAACTCGTCATCATGGGCCGTAGGCGCGGTGTTGGGGATGATGTGGATCGGCGTCCATGTGCCTGCGAAGCACTTCAGGCGGATGGCGTCGCCATTGATGGTGGGCGAGATCTCGGTCGCTGCGCCGAAGACGATGCGTGGTCCGCAGGTCTTGTCGAACGGATGGTAGCTGGTCGAGAGCATGCCAAGCGGCAGGAAGATGTGCTCTGTAGCGTACGCGTCGAGGGTCTGGCCCGACAGCTTTTCGACCAGCGCGCCGAGGGTGATGTAGTTGATGTCGGAGTAGACGAAGCGGGTCCCGGGTGGGCTGTCAAGGGGTGATGCAAGGGCGCGGCGGATGCCTTCTGCCTTGTCCGGTGCGGCCAGTCCCCACGGGTCCTTGAGGTCCACATCAGGCGGCAGTCCGGAGTAGTGGGTCAGCAACTCGCGAATCGTCACGCTCTGTTTGCCATTGGCTGCAAAGGCCGGAAGATACTTCGCTACGGGATCGTCAAAGCTGAGCTTATGTGCCTCGTACAGTTGCATGATCGCCGTGGCGGTTGATAGGCATTTTGAAAGCGAGGCCATGTCGAAGAGCGTGTCTTCCGTCATGGGTTCGGCGGTAAGTTCGCCGTGTACCCCGGGCTCTCCGGCGACCTTGCGATTACCGTAGGCCTGCTTGAAGACGACGCTGTTGTTATGGCCAATCTCGACCACAGCTCCAGGTAATTTTTTGGCGGCTATAGCTTCGTTCAGGAGAGTAGTGATGGGGGTGAAGTCCGGAGCGGGGGATTGAGCTTCAAGACGCACGTTCCCAGCTGGAATCACAGAAAGAAGGGCAAGCACAACGACTGCCGCTACAGGCCTGCGGGGAGCGCGGAAGATAAGGCTGGCAAGCGAGCCGACGGCGAAGGTAATAAGGGCTCCAAGGAAGACATACCAGGTGAAGGCAATGTGCGGAATGGTGATCGGGCCGAGCGTCATGGGAAAGCTGCCCTGCCAGAGATACAGGTTGAAAGCGAATCCTACGATCATGCCGCAGATTGCTCCTTTCTCAGTCACAAATTTCGTGAGGGTACCAAGCAGGAAGACACCAAGCAGCGCTCCGTAGGCTACCGAGGCAATGGAAAGGGCGATCTCAACAACATGGCCCTTGCCCCCCGCGTGGACGCTATAGACCGCGATGGCGAAGAGAATGAACGCCCAGACAACGGTCGAGGCCTTGGAGATGAGCGTCCGTTGGCGCTCGTCCGTCGCGGACTCCGGAGAAGGCTGCAACTCCAGCCCCCGCTTCCCACGCCGCTTCCAGGGGAGATAGAAATCGACAACCGTCGCCGATGAAAGCGAGTTGAGCGCAGCGGACAGGTTAGACATGGCGGCAGCCAGGATTGCGGCGATCAGCAGTCCGGCGGTCCCGATAGGCATCTCGGCGACGATGAAGGTCGGAAAAATGCGGTCGGCTGAGGCGAAGGTCTGCGGATGAAGGCCGTAGAAGACATACAGGCCAGCCCCAATCAGTAGGAACAGGGTGAACTGGAAGAAGATCACCACGCCTGAGGAGAGTAGCGCCAGGCGGGACTCGCGGAGGTTCTTGGCGGCAAGCATCCGCTGGACCATTAGCTGATCGGTGCCGTGACTGGCCATCGTGAGGAAGGTTCCGCCGAGAGCCCCGGCCCAGAAGGTATAGGACTGGGTGAGGTTGAGGGCGAAGTTGAAGAGATGGAACTTGCCCGCGGCCCCGGCGACCTCGTGGATGTGCTGCCAACCCCCGGGGACATGGGTGCCAAGGCTGATAATCGCGACGAGTGTTCCGCCCACATAGATAGCCATCTGGACGACATCGGTCCAGATGACGGCGGCCATGCCTCCCTCGAAGGTATAGAGGAGGGTTAAAGCCGAAATGATGGCGATCGAAAGTACGTCGCGTGTGCCGATGGCGATGCCCACAACGATCGAGACAGCGAAGACCCGAACGCCCTCTGCCGCCGCCCGCGTCAGGAGAAATAGTCCAGCAGTGACCTTATGAAGCGTGTGGCCAAATCGTTGGTAGATCAGTTGATAAGCCGTAAGCATGCGGCCCTCGAAGTAGCGCGGCAGAAAGAGCGCGGCCACCACGATGCGGCCGATCATGTATCCCAACACGACTTGCAGGAAGCCGAAGTTCCCGGCAAACGCTACACCTGGAATCGAGATGATCGTAAGGGTGCTCGTCTCGGCGGAGACGATCGAGAGTGCGATCGCCCACCAGGGTATCGCGTTGTCGGCGAGGAAATAGTTGCGAAGAGACTTATCCTTGCCGGACTTACGGAAGCGAAGCCCGAAGAGCGTGATGCCGATCAGGTACACGACAATGAGACCGAGGTCGAAGGTATGGAGGCGGGGCGGGATCGTCAATCGTTCTCTCCGGCGTGTGGTTGAGTCATGATAGCGGGTTCTTCTCCCGGGAGGCTCTCGTATCAGGCTGCATATGAAGACCTCGGTGCTGTTGGGATCGACCTACCCTAAGCCATTCCTTCTCCATGTCAACCTGGAGATCGGCGCGGAATGCCCGGTGAGCTACGAAACCTCAGCGGCTCGGAGGGCCAGGCCCTGGGCAACGGAGGTGAACTCATTGCCAGTCAGGACCCGTGCCGGGCTAAAGCGGCTCTCAAAGATGCGGCGAACTGCAGGGACGAAGCTGGTGCCGCCGGTGAGGAAGACACGATCGACCTTGCTCGGATCCACGTGACTCGAGGCGAGGAGGGTATCGACGCAGTCCTCGATTGAGGCAAGTTCGTCTTCGATCCAGCTCTCAAAGTCGGTTCGCTCAACCTCAGCGACGATGTCCATGCTTCCATCGCGAAAGCGGAAGGTAGCCGTTTCGTTATGAGAGAGCTCAACCTTGAGGCGCTGCACAGCCTGGTGGAGTTGGTAGCCGAGGTCCTCATCGATCAGCGTGATCAGCGCGGCAATCTTCTCCGGCTCCTGCGCACGAAGGCGCGCCGACTTGAGAATCTCGGTGACATTGCGCGTCTTCAGGAACGAGAGATAGTGCCACCGCTCAAGGTTCGCGTAGATCCACGCGGGCGCGGCAGGAATGATGTTGGCGGGCCGGTCAGCCGCCTGCGCAAAAGTGCGCTCGAAGCTGTTTGAGCCGAGGGCGGGGGAGACCAGCTTCCGGACAATGCGCGCGTCGAACGCATCACCAGCGAGACCGAGGCCGGAGTTGCCAAGGATGGTGCGCTTGCGTCCAAGGCTCGATGGCCCCACCTCCAGCAGGGAGAAGTCACTTGTGCCGCCGCCGAAGTCGCCAATGAGGATGAGTTCGTCCTTGGCCAGCGTGGATTCATAGGCATAAGCGGCCGCGAGCGGTTCAAGCTCAAAGGTGACCTCTTCAAAACCGGCCTGGGTGAAGGCAGCGCGAAGACGATCGGTAGCGAAAGTATCATCTTCCGCGGTCTCGGCCCCTACAAAACGAACGGGCCTGCCAACAGTCGCACTGCGGATCGGCTGGCCAAGATGCTCCTCGGCGCGGAGGCGCAGGTCCGTGAGGATGCGCGAGACGAGATCTTCAATGGCATAGCGCTTGCCGAAGACCTCGGTCCCGGTGAGCGAACGGCTGGGCAAATACGACTTCAGCGACTGGATCAGGCGCCCCTTTGCCTCGGCCTCGATGTAGTGCTCGATGGCGGCTGGTCCCGTAAAGCTTTTCACGCCGGTGCGCCCTGCCTGTCGAAGCTGCTCAAGATACAGAACGGAGCGAAAAGAGTGCGTCGTGCCGGTGAGCGTCGGAAAGGAGACAAGGTCGACCGTACTCGATCCAGTCGCGATGGCGACCGAGCTGTTGGTCGTACCGAAGTCAATGCCGATCGAAGGTGGGCGCACGGTCAGGTTAGACGACCCGCCGGCCGTTGAGTATCGTCGCGTGCAGCGTTCCGTCCGGGTTATAGCGGTTGAAGTTCGCAGGCTGACCGGGAGCAATGGCCATCTGGGCTTCGAGGCCCAGCATACGAGCCGGATTCGTCGAAGCCAGGTCAGTCACCTCCGCAAAAGCTGCACCGGTGAAGCTCGCGAAGTTTGCGACAGCACGGTCCATGGTCAGGACCGACCCGGCGAGGACACCATTCGCCATGCAGCGACCATCCGCGACCTCGACCTCGAAGCCGCCCAGCATGTAGGTGCCGTCCGGCATGCCGGTGGCAGACATACCATCCGTGACGAGGATCGCGCGGCTCGCACCCTTGGCCTTGTAAAAGAGGCGGACAAGCTCGGGCGCGACGTGGATGCCATCGCAGATCAGCTCGGCAAAGAGTGTGGGATCGTCAAGGACAACGCCAAGAATGCCGGGCTCGCGATGATCGAGCGGGCGCATGGCGTTGAAGGTATGGGTCGCCGAAGTAGCTCCTGCTGCGATGGCCGCATGCGTCTCGGCGGCAGTTGCGTTCGAGTGGCCGAGGCTCACCTTCACGCCCTTTGCAGTAGCGTGGCGGATAAGGTCGAGAGCCCCGGGAATCTCCGGCGCAAGAGTAATAAGGCGTATCGTTCCGCGGGCGGCCTGCTGAAAACGGTCGAACAGTTCGATAGTGGGCGGAACGATGTGCTCGGGCGGATGGACGCCGCGCTTTGCATGCGAGACGAAAGGGCCTTCGAGGTGGATGCCAAGGGGCGTTGCACCTTCGTGGCTGGGTAATTCAACTTGGGTGGCGATGCCTTCGAGGGCACGTAGTGTGGCGTCGATACCAGCGGTCACAGTGGTTGCGAGATAGTGACCGACGCCTCGAGCGGCCAGAAAGCTGCCAATGCGAGCGAACGCTTCCGGTGTCCCTTCCATCACATCGTGGTTGACCGCACCGTGGATGTGAATGTCGAAGAAGGTCGGGGTGAGGATCGTGTCGTCGGTGCTCGCGGCTGCCGATTCGACCGACTGAATGCGGCCATCATCGTCGAGAGTGATGACAGGATTGATCCAGGTTTGTGCCTGGGTGTGCAGACGCGCGGCGGTGATCGTTTGAGGCATCAACTCAAGTGTAAGGGAAGCCGGTTATGTCGACGGGAAGCTCCAACGTTTGCTGGCCTTAAACGTTCGTTCACGAGGCAAAAGTAGTGTGCTGCCGAATGCCTGCAGAGGAGCAATCGAGGGACAAAGACCTGCATCAGAACGTCGTGAAAGAGAGGTTGTGCATGCCCTATATACAGGCGAAGGACGGAACAGAGCTCTACTACTATGACTGGGGAACGGGTACGCCGGTCGTTTTGATTCACGGCTGGCCGCTGACCTCGGCAAGTTGGGAGTACCAGGCGCGTGTACTGGCCGAGAACGGCCATCGTGTCATTGCGTATGACCGGCGCGGGTTTGGGCGAAGCGGATGGCCATTCAGCGGATACGACTACAACACCCTGGCGGCTGATCTCAGCACCCTCATGGAGACCCTCGATCTGCACGATGCCGCGCTGGTCGGCTTCTCGATGGGCGGAGGTGAGGTCGCGCGCTATCTCGGAACGTACGGTTCCGCGCGCGTGTCTAAAGCAGTACTGATCTCAGCTGTAACCCCCTACCTCCTGAAGACGGACAGCAATCCGGAGGGCGTCGACGCCAGCGTCTTCGAGGACATCATCGAAAATCTGAAGAAGGATCGCGCGGTGTTTCTCGATCAGTTCATTCCAAAGTTCTACGGCCGTACGCTGATCCACCATACGGTCTCAGAACCGCTCATCGAGTTCACGAAGTCGATGGCCCTGACGGCCTCACCCAAGGCGACGATCGATCTCGTCAAAGCGTGGAGCGGAACGGACTTCCGCAACGATCTCGCAACAATCACCATCCCTACACTGGTGATCCACGGCACCGGCGACTCGACGGTCCCGATTGATGTAGCCGGAAGGCGAGCAGCCGCGATGATCAAAGGTGCAACCCTGCTGGAGTATGACGGAGAGCCTCACGGGCTGACCGCGACCGTACCCGATCGGCTCAATGCGGACCTGTTACGCTTTCTGGCTCGTCAGGGCTAAGCGGAGAGGGTCAGCAGATACGTCCAGGGTATCTGCTGACCGGACCGTTGGTACGCGCCACATTCTTGCTTGGTTACGCTTCTCGTCTGGCTGGGGCCGCAGGTGTTTGGGTTGCCGGGCCTCTTCGAGCGCCACGTTTGATATGGATACTTTCATTGGTCAGACCCGTCTCGGTGCGATGGATCCGTTCAATCTTAAGCAGCTTCTCTGCGAGGGCGAGTTGGTCCGTACTTTGATTGTGAGCAGGATCAACTGCCTCACTCAGACCGGACGTTAGCTGATTCCTAAGGTGGCCGTCACGAAATAGAGTTTGCAAGCGAAGTGCTTCGGGAATGCAATTCTGCATAATACCTCCGGGCCCAAAACTTCAGAAGTAGATGTTTCTGACAAAACGTCGGGAGTGAAGCAATGCATGAATCAGAAGGTCGTTCGCTATCTACTAAGTTGGACAGCATAGAGCGGCTATAAAGTTGCCGCATTTGCAGACTTTAGTTTGAACCGAAGTTATTAGCAAGATAGTTTTGCTGGTAAACCAATTACCCCCAGATCTGATTATTGACGTAATCAACTATGAAATCGATTTCCTTACCGTGCGACAGCCGGAATGCCAAGATCAGCGGCAGCGGGAATGTTCTGACTATTGCTCCATTGACGCTGTGCAGCACGTACTTTATCGATTCTCTGCAGCCAGAGTTGAATCGTAATGTCGTACCGTTCCAGATTGTTGCGAAGAAAGTAGGGACGGTTACTTTTTAGCCACGCGGCCTCGTAGAGATCGCGAATAAGCGAGTAACCGTTGCGCAAGTCCTGCAGCTTGCCGTTGACGGCGTTGATATTACCTAGTTCGCGTCCTACGTCCGCCCGGTCATCCTTATTCTTCGAACCTTGCAGGGCATAGGCATGCGCGTAGCTGGCGGCGATCTCATCTGAAATCTGGAACTTGAGCCCAATCAGATCCATGCGGCGCGCACCCAGATCGAGGGCGTCGAGCGCATCCTGCTCGCGCAGGTTCGGGTTGGCATTGCGAGCTTCAGCGACGAGGGTTATGGCACGTTCTGCATGCAGCCGGATCTCAGGGAGGAGCGACCGGATCTGCCCCGCCTCGCGTTGACCATCAAAGGACCAGGGATCGATCCAGAAGACGAGGTCGGAGCCATCGGTCTTGAGCGGAGAGTCATGCAGAAGCTGGTGAGCGACCATCAGTTCCTTCTGCGCTGCGTCGATCTTGCCCGTAGCGTCGCCGTGAAAGACCTCGCCATAGCTGGCCTGAAAGCCGGGAATGGACGCCTCGCCCTTGTGCCATGCCGCCTCAGCCCCGAAGAGGATGCCGTACCAGTTGTTGTTAGCGAGCGCCTCACCGTCGTCGTCCCAGATGGTGTTGAGCGCACCGGTTATCCCAAGCTGCTGACCCTGCGCGGTAAACTGCTGAATATTAGCAAAAGCGTTGTTCCAGTTCGGGTAGACGCGCGACCAGTTATTGATGCCGGTCCCGACCCAGGTCTCCATCCCTGCGTTGGTGAAGGGCGTGATGAAGCGGGCAAACCCTTTAGGCTGTGGGTTGTACTCCCACGAGACCGCGATGGTGGCCTGCTTGAACGAGGCGGGAAGCTGCTTGACCAGGTCAGGATCGTGCATAGCGATATCGCCCCAGAAGAGCAGCTTTCGGTGCAACGGCTGAAGGTCGGCAACGATCTTCTGCATGGTATCGAGGTAGACCTTGCCGAGGCCATCCCGATCCACCGCAGCCTTGGTCTGCCCCTTGCCCAACTCCACAGTCTCGTCCGCTCCGAGATGCAGAAACGGGCCGGGATACACGGCGGCAAGCTCGGTGAACATGTCATGGGTCAGCTTCATGGCCTCGGGCTGGCTGGGCGCGAGAACCTGTCCGTGTGGGGTCTCCGAGAGCGGAGCATACTGCTCCCAGTTCAGCAGGTAGTGAAGGTGCCCAAACGCCTCCTGCTCGGGGATGATGGTGACGTGATAGTGAGCGGCGTACGCGACGAGTTCGCGCGCCTGCGCCTGGGTGACGGTGCCACCGGGCGGCCCCATCAGGGGGTGACCGATGTACTGCATCGTGTGTTCGAAGTAGGGCGAATAGATGTTGACCTTGTAGGCGGCCAGGACACGAATCTGCTTCTTCTGAAAGTCGAGCGTGGGGACGGGGCCGCGGGAGAGGTCGTCGTCGAGGCCGCGATAGCGAAGGGCGGGCCAGTCGCGGATGGCGGCTGTATGCAGAACCGCCTGCGAGCCGGAGCCTTCGATCAGCTGCTTGACGGTCTGCGCGCCGTAGAAGACACCTTCTGCGGTAGCAGCGGCAACCGTCAGGGTGCTTCCTGCGGCGGAGATGGTGTAGCCCTCGGGCTTCATCTCAGCGGTAAAGTTTGCCGGGGTGCGGCGGGTCAGTTCGATGGAGAAGCCGCCGGAGGTGCCAATGCCGCGCTGCTTCAGGGTGTCGGCGAGGTCGTCAGCAGCGAACTGGTCATCGGCGTCGCAGGAGGCGCAGAGGATGCGAACGCCTCGCGTGAGCGGCTGGTCGGCCTGCACGCGAACCTCGCGGGGCATAGGGATCAGCTTGAGACTTTGACCGGACATGGATGCAGCGGTGAGAACGAGAATGCCGACGAGGGAAACACCTGAGCGATGACGAAGCATGATTCACGGTAAATGACAGCAGGTCAGAAAGGAATGCCGGGGACGGGACGCATCCGATGCGCCGTCGGATTCAGTCGGCAAACCGAACTGTTAACTTCCCGTGAATCTTCTCGAAATTCGCACTCTGTTAATGGCCTCCTGCAACGATCAGTCTCAAAGAGCAAGGGAAAGCGGGCGATTCAGGCGAACTGCCTGAGCCTCGCAGGTGTGTGTCCCTTGCCTTCTTATCTTGAGAGGTTCCATGACGAAGCAATTGAAGGCAGCCGTGGCAATGATGCTGATCGTAGGATCGACATCGTTCCCGGCGCAGACGACCGCAAGTGCGCCAAAGACAGCAAAGACGCATAAACGCGTCGTGAAGAAGGCAGTCGAGTCTGCAACAGAGCGCCAGATCCGAGAGCTCCGGGAGCAGATGCAGAACCAGCAGGCACAGATCGACGCATTGAAGCAGATGAACGCGGATAAGGATGCGAAGCTCGCTTCGGCAGCACAGGACGCGCAGGCAGCAAATACAGCAGCCGCGACGGCCACGGCCCAGGTACAGAGTGTTAGCTCGAGCGTCCAGGCAAACAGCGACCAGGTAACGGCGCTCAACTCCACCGTCAGCGATCTGAAGGCTTCGAACTCCGGCCTGGCACAGACCATCAGCGACACCAAGAAGGATCTCACCGACAAGATCGAATCGCCGCTTGCCCTGCACTACAAGGGTGTGACGATTACACCAGTTGCCTTCTTCGCCCTCGAAAGCGTCTTCCGCACACGTTCGATGAACTCGGACATCAACACGCCGTTCAACGCCACACCGTACCAGGGTGCAGGCGAGGCGCACACGAGCGAGTTCAACTTCTCCGGTCGTCAGAGCCGCATCGGCGCCCTGTTCACAGGCAATGCCGGTGCATTCCGGTTGAACGGCTACGTCGAAGCTGACTTCCTGTCGGCTGGTGCCTCGAGCAACGAGAACCAGAGCAACAGCTACACGCTGCGTCAGCGCCAGATCTTCGGTCAGGCCGCGACAGAAAAGGGCTTCACAGTCACCGGCGGTCAGATGTGGTCGCTCGTAACGGAGACCAAGGTCGGCACGGACAACCGTACGGAGAATCTGCCGATGACGGTCGATCCTCAGTACCATGTCGGTTTCAGCTGGGCTCGTCAGCCAGCACTCCGCCTCCAGCAGAAGATCGGTGGCCTGACGGCTGCTGTCTCCCTCGAAGAGGCGCAGACGATCTACTCTGCTTCCAACCAGAACGCCAACTTCTTCCTCGGTGGCGGCGGCGCGGGCGGCGGTCTTCTCAATCTCACGGCGAACTATACGAACGATATCGCTCCTGATGTCATCGTGAAGTTTGCTTACGACACGAAGCGTTATGGCCACTACGAAGTCGGCGGCCTGACGCGCTTCTTCCGCGATCGTTACTACCCGAACCAGACGCTGACGGTTCCGTCGGCAGCTGGTGGGTTGAACGACACAAAGGTTGGCGGCGGCTTCATCGCAAACGCCCGCTTCCCGGTAACGAAGTATGCAGATATCGGCATCCACACGCTCGGCGGTACAGGCGTCGGTCGCTACGGTACCTCGACGCTGCCTGACGTAACCGTCCACCCGGATGGCACGCTGGCTCCAATCAAGGCATACCAGGGACTCTTCTCGGTCGAGCTACATCCCATGAAGAAGCTTGATGTCTTCGGTTACGCCGGTGGTGAGTATGCACAGCGCACGGTATACCTCAGCACGGTTGGCGCAGATGCCGGCAAGCTGGTCGGCTACGCTCCTCTCTCCGGTTCGAACGCTGGTTGCAACACGGAGACCCTGCCGACGAGCACAGGCAACGGTCTCGCCGGCGCGGCTCCCTACAACCCGGGAACTCCGGCTAACTGCGCAGGCGTAACGCGCGCAGTGATCGCTGGAACCGCCGGATTCACCTACCGGGTCTACAGCAGCCCACGCTACGGCCGCCTGCAGTACCAGGGCGTCTACACCTACCTGACGCGTGAGGCATGGTCTGGTTTGACGAGCGGAACCTTCGGCTCGGCAACCGCAACCTACGGCTCACCAAAGGCCACCAACAACATGATCTTTACCGGCATGCGTTACTACATCCCGTAAACAGATCCTGCTTGACCAGAGGGGCATCCATCACGGGTGCCCCTTTTCCTTGTCCTGCACGCAGGATGAGGCCACTTTGGTAGGCTGCTTGGGACAGTATTTGTAGATATCAAGGTGAGTGAGAATGTTAGACAGTAATCGGCTTTTTCCTGCAGAGGGTGCGGCTCGCGCAGTCGCGGTCAAGCTTTACGACGTAGTCCGGGATCTCCCGATCATCAGTCCGCATGGACACACCGACGCGCGATGGTTCGCCGAAAATCAGCCCTTCAGCAATCCCGCAGCGCTCTTCATCCAGCCCGATCACTACATCTTTCGGATGCTGTACTCGCAGGGCATCTCGCTTCAGTCGCTGGGGATTCCAGACGCAGCAGGGAACTATGACGCCGACCCACGCGAGATCTGGCGCATCGTCGCAAAGAACTACTTTCTCTTCCGAGGCACCCCAACGCGGCTCTGGCTGGACTACGTCTTCCAGTACCTCTTCGGCCTGACCGAGCGACTCGGACCCGACAACGCCGACGAGTACTATGACCTCATCGACCGCCGCCTGAAGACGCCGGAGTTTCTGCCTCGCTCCTTATACGATCAGTTCCGCATCGAGGTGCTCGCCACCACGGACTCGCCCCTCGACACGCTGGCCGCTCATAGCGCGATCCGCGATTCAGGATGGGCCGGACGGGTCATCCCCACGTTCCGGCCGGATGCCGTAATTGATATCGAGTTTGCGGGCTTCAAGGAAAATTTAAAAAAGCTCGGCGAGATCGCAGACGAGGATGTCTCCAGTTGGCAGGGTTACCTCAGCGCGTTGCGGACGAGACGCGCTTTCTTTCGAAGCCTCGGCGCCACAGCCACAGACCACGGGCATCTGACGGCGCGCACCGCCGATCTAAGCCTGCGCGAGGCAGAAGATCTCTACGCAAAGATCTACAGCGGCACAGCAGACGCAGCAGATGCAGAGCTGTTCCAGGCGCAGATGCTCACCGAGATGGCTGGCATGAGCGTCGAGGATGGGATGACGATGCAGCTTCATCCCGGCTCCGTGCGCAACCATAATAAGGCGCTCTACGAGCAGTTCGGACGAGACAAGGGCGCAGACATTCCAGCGCCCACCGAATATGTACGCGGGCTGCGGCCATTGCTCAACAAATTCGGCAATGACTCACGCCTCACGTTCATCCTCTTCACATTGGATGAGACCGTCTACTCGCGCGAACTCGCGCCGCTCGCCGGTCATTATCCCGCGCTGAGGTTAGGGCCACCTTGGTGGTTTCAGGATTCTCCAGAAGGCATGATGCGCTTCCGCGAGCAGGCAACGGAGACAGCCGGTTTTTACAACACAGTCGGCTTCAACGACGACACCCGGGCCTTCCTGTCGATCCCCGCCCGGCACGATGTAGCCCGGCGCATCGACTGCGCGTTCCTCGGAAGACTCGTCGCCGAGCATCGCCTCGATGAGGACGAGGCCTTCCAGGTCGTACAGGATCTCACCGTCAACCTCGTGCGCAAGGCCTACAAGCTTTAGCGCGGAGTCTCCTGCGTAATGATGTGCAGATCGACATGGGGAGCTTCCGAGGTAAAGCGCTGGATCGCCAGAAAGTAGAGATACTTTTTCAGCCCGGTCAGAGCCGAGCGTCCGAAGAAGACCTGCGTCAAACGGTGCTCCAGCGCAAACGCCGCAGCAGCAGACGCAACGCTGCTGCCTTTGAGGCTGACGACCTTGGCGCCCAGGTTGGTAGCGAACTTGATATTCGTATCGAGCGTGCGCCTGCAATCTGCGGAGTCATCCTTGGCGCTCTCGACGTGTAAAACATAAAACTCCGCATTGAGAGCCTGCGAGAGGCGCGCCCCGCGAGCGATCAGGTCCCGAGAAGCAGGATTGGCGCTGATGCACACCCCGACCTTCTCGGCGACGGTCCAGTGCGAGCCGAGGTGCTTGCGCTTCACATAATCTTCTAGCGTCTGGTCGACAGCCCGCGTGACCCGCTGCAAAGCCATCTCGCGAAGCGCAATGAGATTGCCCCGCCGAAAGAAATTCGAAAGAGATCGTTCCACCCGCTCCGACGGATAGATATCTCCGCGCCGCATGCGGGTCACCAGCGCTTCCGGCGTAAGGTCGCTGATGACAATCTCGTCGGCCCGATCCAGCACCCAGTCGGGCACCGTCTCGCGAACCGTGATGCCGGTAAGGCTCTGCACTCGCGGCGTAAGGCTCTCGATGTGCTGGATGTTGATCGTCGAAAGCACATCGATCCCCGCATCGAGAAGCAGAAAAACGTCATCGTAGCGCTTGGGCGTACGGCTGCCCTCAATGTTTGTGTGAGCAAGTTCGTCGATCAGGGCGACGACCGGCCTGCGCTCAAGAATCGCCTCAACATCCATCTCCTGGAACAGCGTCCCCTTATAGTCAATGCTCTTCTGCGGAACCAGTTCCAGCTTCTGTGCGAGTTCGGCAGTCCCGGCGCGGCCATGCGTCTCCACGGTGCCGATGACGACATCCTCCCCTCGGCCCTTGCGCCGGATACCTTCACTCAGCATGCTGAAGGTCTTTCCGACGCCCGGCGCATACCCCAGGAAGATCTTCAGGCGACCTCGCGGCACGTCCGGTTCACTCGCCGCAAGCCAGTCCTCGGGAGACTTTCTCGGGATGGTCGGCGTCGACATGATCGTAGAATTCTCCTTGTGAATACACAGCGCATGGTAATCCTGTCACGCTGGTCGGCGGCGATGGCAGCCCTTGGGGGAATTGTATCTATCTACCATCGCTGGCTTCACGTCAATCCGACCACGGTGGCGTTGACGCTACTGCTCTTCATCCTGCTTCTGGCGGCGAAATGGGGTCTGCGGTACGCAGTTGGCGTGTCGCTGGTCGCCACTGTCAGCTACAACTACTTCTTTCTCCCGCCGGTAGGGACATTCACGATCTCGGACCCGCAGAACTGGCTCGCCCTCTTCGCCTTCCTTGTGACGGCAGTGACCGCAAGCCGCCTGTCCGCGCGAATTCGTGAGGAAGAACATGAAGCGCAGGTGAGGCGTCGAGAGGTCGAGATCCTCTTCCATCTCAGCCGCGAACTGCTGCAGACCGACAAGGTCACCGAGCTGATCAACTCCGTGCCCAGCTCCATTGCGCTGGTCTCAGACGCTTCCGGCGTCCTGCTCTACCTCAGCGATGGAGACCGCCTGTACCGTGCGGGCGACGTCGGCCCGCGCATCGAGCTTCCGATGTTGCAGGAGCTGATGTTGATCTCGGTTCCGCGGAAGCTCGACGAAGGACGCGCCGTGGCGGTCTCTTTGCGCGCAGGAGTCAAGCCGCGAGGCGTGCTGATCGTGGCTGGCCTCTCCCTCTCCGACGGAACGCTCGATGCGCTCGCAGGTCTGGTGTCCATCGCAATCGACCGCGCTCAGGCGCTCGAAGATGTGACACGCGTCGAGGCCGCGAAGGAGAACGAGCGGCTGCGCAACGTCATGCTCGACTCGATCACCCATGAATTACGCACCCCCCTGGGCTCCATCAAGACCGCGATCACGACGCTGTTGTCCTCCGATGTCAACGCGGAGGATCGGCAGAAGCTGCTGCTAAGTGTCGACGAGGAAAGTGGTCGGCTGAACCATCTCGTGGCGCAATCGGTAGAGATGACGCAACTGGACAGCCGCGAGATCCAGATGCAGTTCGTGCCATCAACCATGGAGCAGCTCATCGCAACCACTCTAGCGCCACACGACGGAACGACACTGCACCAGCGGGTCCGTGTGGATCTTCCGAAAGACCTGCCGAAGGTCCTCGCCGACCCTGCATGGATCGCGAAGGTGCTCCAAAACCTGCTCGACAACGCCTGTAAATTCTCTGCTGCCGCAACGCCCATTACCCTCAGTGCGGAGGCGCGGGAGGGCGTCGTCGCCATAAGCGTAGCGGACAGCGGAATCGGCATCGACTCGCAGGATCAGGCCATGATCTTCGACAAGTTCTACCGCGCCCAATCCCCCAGCCAGCGTGTACCCGGCACAGGGATGGGCCTGTCGATCTGCCGCGCAATTGTTGAGTCCCATGGCGGATCGATCAGCGTGGTCAGTCAGCCCGGACGCGGCTCAGTCTTCACCTTCACGCTGCCGCTGTCACCTGCCTGAGGCCGCCGGATTCTTGCCGAGGCTAAGCATGTTGGCAAAGAGGCGATAGGCCCCGGGAACACCTTCAGGAAGCTGACGGTAAAGCGCATACGCAACGTAGATGTACGCGCCCTTACCGGTCCGCGCGTACAACAGGCCCCCTTCCTGCGGCGCCTGTTCGGGGTCGTGCGTCTCCGTCAAAGGAAGGTAGTGCGAGTCCCAGCTGGCGGCAAACCCATGGCCGCGCTCAGCCACCCAATGGTCGAAGTCCGCAGAGGTGATGTGGTTCGGCCACGCAAGCAGGGGATTATCCGGGTGAAGCAAGGTAACCGGCTGTGCCTCTTCCACAACGTTGTGGGCCGAGTCGCCCGGCACAGTGATCGGGAATGGAGCCTCGGCATCTCCATAGTGTGCCGTCATGTATTGAACGATCACCACGCCGCCCTCACGCGCATACTCCAGCAGAGGCTTTGAGCCTGCACCTTCGAGATAGGATTGCGCAGCATAAGCCCTTACTCCCAGCACGATGGCGTCGTACTGCTTCAGCTTCTCAGGAGTAACATCTTTCGCGCTAAGGATCGCAGGAGTGATGCCCAGGTACGGTAGATACATCGAGACCATGTCTCCCGTGCCCGGCAGATAAGCAATCTTCAAGCCCGGTGCAGTCTTCACATCGACAGCAGTCGCACGATAGGCGGCTGCCGTGTAGTCATTGGTCAACGTAAGGCCCCGATAGCCTACGGACCGGTACCCTTCGGCATAGTCGTGATGGTCCTGCGTCACCACGGCGATGAAGGTGGAGCGCTGCTTCGTGAGCCTGGCCGCATCAATCGTGAATGAGGCCGCCAGTGGCAGGGCAGTCCGCGTCGATGGCAGCTCCTTGGTTTCGATAGCCTCCCCGCGACCCTTCGCCCCGTTCTGCAGAAATAACGTGACCTTGTTCGCAGAAGCTGAAAACGGCGTACTGTCCATCAGCGCTTTCACCTCAAACGTCTTCTCGCCGCGGGGAATGATGCCGATCGTCGGCGACACAGAGACGGAAGCCGGAGGCACGGCTAACGCCGCCTGGACCGGCGCTGACGAACCTGGGCTAGCGACAACCGCCTTCATCTCGAGGCGCGTGCCCTCATCTTCAAAATATTGCGAAACAATAAGCGGCGGAGGTGTCGCAGGCGCATTGCGAAGCTTCCAATCGGACAGATCATAGAAGGGCTGCTCGATATTCGGGCGTGAGAAATAGGGCCGCGTAGCCGGAAATCCTGACAACGCCTTAATCTCCCGCTGCAAAAGCAGTTCGGGGTGAGAGGAGAGTGGAGGCTCATGTGTCGCAGGACTGTTCTCGGACAACACAACAAGCCCTTGGTCGCCTCGGTTCGAGAGCTTCATCGCGATTCGAGCCGAAGTCGACGTGGTCAGCAAGGGACTACTCGCCTGCTCCAACGTCGCCGTCATCGAAACGCCATGCGCCAGCAGCAGAGCGTCGTTCACCTGCACTCGCTTGATCCGCAGCTCATGAAGAAGATTGTGCCGCTGCCCTTCAGGTATGCCAGAAGCCTTGGAGTAAGCCAGCACGATCGTGTCAATCGCCTTCAGCGCCCGCCGCAGTGCCGGAATCGTAGCCTCCGGATGCTCTGCGGCGAAGGTCTTCTGTGCCTCAGCCAATTGCGTATCAATTTTAGTAAGCTCCTCGCGAAGCGAAGCAGGAGCACTCGGTGCCAGAGTCGCAATACCCGGCAGTGTCGTATCAACGCCGTCAAACAGCGATTGCTCGTTGACAGCATGGCCTCCGCCCTTGCCGACGCGGCTGCCCATCAACGTATAACCAGCGTCAAACGCTCCCGCAGGAGCAAGGCGCACACCGTTCCCGATCTGCGTCTTCTGCAGGGCGAGTCCCTTCCGGGCAAACTGCACATAGCTGTCTCCATCCATGCCGAGAGCAGTCGACTTCTCTCCCTCGTGAACCTCGACGGTCGCAACCGGCTCCGCAGTCGTGTCCACGCCAGTGACGTAGTTGTGGAAGCGAGTCGGGATCGTCTTACCGGTCGCATAGTCGAACATGCCGTCAGGCGTGACGCGGGAGAAGGGAACCCGGGCATACACCTTCAGTGGAGCCCACGGTAGCAGCCCCTCGGCGATCATCTCGGGAAAGACCTTCGGATCGGCAGCAGCATTAAAAACCTCCTGGCAGATCTCCCCGGATACCTGGTGATGGCCGTGACCATCCGTAGGGCCGCCGACAAACACGCTGGCAAGCACAAGCGGTCGGTAGAGCCGGACGGCCCGCACCGCGTCGTAGAGCACACGATCGTGCGTCCACTTGGCCAGCGTCTCTTCCTTCGTCTTCGAAAAACCAAAATCGACCTCAGTCCCGAACATCTGGTCAACGCCAAAGTAGCGATCGGCAGCCAGCAACTCCTGCGTCCGAATCAGCCCGAGCGCGTCATCGAAGTCCGCCGACATCAGGTTCTGTCCGCCCTCGCCGCGCGTCAGCGTCAGCATCGCCACTCGCGCACCCTGGCCACGGGATTCGTACGTAAGCAGACCGCCATCCTCATCGTCGGGGTGGGCAACGATCAGCATCATGCTGGCGCGGGTCCGAAGTTTCAACAGCAGTTGCTGCAGCGCGGGCGCACCATGATTGATCGGCAGCGTATCCGCAAGCGACGGAGCCGCGACGCGTTCTCCTGCAAGATTGGCCGGATCGTTCAGCGTCTGTGCGGCGCTACCAAGGGGTGCAAGCAGGAGAACCACAGCGAAGATGCACGGCGACGGAGCCCAGCGAAAACGGAAATTTGCCATTTCAGTTAATCTCTCACATCAGCCGCTACACTCAACCCATCGCCTCTGTGGACTCCAACTCGCCGACTCTCTCGCGCACCCTGACCCTCCGTGGCGCCGTAGCCCTCAACATGCTCGACATGATCGGCGTCGGCCCCTTCATCACCCTGCCGCTCATCCTCGCAGCCATGGGCGGCCCCCAGGCCATGCTGGGCTGGATCTTCGGAGCGCTGCTGGCGCTCTGCGACGGTCTCGTCTGGGCAGAACTCGGAGCCGCCATGCCCCACGCCGGTGGCTCCTACGAGTTCCTCCGGCGAATCTACCCCGGCGGCACCGGAAAATTTCTCGCCTTCCTCTTCATCTTCCAACTCACCTTCAGCGCACCCCTCTCCGTAGCCTCCGGCTGCATCGGCCTGAGCCAATACGCGACCTACCTCTTCCCGTCGCTCGCGGCTCACACCGTCACCCACAGCCTGCAGCTTGCGGGATACAGCGCCGCGATCTCCGTCGGCCCAGCCACACTCGTGGCCATCGTGACCGTGCTGCTGGCGGTCTTTCTCCTCTACCGAAAGCTGGCAGGCATCCAGCGCCTCTCCCTCCTGATGAGCGGGATCGTCCTCCTGACCATTGCATGGATTCTCGTCGCAGGTCTGACCCACGCCCACTGGCATCAGGCATTTACCTTTCCAGCCGGAGCGTTCACACTCAGCCCAGCCTTCTTCACCGGTCTCGGCTCGGCCATGCTCATCGCCACCTACGACTACTGGGGCTACTACAACGTCACATTCCTGGGCGGAGAGGTAAAAGACCCGGCCCGCACCATCCCCCGCGCCATCCTGATCTCGATCGTCTGCGTCGCCGGTATCTACCTGCTGATGAACGTGACGATCCTCGCCGTCCTGCCCTGGCAGCCGCTGCTCGGCGTACAGAATCTCGACGCTCGCCGAGCCATCATCTCCCTCTTCATGGAGACAGCCTACGGACCGCACCTCGGCCCCGCACTCGGAAAACTGGCAGCCGTGCTGGTGATGCTGACCGCCTTCGCAAGCGTCTTCTCCCTGCTGCTTGGCTACTCCCGAATCCCCTATGCGGCGGCCCGCGATGGCAACTACTTCCGCCCGTTTGGCCGGCTTCATCCCACCAAGCATTTCCCGCATGTCTCCCTGCTCACCCTGGGCGCTGCAGCCATCGTCTTCTGCTTTTTCTCGCTCAAAGACGTCATCGCCGCGCTGGTCGTTCTCCGCATCCTGCTTCAATTCTTGATGCAGCACGTCGGCGTGCTCTATCTCCGCCGCAGTCAGCCCGATCTAAAGCGGCCGTTTCGGCTCTGGCTCTACCCGCTGCCACCATTGGCCGCCCTCGCAGGATTCCTGTTTATCCTCATCTCACGCCCTAACTTCGAGCGCGAACTCCTCTTTGCGGCGTTTTTGATGCTGGTAGGAACTTTGATCTATTTCCTTCGCAGCAGGCTACGCCGATCCGATTTGTCCCATCCACGGCATTCTCTGTAACGTCTAAGTAACTAGTGGCGTCCTATGTTGCGAGACGGTCCAACGTCGCCGAAAGAAGGAAGTACATGCTCATTCGCAAATCCGAAGCTATCCGTTCGTCCGAGATCACACCGGAGACCGCCTTCTACGATCGCCGCAGGTTCATGACAGGCGCGGCGGCCCTTGGCGCAGGAGCCATCGCAACCGGTGTCTTCAACCCGGCCCACGCCTTCGCGCAGGATAAGCTGACCACCGTCGACAGCAAGTACACCGTGACCGAGCAGCAGACTCCCATGATCAAGGCCACCCACTACAACAACTTCTACGAATATGGGACGGACAAGACCGACCCGGCGAAGAACGCCCACACCCTCCACACCCGCCCCTGGACCGTCCAGGTAACAGGCATGGTGAAAAAGCCCCAGACCATCAACATCGACGACCTGATCAACTACCGTCCCCTTGAGTCGCGCGTCTACCGGCATCGTTGCGTCGAGGCGTGGTCGATGGTCATCCCGTGGGACGGCTACTCCCTGTCCGAGTTCATCAACTTCGTTGAGCCGCTGCCAAGCGCAAAGTATGTCCAGTTCTTCTCGCTGGTCGACAAGAAGCAGATGCCCGAGCTTCCCGGTGGCTACGACTGGCCCTACTCCGAAGGTCTGCGCATGGATGAGGCCATGAATCCGCTCTGCCTCCTGACCTTCGGCTGCTACGGCGAGGTGCTGCCCAACCAGAACGGTGCGCCGATCCGCGTAGTCACGCCATGGAAGTACGGCTTCAAGAACGGCAAGTCCATCGTGCGCTTCCACTTCACCGACAAGCAGCCCAAGACGACGTGGAGTCAGATCAACTCCAGCGAGTACGGCTTCTACTCCAACGTCAACCCGTCGGTAGACCACCCTCGCTGGTCGCAGGCCCACGAGCGCCGCATCGACGCCAGCCCGTTCCCGCACTCCGTAGCCACCATGCCCTTCAACGGCTATGCGGATCAGGTGGCAAGCCTCTACACCGGCATGGACCTCCGCAGGAACTTCTAAGACCCGCGTCTCTCTGCTCTTGTCGCAGAGAGGCCCACGCTACACTGAGCTTCCATGCCCACTCGCCTCATCCCCTACGTCAAGGTCCTCGTCCACCTGCTCTGCCTGACGCCGCTGGCGCTCCTCCTGCTGCGCTTCAAGCATGACGACCTCGGCGCCGACCCGGTCCAGACGATCACCCATTTCACAGGCAACTGGGCGCTCTACCTCCTGCTGATCTCGCTCGCTGTAACGCCCGTCCGCAGGCTGCACACGAAGCTCTCGAACCTGATCCGCTTTCGCCGCATGCTTGGCCTGTATGCGTTCTTCTACGCAACGCTGCACCTCGCTACCTACGTCTTCCTCTTCTCGGGATACGATCTCCCCACAGCGCTCGCCGGACTCAAGGCCGGCCATCCCGGCGAACTGGTCACCCAGTTCAAGCTCGTCTGGCCGACCATGTGGGACGACATCCTCAAGCGACGCTTCGTCCAGATCGGCTTCGCAGCGTGGGTCATCCTGCTCGCCCTCGCCATAACCTCCCCACAGTTCATGCTCCGCGCCATGGGCGGCAAAAACTGGCAGCGCCTCCACCGGCTCGTCTACATCGCTGCGATCTTTGCCGTCATCCACTTCTGGTGGCTCGTCAAGGCAGGCGTTCGCGAGCCATGGAAAGACACGCTCGCACTCGCACTGCTGTTCCTGGCGAGGCTCGTCTACATCGCCATCAAACGACGTTCCAAAGCTCAAGCTACGAAGGTTGGAACGACAACGCAGCCTGCATAGTCCCTCTTGCGAGCGAGTATGCTTGAGCTAAGCCGGTTATACGGTCGCAACTTTCCAGACGTACCCTCGTTTATCTGGACTAGAGGCACTTATGCGTACGCTTGCTCTCGTCTTCGCTGTCACGCTGGCCCTCCCCCTCTCCGCGCAGACTGTTCCGACCCATGCGAAGAGCAAGCTGAAGCTGCCTGTCCCGGCAAAAAACGCTCCGTTAGTGCCCCTCACCGACCGAGAGCGCACCGTACAGATGCTCAACCGCTTCAGCTTCGGCGCACGACCGGGCGAACTCGAGCGTGTCCAGGCGATGGGCGTTGATAACTGGTTCGAGCAACAACTTAGTCCCGGAGCCATCACCGATCCCGCCTCCGACAAACGGCTCAACGACTTTCCCACCCTCCGCATGTCCGCCGAGCAGATCCTGACCACCTTCCCCGACCGCGGCTACATCGAGCAGGTCGTCCAGGGCAAGCGGCCTATGCCCACCGACCCCCTCCTCGCGGCCATGTACGAGGTACAGGTCTACAAATACAACCAGCAGCAGGTCGCCAAAAAGCAACAGGCCACAGCCCCGGTTCCCGAGCCATCGGACGCCGAAAAAGCGAAGCAGAAGGCTGACGGCCAGGCAATCGCCGCGCGCATCGCCGGCGAACTGTTCGCCCTCCCGAAGGCGCAGCGGATGGTCGCGCTGACGAAGATGCCGGTCGACGACCGCATCGCCTTCACCACCTACGTCGGCGGCGACCAGAAGAACCTCCTCCTCGCCGAATTCACGCCTCGCGAACGCGAGATCTTCCTGGGCATGGCTGCCAACGTCAACGCCGCAGGGCAAGCCGCGCAGGAGCTCGCCCAGGCCAAATTCGTTCGTGCCATCCTGAGCGAGCGACAGCTGCTCGAGGTCATGACCGACTTCTGGTTCAACCACTTCAACGTCTTCATCGGCAAGGATTCGGACCAGTGGTACACCACGTCCTACGAGCGGGACGTCATCCGCAAGAACGCCCTCGGCAAGTTCCGCGACCTTCTGCTGGCGACGGCGACCAGTCCCGCGATGATGGTCTACCTCGACAACTACCAGTCCATCGGCCCAAACTCCCTCGCCAACGGAGTTGACCCGGCAAAGCCCAACGCCAGGAAGGGAAACAAGGGCCTCAACGAGAACTACGGCCGCGAGGTCATGGAGCTCCACACCGTGGGCGTGGCAGGCGGCTACACCCAGGCCGACGTCACCGCTCTCGCGTCGATCCTTACCGGCTGGGGAGTAGACCGCGCCAACCAGGGCGGTCCGTTCCTCTTCGATCCAAAGCGGCATGAGCCCGGCGCGAAGGTCTGGTACGGCACCACCATCCCCGACACCGCTCCGCAGGATGGCATGAAGCAGGGAATCGCCGCGCTGAGTGCGCTCGCCGCCAGGCCGCAGACCGCCCACTTCATCAGCAATCTCATCGCCCAGCGTTTTGTGGCGGACGAACCCCCGCCAGCCCTCGTCGACCGCATGACGGCGACCTTCCTCTCCTCCGACGGCGACATCAAGGCGGTGCTGCGAACGCTCGTGCAGTCGCCCGAGTTCAACTCGAAGAAGTACTTCCGCAACAAGGTAAAGACCCCCATGGAGTTCCTCGCCTCGGCCTTCCGCACCACGGCCACCGAGCCCAGCAACCCGCAGGCGCTCGTCAACACCATCAAGAGCATGGGCATGCCGCTCTACTACGCCCTGCCGCCGACCGGCTACTACATCACGGCGGATCAGTGGATGAACACCGGCGCGCTCGTCGACCGCCTGAACTTCGCCTACCAGCTCACGAACAACAAGTTCTACAACCAGAAGTTCGACTCGGCGCATGTCCTGGCGCTCGGCCTGATGTCCCAGCCCGCCGTCGCTGGGGATGCAACGCCACGGTTCACCAAGGCCCTCGCCACGGCTCCCGCTGCCCCCGAGGGCGGATCGGACGTAGCACTGCGGGTTCTGGAGGCGACCCTGGTTGGTGGCGAGGTCTCCGCGCAGACCAACCAGCTCATTCACAAGCAGCTCGCCGAACAGGCCCCGAACGCCAACCCAAGCGACACGCTGAACCTGCTCACCGCGCTCGTGATGGGTTCGCCCGAGTTCCAGCTGCGATA
Source organism: Granulicella arctica (assembly GCF_025685605.1). Taxonomy (NCBI): domain Bacteria; kingdom Pseudomonadati; phylum Acidobacteriota; class Terriglobia; order Terriglobales; family Acidobacteriaceae; genus Granulicella; species Granulicella arctica. Next base: position 4,047,423 of record NZ_JAGTUT010000001.1, read on the forward strand.
AGCTAATGGCAGGACGATAAGCTGGCAATGAAGGCTGCACAACGAACGGTCAAGACGGTAACCGCTGCCACGGCGAAGCAGCGCATGCTAAAGCAGCTCATCTGCAGCGACGCTCCCGAGCAGGCATTGCGGTATCGCGGCTTTCGACAGATCGCTGGCGTCGACGAGGTCGGTCGCGGCGCGCTCCTCGGTCCCGTCGTCGCAGCTGCCGTCATTCTTCCAGAGTGCATGGACGCGCTGGCTGAGGCTGGCCTGAAAGATTCCAAACAGCTCCCGCGCGAGGATCGCGAGCGTCTCGATCTCCACGTTCGCGACATGGCCCTTGCCGTAGCCGTGGCCGAGGTCGATGCCGAGACCATCGACCGCATCAACATCTATCAGGCCACCCGGCTTGCAATGCGCCTCGCCGTCGAGGCGTTGACGCTGGTTCCGGATCATCTACTGATCGACGCCATGCGACTCGATCATCGGTGCGCCCAGACAAAGCTCTTCTACGGTGACGCGCTCAGCCTCTCCATCGCCGCCGCCTCGGTCGTCGCCAAGGTGCATCGTGATGCCCTCATGCGGGAGCTTGACAGCGTTCATCCGATGTACGGCCTGGCCTCGCACAAGGGCTATGCAACGCCCGTGCATCGCCGCGCGTTGAAGGAGTTTGGACCATGCGTGCTGCATCGCCGCAGCTTCGCGCCGTGTGGTGGCACAATCGAGCTTACATTCGTGGAGATGGGTGACTGATGAGCTTGAAGATGATGTGTGTCGTAGCGCACCCGGACGATGAGTGTTTTGCCTTCGGTGGTGCGCTGGCGCTGGCAGCGGAGCGTGGTATCGAAACCTACGTCATCTGCCTTACCGACGGACAGGCCGCCACGAACCGAGGTGAGGCTGTATCGGGTGAAGAGCTCGGCAAGATGCGGCGCGACGAGTTTGCTGCCTCCTGCAAGGTGCTCGGCGTCAGGCATCACGAGCTTCTCGACTACCAGGACGCCCGCCTTGAGTTCGCCGACTTCTCTCGTGCGGCCGGACGTCTCGTAGAGCGGATGCGGCGCTTTCAGCCGGATGTCGTGCTGACCTTCGGCGGCGATGGCGCGCTCAACACCCACGCCGATCACATGATGGTCTCAAGCCTCACCACCGCGGCCTTCCACTGGGCCGGACGTGAGAAGCGTTACCCCGATCTTGCAAAAGTATTCCAGCCGACGCGCCTCTTCTATCTCAGCACGAACTTCTTCCTGCCCGATCGTCAGGCACCGCTGCCGATTCCGTGGTCGGTCAAGCTCGATATCGAAAGTGTCCGTTCGAAAAAAACGGACGCCTTTCGTGTGCACACATCGCAGGCGCCGCTCATGGAACGCACGAAGTCCCTCTTCGATACCTATGGCGGTGAGGAGTACTACGCTCTCGTAGCCACCGCAGAGTCGCAGCCCGCCCGCCTGTCGGTCGATCTATTCGAAGGGTTGTAGATAGCGCTTCGAAGGGTGCCAAAGCCGACCTCCGAACAGATCGATCCGGCGCATGCACGGCCGTCGCTGGGTTGCGTGCACTTCAGCGACGGCGACGCCCGCGGACGTTTTGATTCGTTTTCGTCTGTCGTTCGATCACCTGTATCCAGCTTCGGCGATGTGCATGCCGCACAAGCATGCCCCGGCTCTCTAGGTAGGCAACCCCCTCAGCCACGAGGTCAGCCTCAATATCGTTCGGTGCGATCGCTGTGTCCCACCACGGGTGCTCTTCTCCTAAGCTCTTCGCACTCAGACAATTCCGTCTGATCAAGCTGTAGGCAGATCGGCGATTTGTTACCGTCATCAGATCATTTCTCCCATCGGTTTTAGAAGATCGTTACTGCCTTGTACTTAAGTAACGCCTATGATGGTTCCCTGGATGCGATTCATCTCCAATTTAGTTACATAATTTTTGTGGAAACTAAATCCAAACTTCAACGTCTCGCGTAACGGCTACAACATCTACAGGTGAGGCCAACCATGGCGGCTTTCGGTGAGCGGGCGATTGCGTATGCAGAGCATGTGGCAGACGGTCTGCTGATTGTCTTCGTCGACGGAGAGTCTGCCGTCTATACGGCGAGTTTCCTGCGCGAAAACCTCCCCGAAATGAAGAAGACAGACCCGATACGCCGTCTGCCGACACTCATCTCTAACCCTCATCGGCACATTAACCGATCAGGTGATTCCTAAGCGGGCCAACGTGCTTTTCGGGCGAACGCTCGCCTTCAGTACGCCAGGAAGGATGAATTGCTTGGGGGAAGAACTGGTGCGCCCGGAAGGATTCGAACCTCCGACCCTTTGGTTCGAAGCCAAATGCTCTATCCAGCTGAGCTACGGGCGCGGTTGCTGATTCAGCGTACCTAAAACTTCGCCTCAGGGCAATGTCTTAGACTGCGGGTGCAGGCTCCGCAGGTGGTGGCGGCGGTGCCGGTGGAGCAAACATCGCCATCGTCTCGACGATGTCCAGACCCGCTCGACGCAGCAGCTGATGGATCACAGGCTCGGTCAAACGAGACGCGTCATACTCAATTCGGATCGTCTTCGATGCCTCGTCAAAGTCGAGCTTGCGAACGCCATAGATCTCGCGCAGGTTTGCAATGGCAAGCGTCGCCGCCTCGGATGGAGGAACACCGTAGCGATAGAGAACGTCCAGCTGAGTCATGCTGTGATCATAACAGCGGTCCATACGGTCCACGCTTCTATGGCTATCGAGCAGGATCGTTAGAATAGACCCATGACGACAGGTACGGAGAAGACTGCTGGCTTGAAAGCTTTAGTTGCGGGCGAGTTCGACGCCTTGATCTTTGACTGTGACGGTACCCTGGTCGAAACCGCCGGAGCCCACCTCGGCGCTCTGCGGGTCGGGCTTAAACACTACGGCCTCACCATGACCGACGAGTTCTACTATCCACGAGCCGGTCTCACTCCGAAGGCCCTCTTCGACGACTTCGAGCGCGAGGTAGTCGGCAATCCCATCCCGCGCAAGGAGGTCCTCGACCACTACAGCGTCTCCTTTCAGGACGGCCTGCATCTCCTTCAGGAGGTCTCCGTCGTGGCCGAGATCGCCCGAGCCTGGAAGGGCAAGGTCCCCCTGGCAGTCGGCTCCAATGGTCGCAAGGCCAACGTAGAGTCGACCCTCGGCGCAACCGGCCTCCTGCCCCTCTTCGACTTCATCGTGGTCGCCTCCGACGTAGCAGCAGGGAAGCCCGCCCCCGATATCTTCCTCGAAGCCGCTCGCAGAATGGCCGTCTCCCCAAATCGCTGCATCGTCTTCGAAGACTCCGACGAAGGCCTCGAAGCCGCCAAATCCGCCGGCATGGAAGGCATAGATATCCGTCTCGCCTACCGCCCCGCCTGGCGCAAGGACTAGGTGCCCCACCCAAACCCTGTCATCCTGAGCGAAGTCGAAGGACCTGCGTCTGCACTCGCCCGGCCCCATCAAAGCCTCGAAAGATACCCGATAATCTCCGGACTGGTCCAGTTCTGTGCATTCACAAACTTCCGCCGCAAAATCCCCTGCCGGTCAATGATGTACGTCTCAGGAATCTGCTGCGTCCCGTAGATTGCATTCACCTTCGCATCCGGATCGCGAACCGTCGTCACATGCACGTTGTTCTTCACCAGAAATCGCCGATACACGTCATCATCCTGATCCATGCTCACCGCTACGACCTTCACGTTCGGTAGCTGCTGCTGCATCGCCAGCAGGCTCGGAAGCTCCTCGACACACGGAACGCACCACGAAGCCCAAAGGTTCAGCACCACCACCTGGCCACGAAGCTTGCTCAGGTCAACCGCCGTAACGCCATCGGACATCGTAAACTGCGGGGCAGGCTTACCGATGTTTCCCGGATGACTCCCCCGTTCACATCCCGTCATCAGTACACTTCCCAGAACTACTGCTGTCCACACTCTGCGCACGGTTCGCTCCTGCTTCCTATAATACGAAGCTGTGACTATTGAGACGGAAGAATCGGTGATGGAACTGAGCGTGATCATTCCCGCTCGCAATGAAGCGCATCTGCTGCCCGAGTGTTTAGCCTCGCTCCTCGCCCAGAGCGAACCCGGTTTCCTGCTCGGCCGCGAATGGGAGATCCTCGTCGTCGACGACGATTCGACCGACGATACCCGGGCCGCCGCCGAAGCCGCAGGTGTCACCGTCCTCACCGCGCCACCGCTCGATCTCAGCCCGCAAGGCGGCTTTACCGGCAAGAACAACGCCTGCTGGACCGGAGCACAAACCGCTTCCGGCGCCTGGCTTCTCTTCACCGACGCCGATACCATCCACGAAGCAGGCGACCTCGGCCGAGCCCTCCGCGAAGCCGAACGCCACAAAGCCGCATTGCTCTCCTACTCGCCGCGCCAGGTCGTCACCGGATTCTGGCAGCGCGCCGTCATGCCGCTCGTCTTCTCAGAGCTTGCAAGCGTCTACTCCTCCAAACTTGTCAACGATCCCGGCAGCCGCCTCGCCGCCGCCAACGGCCAGTTCCTGCTCGTCGAGCGCGACGCCTACTTCTCCGTTGGCGGACACCGCGCCGTCGGCCCAAGCGTTCTCGAAGATGTCGCCCTCGCCCGCAACATCAAGCGCGGCCCGCGCGTTATCCGCTTCCGCTACGCGCCCGAAGCGCTCTCCTCCCGCATGTACCGCACCACGGCCGAGATGATCGAAGGCTGGACCAAGAACCTCGCCCTCCTCATGCCGTCGCCCATCGCCCTCGCCTTCTGGCGAGTCCTGGACTTCCTCCTCTTCTTCGGCCTGCCCATCCTCGCCTTCCTCGTCCCGCAGAAGTTCCCCTACCAGGGCTTCGTCTTCTTCCTCCTCTGGGTTCGAACCGCCTTCCGCTTCTACAACCGCGTCATGCGCGCCCACTTCTCCGCGCCCGACACCATCCTGTCCATCCTCGGCATCCCGTTCTTCTGCTTCCTACTCCTCCAAAGCGTCCTCCATCACCGCGTCAACAAGACCGTCACCTGGAAGGGACGAAGCTACAGAACTGGCTCGTGAGTGAATCCCCAACGCCCGAAACGCCGTCTAACATCGAGAACCTATGATCCTGCTCACCCGCAAAGCCGAATTCTCCTCCGCCCATTACTACTGGAACGACGCCTGGTCCGCCGAGGAGAATCTCCGCGTCTTCGGTAAGTGCTCCAACCGGAACGGACACGGTCATAACTACACCCTCGAAGTAACCGTCGCAGGCGAGATCGACCCAACCTCCGGCTTCGTAGTCGACCTCAAGGAGCTCAAAACCATCCTCGAGCGCGAGGTCGTCAGCGTCTACGACCATCGCCACCTCAACCTCGAAGTTCCCGAGTTCAAGACCACTATCCCGACCACCGAAAACATCGCCCTCGCGATCTGGAATCGCCTCGACGGCAAGATCCCCAACGCCCGTCTTCATCGCGTGCGCGTCTACGAAATGGCCGACCTCTTCGCCGACTACTACGGTGAGCGATGAAAGCCTACCTCTCACGGCGCTACCGCTTCAGCGCCAGCCATCGCCTCAACAGCGACAGCTACTCAGCCGAGCAGAATCTTGCCGTCTTCGGCAAATGCAATAACCCGCACGGCCACGGCCACAACTACATCGTCGAAGTCACCTTCGGCGGGCAGGTTGACCCAGTCACCGGCATGGTCTGCGACCTCGGTGCCCTCGACACCTTCGCGCACCAGCACCTTACCTCCATCTTCGACCTCGTCAACCTGAACACGCTCGATCACTTCAAAACGATGGTCCCCTCGACCGAGAACCTCGCCATCGTCGTCCATCGCATCTTCAGCGACTTCACCGGCGCAACGCTCACCAACGTTCACGTCGAAGAGACAGGCAACAACTCGTTCGACTACCCCGGCGAGATTGGCCCAACGACAGCAAGCACCGCCGCAGCATGAAGCACACGAAAGAAGGCACCATCATGGCAAGCCCAACCGCACTCGAACCAACCGCATTAGCAGACATCTCCACGCAGGAGATCTATCGCGAACTCCTCTCCCGCATCGGCGAAGACCCCGATCGCGACGGTCTGCAGAAGACCCCCGAGCGCATGGAAAAATCCATGGCCTTCCTCACTCGCGGCTACCAGCAGAACGTAGCCGATGTCCTGCACGAAGCGCTCTTCGACGTCGACTACGACGAGATGGTCATCGTCAAAGACATCGAGTTCTACTGCATGTGCGAACACCACCTGCTGCCCTTCTTTGGAAAGGCCCACGTCGCCTACGTCCCGCACGGCAAGGTCATCGGCCTCAGCAAGATCCCTCGCCTCGTCGACGTCTTCGCCCGTCGCCTCCAGGTTCAGGAGCGCCTCACCCGCCAGATCGGCGAGGCCATCACCAACGCCATCCACCCGCAAGGGGTCGCCGTCATCCTCGAGGCCTCACACCTCTGCATGATGATGCGCGGCGTAGAAAAACAGCACTCCGCCACCGTCACCTCCGCCATGCTCGGCGTCTTCAAAACCCAACTCCAAACCCGCAACGAATTCCTCTCTCTCGTCCGCCGCCAAAGCTGATCCACCACCATTGCCTGTCGTTCCCGAAGGGAATCCGCGTTCACTCGTACCCTCCCCAAAACCCTGTCACCCTGAGCGAAGTCGAAGGACCTGCGGTTGCCCTGGCCTCCGTCTGTCCTGGCCCGGATCACATTCGTCCCATCCCCCTCATCTGCAATAAGCCGTAGCACCTGCACTCAATCCGCGTTCCTCCGCGACAATCCGCGGTAAGCCTCGGTCGTAGATCGGGGTCAATCGCACGGATCGGTGTTAAGCCGCCAGGCCTTGTAGTCTGGAGAGATGAACGGTCTCATCGTGCTCGACAAACCCTCGGGCATCACCTCGCATGATTGCGTCTCCCTCGTCCGCCGAATCACCGGCGAGTCGTCCATCGGCCACCTCGGCACACTCGATCCCATGGCGACCGGCGTCCTCCCGCTGCTCCTCGGCAAGTACACCCGCCTGGCCCAGTTCTTTGGACAGGCTGAGAAGCAGTACACCGGCACCATCCGCTTCGGCTACGCAACCGACAGCTTCGACGCCGACGGCAAGCCCGCGGCCGAACCGCAACCCCTCACGCTCTCCCTAGCAGAGTTGCAGGAGTTAGCGACGAAGTTCCACGGCCCCATGGACCAGATGCCCCCCATCTTCTCCGCCAAAAAGATCAACGGCGTCCCCGCACACAAACTCGCCCGCGCAGGCGTCGACGTTCCCGTCAAACCAGCCCGCATCGTCATCCACAACTTTGAGCTTCTCTCCCTTACCGGCGACACCGCCGAGTTCGCCATGACCGTCAGCGCCGGAGGCTACGTCCGCTCCGTAGCGCATGAGCTAGGCGCATTAGCCGGCTGCGGCGCGCACCTCTCCTCGCTCCGCCGCACCCGCGCAGGCGTCTTCTCCCTCGATCAGGCCATCACCACCGAAGCCCTCAAAGCATTAGCAGGAGACCCCGCAGCCATCGAGCGAAGCCTGCCCCATCCCCGCACCCTGCTCCCCGAGATGCCCTCCGTCACCGTCGATGAGCAGACAGCAGGACGCATCCGCAACGGCATGCAGATCAACCTCGCAGAGTTTTCGGATGTACCCCTGGTCAAGGTCTTCACCTCCCCAACCGAGATGATGGCCATCGCCAAACGAGTAGCCGGAACCCTCATGCAACCCATCGTCGTCATGAACTAAAGGCAAAGACATAACACAGATAAAAGCAGGGACGACACGGATTAAGAGCAGGACGTACCTCCCTGTGATCCGTATTAAGCCTCTCGTTATTTGCTCAGCAGCGGCTCAACGACCGGCAGCAGATTCCGCGCAACGATCTCATTCCCCTTGGCCGTAGCGTGCGTTCGATCCGCCTGCATCATGCCATCCACGCCAAACACCCCCTGCAGCAGAAACGGGTACACCGGAACCTGGTACTTCTTAGCCAGCAGCGGATAGGTCGCCGTGAACTGGTTCACATAGTCGGGTCCATAGTCCGGCGGCAGCGTGATGCCCGCGACCGCAAGCCTGGCCCCGGATGCCTTCAGGGTTGAGACGATCCGATCAAGATTGGCGCGCATATCCTTCACCGGCAGACCGCGCAGCCCGTCGTTCCCGCCGAACTCCACCACGATCACCGCAGCCTTCAGCGCGACGATCTCCGGCAGCCGCGAGACGCCATCCTTCGACGTAGCCCCGCTCACGCCCTCGTTTACCACCCGGTAGTGATACCCCTTCGCGTCAAGGTCAGCCTGCAGATAGTCGGGGTAGCTCTGCCCCGGATCGGTCCCATAGCCAGCCGTAAGCGAATCGCCGAAGCAGACCAGCAGGGGACGAGCATCATTCGGAGCAACTGGAGCTGTCTTCGAGGTGCTGACCGCAGGCTGCGAACTCGGGGCGGCCGGGGTCTCTGTTGACGGGCTCGACGTATCCTTGGAATGGCAACCGATGAGGAGTACGAAAGCCGCTAGAATAGTGCTGTAGACAGACCTCTGCATGCTTCAAATCTAACAAAGACGTTCTGCCGCTGGCAGAAGGAGACCCCACTGGTGAGTACCGCTGCTGGAATGATCTCGGTCAAGGGCCTCCGTAAATCGATTCGCAACGGCACCGGTGCTGCTGCTCGTACAACAGACATCCTCAAGGGAATCGACTTCGACATTCCCGCCGGGCAGTTCGCCGCCATCATGGGCTCCTCCGGATCGGGCAAGTCCACCCTGCTGGGCCTGCTGGCCGGGCTTGACATGCCCAGCGCGGGCGATGTCTTCCTCAATGGAGTAGCCATCAGCTACCTTCCCGAAGACAAGCTGGCACAAGTGCGCGGTCGCACCATCGGCTTCGTCTTCCAGTCCTACCAGCTCATCCCCACCCTCACCGCGCTCGAAAACGTCCTGCTGCCGCACGAGCTTAACGCCGACAAATCAGAGGCAGCCGAGGGTCTGCCCCGCGCCCGCCAGCTCCTCGCCAGCGTCGGCCTGGGAGATCGCCTCGACCACTACCCGGTCCAGCTCTCCGGTGGCGAGCAGCAGCGTGTAGCCCTCGCCCGCGCCTTCATCCTGCGCCCCCCCATCGTGCTCGCGGATGAGCCGACCGGCAACCTCGACACCGTCAACGGCGCCCACGTCCTCGAACTTCTCCTCAACCTGAACCGCACACAGGCCACAACCCTCGTCCTCGTAACCCACGATCCCGTGCTCGCGGGCTATGCCGATCGCCGCATTACCCTGCGCGACGGCTCGATCCTCTCCGACGAGATGAACGAGGCCGCCATTCCTGAGGCGGTTCTCTAGCATGGCCAATCAGCTCTCCTGGGTCTCAGCCGCCAAGATCGCATCGCGCGAGATGCGAGCGTCGCGCGGAAAGTTCTTCTTCGTTGTTCTCTCCGTCGCCATCGGAGTGGCCGCGCTCACCGGTGTCCGCGGCTTCAGCACCTCCTTCCGCGGCACGCTGCTTTCTCGCGCCCGAAGCATCATGGCCGCCGACCTTTCAGCCCGCATGTTCGGCCAGCCCACGCCGAAAGAGCAGGCAGGCCTCGACGCCATCTCCTCACAGGGCGTCATCATGACCCCCGTCACCGAACTCCTCTCCATGGCCAGCGCCGAGAAGACGATGGACCCGCTCCTCATCTCGCTCAAGGCCGTCGATCCCGCGCGCTACCCCTTCTACGGGGCCGTCGAGCTACAACCCGCAGGTAAGCTCAGCGACGTCCTCAAGCCCGACACCGTTGTGGTCGCCGATGACCTGCTGATCCGCCTCCACCTCCACATCGGCGACTCCATCAAGATCGGCGGCAAGCTCTTCCGCATCGCCTCCGTCGTCACCAACGAACCCGACCGGCTCTCCAGCAACTTCGCCGCCGGACCGCGCGTCCTGATGACCCGCGAAGGCCTCGACGCCACAGGCCTCCTCGCTCCCGGCAGCCACGCCGGGCAGCGCTATCTCTTCAAAGTCCCAGCCCCCCGCAACGGCAGCCCCATCTCCGAGCGTGGCGTTGCCACCCTGAAGACAAAGCTCGAAGCCCTCCTGCCCGAGTCCCAGGTCTCCGACTATCGCGAGACCAATCCCGCCCTCACGCAGGGGCTTGACCGCGCCACCAGCCTGCTCTCCCTCATGAGCCTCGTAGCCCTTGTGCTCGGAGCCGTCGGCGTCGCCATGGCCATGCGCGCCCACCTGCAGCAGCGGCTGGACACCATCGCGATCATGAAGTCGCTCGGCGCAAGCTCCGGGCAGATCATCAAGATCTACCTGCTCCAAACCCTCTTACTCGGAGTCTTGGGCGGGCTCGTCGGCGTCGGCCTCGGTGTCGCCGTACAACTTGTCCTGCCCGTGCTGCTGGCAAAGCTGATCGCCGTCGATACGCAGCTCCACGTACAGCTCAGCGCCGTCCTGACCGGCCTCGCCGCAGGCATCCTCACCACGCTGCTCTTCACCCTGCCGCCGCTGCTCGACGTGCGTGGCGTCCGCCCCATCCTCATCCTGCGCCGCGCCGTAGAAGAGAATAACGACCCGCTCGTTCGCGGCTTCCTCCGCAAGATCCAGAAGAACCTCGCCCAGATCGGCGCAGCCGTTCTCATCCTCGCTGGGCTGGCACTGATCGCCACCACCCTGTCCGACTCGATCGTGGTCGGCAGAGTCTTCTCAATCGGCCTCGTCGTCGTGCTCGCCGTCCTGCTCGCGGCCTCAAGCGTCGTGCTCTGGACGCTGCGCCAGTTCCTCAGCCGCACCCGCCTGCACCTGCCCTCCTCGCTTCGGCATGGACTGGCGAACCTCTATCGCCCCGGCAATCCCTCAGCAGCCCTGCTCGCCGCCCTCGGCATGGGCGTCATGCAGATCATGACCGTCTACCTCGTCCAGCAGGCCGTCGTCAGCGAGCTTCATGTCTCCTCCGCGCCCAACCTGCCCAACGTCTTCATGGTCGATATCACCAACGAAGAGATCGACGGCGTCCGCAAGTTCCTCCAGGCACAGCCGCTCGTCCGGCCCGATATGGAGATGCTGCCCGTCGTCACCTCGCGCATCCTTGCCGTGAACGGCGTTCCCGCAGCCGACCTCAAGCTGAAGAACTTCCCCAAGCGCATGCTCCAGTCGATCAGTCTCACATGGTCCGACACCATGCCGCCCGGCACCACCATCATCGAGGGGCAATGGTGGGCGGCCAACGAACAATCGCCCCAGGTCGCCATCGGTGTTCGCCAGTCCGAGCGGCTCCGCGCTCCTCTCGGCTCGACCATCACCTTCGCCGCAGGCGACCGTCAGTTCACCGCGAAGGTGGGCGCACTCATCAAGTCCGACGGCCAGCACGCCTACTCCCGTGCGGAGTTCATCCTGCCCCGTGCCGCCCTCGCGGGATTGCCGACCGTCTGGTACGGCGGCATCCATGTCGACCCCGAGCACGTAGGCGAAGTCCAGCGCGCTCTCTACAAGGCTTATCCAAGCGTCACCGTCATCAACGTCGCACAGGTGCTCGAAACCGTCCGATCCGTCGTCATCCAGATCACCTACGTGATCCAGTTCCTCGCAGCGTTCAGCATCTTCGCAGGCGTCGTCATCCTCGCCAGCAGCATCGCCGGAACACGCTACCGTCGCATCCGCGAGGTCGTCGTCCTCAAGACGCTTGGCGCCACCCGCGCCCGTATCGCGACGATCTTCTCCATAGAATTCGCAGTCCTCGGCCTCGTCGCCGGCTTCGTCGGCATCCTCTTCGCGAACATCATCGCCGCCGCCCTCCTCAACAAACTCACCGTGGCCTACCGCTTCGAGTGGACCTGGGCCCTCGCCACCCTGCTCGGCACAGCCCTCCTCACCGTCGCCACAGGCTGGGTAGCCGGCCACCGCATCCTCGGCCAGAAGCCGCTGGAAGTCCTGCGCGAAGAGTAGGGAAGTACCTGGCACCGATCAACGACAAGGCACGGTACCTAATCGGTGTCATCCGCACTGATCGGTGTTCGGCCTTTACAGGTGCTCATTGAGATACCGCATTAACCTGCCGTCCTCAAACTCCCCTTAGAATAGGTCGTCGGACTTCCACCACGAACGAGGTACATCCCATGGCATGTGATCCCGAAGAACTGCGCCACGTCCCCCTATTTGCCTTGCTTGATGATGACGAGATGGCCATCCTCGCCGCGCAGGTAGAGCTACGCCTGTTTGCCCCGAGGCAGCGCATCTATAAAGTCGGTGATAGTGGCAAGAATGCTTACATCATGATGTCCGGCATCGTCCGCATCACCACCGTCGATGAGGACCAGCAGGAGGTCCTGCTCGACGAGCCCGGCCACGCCGATTTCTTCGGCTTTGCCTCCATGCTCGACGAGACCCCTCACCACACCAACGCCATTGCCATCGAGGAGACCCGTTGCATCGAGGTCGACCGCAACGATATCACCATCCTGCTTGAGCGCAAGCCGATGGCCGGCATGGACCTCCTCACCGCGCTCGGTCGCCAGCAACATGCCATGCAGCAGATCGTCCGCCTCCGCGCACAGCGCAACGCCAACGACCTCATCGATGAGGAATCCACCTTCGGCGAGCACATCGCCGACGCAGTCGCCCGCTTTGGGGGCTCGTGGACGTTCATCATCTCCTTCGGCATCGTGCTCAGCGTGTACACCGCGATCAACGTCATCCTGC